>JBNKOE010000020.1:0-1635 GCA_050294475.1 Algibacter sp. | reverse complement strand
TAGAATTAACTAATGCCAACATTTTGTATAAGTAATGGCAGGTAAAGTGCTAAATATCAAGGTCTGTAGCCCGCTCAAACTGCTTGCCGGTTTGACAGGTAAGTGCCACGCAATCTGCCACTACTCATACAATTTACCGTTATAAGCCATTAGGGAAAACACCTTGCGTATAATAAAACTTTGATTATGAGAAGAATACAGATACTGATTTTTACGTTTTTCACCCTGATTAATAGTTACGGACAAGATTTTGAATTAGTTCCGTACAGGTATAAAGAGAAATGGGGATTTGCAGATAGTACTGCAACAGTGAAAATTAAACCAGTTTATCAAGAAGTCATTCCGTTTAATCGTGGATATTCAGCTTTTAAGAGAGATAATAAATGGGGATTCCTTGACAAAACTGGAAAAGAAATTTTAGAATCAAAATATGATTCAGTTGGAATATACTTTCAAGGTTACTACGCAATGGATAAAACTACAAACAAAGAGATTGTTGTAACTGGATTGCAAGTTTTCATAAATGGAAAAGAGGACTTTGTTGATATAGTTGGCAAAAGTATTTTTGGAGAAAAAGGGCCAGAACGTCTTTTTATTGTAGATGATGATATAGAAACTGGTGCTTTTAAAAACAAAGTCGAACTGATTAAAGCAAATAACAAGGTTGGTTTTAAAATAAAAAAGAGTGGTTTCCAAATAGAGCCACAATATGACAGTTTAATTTATTCTGATACTGATATAAAATCGTTTTTTGGCAATGGAGAACCTCCATATTTTTTAGCTAAGAAAAATAATAAGTGGGGAATAATCACAACGAATAATACTGAAAAATTAGCTTTCGAATATGATAACCTCATTGAACTTGAATTTAATGGAAATAAGTTGTTTAAGAAAAATGGTAAATGGGGTGTTATGGATAAAGGTTTTTCTGTTTTGCTAAAAAACGAATATGACTCCTTAATTTACGAGAGAGGGAAATATTTGTCAGAGTTAAAAAGCAAATGGGGTGTTTTGGACAATAAATTCAATGTTATAATTCCTTTTGATTATACCGGTTTAAATATGCCCTCTGATGGCAATGGGTTTTATGTAAAAAACGGCAATGATAAATGGGGGTACTGCGACAAAACAGGAGAAATCAAGGTGCCTATGGAGTTTTCAACCCTTGAGAAATTTAAGTATAAGGACTATTTCAAATTCAGCAATGATTCAAAAGGGATTGGATTAGTTAATATTGACCAAACGATAAAAATCGAGCCAATTTACGATGATGTAGAACCTTTTAAAAATGGATATGCTCT
The DNA here is from genome assembly GCA_050294475.1 of Algibacter sp. Lineage (GTDB taxonomy): Bacteria > Bacteroidota > Bacteroidia > Flavobacteriales > Flavobacteriaceae > Thalassobellus. Next base: position 334 of record JBNKOE010000020.1, on the reverse strand, counting down.
TGTAGTGAAAAAGGGTAAACAAGGCTATATAAATGAAAAAGGATTAGAATTCTTCAAGAAATAACGGCTTACAACAATAAATATAGGTCATTTGGCGGATTATGGTAAATTTTGACATGAGTACATTTAATAAAATATATAGCGGTTTGATAAGATGGTGCTTCGAAATGCCAAACACCCCATATTCTTACCATTGGCATTAATTAAAGGAGCGATACTGCACATTTGAAACTTATGATAAAAGAACTTGATTCACATATAAATAAGCGATTCCAATTTCTTCAAGAACTGGATTATAAATTAGATATTTATGACTATCCATCAATAAATGAGG
>JBNKOE010000019.1:0-79920 GCA_050294475.1 Algibacter sp. | reverse complement strand
GAAGCACCAATGCTTCTGCGGAATCCTTTAATGCCAAAATCAAAGCTTTTAGGGCACAGTTTAGAGGCGTGAGAAATATAGAATTCTTCCTTTTTAGATTAACAACAATTTTTGCTTAAACACAACAATTAGTCTTGATCCGTCTTGATCCCCCCTTGATCCTTGATCCATCACAAACCTTATAAAAACAACAAAACCCCACTATTACTAGTGAGGTTGTGATGTGAGCCCTGAAGGATTCGAACCTTCGACCGCCTCCTTAGAAGGGAGGTGCTCTATCCAGCTGAGCTAAGAGCCCGTAGTTTTTATGTTTCTACGAAAACAGTGTCGGGGTGGCAGGATTCGAACCTGCGACCTCCGCGTCCCAAACGCGGCGCGATAACCGGGCTACGCTACACCCCGAATTGGCTATCTAAATTTCTTAAAAATTTGCGGAGAGACAGGGATTCGAACCCTGGGTAAGTGTTTCCACCTACGACGATTTAGCAAACCGCTCCTTTCGGCCACTCAGGCACCTCTCCGTTATTTTTATATGAACTAAGCATTTTATCTCAAATGCGGATGCAAATGTAACTTTTACTCCTTTATGACACAAACAATTTTTTTACTTTTTTTACTTTTTTTTTATTATTCTGGATATTCTATTCGTAAGTGATAGATATTAGCCAACTTATGCTTTAAAACTTTTTTTATAGACTGTATTTCTTTAAAAGTTATGTTGGCATTTAAAAACTGCCCTTCTTCTATTTGTTTATCAATTATATTTTCTACAAATGCATCTATTTTAGTAGATGTAGGATCTTTTAAACTCTTTGAAGCTGCTTCAATACTATCACACATCATCAAAATAGCAGTTTCTTTACTAAATGGTTTTGGACCTGGATAACTAAAATCTAGTTTATCAACATCTTCAAAATCCTTTTTCTCTTGCATATAAAAATAATAAACAACACTCGTTCCATGATGTGTTCGAATAAAATCAATAACCCTATCTGGTAAATTATTTTTTTTAGCTATTTCAATACCATCAATAACATGATTGGTAATAATTCTTGCACTTTCTTTCGAAGACAATTCATTATGTGGATTAATACCTGTTGATTGATTCTCTGTAAAATAAGTTGGTTTTTTCATTTTACCAATATCATGGTATAAAGCTCCTACCCTAACTAGCATAGCATTTGCTCCTATCTCATTTGCTGAGGACTCAGCTAGATTAGCTACATTTAATGAATGATGAAATGTTCCTGGTGCTTTATCCGAAAGTTCTTTTAATAACTTTGAATTGGTATCTGATAATTCTAAAAGCGATACATCAGACACTAATCCGAATAGTTTTTCATAAATATAAATTAATGGCTGAACAAACAAGGTTGCTAATCCGCATAAAACAAACCAAATAAAGGTTTCCCATTTAATAGTTTCAATTGCACCTTCATGAATTACAAAAAAGGCAAAATAAGCTACTATGTAAATCAATGTTATTTGTCCGACAGAAATGAACAAATTAGCACGCTTATAAAGCTCAGAAACTGTTAATATAGTCACAATACCAGCAATTATTTGCAAAAACATATATTCGTAACTATTAGGCACAATAAATCCTAATAGCAATACTGTAATTACATGAGCAAACAAGCCTAATCTAGCATCAAAGAAAGCTTTAAAAACCAATGGTAAAATACAAATAGGAACTACATAAATATATTTAGCATTATAATTAATTACTAATGTTGTAATTAATATCATTAAAAATATATTGAAAAATATAAAAGTAACTTTTGTATTATTTTCGAATACTGAAATTCTATATTTTCTTAAAAAGAGTAACAACATTAGCAATGCTAATGCTACTAATAAAGTATAAGCAAATAAAACCCATATATAATTAGTCTTGCTCCATACTTGAGATTCATATTCAGATTTTAGCGAATTTAATTTCTGAAACTTATCTCCCTCAACAACTTCTCCTTTAGAAACAATTAAAGTTCCCTTTTCTATACTTCCTCTTGCAAAAGAAATTTTATCGAGTTCTTCTTTTAAAGCCCTATCTGTAAAAGATTTATCAAAAACTAAATTAGGTTCAACTAAATCAAAAAATAAAGAAATAAACGTGGTTTTCAAACCATTTGAATTATTCTTAGATAATATCTTAGCAATAGTTTCTTTAACGGTATTTTGCTTTATCAAATTTGAATATAACGTACGTCGTTTTTCTACTCTTCCATCTAAAATAACTACAGGTTTTTCATCATCAAAATCATAGTTTTCATTTAAAATACCAAAAGCATATAATTCATCTATAATTAATTCACCTAAATTATATATTCTAGGTAATTCATTTTTAAAAATAGAATCATGAAAAACATTATTAAATTCATTTTTATATTCTTCTCTAACCCTATTTACTATTGCTTTGTCTACATTAAAATATAAAACTGAATTATTGGTAATAACCTTTTTCTCTTCATTTATTTCTTCTTCAGATTTTTTAATTGCAAAATCAAAAGGGGCATACAAATTTTCAGATTGCCAAGGTTTTCCTCTTTCAAAATTATATTTAAACTTTCCGCTTTTAGGAAACAAATACACTATTAAAACAGTGGTAGTTACATACAAAAGCCCTTTATAAATTAAAGAATGGTTTCTGTATAGTTTGTTTATAAAGTCTTTCATTTACATATTTTATTTCATAAGCAGTAATACAATTACTTATAATACTAATTTCAAATGTAATAAAATTATAAGCTACAACCATTCTTTATAATAAGTGAATCTTTCAAATATCTATTAAAAAATCATTATTTTCGCCTACAACTAAACTAATTAATTTAATTATGAATAAAGAAGTTGTTATTGTTGCTGCCGCTAGAACTCCAATAGGAAGTTTTATGGGTGGATTATCTACTATTTCGGCACCAAAATTAGGTGCAGCAGCTATAAAAGGTGCACTTAATAAAATTAATTTAAACCCAGAATTAGTTGAAGAAGTGATTATGGGTAATGTTGTTCAAGCAGGTACTGGGCAAGCTCCTGCAAGACAAGCAGCTATTTATTCTGGTATACCTAACACGGTGCCTTGCACCACAATTAATAAAGTATGTGCTTCTGGCATGAAAGCAGTTATGCAAGCCGCTCAAGCAATTGCCTTGGGCGATGCCAATATTATTGTAGCTGGTGGTATGGAAAACATGAGTTTAATTCCTCATTATCTATACGCTAGAACAGGTACTAAATTTGGATCAACATCATTAATAGATGGTATGCAAAAAGATGGTTTAGTTGATGCTTACGACCAAAATGCTATGGGAGTTTGTGCAGATGCCTGTGCTAGTAAATATGAATTTTCTAGAGCAGATCAAGATGCTTACGCCATACAATCATATACTAGATCTGCTGCTGCTTGGGAAGCTGGTAAATTTGATAACGAAGTTATACCTGTTGAAGTTCCTCAAAGACGTGGAGAACCTTTAATAATTTCAAAAGATGAAGAATTTAGCAATGTAAAACTGGACAAAATTCCGCAATTACGTCCAGCTTTTTCTAAAGACGGTACCGTAACTGCTGCTAATGCATCTACAATTAATGATGGTGCAGGTGCTATGATATTAATGAGTAAGGAAAAAGCAGACGAGTTAGGGTTAAAAGTTTTAGCTACTATAAAAGGATATGCTGACGCTGCTCATGAACCAGAATGGTTTACAACAGCCCCAGCAAAAGCCTTACCTAAAGCATTAAACAAAGCAGGATTAAACATTAATGATGTTGATTTTTTTGAATTTAATGAAGCCTTTTCAGTAGTTGGTTTAGTTAATATGAAAATTCTAGGGCTTAATGATAGTAACGTAAATATTAATGGCGGAGCTGTATCATTAGGACATCCTTTAGGTTGTTCTGGTGTTAGAATTATAATCACTTTATTAAATGTTTTAGAGCAAAATAACAGTAAAATTGGTGCAGCTGCTATTTGTAATGGCGGCGGTGGTGCATCTGCAATTGTAATAGAACGTAATTAAGCTTATTAATTAATGCAGTACGGAATTTGTAATTTAAGTATTGTTCCTCTTAGAAATGAAGCCTCAGATACTAGTGAGCTTGTGTCTCAAGTATTGTATGGCGATTTTTTTAAAATTTTAGAACAACGCAAAAATTGGAGTAAAATAAGACTTGCTTTTGATTCTTACGAAGGCTGGATTGATAATAAACAATATATAGAAACTACAGAAGAGCAATACAAATTATTAAATAAAGAAACACCGAAAATCTGCATTGATTTAGTTGAATTTATAGAAGATAAAAATCAGCAATTACACCCTATTGTACTAGGCTCTACAATTAACGGTTTACCTATTTTAAACCATACACACGATGGTAATATTGTTGAAGGAAAAATAGCAAAAGAAAACTTAGTACAAACCGCCTTTCTATATTTAAATGCACCTTATTTATGGGGAGGAAAAACACCTTTTGGGATTGACTGTTCTGGTTTTACACAAATGGTTTATAAACTTAACGGTTACAAACTATTACGTGACGCCTCACAGCAAGCTACGCAGGGTGAAGCTTTAAGCTTTATTGAAGAAAGCGAACCAGGAGATTTAGCTTTTTTTGATAATAGTGAAGGTAATATTATTCATGTTGGTATTATTATGAAAGACAATTACATAATACATGCTCACGGCAAAGTTAGAATTGATAGATTAGATCACTCTGGTATTTATAATGTAGACAAAAATACACATACACATAAATTACGTGTCATTAAAAAAGTGATATAAAAAGAGCCGCTTTTAGCGGCTCTTTTTATTAACTAGTAAAGAAGAAAATATTAGTTTGATTCTAAAGCTTCTACCTTTTCTTTCATTAATTTATACTTATCTGTTTCTCCTAAAATACTGTAAATATTCATTAATGTCTTTGCAGCACTCAAGTTTTTATCATCTATCTCTAAAGCTTTTGATAAATAAGGAATAGCTTCTCTGTAAATATTTTGTCGTTCTTCTCTTAATTCATCATATCTTTTATCATCTGCTTTTGAAGTACCCAAACCATTCATTTCTTCAATAAGAGGTTGCTCTCTAGCTAAAACTAAGGCAGATAAATTTATATATGCATTAATATAGTTAGGATCAATTTCAATTGCTTTCTTATAATAACCTCTAGCCTCTTCGTTTTCTCCTGCTTCAGCCGAAACAACACCTAAATTATACTGAAGTTCTGCATTTTCAGGATCCATTTCTGTAGCCTTTTTGATTAGAACTTTAAATTCAGCTACATTACCCATCTTATATTGAACATTTGCCTCACTAATAATTAGACTAATATCATCAGGACTCTCTGCTCTTGCCGCTTTCATGGCTTCAATAGCTTTTTCATCCTTTCCTTGACTAACATAAATAAGCGCTATATTTTTAACAATCTCTGGTTTTTTAGACTTTGTTATACGCTCACCTGGATTAATATGTGTTTTAGCTTTAACATAAAGATCTCTTGTTGCTTCATCTAAAAGTTCTTCCTCCCCAGTTTCCTTATTGGTAGCAAAAAATTCTTTTTTAATACCTGTATAACCTAAACCTTTAAGTTCTTCATACAAATCAATAGCTCTATCATATTCTTGAACATTTACAGCAGTAGCTGCTGCATAGTATAGAAACAATGTGTCTTTTTTACTTAATCTATATGATTTTTCAAAATATTTAGAAGCATTAGAAAAATCCTTTTTCTCGTAAGACTCATTACCTTTAGTTAAAAATCCATTTACCATTTCCTGTTTTAAAGCAGCAATTTCAGTTTCGTAAGCCCCTTCTGCTTTGTCTAAACTTTCTAAAGCCTTATCAACATCAGCCATTGATCCAGCACCACCTGCATAAAACGCTTTCCCTAATAAATAGTAATATTTTGTTTTACTCTTTTTGTCCATTGCAGACATTAAACCTTCAGCTTGTTTTAAAGCTGCTTTAGCCTCTGCATAGTTGTTAGATTTAATAGCTTTTTCTACCGCTTTCAATTCTTTTTTTTGCGCAAATGAAAATGCACTTATTGAAAATGCTAAAGCTATAATAATTTGTTTTTTCATTTTAATAATATTTAATTTAATTTTCAGTGTTCATATCTTCTTCTTGATTATTATCAAGAGTTGTGCCACCATCTACATTACCAGTGTTTTCAATAGATTCAACGCCTTCATCATTAACTTCATCTTCATCATGCATTACTTTTGCAACAGCCGCAATAGAATCATTACCTTTTAAATTAATTAATTTAACGCCTTGAGTTGCTCTTCCCATAACTCTTAAATCTTGAACAGCCAAACGAATAGCAATACCAGATTTATTAATAATCATTAAATCATCCTCGTCGGTAACATTTTTAATAGACACTAAATTGCCTGTTTTCTCAGTAATTGAAATGGTTTTAACACCTTTTCCTCCACGATTAGTAATTCTATAATCTTCTAATTTAGATCGTTTTCCATATCCATTTTCAGAAACTACAAGAATGTTGCTTTCCATATCATCAACAGCAATCATACCAACAACTTCGTCTTTATCATTTGCTAAAGTGATACCTCTTACTCCAGACGCACCACGTCCCATAGGCCGTGTTTTAGCTTCTTCAAAACGAATGGCTTTACCAGATTTAAGCGCTAACATAACTTGGCTTTCTCCAGTGGTTAATTTAGCTTCTAATAAAATATCGTCTTCTTTAATAGTAATGGCGTTTATTCCGTTAGTTCTTGGTCTAGAATATTGTTCTAATGACGTTTTCTTTACCTGTCCTTTTTTAGTAGCCATAATAACATAATGACTATTTATATAATCTTCATCTTTTAAATCTTGAGTACATATAAATGCTTTTACAGCATCATCTTGTTCAATATTTATTAGATTTTGAATTGCTCTACCCTTTGAAGTTTTACTACCTTCTGGAATTTCATAAACACGCATCCAGAAACATTTTCCTTTTTGCGTAAAGAACAACATATACTGATGGTTAGTTCCAACAAATAAGTGCTCTAAGAAATCTTCATTACGAGTTGTAGATGCTTTTTGACCAACTCCTCCTCTATTTTGAGTTTTATATTCTGAAAGCGAAGTACGTTTTATGTAACCTGCATGAGAAATAGTTATAACTACTTTTTCATCAGGTATCATATCTTCAATACTTAAATCACCACCCGCATATTCAATTGTTGAACGACGTTCATCGCCATATTTATCTCTAACAACCTCTAACTCGCCTTTAATGATATCCATTCGACGCTCTTTTTTGTCTAAGATATCTTTTAAGTCGATAATTGTTTTCATAATGTCATCATACTCAGAACGTAATTTATCTTGTTCTAAACCAGTTAACTGACGCAAACGCATTTCAACAATAGCTTTTGCTTGTATTTCTGATAGTTTAAAACGCTCAATTAAATTACTTCTAGCTTCATCAGCATTTGAAGAGGCTCTAATTATTTTAATAACTTCATCAATGTTATCTGAAGCAATAATTAATCCTTCTAAAATATGCGCACGTTCTTCTGCTTTACGTAACTCATAAGTTGTTCTTCTAACAACAACTTCATGTCTGTGCTCAACAAAATAATGTATTAATTCTTTTAAGTTTAATAACTGTGGTCTCCCATCAACCAATGCTATATTATTTACACTAAATGAAGACTGAAGAGCTGTATATTTAAATAATTTATTTAAGACAATATTAGGAATAGCATCACGTTTTAAAACGTAAACGATGCGCATTCCGTTTCTATCAGACTCGTCACGAATGGTAGCAATACCATCCATTTTCTTTTCATTTACCAAGTCAGCAGTTTTCTTAATCATATCTGCTTTATTAACTTGATAAGGAATCTCTGTTACTACAATACACTCTCTTCCTGCAACCTCTTCAATATTCGCTTTGGCACGTATAACAATACGTCCTCTACCTGTATGAAAAGCTTCTTTCACTCCATCGTAACCATAAATAGTTCCTCCAGTAGGAAAATCTGGTGCTTTTACATGCTTTATAAGCTCATCAATCTCAATATCATTATCATCTATGTAAGCAATAGTACCATTTACAACCTCAGTTAAATTATGAGGAGGCATGTTAGTTGCCATACCTACAGCAATACCTGATGCGCCATTGACTAAAAGTCCTGGAATACGGGTTGGTAAAACAGTTGGCTCTTGTAGCGTATCATCAAAATTTAATTTATGATCTACAGTTTCTTTTTCAATATCGGCCAACATGTCTTCAGATATTTTACGCATACGTGCTTCTGTATAACGCATTGCTGCTGGACTATCTCCATCAATAGAACCAAAGTTACCCTGTCCATCAATTAACATATAACGCAAGCTCCATTCTTGAGCCATACGTACCATTGCATCGTATACAGATGTATCACCATGTGGGTGATATTTACCTAAAACTTCTCCAACTATTCTTGCTGACTTTTTATGTGCCGTATTCGCTCTAACACCAAGTTCGTGCATACCATATAGTACACGTCTGTGAACTGGTTTTAAACCATCTCTTACATCTGGTAAAGCACGTGACACAATGACTGACATTGAATAATCAATGTAAGCCGATTTCATCTCATCTTCAATATTAATAGGGATCAATTTTTCTCCTTCTGCCATATATAATTTAATTTAGTTTTATCAATATTTCAAAACATGCTAATATACTAATTCCATGAGTCAGAATAGATGATATATGTTTGTTTTTTGATACTTTTTATTAACAATTCACCCCTGCTTTTTCGTTAATAAGTATCCATAGTGAAATTTTGATTTTTCAAAGTTTTTTTCGTCAATTAGCAACTTTCACATTAATTTAAGGTATAGTTTTTGCCTTAAGTAAAATGTTTTAGTATTTTTAATGCAGAAAGGAACCCTATTATGGATGATAATTTTTCCCCAAGAGTAAAAGATGTAATTGCCTTTAGTAAAGAAGAGGCTTTGCGATTAGGTCATGATTTTATTGGTACTGAACACTTAATGTTAGGCCTTTTACGTGAAGGAGACGGCAAAGCCATTAATATATTAAATGCACTGGATGTTGATTTAAATCATTTAAGACGTAAAGTAGAAATACTAAGTCCGGCTAATCCAAATATATCAACTAGTTCTAATCAAAAAAAGAACTTACATCTTACTAGACAAGCAGAACGCGCTCTAAAAACAACCTTTTTAGAAGCTAAATTATTTCAAAGTACTTCAATAAATACAGCTCATTTGCTACTATGTATTTTAAGAAATGAAAACGATCCTACTACCAAGCTTTTAAACAAGCTGAAAGTTGATTACGACAATGTTAAAGAACAATTTAAGTTTATGATTACAAACGACAATAATTATATAGAACCAAAATCAGAATCTTTTCAAGATGATGATGCTACTTCTGAAGGAGATACTTCAAAAGACAACATTTTTAATGCGCCTGCAGGTAAAACTAATAAGAAATCTAAAACACCTGTTTTAGATAATTTTGGTCGTGATTTAACTGCCATGGCAGAAGAAGGCAAATTAGATCCTGTTGTTGGACGCGAAAAAGAAATTCAACGTGTTTCTCAGGTTTTAAGTAGAAGAAAGAAAAATAATCCGCTTTTAATTGGCGAACCTGGTGTTGGTAAATCTGCCATTGCTGAAGGTTTAGCACTTAGAATTGTAAAAAGAAAAGTATCAAGAATTCTTTTTAACAAAAGAGTTGTAACATTAGATTTAGCAAGTTTAGTAGCTGGAACTAAATACCGTGGGCAATTTGAAGAGCGCATGAAAGCTGTTATGAATGAGCTAGAAAAAAATGACGATGTTATTCTTTTTATTGATGAAATTCACACCATTGTTGGTGCTGGTGGTGCCACAGGAAGCTTAGATGCATCAAACATGTTTAAACCTGCATTAGCAAGAGGTGAAATTCAATGTATTGGAGCTACAACTTTAGATGAATACAGACAATATATTGAAAAAGATGGTGCTTTAGAACGTCGTTTTCAAAAAGTAATTGTAGAGCCTACATCTGTTGAAGAAACCATAGAAATTCTTAACAATATAAAAAGTAAATACGAAGAACACCATAATGTTGATTATACGCCAGAAGCCATTGAAGCTTGTGTAAAATTAACTAATCGTTATATGACGGAACGTTTTCTACCAGACAAGGCCATTGACGCTTTAGATGAAGCTGGATCTCGTGTTCATATCACCAATATTGATGTTCCTAAACAAATCATAGAATTAGAAAAACAACTTGAAACGGTTAAAGAAACTAAAAACTCGGTTGTTAAGAAACAGAAATATGAAGAAGCTGCAAAACTTAGAGATGATGAAAAACGATTAGAAAAAGAACTTGCACTAGCACAAGAAAAATGGGAAGAAGATACCAAACAACATCGTGAAATAGTAACTGAAGACAATGTTGCCGATGTAGTTTCTATGATGACCGGTATACCTGTAAACAGAGTTGCTCAAACTGAAATAAATAAATTAGCCGAATTACCGAAGCTTATAAAAGGCAAAGTAATTGGTCAAGATGAAGCAGTTGCTAAAGTTGTAAAAGCTATTCAGCGCAATCGTGCGGGACTTAAAGATCCTAATAAACCCATTGGGTCATTTATATTTTTAGGACAAACTGGAGTTGGTAAAACGCAGTTAGCTAAAGTTTTATCTCGTGAATTATTTGACAGCGAAGAGTCACTTGTTAGAATAGACATGAGTGAATACATGGAAAAGTTTGCTATTTCTAGATTAATTGGTGCGCCTCCAGGATACGTAGGATATGAAGAAGGTGGTCAATTAACAGAAAAAGTAAGACGTAAACCATATGCAGTTATTCTTTTAGATGAAATTGAAAAAGCACATCCAGATGTATTTAACATGCTACTTCAAGTACTTGATGATGGTTATTTAACAGATAGTTTAGGCAGAAAAATAGACTTCAGAAATACTATTATTATAATGACTTCAAATATTGGAGCTCGTAAAATCAAAGATTTTGGAACAGGTATTGGTTTTGGTACTGCTTCACAAAAAGCACAAGAAGACGCAAATACGCGTGGTATTATTGAAAATGCACTTAAAAAATCTTTTGCTCCTGAATTCTTAAACAGAATTGATGATGTTGTTGTTTTTAATGCTTTAGAAAAAGAAGATATTAATAAAATAATTGATATTGAATTAGAAAAACTTCTTCTTAGAATAAAACTTTTAGGATACAACTTAACACTTACTGAAAGTGCTAAAGATTTTATTGCCGATAAAGGTTTTGATAAGCAATACGGAGCACGTCCTTTAAAAAGAGCAATTCAAAAATATGTTGAAGATGCCTTAGCCGAAGAAATTGTAGCATCAAATCTGCAAGAAGGTGACAATATAAAAATTGATTTAGAAAAAGATTCTGATGAATTAAAAATTTCAATTGAAAAAACTGAAAAGCCTACAGAATCATAGATAACATTATGGCTTAACAAATATTGCTACACAGTAATATATTTAAAAAGAGAGTTTGTAAAAATCAATACAAACTCTCTTTTATTTTATAATATGAATATTTTAAATTTCTTTAGGCACTCTAAACAATAAAATAATTCCTATTAAGAAGAAAAGAAATAAAAACAAAATTGCATTTCGCATACTGCCTGTTATTTGAGCCACAAAACCATAAAGAAAAGTACCTATTACAATACCTATTTTTTCAGCAACATCATAAAAACTAAAAAACGAAGCCGTGTCTGTTGTTTCTGGTAAAAATTTAGAATATGTAGATCTCGACAATGCTTGTATACCTCCCATAACTACTCCCACTAAGCCTGCTGCTATATAAAAATCGGTTGGAGTAATTACAAAATAAGCATACACACAAATAATAGCCCAAAAAACATTTATAACAACAAGCGTTTTTATATTTCCAAAAATTTTAGAAACTCTAGCTGTAACCATTGCTCCTAAAATAGCAATGACTTGAATCACTAAAATACTAACAATAAGACCCATTGTACGATCTGCATCTGTACCCCAATCTATTTCTTCTTCACCAAAATAAGTTGCAATAAGCATTACTGTTTGTACAGCCATACTGTAAACAAAAAATGCTCCTAAATAACGCTTAAGTCTTACATTTTCACCTAACTGTTTCCAAACTAATTTTAATTCTTTAAAACCATTAAGAATAATATGCTTTTTAGGGTTTTCTTTCTTAACACCTTTAGGTAAATGATAAAAAGTATATTGACTAAAAATTATCCACCAAACACCAACAGAAACGAAAGAATATTTCATAGCCTTAATTTCTGCTACCCCATCAACATCTGTACTAATTCCAAAAAAATCAGGTTTCATAACCATTGCTAAATTAAATAACAAAAGAATGACGCTACCTACATAACCTAAAGAAAACCCTTTTGCACTAATTCTATCCTGTTGGTTTGGAAATGCTATATCTGGCAAATACGAATTATTTATGGCGAAACTTACCCAAAAACCAACTAGTCCTAAAAAATAACACACAAGACTAAAATAAATATGCTCTAAAGAAAACCAATACAAACCAATACAAGAAACACCTCCTAAATAGCAGAAAAATTTCATGAATATTTTTTTATTTCCTAAATAATCTGCTATTCCAGAAATTAAAGGTGTTGTTATAGCTATAAATACAAAAGCAATAGAAGTTGTATAGCTAATTAATGGCGCTCTAGCTATATCTCCCCCAAAAACAGTCACCTTTTCAATATCTGCTATCCTAAAAAGAGCTCCATAAAAAATTGGGAAAATTGCTGATGCTATAACCAAACTATATACCGAATTTGCCCAATCATAAAACGCCCAAGCATTAAGAAGTTTTTTACTTCCTTTTTCTAATACTGCCATAATAAAAAAGCTGTTCTTTTATGAACAGCTTTTAAAAATAAACAAATATTTTTATTTAAATGATAATAAATTATTATCTAAATGTTTTTACACCAAACTTAGCAGCTTCTTCTTTAGCTTTTGGAGCTAATGCTGTTAAATTAGCAATTCTTGATTCATTTGAAGGGTGCGTACTTAACATTTCTGGTGGTGCTTGTCCTCCACTTTGCGCACTCATACGTTTCCATAATTCAGCAGCTTCATCAGGATTATATCCTGCAACAGCCATTAAATACAAGCCTATTTTATCAGCTTCTGTTTCATGATTTCTACTAAATGGTAACATAACTCCTACTTGAGATCCAATACCATAATATTGATTAAAAGCATTTCTAGATTTCTCATCTTTTATAGCAATATTTCCTGCTACAGCTAATCCTTGTTGTACCATTCCTGCACTCATACGTTGTTGTCCATGGTTTGCTAATGCATGAGCAACTTCATGCCCCATTATAGCTGCCAAACCTGTCTCGTTTTTTGCTACTGGTAAAATACCTGTATAAACAACAATCTTTCCTCCTGGCATACACCATGCATTTACGGTTTTATCATCAACCAAATTGTATTCCCATTTATAATCTTTCAAATAACCTTGATGATCATTAGCATTTAACCAACGCTCTGCAGCAACTGCAATACGCTGTCCTACTCTAGTTACCATGGCCGCATCAGATGTTCCTGTAACAACTTTGTTCTCTGTTAAAAACTGATCATATTGTGCAAAAGCTGTTGGGAATAATTGAGAATTAGGCACCAATGCCATTGTTTTTTTTCCTGTAAATGGATTTTCTGCACAAGCAAAAATTAGAATTGCAACTCCAAATAGAATAAATATCTTTTTCATTTTCATTGTTAATAGTTTATTTATGATATAAAAATACAATAATTGTTTGTTTGAATATTTTTTAGACACCGCTTTTTTTTATTAGTCACTCAAGAAAAATCATTTTATCTTAAAAACGTTAAGTTTTTTATATATTCTCGACTGATAGTAAAAACATCAATTATGAAAAATTTAATCGTGTTATTAGTATCCTTTTTTATGTTAAGCTGCAATAGCTCAGCTCAAAAACCAAATAAGAAAGAAACAAAAACATACAAAATCACAAAAACGGATAACGAATGGAAAGCACAACTAACCGATATGGAATATTATGTGTTAAGAAAGGCTGGTACAGAACGAGCTTTTTCAAGTCCATTAAATAAAAACTACAAAGCTGGTATTTATGTTTGTAAAGCTTGTGAAACTCCTTTATTTAAAAGTGAACATAAATTTGATTCTGGTAGTGGATGGCCTAGTTTTGATAGAGAAATTAAAGGAAATGTAGCTTTTGGAACTGACAATAAGCTAGGGTATTCAAGAGATGAAGAACATTGTGCCACTTGTGGTGGGCATTTAGGACATGTTTTTAATGACGGTCCAAAAAACACAACAGGTAAGCGTCATTGTATAAATGGGGTTTCACTAAAGTTTATTCCTGAAAAATAAAATTTATATTTGCTAAATGGAAAGCTATTTAGAAAGTATTATTAAACAATTTGAATATTATAAAAGTTTAGGCGACAAAACTTTTGCTCAACTTTCGTTTGAACAAATGGAATGGCAAAGTGATGAAGATTCAAACAGTATTGCAATAATTGTAAAACATATTGTAGGTAATATGCTAAGTAGGTGGACTAACTTTTTAAATGAAGATGGCGAAAAAGAATGGCGGAACCGTGAAGCTGAATTTATAAATAATTATAACAGTCTTGAAGAAATTATTGCTTCATGGGAAAGTGGTTGGGCTTGTTTATTTAAAGCTATTAAACCTTTAAAAAATAACGATTTAGAGCGCATTATTTACATTAGAAACCAAGGACATACTGTTGCTGAAGCAATTAACCGTCAATTAGCACATTACTCCTACCATATTGGACAAATGGTGTTTTTAGGGAAGCTTTTAAAAGGTAAAGATTGGCAATCATTATCTATTCCAAAAGGCGGTTCTTCAAAATATAATGCAGATAAATTTAGTAAAGATAAAGAAAGACGTCACTTTACTGATGATTTTTAAAATAAGTTGTTATTTACAGTAGCAGTTATTTCGATTTTAAATTAAGTAACTACTTTCTATTCTTTTTAAAAGGACGAATAATTAAACGAGCTTCTCTATCAAACCGGATATAATTATAAACCCAATTTATAAAAACTACCATGCGGTTTCTAAAGCCAATTAAGAAAAAAAGGTGTACAAACATCCAAACATACCAAGCAAAAACCCCTTGAAATTTAAATTTAGGTAAATCTACAACTGCTTTGTTTCTACCTATGGTTGCCATAGATCCTTTGTCTTTATAAGTAAAAGGAATCATTGGCTTTTGCTCTATCATTTTTAAAATATTATCACCTAATTGATTTCCTTGCTGTATGGCAGGTTGCGCCATCATTGGATGCCCATAAGGTGTGTTTTCGCTTTCCATACAAGCAATATCTCCTATTGCAAAAATATTTTCAACTCCTTTAACCTGATTGAATTCATTTACCAAAAGTCTATTACCACGAGTAATAAATTGTTCTGCATCCAAACCTTTAATTGTAGCTCCTTTAACTCCTGCTGCCCAAACTACAGTTGCTGAATCAAACGTTAAATCGGAATTTGTTGTAACTGTTTTTCCGTCATAACTAGTAACGCGAACATTTTTCCAAATATTAACTCCTAGTTTTTCTAAAAAATCTTCAGCTTTGGCTGAAGCATTTTCACTCATACCTTTTAAAATACAATCACTTGATTGTACAATATGAATTTGTGCTAAACGGGTGTCTAAATCAGGATAATCTTTAGGCAGAATACCTTTTTTAATTTCCGCCAAAGCACCAGCAAGTTCTACACCTGTTGGTCCGCCACCAACAATAACAAAATTCATTAAAGCATTTCGCTCATTCAAATCTGAAGTCAATAATGCTTCCTCGAAATTTTCAAGAATCAAACTACGTAAATTAAGCGATTGTGGTATGGTTTTCATAGCCATACTGTGTTTTTCTATTTCAGAATTGCCAAAATAATTCGTTTTAGAGCCTGAAGCAACAACCAAATAATCAAATTTTAAATCGCCAATATCTGTTTTAACAGCATTATTTTCTATATCTATCTCATTAACATTTGCTAATCTGAAATAAAAGTTAGGGAAATCTTTAAGAATTTTTCTAATAGGGTACGCAATAGAATCGGGTTCTAAACCACCCGTAGAAACCTGATATAAAAGCGGTTGAAAGGTATGATAATTATTCTTATCTAATAAAACAACTTGAACTTCTTGTTTCGATAATTTTTTTGCTAAGGCTATTCCAGCAAAACCGCCACCTATAATAACAATTCTTGGAAAACTCGTTCTTGGTATATTCATAAAATAATATTGCAAAGCAAAGGTAGTAAAAGATATAAATTTATAGGTTTCTAAAATTTATTATTCAAATTCGATTTCGTAAATTCGTAGCCTAAAAAATAACACATGAGTAAATACGATATTATTGTTCTAGGAAGTGGTCCTGGTGGTTATGTTACAGCTATTAGAGCCTCTCAGTTAGGTTTTAAAACCGCCATAGTTGAAAAAGAAAATCTTGGTGGAGTTTGTTTAAATTGGGGATGTATCCCAACAAAAGCTTTATTAAAATCTGCTCAAGTTTTTGAATATCTTAAACATGCAAATGATTATGGATTATCTGTTAAAGAATATGATAAAGATTTTGACGCTGTTGTAAAACGTAGCCGTGGTGTTGCTGAAGGCATGAGTAAAGGTGTTCAGTTTTTGATGAAAAAAAATAAAATTGACGTTATTAATGGCTATGGAAAATTAAAACCTGGCAAAAAAATTGACGTTGATGGTACTGAATATAGTGCCGATAATATTATAATTGCTACAGGAGCACGCTCACGTGAGTTACCTAGTTTACCTCAAGATGGAAAAAAAGTAATTGGTTATAGAGAAGCTATGACTTTGCCAAAACAACCAAAGAAAATGATTGTGGTTGGTTCTGGGGCTATTGGAGTTGAATTTGCTTATTTCTACAATTCAATGGGAACAGAAGTTACTATTGTCGAATATTTACCTAACATAGTGCCTGTTGAAGATGAAGATGTTTCTAAACAATTAGAGCGTTCTTTTAAAAAGAGTGGTATAAATATTATGACATCGGCTGAAGTTACTAAAGTTGATACTTCTGGAAAAGGCGTTAAAGCAACTGTTAAAACTAGTAAAGGAGAAGAAGTATTAGAAGCAGACATTATACTTTCTGCTGTTGGTATTAAAACCAATATCGAAAATATTGGATTAGAAGATGTAGGTATTGTAGTAGATAGAGATAAAATATTAGTGAACGATTTTTACCAAACTAACATTCCAGGATATTTTGCTATTGGCGATGTTACTCCTGGACAAGCTTTAGCACATGTTGCTTCTGCTGAAGGGATTCTTTGTGTTGAAAAACTTGCAGGACAACATGTAGAAGCTTTAGACTATGGAAACATTCCTGGTTGTACATATTGCTCTCCAGAGATTGCTTCTGTTGGATTAACTGAAAAACAAGCTAAAGATAAAGGTATCGATATTAAAGTTGGTAAATTCCCTTTTTCTGCTTCTGGTAAAGCGAGTGCTGGTGGAAACAAAGATGGCTTTGTAAAAGTTATTTTTGATGCTAAATATGGCGAATGGTTAGGTTGTCATATGATTGGAGCTGGTGTAACCGATATGATTGCTGAAGCCGTTTTAGGCAGAAAACTTGAAACTACAGGTCATGAAGTATTAAAAACAGTTCACCCACACCCAACTATGAGTGAAGCGGTTATGGAAGCTGTTGCTGATGCTTATGATGAATGTATTCATATATAAATTGCTTAGATTTCTAGAAACTTAGATATAAAAAAGTTCCGATTTTAATCGGAACTTTTTGTTTTTATATTGAATTACAATTTTTAAAATTTAATTTTCGAACCTACCATAAATGACGTTTTAGAACCAAAAGTATAATCTGGAATTATTGAAGTACCATTTGATAATCTATAATTAAATCTAGCTTCCAATAGTGTACTTTTAGAAACATCATACTGTATACCAAAAGTAGAATACAAAGACACATCATTAACCTTTCCATCTGTTTTTAACACATCTACTTTAGTTCCAAATAAAACACTAAGCTTATTGCTTTTTTTATATTTAGCCAATAAAGGGTGCTCTATAAGTGTATAACTTTAAATTATTATTACTTCTTTCCAACATTTCCATTCTAAAAAACCAATTTTCATTTAAATGGTACTCAGAAAAATAATTTCTATAAAACCTTGGTGTATTTAATATGTTAACATCATCAGATTCAATAAAAAAGTTTGTTTCTCTTTTCTCTTGTGAAAAAACAATATAAGAACTTATAAAAAAAAGTATAAAAGTAATTTTATTCATCACAATAGATTTCGTTTTATTGATTAATACAAAACAAATCTAAACGAAAGTCTTCTTAAAATTCTCACAAGTAAATTATAAATTAAACAAAACAATAAGTTAAGTTTGTAAGAAAATCTCAATTATAAAAAAATGCAATTCAAATATTTGAATCGCATTTTTTTATTCATATAGTTCTTTAACACATGTTAGAATTTATAATAAGTCAACCCGTAGTACATTTAGGCTAGATTAATTTTAATATTATTGATATTTCTATTTAATATGAATTTGTTGATATATTGAACCACGGTTAAGGCTGTTATTTTAGATAAAACTCTAGTTTTAAATCCTTGCAATGTTTTAGAGTAATTTCTTCTAATCATAAATTGATTGCATAATTAAGAAAACAATGTTTCTATGCGTTTTCTGGATTTTCTAAAAATATAAGGTTGCTTCTTGTAAGTCATTTGATTTATTCTCATAGGTGTATTTAATTTAATCTTACAAGTTTCAAACAAATTCAATTGGATATCTGCTGATAAATAACCTCCATCTCCAATTAAAGTACAGTCTTTAAGTTGATGCTTGATACCCTTTAAATAGTTTACATCGTGTACAGAAGCAGGACTAAAGTCTAAACTCTTAAACACTTCTCTAACCGAGCATACTGCATGCAATTTATAGCCATAATAATTCACCCCTTGAGAAGCGCAATACCCTTTATCTGGAATACTTTCGATTTGTTCTTTGCTAATTTTAGAACGGTGCTTCTAGATAATTTACAAACCTCTAAGGGTATACTGTCAATCAAGTAATAATCTTCAAATTCATTAAATAAATCTGATAGTTTTACTCTTATTTGTTCAATAAATGGAAACAGTTTTCGCTTACGCCTATTATAAACACTACGTTCTATCTTATCTAATAATTCAACAGGTAATATTCTAAAAAGCTGATGCTCTCTATCCACACTCATATACTCTGATGTTAAATTAATCGCAATCTATTCTTTATCTGTTAATTTTTGCACTCTAATTTGATGTAAAAAATTAGATTTTGACTCTATTGTGTTCAATACTTCTAATATTTTCTCGTAATTTGCCTTGAAGTTGTGCATTGTCATTGATTTGTGGTTAAATCAATTTACTGATTTTAGTAATATGCACAACTTTATCTAAATGCACTACGGGTTAAGTCAATATTTTTTTAAAGACTTTACTTCCATTACAAATATATTTTTCTTACTTTTGATTTATCCAAATTTAGCTATCAACTTAGCCGATGATAAATTAAATTTAGACACCATAGATTAATCTTAAACTAGCGCTAGTTTTAAACTTTAATACTTCGGCTAACTCAGACATTATGGTCTTATAGTGCTATAATGATATTTAATATTTTTTAAAATTTAAAATAATGAAAAAAAACTTAGTATATTCTTTAAAGCCTTCTTGTTTCAATATTCTTTTCTTGTTTGTTGCAATATTCTTTTCTTGTGAAAGGGAAGATATTAGCTCAAGTCTATCCAGCATTGATGATTCTGAATTAAAAGTAGAATACGATTATAAATCGGAATTAAAACGTGATTTTGCCAAAGCCTTAGTACAAGCCTTAAAAGATAATATAGAAATTAGAAAGCTTATTAAAGGAGAAGCCCTTAAAATGTTTGATAAAGATTATGATGTACTTTATCAATTAGTAAAAAATAAAAAGATGTCAAATAATAGATCTTTTAGAGATATTTTAGAGGGCTATTTCAAAGATAAAAATAGACTAGCTGAAATTGAAAACAACCTACCCCTTTTAACCATTTTTGTTCCTGAATTACCAGAAGGGTCTTTCTCTGCTAATACGTGGGACATACAAAATGAAATTCCAGAAGTAGCAATTCGCATGACAACAACCAATCATGTGCCCATGTTTACAAGTGATAACAAGGAATACATTCTAAAAGGAAGATACATACCAAGCTTTCCAGTTGTTGTAATAAAAGATAATGAACGTATTATTGTTAATAACTTAGACCTTAAATTGAATAAAAGTGTAAAAGGAAGTATTTTAAAAACTTCTGACAATAGTTATGAGTTTAAATTCTTAGATGATGTATTTAATAACTCACTTGAGTTTAATTCAACAAACAAGAAATCCTCTAAATTATTATCTAGAGTAGCAAACAACATAGATCCAAAGTTAATTGATGCCTATAACATCTATAAAAACGCAGATGGCTGGCAAAGGGATTACATATATTATAATTTAACTCCATCTAATACTAAAGATCAATTTCAATATGATTTCCAAGAACATATTACTCAATTTTCATTAAGAGGTGATGCGACCGCTGCATACAATAAAATTTCTGATCAAACTGGTGACCCTGAATATAGATATATCAAAAAGGCTTGGGAATCTAATTGGACTGGTGGTGCTTTTGAATTTAAAGTAAGAGTTTTGATAAACGGACGTAATGGTATTGGAGAAGAGTTAATAACTTATTTTCCTGCTAACCCTGACCAACTTTTTGACCTTACATATAAAAATATTGCTTTGAATGTATATTTTGAAATGGTCTCTATTTCTCTTAAATCCATGCCACTAGATTTATCACTTTTCAATTGGGATCTTAATCAATATGCATCATCCATAAAAATTGAAATTGAAGAAGTAGACCTTACAACCACTACTGTTTTAACGGATACTAGATCTGTAAAATTTGCTAATAATTTTTCAATTGATCCAACTGATGGTATTTTTAAAAAAATTGGCTTAAAGTTTGGTTCTTCACTTGAAACCAATACTACGCAAACCATTCAAAAAACATTTACTCAAGGGAACGATCAACTAGGTGAGGTCATTATTAATTTTGCAGATGATGTCATTCTAACCCATGTTAGCCCTATATCTACCACAAGAGAATATCAAACTGGTTGGTATTCCATTAGTGTTGAACCAGCACGTGTTCAATAGGTCTTATTTGAAATTTAAACACCAGAGCATGTTATGCTCTGGTGTTATATGAAGCTCTGTATAGCCAACTCATAACTCTGTAAACCAAAACCTAGAATAACACCTTTGGCATTAGGAGAAATAAAGGATTGATGACGAAATTCTTCTCTGTTAAATGTATTAGAAATATGCACTTCTACAACAGGCGTTTCAATAGCTTTAACGGCGTCACCTATTCCTATTGATGTATGTGTGTATGCAGCAGCGTTTAAAATAATACCATCATAATTAAAACCTACTTCATGCAACTTATCAATCAGTTCACCTTCTATATTCGATTGAAAATAATCAATGTCAACATCAGGATATTTACCAACTACTTCATCTAAAAACTCTGTAAAAGATAAACTACCATAAATATTAGGCTCTCTTTTACCTAAAAGATTAAGGTTGGGGCCGTTGATTATTATTAGTTTTTTCATGAAGTAAATGTATTAAAAAATTACATAAAAAAACCGAAGTTATTATACTTCGGTTTAATAAAATGTTATTTTATTTTTCTTTAGAAATGTAATGCAAACCCAATTAATCCTTGGAATGCACTTTCTGCTTTCATATTATCTAAAGTAATATTATATCTTAAAGTAGGCTCAATACTAATATTGTCAGCAACAAACCAAGCATAACCTGCCTGAGTTCCAACCCAACTCGCACTTTCTCCATTTGAAGATGCTCCAGTGAAATCAACACCAATAGGGAACTGACTAGCTAAGTAGTATTTAACTCCTACTTTATACACAAAACTACCATCAGAATAGTCAGCATCGCTATAACCTAATCCTCCTTTAATAGCTAAATCATCCATAACAAAATAGCCTGCTTCTGCACCTATAGAATACTCGGTACTACCATCAATTGATAGCAAAGAAAAAGCCGTACTTCCTGTTGTCCAAGAGCCTGTATTAGCCTCAATCACCCAACTACCTTCTGATAATGCATTTCCACTGTTGACAGAGTCTTGCGCATTTACACTTGTTAATCCTAATACTGCAATAGCAGCAAATAATAATTTTTTCATAATATTTAAATGTTTATTTGATTAATTTGCAGCAAAAATAAGTTGTTTTTTTTAAAAATTAACAAACAAATTCTCATAATTTAATACGTTTAACCCCAATAATATGTATTTCAAGGAGTTATATATCCTTTTAAATACATACTTTAAACATTTCCATGCTCTGGTATTTGATTTTCAATTGGTGGCACCTTCATATAATCACCGTAAAACTTCTTTAAATAGAAATCATATCCATCCAAAATCATTAATTGTGTATCTTCAAAATCAACTTTATGATATAAATTTAAAATACTTTTTGGCAACATATGCCCAATATATTTGAATTGATCTAATGATGAAAATATATACGCACCTTCCTTATGTTTATATGTTTGTGCTAATTTATTATATATTCTTAATTTAAAGTTTTTACTAAAAGGTAAACCAGCTAAATATGTTAAAAATGATAAAATTAATCCTACCACTCCTCTATTTTTTATAATCTTATTCTTTAAAGTTCCTTGAACAAGTTTTAATCCAAGCACCTGTAACTTTTGAAAGAATTTAGAATTTGATGTAGTATCAAAAACAAAAACATCAAGATAAACCGTCAAATTATCTTTATGTACAAAACGGGTGACCCATGAATTTCTTAAAATGGTAAAATCGGCTGGTAATACTTCTATAAATTTATCGTATTCTCTTCTTTCAAAAACAACATCAGCATCATCATCCCAAGGTATAAACCCTTTGTGACGAATAGCACCTATTAATGTACCTGCAAACAGACTATATTTTATATCCTTTTGAGTACAGATAGTATCTAATTTCTTTAAAAGCGATAATAACTCCTTATGAAAATCCTTAATATTATTCATCTTTAAGTAACTTTTTTAATTGAGAAGTTGAAACTCCTTTCGTTCTTGATAAATAAATTACTTCGCAATATTCTTCTAAAAAATCAAATTTACCTTTCCAATCATCTCCCATTACAAAGTAATCAACATTATACTTTTTAACATCTTCAATTTTTTGCTCCCATTCATTTTCACCTATTACTAAATCAACAAAGTCTAGTGATTCTAAATATTTTTTTCTTTTTTCAAAATTAAATTCGCATACCTTACCTTTTACTAAATTAAACTCATCGGTAGACAGTCCAACTATTAATTTATGTCCATAATCCTTTGCTCTCTTTAAAATTTCTAAATGCCCATAATGTAAAAGATCAAATGTACCATAAGTTAAAACCGTTTTAAATTTATTCTTTAATAGTGATTCAAAATCTACATTAAGAACCTTTTTGTTTTTAAAAATGAAAAAATTGAATAGTGAATTTAGAATTGGTAAACTTTTAACTAACTTCTTATCTATAATCTTATTTAATAGGTTTAAAGTCTTAACACCTTCTAAAACAACACTATTAACGTTATCTTCAGCATTAAAAAAACCTTTACCTATAATTAAACCCAAAGTTCTATTTCTACTTAAATCAGATAAAGATGTTAAACATAGGTCTCCTATACCACAGCCTAAATTCACTGTTTTTGAATCGCAATTAAGGTATTTTAATAATATTGTTATTTCTTTAAAACACTGGGTTAAAATGAAGTATTTGGTGTTATTGGAATTAAATTTCCCATCAATATTGCCCATGTAAATTGCAAAAATATTTTTCAACGCACTTAAATACTCCACACCGTTTATATCTGTTGTAAAATCAAAATAAAATATAGTGTTTTCAAATATCTCTCGTATCTTATTTACTTGGTCATGATTACTATATCCTAACGTTAATAAAGTAGGATGATTTCCAATAACCTCAGAACTAAAAGAAGGACCTTTTAAACTAACAAAATTTTTAAAATTTAAATTTAAAGAAAAATAGTCGTGTATTGTTATTCCATCCTTTAACAACCCTTTTGACATATTTATGATTAAAGCATTTTTACTAATATTATTAATAAATATGTCTTCGTAAAACTCAAAACGACTACTTGGTATAGCTAAAATTATAATTTCATAATCCTTTAACTCTTGAAAATGATAAGATGATTTGATTCTTGAGTTTAATTTGAAGTTTTCAAAATATCTTTTATTTAAATTCTTTTTATTTATTTGCTTGCATTGTTTTTTACCACGCACAAATAGTGTCACTTTATTATTGCCATTAGATAACAACTGCTCCGATATAGCAGTACCAAATGATCCTGCTCCAATAATTGCTATATTATTCATAAATATTACTAACTACAATTAGTGCCTAATTAAAAAGTAAACAATTTCTTAATAATTAATTTACAAATGCAATATAATTATATTTGTAATATGAAATGGCAACAAGCACTCAAAGATTATCAATTATATTTAAAGATAGAACGCGGTCTATCAAAAAACTCCATTGATAATTATGCATTAGATGTGAAAAAGTTGATTTCTTATTTAGAAGCAAACAACATGACTATTTCTCCCATTACAATAACACCCGATATCATTCAGCAGTTTATTTATGAAATTGCTAAAAATGTAAATGCACGTTCTCAATCTCGTTTAATTTCTGGATTACGTAGCTTTTTTAGTTATTTAGTTTTCGAAGATTACAGAGCATCAAATCCATTAGAATTAATTGAATCCCCTAAAATAGGTAGAAAACTTCCTGACACCTTATCAGAAGAAGAAATTGATAGCCTTATTAATGCAATTGATTTAAGTAAACCAGAAGGCGAACGTAATCGTGCTATGCTAGAAACTTTATACGGTTGTGGTTTACGTGTTAGCGAATTAATAAATTTAAAATTATCTGATTTATTTTTTGATGAAGGTTTTATTAAAGTAACAGGTAAAGGAGACAAACAACGCTTTGTTCCTATTGTAGGTATTACTCAAAAATTTATAAATATTTATAGAACTCAAATTCGAAATCATTTAAATATTCAAGCTGGATTTGAGGATACCTTATTTTTAAACCGACGAGGTAAACAATTAACCAGAGCTATGATTTTTACTATAATAAAACAACTAGCAGAAAAAATAGAGCTTAAAAAAAGTATTTCTCCACATACATTCAGACATTCATTCGCAACACACTTATTGCAAAACAATGCCGATTTGCGTTCTATACAACTCATGCTTGGTCATGAAAGCATTACAACTACAGAGATTTATGTGCATCTAGACAAAAGTCATTTAACTAAAGTAGTTGAAGAATTTCACCCTAGAAAATAACTTTTAATTGAACTTATCTTGACTTTTTGTTTTTAACCGAAAATAAGTTGAAATTTAACTAGATAAACTAGTTTTTGAAAGTCATAGCATAGCTATAACTAAAAATAATAGTGAAATATAGGTGAATTTTAGCCATTTTTTAAGAAATAGAAATAGTCAAGATGAGTTCATTATTAGCAAAACTAAAAAATCCAGCAATTGCTGGATTTTTTTTACTTATGAGATTCCTGTCTTCGCAGGAATTGAATTTTACTTAGCAATATTAACTGCTCTTGTTTCTCTAATAACAGTTACTTTAACCTGACCAGGATAAGTCATATCTGTTTGTACTTTTTGAGAAATACTAAATGATAAATCGGCTGCTTTTTGATCGTCTACTTTCTCACTTTCTACAATAACACGTAATTCTCTACCTGCTTGAATAGCATAGGCTTTCTTAACACCACTAAATCCAAAAGCAATATCTTCTAAATCCTTTAAACGTTGTATATAACTGTCTAAAACTTGACGACGCGCTCCTGGACGTGCTCCTGAAATAGCATCACAAACTTGAATAACTGGTGAAATTAAAAACTTCATTTCTACTTCATCGTGATGCGCTCCAATAGCATTACAAACTTCGTCTTTTTCACCATATTTTTCGGCCCACTGCATTCCTAAAATAGCATGTGGTGTTTCCATATCTGCTTCGGCATCTGGCACTTTTCCTATATCATGTAATAAACCAGCACGTTTAGCTAACTTAGGATTTAATCCTAATTCGGCTGCCATAACTCCACAAAGTTTTGCAACTTCACGTGAGTGTTGTAATAAATTTTGTCCGTAAGAAGAACGATACTTCATACGACCTACCATCTTAATAAGCTCTGGATGTAAATTATGAATTCCTAAATCTATAACGGTACGTTTTCCTACCTCTATAATCTCTTGCTCTATTTGTTTTTGAGTCTTTTTAACAACTTCCTCAATTCTCGCTGGGTGAATTCTACCATCAGTAACTAATTTGTGCAATGATAAACGAGCAATTTCTCTTCTAACAGAATCAAAACATGATAAGATAATAGCTTCTGGTGTATCATCAACAATAATCTCAACACCTGTTGCTGCTTCAATAGCACGTATATTTCGTCCTTCACGACCAATAATACGACCTTTAACATCATCAGATTCTATATTAAAAACAGACACACAGTTATCTACTGCTTCTTCTGTTCCTATGCGTTGAATGGTGTTAATAATAATTTTCTTAGCATCTTGTTCTGCTGTTAATTTAGCTTCTTCTAAAGAACTTTGAATGAATGCCATGGCATCGTTTTTAGCTTCACCTTTTAAAGACTCTACTAACTGTTCTTTAGCTTCTTCTGCAGAAAGACTAGAAATAACTTCTAACTGTTGCACTTGGCTTTTATGCAATCTGTCAAGTTCTTCTTGTTTCTTTTCAAAAACTTCAATTCTATGATTGTAGTCTTTAAGCTTATCTTGAAGACTTTGATTTAATTTAGTGTTTTTTGAAAGTTCGCTAGAAACTTGTGATTCTTTATCGCGGGTACGTTTTTCAGCTTCAGCTATTTTTTTATCGCGAGAAAGAATGACTTTTTCGTGTTCTGATTTAAGTTCTAAAAACTTTTCTTTAGCCTGAAGTATCTTATCTTTTTTAATTGATTCACCTTCACTTTTAGCTTCTTTAAGTATTAAAGCCGCATTTTTTTTCGCTTCTTTTACAAGCTTTGAAGCATTATTTTTTTCAAGTGTTTTTGCTATAATAAAGCCAATAATAAGCCCTAAAACAACACCGCCTACTGCAAATATAATTGAGTTATCCATCGTGTTTAATTAATTGTATAAATATAAAAAAAGCCTACACCAGTATAAAGTTTTGTATAAACTCCTTAAAAACAAGTTTAGGGCTAACAAGCTGATCAAGGATCTGCTCAAGGCAGCTTGCTTTTACAACTTAAACTCACCCTTTTTAAAGAATTAACGTTGAGTTTATCAAAAAAAATAACCAATGTAGGCAGTAACTTTTAGTTTATTTTAAAGAACGTTTTTAAGATACTAAATGCGAATGCAATAAATCATTTAAAGCATTTAGCTTTTCTTCAACATGCTCATTTACATTCTCTTTATCTATAGACTTCTGTTCTACTTGAGATGCAAATTGTAAAGCACACATAGCTAAAACATCTTGTTTATCTCGAACAGAATAACTTTGCTCAAACTGTTTTATCATAACTTCAATGTTTTTGGCTGCTTTACGAAGTCCTTCTTCTTGACTCGCTTCAATAGTTAAAGGGTATACCCTATTAGCTATAGACAACTTTATTTTAAGCTTTTCTGACATTGAATTTATGTTGCTTTATTCAGAAAGTTGACCAATACAATGATCTATATCTCTAATTAATGCGTTTATTTTAAGCTTAGTATCTCTTTTATTATCGTCACTACCCAGTATTGAATTTGCAATTTTTAGAGCTTCGTACTTTTCTTCCCAAGTTGCTATATGCAATTTTTGGTTTTGAATTTGTTTTTTTGAAACTTCTAATTCTTCAGTTAATTTAAGATTAGCTTGCTTTAAAAGCTCTAGTTTGTGTAATACTTTGCTAATTTTGTTTTCTAAAGAATCTACAATATCTTCAATATTACTCATTTACAAATTTCAATACTTATCTCACAAAGTTAACATACCTATTGATAAATTACAATTGTTTTTTCATAAAATTT
Source organism: Algibacter sp. (assembly GCA_050294475.1). Lineage (GTDB taxonomy): Bacteria > Bacteroidota > Bacteroidia > Flavobacteriales > Flavobacteriaceae > Thalassobellus. The sequence goes on along the minus strand of JBNKOE010000019.1, from coordinate 51,645 downwards.
TAAATTAATAGTTATGGCTCACAATCAGCACTATGGCTTGATTTTTGTTTTATTCTTTGTGTTCTCATATCTAATTAATATTTTAGCACTAATACTTACTTATGCGATTAATCCTTTTTATTCTTTTTATTTCCTCAGCAATTTCAAATGCTCAAAATAATTATCCACAAGATTACTTTAGTAACCCTTTAGAAATTCCTCTAATACTTTCAGGTACTTTTGCTGAGTTACGCTCTAACCATTTTCATTCTGGATTAGATATAAAAACACAACAACGGGTTGGCTTAAAAGTGAAAGCTATTGCTAATGGCTATATTAGCCGAATAAAAATTTCTCATTTCGGATACGGTAAGGCTTTATATATAACTCATCCTAATGGCTACACAAGTGTTTATGGACATCTTCAAAAATTCTCACCAAAAATAGAAGCCTATATTAAAAAGCTTCAATATGAAAAAGAATCTTATGAAATAGAAATATTTCCTTCAGCCGAAACCTTACCTGTATTAAAAGATAGTTTAATTGCGTATAGTGGAAATTCTGGAGGATCTGGTGGTCCTCATTTACATTTTGAAATTAGAGACAAAGCTGAACGCCCTATGAATCCTATGCTCTTCGGAATTAATATAGAAGATAACGTAGCTCCTATAATTAAATCTGTTTATGCTTACCCTGTTGATAATCATTCTTTTGTAAACAAATCGAACACTAAACAAAAGCTAAACTTAATTCCTTTACAAAATGGTGATTATGTAGTAAAAAATATTGAAGCTTACGGAAATATTGGATTTGGAATTGAGACAAACGATAGACAAGACCTAGCTGCAAATTCTAATGGCGTTTACAATATTCAAACCTTTGTAAATGGAAACAGGAACTTTGAAATTGATTTTAAAAAATTTTCTTTTAATGAAACAAAACATATTAATCAATTAATTGATTATGAAATTTATACAACTAAAAAGAAACGCATTCAAAAATTATTTAAAAAGAACAATCCGCTAAGTCTTCTTAAACCTGTTTTAAATAATGGCCTATTAAATATTGAAGATAGCACCTATTCTGTTTACAAAATTAGAGTAGCCGATTACAAAAACAATGAATCTTGGGTTACTATAAATATAACAGGAACTAAAAACAATATTGTTGAAACTACAGCTAATGAAACAACACCATACTTTATAAAAGCCGACCAAACGGTTAATTTAAAAAAAGAAAATATTGCTGTTAATTTTTACAAAGGCACTTTTTACGATGATTTCTACATAAATTTTGATGTGAAAAATGACACTTTAACCCTTCATAAAAATATTATTCCTGCAAAAAAAAGTTTCAATATAACTTTTGATGTAAGTAAATACAATGATGAAGACATCCAAAAATTATATATTGCCCGCTTAATAGGTTATAAAAACTACCCTATTTATTCTTATACAAAAAGAAAAGGAAAACTATTAACAACTAACACAAAAACGCTTGGAACATACACTCTTGCTACCGATAGTATAAAACCAACCATTTTACCTATTAATTTTAAAAATGGACAATGGCTTAGTAAGTATCGCTATTTAAAAATTAAAATTGACGATAAAGATTCTGGTATCTCTAATTACAGAGCTACTGTTAACGGAAAATGGATTTTAATGGAATACGATTATAAAACAAAAACACTTATTCACGATTTTAATGATAACGTAATAACAGATACTAAGAATAAATTAAAAGTAATTGTGACTGATAATGTTGGAAATAATTCTACTTTTGAAACGTTATTTTTTAGAAAATAAAGCAAGAACCTATTGAAAACAAAATTCTTACTCTTCTCTATATTGTTTTTATCGATATTTTATATTGGATATTCACAAACTGGTACTATTAAAGGTGTTATTTTAGATGCCGATAATTCCCCCATTTCTAATGTAAATATTAAAGCTGGAGCTGATGGAACTGTAACCAACATTAATGGGTTTTATACCATTGATATTCCTGCAAATCAAAATATAACTGTTGAATTTACACATATTTCATTTAAAAAAATCGTTAGCCCTTTTCATTTAAAAAATGGAGAAACAATAGAGTTTAACCCTGTAATGAGTACCTCTGTTGAACAAATAAACACCGTTATAGTCTCAGGAAAAAGAAGAAAAGATGTAGAAGGTATTATTACTATTAAACCCGAAACAATACGTAAAATACCTGGAGCGAATGCAGGTGTTGAAAACCTATTGTTATCACTTCCTGGTGTTAGCAACAATAATGAATTAAGCACACAATACAATGTTCGTGGAGGGAATTATGATGAAAACCTAGTATATGTTAACGATATTGAAGTATACCGTCCGTTTTTAGTACGTTCTGGTCAGCAGGAAGGATTAAGTTTTGTAAATACAAATCTGGTTCAAAACGTCGACTTTTCTGCAGGAGGGTTTCAAGCTAAATATGGCGACAAATTATCTTCAGTTTTAGATATTACCTACAAAACACCTTATCAGTTCGAAGTTAATGCCGATTTTAGTTTATTAGGAGCGAGTCTTTCTGTTGAAAACATTAGTAAAGACTCAAAATTTTCAGCAATTGTTGGTCTTCGCTACCGTGATAATAGCTTACTTGTTAATGCCAAAGAAACTGAAACAAATTTCAAACCCTCGTTTGCTGATGCTCAAGGCTTTTTTACTTATAAGTTTTCTAACAAATTTCATTTAAGCTTTTTAGGAAATGCATCTTTCAATAAATATAATTACCAACCACAAACAAGGCAAACCAATTTTGGCACACTAACTGACCCAATTGCTCTTCTAATATTTTATGAAGGACAAGAAAAAGATCAATATCAAACCTTATTTGGCGCTTTTAAAGGCACTTACTTTGCAAACAATAATTTATCTCTTGATTTAATTACATCTACTTATCACACAACCGAGGAAGAGTATTTTGATATTTTAGCACAATACAGACTTGGTGAAGTAAATACTAATATAGGTGAAGAAAATTTAGGAGAAGTTGAATTTAGCGAAGGTGTTGGTAGTCAATTAAATCATGGACGAAACGATTTAGATGCACTTATTACAAATATTGAACACAAAGGACATTTAAAAATTAATAATAATCGTATTGAATGGTCTGTTAAATACACCAATGAAGATATTCGCGATCGTTTAGTTGAATGGGAACAAATTGATTCGGCAGGATTTTCAATTAGACCTCCAAAATCTCTAGAAACAAAAGAGCAACCATACGTTCCTTATAGTGGCCCTTTAGAAGCTTTTAATGATGTTCGCGCTACAAACAACACTCAAATTAACCGATTACAAGCCTATGCTCAATGGAGTTTACGCGCAACTCTAGGTACTAGTGATATTTGGTATAACGCAGGTGTTAGAGTACATAATTGGACTGTTAGTGGCGATGATATTGCATCATCAAACCAAACCGTTTTTAGTCCCCGAGCACAATTCTCAATAAAACCTTATTGGGAAAAAGACATGCTTTTTAGATTTTCAACAGGACTATATTATCAACCACCTTTTTACAGAGAACTACGTGATGCAAACGGTATTGTACAACCCAATGTAAAAGCTCAAAAATCGTTTCATATTGTTTTAGGAAACGATTATAGCTTTAAAATGTGGAACAGACCATTTAAACTTACCACTGAACTTTATTACAAAGGATTAACTAATGTAAACCCATATACACTTGAAAATGTTCGTATTAGATACAGTGCTAATAATAATGCTAAAGCACGTGCCTATGGTTTAGACATGAGATTAAATGGCGAATTTGTTCCTGGCACCGAGTCTTGGTTTAGTTTTGGATATCTAAAAAATGAAGAAAACACAAACAATAAAGGCTATATAGCAAGACCTACAGACCAACGTTTAAAATTTGCTGCTTTATTTCAAGACTATGTACCAAATGTACCAAATATGAAAATGTATTTAAATTTGGTTTATAATACAGGTTTACCAGGAGGCTCTCCTAGCTATGTTGACCCTTACGATTATCAAAATAGACTACCAGACTATAAACGAGCAGATTTAGGCTTACAGTTTGTTTTAGTAGATGATAAAAAACAATTTAAAAGTGGATGGAAAAAACCTTTTAAGGCATTATCATTTGGTTTTGAGATATTCAATATGTTTGATGCACAAAACTCTATTACCAATACCTGGGTAAGAGACGTATATAGCAAACGTCAATATGCCATTCCTAATTACTTAACACCTCGCGTTTTTAATGTGAAAACGACTATGAAGTTTTAAACCCACTAGTAGATTTAATTTTTCAATACTTAATCTAAATAATTATAAGTTTTCATTATCATGCAAAGGAAACTTACTTTGAATTTATTTATTGACTAAATAAACTCCTTTAAAACATTCACAACGTAATCTACCTCTTCTTTAGAATTATAAATACTAAATGAAAACCTAATAGAAGGTTTAAGCAAATCCTCATCATTCAATATTTCAGTCAACACATGTGAGTTTTGAGAACTCCCACTTTGGCAAGCACTTCCTTTAGAACATGCTATACCTTTTAAATCTAACTGAAATAATAGCATAGCCGATTTCTCAGGAGGCACAGGCAAGCAAACATTCACCAATGCATAACTACTTTTTTCTAAATTTCCAGATTGCCCATTAAATGTTGCTTCAGGGAAATGTTTAGTTACAGAATCGATAAAATATTGTTTTATTTCTTTTATATGTGCTTCTTCTTCTTCAAAATTATCATTAGCAATTTTAAAGGCTGTTTCTAGCCCTACTATATTGTGCACACTTTCTGTACCTGCACGAAGTCCTCGCTCCTGCTCGCCACCAAAAATTAACGGTTTTAAACCTGTATTTTTTCTAACAAAAGCAAAACCAACTCCTTTTGGTCCATGAAATTTATGTGCTGCTGCTGCTAGAAAATCAACTTGAACCTCTTGTAAATCTAATTTATAATGCCCGACAGATTGTACCGCATCACTATGAAATAAAGCACCATTCGCTTTACATAAATCTGCAATACGTTTTATGTCTAGCACATTGCCAATTTCATTATTTATATGCATCAAGCTAACCAATGTTTTTTCACCTGTTTGCAACAACCTTTCTAAATGTAAATAATCTATATCACCAGCTTCATCTAAATTTACATAGCTAACGGTTATATTGTATTCTTTTTGCAATTGGTCTACCGTATGCAAAACAGCATGATGCTCAATTTTAGAAGTTATAATATGCTTTACATTTAAATCTCTAACTGTGCTATTTAATATTAAATTATCAGCTTCTGTACCGCCAGCAGTAAATACAATTTCACCTGCCGAAACATTTAAACAACTTGCAATTAGTTTTCTAGATTTTTCAATTAAAACTTTTGATGATCTACCAAAACTATGTGAAGAAGAAGCATTCCCATAGTTGTTTTTCATAACCTCTGTCATTGCATTAATTGCCTCTTCTCTAATCTGAGTAGTCGCAGCATTATCAAAATACACCTGATTCATCGTATTGTTTTTAAAGTGCAAAAATACTTGAAATAAAATTATTATTAATATCCTACGTTATAAATAACAATTCCATTATTTTTGCCTAAAATTCGAATACAAATGCGCAAGTTATTTTACATACTTCTTCCTATATGCTTATTAAGTTTTTATACTTGTGATGATGGAGATATTATTACAGTTGAATTTGATTTTGACAAAACCTTAGAGTTGTGTCGAGAAGAAAATATTGACAAATTCGTTATTAAAGACAATTATGTTTTATATGATACTCGTAAAGATCCTTATGAATCACTAATTCTTTTATTCCCATATTCAATAGCTAACGAAGTCATATTTAACCCAACGGAAGCAAACACTGAAACAGAACTTGTAGTAAACGGCACCAGTATTGTTTTTAATTACAGAACTTATGATGGAGACCCTAGCGATTTAATTTGTCAAGATATTCCTGGTTCAGGGACTAATATTTTAAATGATTATAACGCGGCTTCTGGTGCTAGAGTAAGTTTTTTATCAACTTTCACAGATGATGATGGTGATGGCGTTTCTACAATAGATGAAGATATAAATAATGATGGAGACCCAACCAATGACGATACTGATGGTGATGGTATTCCAAATTATATTGACGAAGATGATGATAACGATAATGTAAAAACATCATTAGAAAAACCAGACCCTAATAGTGATGGAAGTCTAGATGATGCTTTAGATACAGATGAAGATGGTATTCCTAATTATTTAGATAATGATGATGATGGTGACGGTGTACTAACCATAAATGAAGATGAAAATAGTGATTCTAACCTTCTTAATGACACTGATGAAACGCTACCTGTTCAAATAGCTAGATATCTAGATAAAGACGCTAATGCTTCTTTTACCCCTGGCGCTTCACTTTCAAACCTTTACAAAAGAACCATAACGGTTTCAATAAAGTTATTAGATTTCGATTTAGAGACGATACAAAGTGATGAGCTTGATTTTGGCACTTACACTAGAACTATTACCATAGATTCTGATAATTGATTAATTAGTATTTTGATAAATATAAACCTCTGTAGCTCCTAAACCATATTTTTGATAATTAGCATCGTAGAATTTTACGTTACTATAACGACCAAAGAGATATTCTAATTCTATTTTAAGAACACCTTCACCAACGCCGTGAATAAAAACAATTTTCTGAATACGTTTAGATATTGCCCAATCTAGTTTATGCCTTGCTGTATCTAATTGAAGCGTTAATATATCGTGATTAGACATGCTTTTTGACGATTTTACTAACTGATTAATATGCAAATCAACCTCCATAGTTGGTTGGTAACGTTCCTTTGCTTTTGTTTTAACACTATTCTTTCTTAAGGGTTTTTCTTTTTCTGAAATAACATCATCAATATTGGAGTGAGAAAACATTTCTTTTCTAAAATCATGGATTGATTTATTTTTTACTATTTCAATTGAGTTGAAGTCCAATAAAAACCCATCTGTAGTCTCAATAATAATAGTATCTCCTTTTATGCTTTTAATGATACCTGACAAATCCTCATCAATAACCAAAACCGAATCACCCACTTTAAAATCCATTATTTTTCCTCCTTTCTAAAACTATTGGTATCGTCTTCATCACTTTTACTAGGTATAGTTTTAGAAATTCTATAAATGCCAATCATTAACATAACAATACCACCAATTAAAACAAACAGATTTTGTTGTATTCCCGATTCGGCATATAGAGCAACAAAAGCCCCAAGAACTATAAATATGTAGTTAAAATATTTCATTAAATAAACACAAATCAATTTAAAATCTAAAAATACATTAAATCCGTTACACTTTATTATTTAAAAGAAAAAAAATTGTCCTTTTTACTTACAACAAGTGATTTTTTTCGCACATAAAACACTAACAATAAACAACTTAAGCACAAATTACGAAAGAAGATATGATTTTTTTCTTTAACTTTGCAAGTTAGAACATAAAAATATTTTTTATGTTTTTATTAGAATTGAGAGGTCCATTAAAGTAAAATTATAAACTAGATTATTTAACCGTTTTTATTATTCAAAAAATGAATGACCTTGAATATAACAATATGTAAAAAACTTATCAGATTACCCATTTCTAAAATTATTTATACTCAAAAGTCAATTAACATGAAAAGTAAAATCCTACTTCTGTTTTTTATTCCTTGTTTATCTTTTGCCCAAGTCGGGATAAACACCACTGATCCCAGAACCACATTAGATGTTAACGGGGCTGTTACGCATAGGGAAGTAAACTTTACCATAGCTTCTAATGCGGCTAATATTAACACAGAAACTTCTCTTGCCAATATTACTGGTACTGCTACAAATACAGTTGCAGTAACGGCATATGTCCCGACCATAAATGGTCACCTGTTAATCATTTCCAATAATACCACAGGTGGTTTTGGTGCTACGTTTTCAGGAACAACCATTCCCAACGGCCAAGCCATTGCTTTTGTCTATACCAATGGTGTATGGAAAACTACATTAGGATCATCAATAACAGCAACCAATATTTACATTAGTGATGGTACGCTAACAAGCAATCGTACGGTGGCTCAAGGAGCTAATAATCTTACTTTTACAGGTACGGGAAGGGCTGAATTTCAAAATAGATTGGGATATGCCAAGGATACACGAAAAGGGATTGCTACAATTTATAATGAATCTATAGGAGATGTGTATGGTATGGAGCAGGTTTCAAGTGTCGAAAGTGGTACATCTGCGGCATTGCGCTTGTTTACATCAAGTTTTACGGATGCACATCTTGCTTTTGGTAAATATACAAATACAACTGCTTTTACAGAATATGCAAGGTTCACTAATGGAGGTAATTTTGGCATTGGTATTACTGTACCAACTTCTACTTTTCATGTAAATGGTAGTATTGCTAATAGTATCACAGTCATTACTGCTGATTTAACATTAAATGAGAGCCATAAAACTGTAATCATTCCGCTTGGGTCTGCATTTACTGTTACATTGCCCGCTGCATCAGGAATATCTGGAAGGGTTTATACCATTGTCAATAACACAACTGGCTCAAAATCTTTGACGACAAATTATATTAATTTAGCTGGAAGTACTATAAATACAATTAATGCAGCAAGTAGTATAGAAGTACAGAGTGATGGCACTAATTGGTATCAAATACGATAAATCACTTGATGGCGATCAAATCGGTTTTTTGTAGAATTACTGATTTTATATACGTCTAACACTCGTAAAACAACATACTAAATTCAGCATACCTATTTGATTATTAAAACATTAAAACCATGGTTAAAAAAACAACTCTCAGTCTTTTGTATACCTACTACTCTGAATTTACCATAATACATTTAATAAATCTAAAACTCCAAATTTTTGTTTTCTTTATTGCTATATTTTTTACTAACAATTTAATTGCCCAAGATTTATACATTGGTAATAATACATATTTATATTCTAGAGATGATGTAGTAACTGTTACCAATGACATAAGAATGGAAACACCAACATCTAATTTCTTTTTAAGAGGAGATGCTCAATTATACCAAATTGCAGATACCAAAAACTCTGATGCTGGAGAGCTTTCTATATACCAAAACCAAACCACTAACATATATGAATATAATTATTGGGCATCGCCAGTTGGTGTTAGTGTAGATGGTACAACCGCTGCAAATGTAGATTTTAATGGCTCTAATATACACGACCCTCAAGATGAAACTGATTTAACAAACGTAAACTCTAGTGCTTATGCCTACACAACCGCTTATAATGGTACAGCTACAGAGCTTTCTAATTATTGGATATACACACTTAAAGAAGGTGAAGGATATTACAGCTGGACACAGGTTTTTGATACTGGAAACATAGGCACTGGTTATGGCTTCACTTTAAAAGGTAGTCCAAACTCAAATAATGTCTTAGATTTTAGAGGACGTCCTAATAATGGCACTATTACTGTTAGTTGCGCTTTTGATGGTGTTGATAATCAACCAACTTCTGGAACACCAAATACAGCCGAAACATTAACTGGCAACCCATACCCCTCAGCATTAGATTTAAAACTTTTCATAACGGATGGAACAGGTCCAATTTACACAACAAACAATAGAAATGTTTTAAGTGGCGAAATATTCTTTTGGGAACAAAAGCAAAAAAACTCACATTATTTAGCTGATTATGAAGGAGGCTATGGTATTTATATTCCTGGTGACCCTTCAAATCTCTCAGATAATGGAACTTATGCTGTTGCTGCCTTTGAAAACTATAATGGAGATGGTAGTACAAACTCAACAACATCTGGAAATACTACTGATTTTAGTCTGAATAATTCTAGAAGATACGCAGCTGTAGGGCAAGGCTTTATAATAACAAGTAATGGTGCTGGTGGAAATGCAGTTTTCGAGAATAAAATGAGAGTTTACTTGCCTGAGGATTCAACCTCAGGTGGCAATGGCTCTATTTTTGCTAAAAATAGTAATTCTAAAACTAGCAATACAAAAGAAAAAATTGTTCCGATGTCCCATAATGGAGTTGACTATAAAGCAATTATGGAAAACCCAACTATAATCCCTGAAATTAGAATTCATACACATGTTGCAAATAAATTTTACAAAGAAAATGTTATTGCTTTTAGAAATAACACGCCTAATAATAACACCTATAATCGTTTCTTTGATGGAAAAAATATAAATGAACTTAGTTCTGATTCTTATTTAATTTCAGAAGATAAACTATTGTCAATTAAGTCTATCAGATACGATGAAAACACTAAATTAAATTTAGGACTTAAAGCTGGGAATGATAATACGCCGTTCAGTATTAAAATCCATAAATTAAATAATATTCCAAACAATGTAGATGTTTATCTTTTTGATAATTTGAACAATACTTATACTGATATTAAAAATAATTCTTTTGATATTATACTCAATAAAGGGGTTTATAATAATCGCTTCCAAATTGTGTTCAGCAAAAATACTACATTAAATAACGAGGAATTTGCTATAGAAACCTTAAATATTATTGAAAACAACAATACAACTTCAGAATTAAAAGTTTTAAATCCGAATGCTTTAGAAATTAAAACATTTGACCTATACGATATTTTAGGAAAAATTTTGATTAATAAAAACGAGCAAACTTCCAAGAAAGAGTTTACTTATTCTACAAAAGGTTTCAGTGATGGTCTATATATAGCCAAAGTTGTATTGAGTAACGGTCAGGTTTTTAGCAAAAAAATAATTATAAAAAACAAATAGACATTACACATTTTTACTCTCTTTTATTATATTAGCCCTTTATTTTTTAAGAAATGTCTGGACTTGACGATTACATGCTCCCTTGCTTAAACAAAAAACTCTTTGGAGTAGAATGTCCAGGTTGTGGCATGCAAAGATCGGTATCACTTATTTTTAAAGGCGAGTTTGTTGAGGCTTTCTATATGTATCCTGCTATTTACACACTTATTTTACTAGTCCTTTTTCTAATTTTTAATTTATTTGTAAAATTCAAACACGATTATAAAGTCAAAATTGGTTTAATTGCCCTAAATGTCGCTATAGTTGTTGTTAGCTATATAATTAAAATAACCCACTAAAACTTTTTTCATGAAAAAACAAAAACTACCTAATTCAACCCTTATTTTAGTCTTCGGAATTATATCAATACTTACTTGCTGCTGTTATGGTATTATTGGATTAATACTTGGTATTGTAGCCATTGTATTAGCCAATAAAGCAATCAAAATTTATGCTGAAAATCCTGAGATTTACACAGGTTATTCCAATGTTAAAACGGGAAAAACTCTTGCCATTATTGGTGTAATCATCAATGCTTTATTCCTTGTTTATATTATTTATATTTTTGCAGTTATAGGCTCTGAAGGTCTAGAAGAAATGCAAAGACAATGGATTGAACAAATGCAAAGCCGATAAGAATTTTATGTTAATACTTACAAAAAAAGCGACCAAATTTGGTCGCTTTTTTTGTACATAGAATATTTAAAATTAATTGAAAAAGCAGTTCCCATAGCTCCAATAATAATTCATATATAAATACTTATAATTACAATTACGAAAATCCCCATGTATTTATAATGAGATTTTAAATTTAAAAAAGCTATTCGAAAATCTTCATTATTATTTAGTTTCAAAGCACTTTTCATTCTCTTAGAAAACCTGAATAAATAGAGTATTAGAAATAAATAAACAAGTGCTATAACAATGTAAAAGAAGCCTATTCCCATTGAATAACCAAGGTTACACAAAGTATTACTACTTCCTCCTAAACTATTTAATCCACTAAAAAAACCTACAAAAATCCCTAACAAAACCATAAGGCTAACGCCTATAAAACCCAATATTGATAAAAAATAAGACCATTTTGAAATTTCGCTTAAATAGCCTTTTATTTCATCTTTTACTTCAAGTTCAAAGCTTTCAAAAACTGATTTTTCTTCTATATACTATTGTTTAAACTGTTCAAGTGTTTTTATAATAATACTTACACAGTCTAATAATTGTTCTTTAGTCATAACCAAAGGTGGTGCAAAACGAATAATATTACCATGTGTTGGTTTTGCTAGCAATCCATTATCTCGTAATGCTAAACAAATGTTCCAAGCCGTATCACTTTCTTCATCATCATTAATAACAATAGCATTAAGCAATCCTTTTCCTCTAACTAACTTAGCAATATTACTTGTTTCAATATACTTGTTTAATTCACTTCTAAACAATTTACCTAACACTTCTGCATTATCTGCTAGCTTTTCATCTCTTACAACTTCTAAAGCTGAAATAGCTACTGCAGCAGCCACAGGATTACCACCAAAAGTACTACCATGATTCCCAGGCTTAATAACATTCATAATGCTATTATTTGCCAAAACAGCACTTACAGGATACACACCACCACTAATAGCTTTGCCAAGTATTAAAATATCTGGTTTTACATTTTCATGATCTACTGCCAACAACTTTCCTGTTCTTGCAATACCTGTTTGAACTTCATCTGCAATAAACAATACATTATACTGTTCGCATAATGCTTTGGCCTTTTTTAAATAATCTTCACTTGGTACATAAACACCTGCTTCACCTTGTATTGGTTCTACTAAAAAGCCTGCCACACTTGGATTATTCTTTAAAGCTACCTCTAAAGCTTCTAAATTATCATATTCAATTTTAATAAATCCATTTGTAAAAGGTCCAAAATTTTCTCGAGCCACAGGATCATTACTAAAAGAAATAATAGTGGTTGTACGCCCATGAAAATTGTTTTCGCAAACAATAATTTCAGCTTTATTTTCATTAATACCTTTTACTTCATAAGCCCATTTTCTACAAAGCTTTAAAGCTGTTTCTACAGCCTCTGCTCCTGTATTCATGGGTAACAACTTATCAAACCCAAAAAACTCGCAAGCAAATTTTTCGTATTTACCAAGCATATCATTATGAAAAGCTCTAGAGGTTAAAGTTAATGTTTGTGCTTGTTGCACCATTGCGTTAACAATTTTTGGATGACAGTGTCCTTGATTTACAGCAGAATAAGCCGATAAAAAATCATAATATTGTTTACCATCTACATCCCAAACATATACACCTTCTCCTCTATTTAATACTACAGGAAGCGGATGATAGTTATGAGCTCCATACTTGTTTTCTAATTCAATTAATTGCTGAGAATCTAATTTTTCTAAAACAGCCATTTTAATTTGTTTTTTAATTAATAAAATAACCATTCCTTATCTACCTTTATCCTTTCGAAGAGTCGAAAATTCAGCGTGGGAAAGAAATCATCCCTAGTGGTCGCAAATTACTAAATATTAATTGCTTCAAAAAATGTTATTCTGCTAATTATTTATCACTCACATAAAAAAACAGATAACCTATTCAATAAAATGTAACATTTGTCACCTTTTATTAGAAAACAACCTGCTATTTTTAGCATAAATTTAAATCTACTTCGTAATGAAAAAAATTTTATCATTCATGCTTTTAGGCATCGTTATCTCTTTTTATAGTTGTGGCGAAAAGAAATCAAACAAAAAACCAGAAACCATAACAATAAAAGAAAAGCCTGTTATGAAAAAAGAAGCTCCTGAAGCTGCTAAAGGCGATCCCGCATTAATAGCTAAAGGACAACAATTGTTTAAAGACAAAACATGCTTTACGTGTCATCAACCCGATACTAAAATTATTGGTCCTTCAATAAAAGATATTAGTAAGATTTACACACAAAAAAACGGAGACATTGTTGCTTTTTTAAAAAGCAAATCACCTGCTATTGTAGATGTTGACCCTGGACAAGTAGCTATTATGAAAGCTAATTTAGATAGCTTTGTTAAAAATTTAAATGATGATGAACTAAATGCTATTAAAGCCTATATGCTAAGTGTAAAATAATTATCACTTGCTTAATAATTATTTAAAGCACCTAATATACCTAATATATTAGGTGCTTTATTTTTTCAAAAAACATTATTCAGACATTCTAGCTGATAGCGATGATACTTGCAATTCTAAACGCTTTATTTCTCGAATAACAGCATTTTTATGCATTTGCATCCACATGTATATTTTAATCATACTCATTGTTAAAAAACATAATATTATTGCTCCAACCCATAAAATTAGGTCGTTAGTTTTTTCAACATCCATAGTTTGAATAATACAATAAATAAGGAATCCAAAAATAATTATGTTCATAATATTCAAGATTATTGCTAACCATGTGTTTTTACCTTTAAAAATACCTGCCAACATTTGAAATAAGTTTTGCTCTTCTAACTCATCATAGAATTTAGCTTCTTCTTGAGTTAAAGTTTCTTTAATTAATTTGTCAATGTCTTCTTTATTAGTTTTCATAATTTATACTTTTTAATGTTATTTTTAATTTTTCTCTAGCATGAAACAATCTAGATTTTGTAGTGCCCAATGATATATTTAATATGTTACTTATCTCTTTCAATGAATAGTCCTCTATATAAAACAACCTAATTACAACTTGTTGAGATTGTGGCAATTCTTTAATTGATTTTAAAAGTTTACTTTTTAAATTTTCGTTATCATTTTCATCCTCATTAACTATTTCGTCCTGCTGGTATATATAAGTTTTAATAATCTTACTTTTCCTTTTATTAGCATTTATAGCATCTAAAGATTTATTATAAACAATACGTAATGCCCAACTTCCAAAACTTTTAGGGTTCTTTAATTCATGAATTTTTCTAATAATCACATTCCAACTATCCTGCGCTATGTCTTTAGCTAAATCTGCATCTTTAACTACCCAAAAAGCCTTTTTACAAAACAACTTATGCCATCGCTTAACTAATAAAGTTAAAGCTTTAGCATTACCAGATTGGTATTCAATTATTAATTTTTCATCTATTAAACATTCTTTTTTATTCATTAAAACATCTTCACTTTATACTTTAAAGACGGGGAAATTCTAAAAAGGTTCAATTTATTTGATATTAAATTGAAATTCCATTAAAGTTAATGGAAATAAAGTGATATTTATTTGTGGCTATTATTATTTTTGCAGCATGTCAAGAAAAAAAGCAAGAAAACAAGTTTTTGAAAACGTAGAAGTTATTGATGCTGGTGCTAAAGGAAAAACCATAGCCAAAGCACCAGACGGAAAAGTGATTTTTTTACCAAATGCCGTACCTGGCGATGTCGTTGATGTACAAACTTTTAAAAAGCGAAAAGCTTATTATGAAGGAAAAGCAACCGTTTTTCATAAACTTTCTGATAAAAGAACCCAACCAGCTTGTGAGCATTTTGGAGTATGTGGTGGTTGCAAATGGCAAGATATGGCATACAAACATCAGTTATTTTACAAACAAAAAGAAGTTACTAATAATTTAACCCGTATTGGACACATAGAACTTCCTGATGTAACCCCAATTTTAGGCTCTGCCAATCAATATTTCTACAGAAACAAAATGGAATTTTCATTTAGTGATAGCCGTTGGTTAACATTAGAAGAAATTCAATCAGACAAGGATTTAGGAGATAAAAATGCTTTAGGCTTTCATATACCAGGTATGTGGGATAAAATTTTAGACTTAAATAAATGTCACTTACAAGCAGATCCTTCAAATGCCATAAGAAATTCTGTTAAGCAATTTGCTATTGAAAATGAATTAGAATTTTTCAACACTCGCAATCAAACTGGATTATTACGAACCATGATGATTCGTACTTCAAGTACTGGCGATATTATGGTAGTACTTCAGTTTTTTAAAGAAGACAAAGCAAAGCGTGAATTGTTATTAGATTTCATTGCTGAAACATTCCCTGAAATTACGTCTTTACAATACATAATTAACGGAAAAGCAAACGACACCATTTATGATCAAGAGGTTATTTGCTACAAAGGAAACGACCATATATTTGAAGAAATGGAAGGCTTAAAATTTAAAATTAACGCCAAATCGTTTTATCAAACAAATTCCAATCAAGCTTTTGAACTTTATAAAATAACGCGTGATTTTGCTGGATTAACAGGAAACGAGCTCGTTTACGATTTATATACAGGCACCGGAACCATTGCGCAATTTGTTGCAAAACAAGCTAATAAAGTTATTGGTGTTGAAGCAGTTCCTGATGCCATTACGGCTGCCAAAGAAAATGCACAATTAAATAACATTAATAACGTTGAATTCTTTGTTGGCGATATGAAGAACGTATTTAATACCAATTTTATAAATGCACACGGCGAACCTGATGTTATTATTACAGACCCACCACGTGATGGTATGCATAAAGATGTTGTACAACAAATATTAAATATAGCTCCTAAAAAAGTGGTTTATGTAAGTTGCAATAGCGCAACACAAGCTAGAGACTTAGCTTTAATGGATGCCCAATATAAAGTAACTAAAACCCAAGCAGTAGATATGTTTCCACAAACTTTCCATGTAGAAAATGTTGTACTTTTGGAAAAACGATAAAATAATGTAATGAAAAAAATAAGCCTACTTATTATCATTTTAGCTACAATAATTGCCTATATAAGTTGCGAACGTGATGATATTTGTCCTGAAAGTACGCCAACAACTCCAAATTTAATTGTTGATGTTTACAACGCAGCAAACATAGAAAACAAAAAAAATGCTACTAATTTGCTTATTATTGGAATTGGTAATGATGAACCCCTAGGTATTTATCCTACTACAAATACTATTACATTACCATTAAACACCAATAAAGACAGCACACAATACATACTACACAACAACTACAAAGTAAATGATAACGGAACACCTGATGACACTAGTGATGATTATGCCGAAGGCAATCAAGATACTATAACTATAAATTACACCAGAGAAGATGTATATGTATCTCGTGCCTGTGGTTACAAAACCATTTTTAAAAATGTAACCTTTAACATTGAATCCGATTCCGATAACTGGATACAATCAAGTCAACCCGTAAATGATAACCAATCTGTAGAAGATGAAGAAGAAGCACACTTTATTATATTTTATTAGTAACATAATACTAGTACTTTTTATTTGTGCTTCTGTAAACGCACAAAATGATAGCATTGCTAGCACAGTAACCGATTCTATAAAAATTAAAGAAAAATACGGACTTCGTTTAGGTGCAGATATTAGCAAACTAGCACGCACATTTATTGATGATGACTATACTGGATTTGAAATAGCAGCAGATTACAGATTAAAAAAGCGTTTATACATTGCTGGAGAAATTGGTACTGAAGAAAAAAACACCACTACAGAATATTTAGATATTACTAGTAAAGGTAGTTATATTAAAGCTGGTATTGACTACAATATGTATCAAAACTGGTTAGATATGGATAATATGATATTTGCTGGATTTCGTGTTGGTGCAAGTACTTTTAGTCAAACTCTTAACAGCTATAGCATATACAATACTAATCAATATTGGGAACCACAGTTTACTTCTAGCGACTCAATAGAATTTAAAGATTTAGCTTCTGTATGGGCAGAACTTATGCTAGGTATGAAAGCCGAATTATTTAATAATCTTTTTATAGGTCTTAATGTACAACTCAAAGTTTTAGCTAGTGAAACAGAACCTAACAACTTTCAAAATGTTTACATTCCTGGGTTTAACAAAACCTTTGATAGTAGTGGCATTGGTGTTGGTTATAGCTATACAATTTCATATAGAATTCCACTTTATAAAAAAGACAAGTAAGATCTTCTTTTTACCATAAAAGATAGTAAAAACCAACATTATATACTTAAATATTTGTTTTTGATGGCAAAAACCATCAAAAACAAACACTGCTATGTAATAATTTTAAATATTATTCGTAAATTGCGTTAGTTAACACCAACATTAAAAGCTTTAAAATACTTTAATTATGGCAAATACTAACATTAATTGGGTTGCAATGAGTGATAAAGCTATCATTGAAGCCATAGGAAGTTATATTAAACAACAACGCTTAAATCAAAATAAAACCCAAGCGCAAACTGCAGAACATGCAGGTATTAATCGCTGGACTATAAGCCAAATAGAAAACGGAGAAGCTATTTCATTAACATCTCTCGTACAAATACTACGCGCACTCGACTTACTTCATGTTTTCAACTCTTTTAAAATAGAAACTCAAATAAGTCCTTTAGAACTCGCTAAACTAGAAAAACAAAAGCGGCAACGCGCTAGAAATAGCAATAATAACAATGAAACCAAATCGGAATGGTAAGCACAAACACAGCCTTTGTAAAAATATGGAATCAAATAGTTGGTGCTGTTTCTTGGGATGAAACCAGAGGTATTGCCAGTTTTGAGTTTGATCCAAAATTCAAAGCAACAGGTATCGATTTAGCACCTATTAAAATACCTGTAAAATCTGGAATAAAAGTATTTTCTTTCCCAGAATTACGCATGCTTCGAAATGGTGAATATGACACCTTTAAAGGCTTGCCAGGTTTGCTAGCAGATGTGTTACCCGATAAATACGGAAATCAACTTATAAATAGCTGGCTAGCACAACAAGGGCGCGCAGAAAATAGCATGAACCCTATTGAACAGCTATGCTTTATAGGAACCCGTGGTATGGGAGCCTTAGAATTTGAACCCACACAATTAAAACCCAACAAGCGAACTTTTGAGGTAGAAATAAACAGTTTAGTTGATATTGCACAACGCATGCTTAATAAACGTGAGGGTTTTGAAACCAACATAAACAAAGATGAGCAACAAGCCATGTTAGATATCCTAAAAATAGGAACATCTGCAGGTGGCGCTCGCCCTAAAGCTATTATTGCCTATAATAAAAAAACAGGACAAGTACGATCTGGACAAACAAACGCTCCAAAAGGATTTGAACATTGGCTTATAAAATTAGATGGCGTAAGTGATGCCCAATTTGGAGAAAGTAAGGGTTACGGCAGAATTGAAATGGCATATTATAATATGGCTAAAGATTGCGGTATAGATATGATGGAATCTATATTGTTAGAAGAAAAAGGTCGCGCACATTTTATGACAAAACGTTTTGACAGAGAAGCTCATAATACCAAACACCACATACAAACTTTTTGCGCCATGCAGCATTTCGATTTTAACGATATGCAAAGTTTTAGTTACGAGCAACTGTTTCAAACTATGAGAATTTTAAAACTCCCCTATCCGCAGGCAGAACAAATGTTTCGTAGAATGACTTTTAACGTTATTGCTAAAAACTGTGACGACCACACCAAAAATTTTGCTTTCAGATTAAAACAAGGACAACCATGGGAACTTGCTCCTGCTTATGATATTTGTTATGCTTACAGACCAGATAGCATTTGGGTAAGTCAGCATGCATTAAGCATCAATGGTAAACGAAAAGATTTTACACGTCACGATTTATTAACAGTAGCAAAAAGCATGAACATTAAAAAAGCCAATAATATCATTACTGAAATAAATCAAGTTGTTGCCAATTGGAACGCTTACGCGGAAAATGTGAATGCAAAACCTGAATTACGAGATAATATTAGTAATAATTTGATACTACTTTAAAATACGTGTCTTATTTATAGACAAAACTATATTAAAATATTTAACATCATTAATATTTATTTATAATTAACATACTACTTCTTATCAACATAAAAGTCTAGTAATAATTTTTGTTTTATAAACCTATCTAGCACTTCTTATTTTGAACGAAAACAAATTAATCATTCTAACACGTATTCTTACATTAAAGCAAGTGCTTTTACATAATATTGTTTAGATTTATTTTTCCTATGGAGTTAAAACCAAAATGGAAATATAAAAAAACAATCCAATGAAATTATATAATTCTATCAAGTTAAAATATAGAATAATCATTTAAATTTAGACAGATGACTAGAGAAGAACACTTAAAATTTTGTAAAAAATGTACAAAAAGAGAGCTAGATATAAAAATAGGTCTCATTTGCGGTGAAACAGGAGAAATTGCAAACTTTGAAGATCAATGCAAATCATTCGAATTAGACAATGAGGTTATTAAAAAAATTGACGATACCGAAGTTGTAGAACATGGTGAAGTTTTACGAAATTTATCGGAGCGTGATATAGATAAATTTAAAACAGAACAAAATTACCCAAAAGCACTTATAACAGGATTAATTGTTGGTATTGCTGGTGCAATATTATGGGCAACAATTACTGTTGCAACAGAATACCAAATAGGTTATATGGCCATTGCCATTGGTGCAGGTGTTGGTTTATCTATGCGTTACATAGGAAAAGGTATCGATCAAATATTTGGTATTACAGGAGCCTTAATTGCTATATTTAGCTGTTTGTTAGGTAACTTTTTTAGCATGATTGGTTTTGCTGCAAACCAAGAAGGATTAGGTTATTTAGAAGTTTTAGGTTTAATAGATTATAGTCTAGTACCATCATTAATGATAGAAGCTTTTAGCCCTATAGATTTATTCTTTTATGCTATTGCTGCCTACGAAGGATATAAATTTTCTTTTAGAGCTTTTACAGAAAAAGACCTTTACAATTTAGAGAGTAATAAATCATAAGTGCTAAAACAATATAATATGGAAAACAATTATGCAAAATTGTCAACAAGAGTTAAGGCCGCAGTTATTGATTCTATAGTATTAATGATTTTAATGTATTCTGCTACTGAAATTTTTAATTTATTCGAATCAGTTTCAAATACTTTTAGAATATTGGTTTTCATATTTATATTTTTGCTTTACGAACCTATACTAGTAAGCATCTTTGGAGCAACTATAGGGCATTTTTTTAATGATATCGTGGTAAAAAAAGAGAAAAATGAAACTCAGAATATTAATTTCCCTAGCGCAATTATTCGCTTTATACTAAAAGCATCATTGGGTTGGTTATCGTTACTAACCATTAATGGCAATAAAAAAGGACAAGCTATTCATAATAGTTTTGTAAAATCAATTGTAAAGCCTTATTAAAAATTACGTAGAAGTACGCATTTCTTTTCTTACTTTATTGTAGTAGTTTAGCTAATTAAACTTTAAGAACACTATGAAACTACAAGGTAAACAAGCTGATTTATTAGAAATACAAAATTCTTTATCTAGCGAAAAAGAAAAAAGTATTTTTAAATTCATGAACAACCTAACTGATGGTGGATATTTATCACCACAACAAGTTCAATCATTAATAACATCTCTTAAAATGACCTTGCCAGAGCTTATGACTTATTTAGTACCTTATGCTACCCAATATGCCGTAACCCCTGTTTCAAATTATAATGTTGGCGCTGTAGTACATGGCATTTCTGGTGCTATCTATTTCGGAGCTAATATTGAGTTTATTAATGAAGCTTTAAGCTTTACAGTACATGCAGAACAAGCTTCAATAGCGCACGCTATTAGCTATGGAGAAACAGGAGTAGATTATCTTGCTATTTCTGCTGCACCATGTGGATACTGTCGTCAGTTTTTATATGAAATTATAAATTGTCCAACAACTAAAGATATTGACATTATAATAAATACTGGAAGTTTCTCGCTTACAACTTTGCTACCTCAAGCCTTTGGTCCACAAGATTTAGGAAAAACATCAAGGTTAATGTTGCCACAGAACAACAATATACAAATAACACCACCACCTACTGACGCCTATATTATTAGAGCATTATCAGCAGCAAATGCATCATACTCACCATACACATCTGATTTTTCAGGAATCTGTATAGTAACAAATACCAATTCTTATTTAGGTTATTATGCTGAAAATGCTGCTTACAATCCTAGTATGTCTCCATTAGAAGCTGCCATTGTATCACTATTTATGTATGGCGACGCTTATACTAATATTACCCGTGTTATTTTAGTTGAAGCAGCTAATAATAAAGTTAGTCAAAAATCAGCAACTATAGATGTGCTGTCATCTATAGCAAGTAATGTTACCTTAGAATATTATGTAGCTAGTTAACATTTATTACTATTGTTAGCAGAAATCAATCAAGGTAATTCTAACATTTTTCCCTACGTTTTAATAAATATATAATAACACGCTAATAAATACGTACAAGTACTTATTGACAGATGTTTAATAAAAATATAGCTTAGCATATCGACAGATATACGTTTACCAACCTGTTTAATACCAAATTATTATACTCTGTTTTGAATTATACCAAAGAAGGTGAAAATGAATACATAAATAGAATAAATACCATCACTTATAAAATCTAAAAACCAACTAAAATGAATAATCCTTTTCAAATTCAACCAGAACTCCGCTATGGAGCTCCCGTTTGCGATGAAATATTAACTGGTAGATATTTTACTATAGGATACTCTTGGTATTTTAGACAAGCCAAATGGACGCTAGAAATAATTAATAGAAATCAGTACATTTTGCAAGATGCAGACAGGATGAATAATTTTCGTGCAGATATAAGACTTCCAAAAAGGTTTAGAGCAGGTCTAAATGCTTATAAAGACAGTGGGTTCGATAGAGGACACCTTGTTGCAAGCGCCAACCAAGACATACAAGAAATTCAAAATAGCGAAACTTTTTTGTTATCAAATATGTCACCTCAAAAACCCCATTTTAACAGGCGCATGTGGCGTAAACTAGAGCAAGCCATACGCACCCTAAACAACAAAGAAGATATATTAGAAACCTATGTACTTACCGCGCCCATATTCTATTTTCAGAAAAAGGTTGAAACAATAGGAAATCCTGCCGATAAATACGGAATAGATGTTCCTGTTCCGCATGCTTTTGTAAAAAGTGTACTTGCTGAAGATACTAAAGGGAGATTATCTCTTTGGACTTTTGAAATGGAAAACAAACGATTAAGTGGAAATATTGAAGACTATCTTGTTTGCACATATGATGTAGAACAAATTGTAGGTGGACGTTTTTGGGACAGAATAAGCGGTAATGATATTCACAAGCAAAAGAAAACACCAACTAAAATTTGGGAATACTAAACTAAATATCATTGTAAGGCTAAAAACAGTCTTATAAAGTTTTCTCTAAAGCTAATGCTCAACTCATATTAAACAGTTCTCGATATCTCTTTCTATTTAACAACAGCTAGTTTGCAATTAGTGGCGTCACCAAAGTCATTTCGACGCTAGGAGAAATCACATAAAGAAACTAAAAAATCAAGAACTTCTATTTAATAAGATTCCTGCCTGCGCAGGAATTTAAACATAAAATAGTAACTTTACCGCTAAAACCAAACCATGGCAACCACTTTCGCTGCAATAGACTTTGAAACTGCAAAAGGACATCATATTTGTTCTGTAGGTATTGTAACGTTTAAAGATGGTGTTATTGTTGACGAGTTTCATGCTTTAATACAACCTCCAAACAACGATTATAATTGGCACAACCAACAAGTGCATGGTATTACTGAAGATGACACAAGGTTTGCACCAAAATTTAATGTTGTATATCCTGAGATAAAAAAACGTATTTCTGGCGTTGTTACTGTAGCACATAATGAATCTTTTGATAGAAGTGTTTTACTAAAAACAATGAAGGATTATAATATTCCGCATTCTGACTTAGTTATGGAAGACCGCTGGGAATGCACACTTAAAATCTATCGTAAAAAAGGCTATAAACCTGCTAAGTTAGATGCTTGTTGCAAAGTACATAACATTACTTTAAAACATCACGATGCTTTGTCTGACGCGCGTGCTTGTGGTAAGTTGTTTTTAATTGCTCAGTTTGAGCGTTTACCTTTATTTTAAAGTTACAAATCAAAACTTTTATATTTTACACGCTTTATATTTTGGAAATAGACGGCAATTCGACGCTAGAAAAAATAGCATAAACATACTTAAAAACATGGTGTGATTTCTCCTAACGTCGAAATGACTAAATGTGTTTATTAAACTAATTAGGCATATTTAATTAATAAGTATAATCTATCTGCCTTTTGATAAAACGCTGTCAATTCGAGTGAATTTTATGATTGAAATGAATAAAATTTGTATCGAGAATAAGAGTTTTAGCTTTTATATTAGTTATCGATACGATTTTTTATCAAAAATCACTCGAACTGACATTACGAAAATCATTTTGAATTCAAAATTTCATAACATGTTAATCATATTGTGTGATATTCCTTCCTGATAACTATCGGGATTTCCAGAAATTAACTATTTCATATACTTACCCTTCTTACTTCCTTCATACATAACGTATTTAACGAAACGAGACTCAAGCTTTGCGTTAAATAAATGTATTTTTCTTGACGGTCGTAATCCTACATGTTTTAAAGCATCTAAATTAGAAGTAATAAACCATGCATCGGTTCCTGGGTAGTTTTGTTTTAAAGTATCGCCTATATTTTTATAAAACTCTTCCATATCAATATTTAAACGCTCACCGTAAGGCGGATTAAATACCATATGTAGCTTTTCATCACCTCCTTTTTGGGTTTTAAAGAAATCTTCGTGTTTAACTTCTATAAAATCTTCTAACTGCGCATTCTTTACATTTTCTTTAGTCTTAGTTACTGCACTTGGTGCTTTATCGTAACCAACTATTTTATGATGAAAATCTCTAGTTTTACCCAATAAGGATTCTTCAATTTTTTCGAACAAATCGACATCCCAATCTTGCCATCGCTCGAAAGCAAATTCTTTTCGCATTAGGTTTGGCGGTATGTTACAAGCAATCATAGCAGCTTCAATAAGCATAGTACCAGATCCGCACATAGGATCCATAAAATCGGTTTGTCCGTCCCAACCCGAAAGCATAATAAGTCCTGCAGCTAATACCTCGTTTATAGGCGCAATATTAGTCGCTGTTTTATAACCACGTTTATGGAGTGAATCGCCTGAAGAATCTAATGAAATGGTACATTGACGTCTATCAATATGTACATTTATTTTAAGGTCTGGAAATTTTAAATCTACGTTTGGTCGTTCACCTGTCGTATCTCTAAACTTATCTACAATGGCATCTTTTGTTTTTTGAGCGATATAAAGTGAATGCGAAAACAAATCGGAATGTATAGTTGCATCAATTGCCAAAGAGCCAGTAGGTTTTAAATAACCATCCCAAGACATGGCATAAATTTTATCATACAAATCTTTTTCACTGTTTACAGTAAAACTATGTATGGGTTTTAATATTTTAACTGCCGTACGTAATGCTAAATTAACTTTATACATAAAACCTTTATCGCCAGTAAATGAAACGTTACGCGTTCCTTTTTTTACGTGTTGCGCACCTAACTGAGTGAGTTCTTTTTCTAATAATTCTTCAAAGCCAAAAAGGGTTTTGGCTACCATTGTGAAATTTTCTTCCATTTTTCTTATCAAATACCTTGCAAAAATAATGTAATTTTGCGGCAAACGTTAAAGTTTATTGATAATTCGGGTTAAGGATTGATGCGGCATCCTTTTTTGAGGTACGAGAAAAAGATATAGCGGAAAGCCTGACCTTATGTTGCTTAAACAACATAAGGAAACCCTAAAAAACAACTATGACCAAAGACACTAAAAAATGGTTTACTTCGTGGTTTGACACACCATTTTACCATATACTTTACAAAGATAGAGATGATACTGAGGCGCATGCTTTTATGGATACACTTACCAATTATTTAAATATTCCGGAAAGCGGAACTATTTTAGATTTGGCGTGTGGAAAAGGGAGACATGCCTTGTATTTAAATAAAATAGGCTACCATGTTACTGGTGTTGATTTAAGCGAAAACAGTATTAAATATGCAAAACAGTTTGAAAACCATTCGCTGCATTTTGATGTGCACGACATGTGTAAACCGTATTCTAAACAATTTGATGCCGTTTTTAATTTATTTACTAGTTTTGGGTATTTTGAAAAAGATGAAGATAACTTAAACACTATTAAAGCTATAAAAGCTAATCTTAACGAATTTGGTTTTGGTGTGATTGATTTTATGAATAGCGAATTTGTTATTGATAATTTAGTACCTGAAGAGGTTAAAACAATTGACGGTATTACATTTAATTTAAAACGGTACGAAAAGGATGGCTATATATTAAAAGATATTAGCTTTACAGTTAATGACACTTTATATAATTTCCAGGAACGTGTAAGAGCTTTTACTTTAGCCGATTTTGAAAAGCTTTTTGAAGAGGCAGGTGTTTTTTTATTTGATGTTTTTGGCGATTATAAATTGCGTAAGTTTAATGCCAAAACATCCGACAGATTAGTCATGATTTTTAAATAGCCAATTATTGGCTTTAAATTATACTCACAGTTGTGGGCTTTATTTAAATGAACAATTATTTATTACCTTTTTGTGCTGTTATTTTGGGTGTGCTTATAGCAAATATTACCAAAAACAAAAAAACTTGGAACACTAAGCTCCTACTCTCTTTTAGTGGTGCTTTTTTATTAGCATTAACACTTTTTGAGTTATTACCAGAAGTGTATGCGCATTTAGACACCAAACTTACTGGACTTTTTATTATGTGTGGTATTTTGTTGCAAATAGTTTTAGAATTATTCTCTAAAGGTGCCGAACACGGGCATGTACACATCCATAAACATGATACAACTTTTCCTTGGTTATTGTTTGTTAGTTTGTGTATTCATAGTTTTTTAGAAGGATTCTCTATACACGACCATAACGATATGGTTTATGGAGTTTTGGTACACAAAATACCAATTGCAACTATTATTAGCATGTTTTTATTTAAGTCTAATTACAATAAAGTTCAAATTGGATTATTTTTACTTGTTTTTGCAAGTATGACACCCTTGGGCACGATGATTTCTCATACTTGGGAGCCTATTACTAATTATGGACACGCTATAAATGCTTTAGTAATTGGTATCTTTTTTCATATTTCTACAACCATTTTATTTGAAAGTGGAGAAGGACATAAATTTAATTTATCGAAGTTTATAGCCATTATTTTAGGTATTGGCATTGCTTATTTGATATAAATATTCTCAATGTTTAGTAAAGAAGAATCACGAAAATTAAAACAAGAATTTTGGACAAGTTTTGGGAAATCGTTTCCAAGAAAATGGATTTTATACAACACTA
The DNA here is from genome assembly GCA_050294475.1 of Algibacter sp. GTDB lineage: Bacteria > Bacteroidota > Bacteroidia > Flavobacteriales > Flavobacteriaceae > Thalassobellus. The sequence continues at coordinate 24,615 of JBNKOE010000019.1, read as the reverse complement.
AACTGAAAGGGTTTAGTTTTAAATTTCATTTTGATACCAAAAGCGCTTTAATTGCTTTAGATCTGGAAGATGATTTAGAAAACCGCATTAAATACTGGGAAAAATTAGTGGCTTTAAAGTCTATTTTTCTTGAAGAATATGTACCCGATGCTATTTTTGAAGAAGAATACTTTTTAAATAATGAAAAAGAGATTTCTCGTATTTACTTGCCTTTAGAACAGAAAGTATCTATACATAACAAAAATACTTGGCGCGATGTTATGGAATTTTTCAATGAAAACATGAGCTTATTTGAAGCTTTTTTTGAGGAATATAAGGAGATTATTGAGGGGTGAAATTCCTGCGTAAGCAGGAATCTTTTAAACACTAAAGCGGATTATACTCCATTACTTCCAAGTCATCAGCAGATAAATCAATATACCTATAATGAACGGTATCTGTATTATCAAAATCGCCATCTCTATTTTTATCTTCTACAGTTCTAAAGTACAATTTGTTAGTTGATTCAATAAGCTTCCAATTAATCAACTCTCTATTCTCTTCTGATATTTTTTTAAAACCTGAACCATCTATTTTACTAATATAAAATGTATTTACATCCTCATAATCTAATATTCCATCTAAATTAGTGTCATTATCAAGCACTTTATAAACCCAGTATTGTTTTTTAATTTTATCTGATACTTTTCTTAAAAAAGTCATCGATACTATTTTTATATAATCCTTTGATAACGGAATTAACTCATGAGTATTTTTATTCTGAAAAAGAACATTCGTTAAATTTCCTGAAAGCGTGTATCCATTGTAACTTGAAATAGAAAAATTTTGAGAACGATAATTTGAAGATTTATAAATAACTTTACCTCTACTATCTTCTATTTTAAAATTCCCTACAGGATGAATTAAATAATCTGTACTATCAATTTCTATAGGCAAGTCTGCTATTTCTATAAATGTGGAATCTTTAATAGGTTTTAACACTTGTTCTCCTTGTTCTTTTTGGTGAACAATTTTAGGCTTATTATCTGTTATACAAGAGATAAAAATTAAAGCAATTATAATAATTAAAGTTTTCTGCATGATAATTGTTATTTATAAAGTAAAATTACCATAAAAGGAAGATCTAAAAAAAGCATAATGAGTAAGACTATCTTTTGAATGAGGGAACTAACTAATCTAACGCTTTATTAGTTTTACAATGAGATTCCTGCCTACACAAGAATTTGTTTCTCCATCACATAATCATCCATCACAAAACCATTACCAATGTTTTCAATTGTTGAGGCTATTTTTACAAATCCCATTTTTTCATAAGCTAGTATAGAATTGGTATTATACTTATTTACATTAAGTTTTATAGTAGATATATTTTGAGACTTAGCCATAGATTCTGTAAATAACATAGCCATTTTTGCTATTTTTTTCCCTCTAAAAGCTTTTAAAACATATAATTTACTGATATATAAATAATCAGTATTATTTTCAATGGCAACATAGCCAACTGGTTCGTTATTATAAGTCATACAATAAAACAACATGCCTGCTTGCACACGTTCTTCTATACTTTTTACAGAATTATATTTTTCAAGCATATAGTCTATTTGCTCTAAACTAATAATGCTTATGTAGTGTTCATGCCAAATTGTATGTGCCAACTTTGAAATACATTTGTAATCAGCTTTAGTAGTTGCTGGTTTGAGTTTAATCATTTTAAACATTATTAAATTACGTAAAAAAATATCATAAAAAAATGAAATATAGCACCTGCTAAAACAAACAAATGCCAAATAACATGATTAAACGGAATTTTTTGAATGGCATAAAAAATAATACCAACGGTATAAGACAAACCACCTGCAAAAAGAAATAAAATACCGTTACTCCCTATATTTTCTGATAAGTTAGAAAAATCGAATACAATAAGCCAACCCATTACTAAATACAGTAATGTTGAAAATAGTTCAAAGTGTCCAGTAAAAAACAACTTTAAAACGACACCAAAAACTGCAATACCCCAAACTATCCAAAAAAGTGTCCAACCATTACTTTCTACTAATGTAATTAATAAAATAGGCGTATAAGTACCAGCTATGAGCAAGTAAATACTAATATGATCTACAATTCTAAAATAATGCTTTTTCTGTTCGTTTTTTACAGAATGGTATAACGTTGAAGCTGTAAATAAAACAATAATAGATATGCCATAAATAATAACACTAAATAAACTCCAAGGTGTTTTATTACTATTAAAAACAATAAGAAAAACTAAAGCTACAATACCAAACAAAGCACCGATAGCATGCGTAAAAGCATTTAACTTTTCTTCGTATGCTACTTGAGTTCCCATGAGTTTTTATGGCTTTTTAGAATGATGTATCCATTTATCAGTTAAGTCGTAAAAATTAAATGGAATGGCAGATTTTTGACGTTCTAAGCGTCCGCTTTGAAAATTACGTTGCAAAATATCTTCAATTAAATAATCTTCTTTTTCATTAACAGGGTCGAATTCTTTTTTTAGTGAAATATCAAACATACTCGCTGTTGTATTATACCAAAAAGCTCTCCAGCCATTACGTAATTCTTTTACTAAATCAAAAGTAGTTCTACCTGTTTGCCTGTGTATTAACTTTACAAGTATTTGCCCTTCTGTACGTGTCATTTTTTTTAACTCATCTGAAAATTCGCCTTCAATATACTTTTGAATCATTTTAGTATAACGCTTTTTATCACGTTTTTTAGTCATCGTTTCTAAACGTGCATTTAATGAATCTAATCTGTCTGCCGCCATTTTAGCATACGGATACACTTTTATAGTTTTTCTACGTAAAATTAAATAACGAATACGTTCTTTTTTATTATCAAACTTTAGTTTATGCAAAAGCATAACCTCATCTAAATCTATAGACGTTTTTGGAACTGAATCTCCTTTAATAATTAGGTATCTAATTTCTGTTGAATCTTGTGCAACATCAGTTTGTTGAGCAAAAATCAAAAAAGGAAAAAATAAGAATATAAATTTTAAATATGGCATCAATAAAAGTAACAGGGCTTTAATAGTTCAAAATTACTAATTTCCATTGTTAAAACATTTTTTTTGTATTTATATTATTATTTTAGTGCAAAACTTTTATACATGGCAAAAAAGAGCATTCTTAATAAAAAGTCGATGGACTTTCTTGAAAAATATTTAAACAACGCAGCCCCTACAGGTTATGAATGGGATGGACAAAAACTGTGGATGGATTATCTAAAACCTTATGTTGATGAATTTATTACAGACACATACGGTTCTGCAGTAGGCGTTATAAACCCTAAAGCAAAATACAAAGTTGTTATTGAAGGACATGCCGATGAAATTTCCTGGTATGTTAATTTCATTAGTGATAACGGACTAATTTACGTGATAAGAAATGGCGGTAGCGACCACCAAATAGCACCGAGTAAAATTGTAAACATTCATACAAAAAACGGTTTTGTTAAAGGTGTCTTTGGTTGGCCTGCAATACATACAAGAAATAAAGACAATGAACAAGCGCCTAAACCAGATAACATTACTATTGATGTTGGAGCAAAAAATAAAGAAGAGGTTGAAAAAATGGGCGTTCACGTTGGTTGTGTTATTACTTATCCAGATGAATTTCATATTTTAAATGGTGACAAATTTGTTTGTCGCGCTTTAGATAATCGTATGGGAGGATTTATGATTGCTGAAGTGGCTCGTTTACTTAAAGAAAACAAAAAAGAACTTCCTTTTGGATTATACATTACCAATGCTGTACAAGAAGAAATAGGATTGCGTGGTGCTGAAATGATTACGCAAACCATTAAACCCAATGCTGCTATTATTACCGATGTAACACACGACACATCAACACCTATGATAGAAAAGAAAGTACAAGGTGATTTAGAAATTGGAAAAGGTCCTGTAGTAGCATATGCACCAGCAGTACAACAAAAATTACGTGATTTAATTACAGAAACTGCAGAAGCTAAAAAAATTCCTTTTCAGCGTTCTGCCTTATCGCGAGCTACGGGAACAGATACTGATGCTTTTGCTTATAGTAATGGCGGTGTTGCTTCAGCATTAATTTCGCTACCACTTCGTTACATGCATACTACAGTAGAAATGGTGCATAAAGATGATGTTGAGAACGTTATAAAACTTATTTATGAAACATTACTTAACATAAAAGATGGAGAATCTTTTAGTTATTTTGAATAATATTTTTATCCATTCCCGCGAAAGCGGGAATCTTTTTTAACAGTAATTTCATGGACGAATACATAGATATCGTAACAAAAGAAGGCAAACCAACAGGTAAATCTGAGCTTAAATCTATTATACACCAAAAAGGATATTACCACAATACAGTTCATATTTGGTTTTATACTGCTGATGGTTATGTATTATTATCGCAACGATCTGCAAAAAAAGCAATTTGCCCATTAATGTGGGACGTATCGGTTGCTGGTCATATTGACGCTGGAGAAACCATAAAACAAGCTGCTGTTAGAGAAACTAAAGAAGAAATAGGTATAACTATTTCAGAATCCAATTTAAAAAAAATTGGTGTGTTTGAATGTTTCAAATCTTATGATAACCATATTATTGATAACGAATTTCATCACACCTTTTTAGTAGAATTAAAAGTTTCTATTTCAGAATTAACACGACAAGAAGAAGAAGTTGAAGCCTTAAAATTAGTTTCTATTAAAGATTTAAAACAACTTTTTAAAACCATTGGCAATAACAATAATCACTTTGTAGAATCTAATAAATCTTATTACGAATTTGTTTTACAAGAAATTATTAAAGTTCTTAGTTAAATGAATTTAATACTTGTTGCCATTGCTCCTGTAATAGTCGTTATTTTATATATCTATTTTAAGGATAAATATGAAAAAGAACCCATACGATTTCTTGCTTATAATTTCTTACTAGGAGCTGTTGTTAGTATTATTATAACCACAATATTCTATTATATATTTGATATTGTTTTACCATTACCAAATTACGAAAGCATCTTTCAACAATTTACAAAAGCTTTTTTTGTAGTTGGCTTTACTGAAGAATTTAGTAAATATATAATAGTCTACTATGTTGCACAACGTCATAAAGCATTTAACGAACCTTTTGACGGCATTGTATATTCTGTAATGGTTTCTATGGGATTTGCTGCTACAGAGAACATATTTTATGTACTTGAAGGTGGTTACCAAACAGCGATATTAAGAGCTTTTACAGCAGTTCCAGCTCATGCTACTTTTGGAATCCTTATGGGATATTTTATGGGTAAGGCTAAATTCTCAAGCAATAAATTAATGTTAAACATTCGTGGTCTACTTTTAGCTATCATTTTTCATGGTGCTTACGACTTTTTCTTATTTATGAATTTTATTCCTGGTATTTGGGTTGGTGCCTTTATCTCTTTATTTATAGGCATTTTATTATCAAGAAAAGCCATAAAGCGACATCAGGATAACTCTAATTTTAATATATAACAATAATAGTTTTAAATTAAAAAAGGGAGCCTATTAACAAACTCCCTTTTTAATTTACATAACCGTTAAAAAACTATTTTTAAATTAACCGTATTATAAAATAGTTTAATAACATTAACAACCATAACTACATTTTACTTTTACATTACAATTCGAGACTGTAACTATTTCCAACCCTTTTTAAAGTAAACTAAGTAGGCTATCATGAGAGATTACAGTTATTGATAAATAGCGGAGCAAATTTGATAAATACTTTGATTAAAGCAATATTTATAACTACGCATTTATTACGCAAATATTTAAAATAGAGAGATTACACACTTTTATTTAAAAAATAATAGGAAAATAAAACTTTAAGAATAATAAAATTAATAAGAGTTTAAAAGGTAGTTTCTAGATGTTGTAATAATGTGTTTTTTTCTAGATTAATTTTTTTAGTAATACGGTAACGTTTACTTTCAATAGCTCTAACAGTTGAATTTAAAAAAACAGCTATTTCTTTATTTTTAAAACCAATAGATAAATAGTAACAAATAATAACTTCAGAATTATTTAATTGAGGATGTAACTCGTTAATTTTCTTAAAGAATTCAACATTTAAATCGTTAACTAACTCTAAATGACTTTCAGTTTTATCTAAAAGTGTTGAAGAATTAAGGTGCAGGTTTTTATAAAAATCTTTTATACTTTCTCTTAAACTTAGTGGATCATTAATAGATGCAATGCTTTTAACATCCTTCTTTAAATTCACAATATACTCTTCTAAACCTTGAACCTTAACTGCTAACTTTTCATTGTTAGACTTTAAATAGGAAAGATCACCCTCTTGACTTGAAAGGTTTTCAATTAAATTAAGTTTCTTTTTTCTGTTATACAAATACCCAATAGAAATTAATATGATAAATAAAACAACAATCAAAATTCCATGAAGAAACTTCTTTTCTTCAGCTTCATTTAACTCTAATTCAGCTTTAAGTAATGGAGCGTTAAATTTATCATCGGCAGTAACAACATTACTTATCATCTTTTCTTCAAAAACCAATAAAGAATCAATATAAGCTTTTGTTTTATTTAAATCACCTAAAGCTTTATATGTTTCAATACTAAGGTTTAAATAATTCTTTATTAAATAGCTGTCCATGTAATTTCGAAGTTTTTCAGCCTTCGACAAATAATGAATTGTAGAATCTAATTGTTTCTTTTTAAAATAATACTCAGCGATAGGGACATCTATTCCTACTTGAAAAGCTAAATAATTATATTTTACAATAGTTGTATCATTTTCTAAAGATTTAAATTCCTTTAAATAAACATTTGCTCTATCTAAACTATCAAGGTCTATATAATTTACTGTTAACATAAAAGTAGCAAACATATAAAAATACGCATCTTCTTTTATGTTTTTATAAGTATCTAAATTACTTAAAAGCAACGCATTACATTCTTCACTTTTATAATCAATAAACTTACTATATGCGTAGACTTGTTCAACTTCTATTAAACCAAGAGAATCATTATCTAATGTAAAATATTCTTTTGCCTGTTCTAAGTACTTATAAGCAGTTGTATCATTTTTAGTTAAATAAACTCTTGAAAACAAGCCTAAACATGAAACTCCAGCAACATTATAATTTTTTTCTTCTTTGGCAAACTTAAGTGCTAAAATATCACTTTGATATTTATCTACTGCTTCATTCCTTTCCTCATGTATTAAAGACTTTATTGTATAATAATCAGCTAAGCGCCCTTTTATGTTTTCTTCTAAAGGTTCTGGAATAGAATCTAAAAAAACCTTAGCTTTTTTAGAACTTATATCAATATGTACATCTGCAGAATCAACAAATCTATGGTAGTTTATATCATTTTGGCTATAACTCAAAAAATATGAGATTATAGCAAAAAAGCTTGAAAATACTATTTTGAGAGAATAAATATTTTTGGGCATTACTATATTTCTACACTGTTATATTAATAATTGCACGAAAATACGCAAAATTAGGTTAAAATAACATATAAAACATTATAACTTATATAGAATTGAAAACTCTAAATTTATAATGTTATGCCCTTTATTTGGTGTTCTTAATTGAAGATTTGATGTATGCCTAATAGAATATCTAAAATTGAATAGCATACCTATTTAAATTTTGAAATAAACCTCATTAAAAAACTTAAGCTTTTACAACTTTAGCATTAAACATAAACGAATCTTGCCAACGTTCAAACCGCGTATCAAATTTATCAGAAAACACCAAATATTGACATTTACCAATACTTTCTGGAGTTCTAGTAACTTCTGCAAAGTTGTTATTTCTAAAAAGAAAATCGGCATCTTCGACAATACACATTTGTAATTTATTAAGATTAATTCCGTTTAAAAAGAAGATTTTATTTAATCGCTTAGGTGTTGCTATAACAATATCGGTTCCAAAATAAATTTCATCCTTTTGGTCATCAATACTTTTTTCATCGTAAGCACAATACACACGCAAATCAGTACCTCTTTTAAAAGCATTAAACTCTAACTCTAAATCTAATGCTGCTTGTTTGTCTTTTACAAAAATTAAGGCTCGAGGTGCGTCTTCAAAAGCATTTTTTAATTTTTGAATAACACTAATAACAATGCTTGTGGTTTTTCCTGAACCTTTTGGAGCAATTACAAAAAAACTTGATCCACCTTTAATTTTTGACAGGATTTTTTTTTGAAGAGGTAAAGGAGCATCAAACCCCTTATGTACTAAAATATCTTTAAGTGGTTCAATTAATTTTTTGAATGGCATAAATGGTATTTACTTTTAATTGGTGGTAAATATAAGGCTTTAAAATATGCATCCCTTTTGCTTATTAAAATTACTTCTGAAAATAAAAAAAGTGCCCATTTCTGAGCACTTTTTTCTTCTATCAATAATTCTATCATTTAGAATTCTAAATCTACTACTAAATCGAATTCATCGTAAATTGCTTTATCTTTTAACCCATCAATAAAACTAGCGGAACCATATTTTATATCATATTTAGTTCTATCAATTTTTAAAGATGCTGTTGCTTTGTTTCCGTAAATTGAAATTACAAATGTAATTGGGTGTGTTTGTTCCTTTATAGTTAAATCTCCAGTAACATTGTATGCATTTTTTCCTGAAGCTTCTACTTTAGTGAAAACTAATTTTGCTGTAGGATGTTTTTCAACACCAAAGAAATCGGCAGACTTTAAGTGTCCGTCTAATTTTCCTTTGTATTCTCCTTCTAAATCGGTTGAATTAATAGTTGTCATATCTATAACAAACTCACCTCCTACTAACTTATCTGCATCAAAAGATAACGCCCCAGATTGAATAGCAATAGTACCTTCATGAGAACCTGTTACTTTATAACCTTTCCAAACTACTTTACTCTTATCAGTTTTAATTTCTTTTTTATCAACTTCTATTCCTATGAAAGAAAATGATGCAAATGCTATTATAGCTACTGCTGTTAAATTTTTAATTACTTTTTTCATTTTGTTTTTTTTAAATAAATTATGATACAAATATCTAAATTCATATTTGTAAATAAAATAAGATAGATTAAGAAATAATATTAATCTAGTTTAATATTTATTGTTCTAAAATAAGCTGACTTTTTATTTTACTTAGAAATTCTTTAGTGATACCTAAGTATGAAGCAATCATGTATTGAGGTATACGTTTCTCAATTTCTGGATATTGCTCTTTAAAATATAAATATTGTTCTTTTGCAGTTAAGCTAAAATTTCTAACAATTCGTTTTTGTGATGCTATAAATCCGCTTTGAATAATTTTCCTAAAAAAACGTTCTAACTTTGGAATTCTATCTAATAACTCCTCAATAGTATCATAAGGAAACAATACTAACTCTGTATTTTCTAGACATTGTACATTAAAATCGGCGGGGGTTTGTGTTATAAAACTTGCCATATCAGATGTCCACCAATCTTCTATAGAAAACATTAGAATATGCTCCTGCCCTTCTTTATCAAGAAAAAATGTTTTGGTACAACCAGATAACACAAAACATTCATATTTACACACATCGCCTTGTTGAACTATGTATTGTCCTTTTAAATACTTTCTTAAAACAACTTTAGATTTTAAAAAATCAGTTTCTTCATCAGTTAAACTAATATAGTTTCTTATGTATTTTAACAGAGGCTCAATAGTCATATTCTTATAAAAAAATCATTGAAACAAATTTAACAATATTATGGTGTTTATTAACTAAAAGTTGGTTTTAACATAATTTAAATAGTTTATTTTTCAAAATGAAAAAACTCCCGAATTTAAACTTGAATTTATAGCATTAATGACTTATTTAATCTCTATTATAGCATTATCAGAACTATTTAATTGTTTAAATCCTTATTTGATTTTGGTAAAAAAATAGCTGACTTCATTTATTAACTTTAGATTTAAAACATTAAAACGATTTCATATCAACTAGTTGTATTGCCTATAGGGAAACCTTTACATCCAAAAAAAAATCTAAATAATTAGGTATGCAATTCATCAATAGATTTTTCAAAAAGGATTCCTCCTTTATACATCCCTTTGAGGAAAGGATGAATTTCTTTACCAAGTTTAGTTAAGCTGTATTCAACGCGTGGAGGCACTTCTGGGAAAACGGTTCTTTTTATTAATCCATCTACTTCTAATTCTTTTAGTTGTTTAGTCAACATTCGTTCACTAATATCAGTTAATAGCTTAACCAATTCACTATACCTTTTATCACCTTGAAAAAGATGTAAAATGATAGTCCCTTTTCGTTTTCCTTTAACAACATTTATAAATGTATCAATCGGACAATAACTTTTTTTCATTTTTTTTTCTTTCTTAAGGTCTTAAAACACTAAAAACGGAAATAAATGTTCGTATACCAACTATTTGTAAGCTCTTGTTATCCAACATATTTATCCTGACATTTGTACAAAAATAAGTAAAATTAAAAGACATAAGATGGTACAAAATAGATTTAAAGCGTTTCGAATTGAAGAGATTGATGGAAATTTTCAAGGTTCAATTAAAGAAATGGAATTTGGGACATTAAACAACAACGAGGTTTTAGTAAAAGTGCACTACAGCTCATTGAATTATAAAGATGCATTATCGGCTTCGGGGAATAAGGGAGTAACTAGAAATTATCCTCACACACCAGGAATTGACGCCGTTGGAACCATAGAAAAATCGAATAGTGATTTATTTACTATTGGAGAAAAAGTAATTGTAACAAGTTATGATTTAGGTATGAATACTGACGGTGGATTTGCTGAGTATATTCAAGTTCCATCTGAATGGGTCGTAAAATTACCTGAAAAAATGACTATGAAAGAAGCCATGATATATGGTACTGCAGGATTAACAGCAGGAATGTCGGTGTTAAAACTTACAGAATTGATAAAGCCAAATGATGGAAAAATAGCAGTTTCGGGTGCAACAGGTGGCGTTGGTGCATTGAGTGTTTCTATTTTAAGTAAATTAGGTTATTCTGTGGTTGCAATAACAGGTAAGGAAACAGAACGAAATTATTTAATTAATCTTGGCGCTGAGGAAGTACTATTACGCAGCGAGGTTGAAAACTTTGATAAAAAACCTTTGTTAAAACCTTTATTTGCAGGCGCTATTGATACTGTTGGAGGTGTAATTCTTGAAAATATTATTAAGTCCACTAATTCAATTGGTGTTGTAACTTGTTGTGGAAACGTTGCATCTCCAAAACTTGATTTAACTGTTTTTCCCTTTATCCTGAGAGGTGTTACACTTATTGGAATAGATTCTCAAAACTATCCTATGAACTACAGAAAAATAGTTTGGAATAAGTTAGCTAATGAATGGAAACCTAAACAATTAGACTACACTTGCAATGAAATTAAACTTGAGGATGTAGCGCAAAAAATTGAATTAATGTTAAAGGGAAAATTAAAAGGAAGAACTGTTTTGACTCTGGCTGAATAATTACACAACACACACGGTATGAAAAATTGCCGAGAAAGTATCATATTCAAAGGTTGTAGCCCGCTTCAACCTTTGTTTAACTTGACAAAAAGTCGCCAGCAATCGACAACATTTCATACCACCAAATGTTAAACGAACCTCCCGTTTTTAAATCTTAGCTTGGTAAGTGTATAAATCAAAATACCTACCACCAGAAGCTATAAGTTCATCGTGAGTACCACGTTCAACAATATGCCCCGATTCTATAACTAAAATCTGATCTGCTTTTCTTATAGTACTCAAGCGGTGTGCTATTACAATCGTGGTTCTATCTTTAATTAATTCGGATAAACTTTTCTGAATTAAGGCTTCGCTTTCAGTATCTAAACTTGAAGTAGCTTCATCTAAAATAATAATTTTAGGATTTGCCAAAATAGCACGCGCAATAGCCAATCGTTGTCGTTGTCCTCCAGATAATTTTACACCTCGTTCGCCTATTAATGTATTTAAACCATCATCAAATCTATCAGTAAATTCATTTACATAAGCTGCTTTTACAGCGTTTTGCAATTCTTCTTCGGTAGCATTAGGTCTTGGAAACATAATATTTTCCCTAATGGTGCCTTCAAATAAAAATTCATCCTGCAACACTACACCTAAATATTGTCGGTAACTACTTAAATTAATCTTTGATAAATCTTGATTATCAATAGTTACTTTCCCTGCTCCAGGAATTAAAAAAGTAGCCGATAATCCTGCTATAGTCGATTTACCAGAACCAGAACTTCCCACCAAAGCTGTAACCGATCCTGCTGGTGCTTTAAAATTTATGTTATGAAGAACTTCTTTTCCTGCTTCATACGAAAATGACACATCTTTAAACTCAAGATCTCCTTTTAATGTTTCTAACTGTATATCTCTATCATCAGCATCTTCCTCTGCTGTCATATTCATAAGCTCTTCGGTTCTATCTAAACCTGCCAAAGCTTCGGTTAACTGACTTCCTATATTACTCATTTGCACAATAGGTGCAATCATAAAACCAAGTATTAAGGTGAAAAACAAAAAATCACCTGAGGTCATCTCTCCTAAAATCATATAATAACCACCAATTCCCATTATACCTGTGGTTGCTACACCAATTAAAAAAGTTGAAGAACTCGTCATAAAAGCCGTAGCTGTTAAACTCTTTTTTACATTCTGAAATAATCTATCCACACCTTTTTCAAACACGTCATTTTCTTGTTGTTCGGCATTAAATGCCTTTATAACACGAACGCCTGCTAAGGTTTCGGTAAGACGCCCTTTAACTTCAGCATTTATTTTTCCGCGTTTTCTAAAAATAGGACGAATGTATTTAAAAGCTCTAAGCGCAATGTATCCGAAAATAGATAGTGGCACAAACACAAAAAGTGTCATCCACGGGTTTAATTTTATTAAAATAATTAAAGATACTATAGCTGTAAACGATCCACCAACCAATTGCACCAATCCTGTTCCAATAAGATTTCTAACACCTTCTACATCGCTCATAATTCTAGAAACTAAAGCACCCGATTTTGTATTATCGAAAAAACTAATAGGTAACGACAATACTTTTTTCTGCACTTGAGCTCTTAATTCGCTAATTAAATACTGTGCTTGCACACTTAAAATACGAGTTAGTAAAAATGACGTTACCGCTTGTACCGTAATAGCAGTTATTACAATACCTATTAGATAATACAATTGCGTATAATCTTTATTTGGCACAACTTCATCTAGCAACACTTTACTCTGCCATGGCAAAATTAAACCTGATAAGCTTCTAATTACAATTAAAATTAATCCAATAAACACCAAATTTCGCCTTGGCCAAATAATAGTTTTAAAGGCTTGCCCCATGGTTACTTTAGACTTTTTTTTGCTTTTATCTTTAATAGATTCTTTTAAATGTTGCATTTAAATAATTTTAATAGAAGTAGTAAGCGAAATTAACTATTCTTTACATCGAATCATATAAATACTAGGTAATTATTATCTGAAAAAGAATTTTTAATAACATCTATAATGTGAAGAAATGAATGCATTATTTATTTTTACTAGAAAACTCTAAATTAGCAAATAGATAATTAAAAAGACATGAAATTAAACAAGTATTTAGCCTCACGCCTTAAAGAAGTTTTAACTGAAGGCTCTTGGGTTTCAAGGACTAACTTTAAAGAACAAATTATTAATTTAAACTTTAAAGACGCTATTAAAAAAATAGATGATTTAAATACTATTGCTGAAATAACATTTCATATCCATTATTATATTAACGGAGTAACAAAAGTACTTGAAGGCGGACAACTTGAAATAAAAGACAAATTCAGTTTTGATGCACCTCCTATTAAATTAATGACTGACTGGGAACAATTAGTAAATAAATTTTGTAATGATTCAGAAAAGTTCATAAGTCTTGTCGAAAATATGACAGAAGAAAAGCTATATAGCGACTTTGTTTACAAAAAATACGGAAGTTTTTATAGAAACATAGATGTTATAATAGAACACACATACTATCACTTAGGACAAATATTACTAATAAAAAAGCTAATTAATTCTTAATAAAAACCTATTCCACACGCTCAATATGAGCACCTATAGCGCGTAAACGTTCGTCAATATTTTCGTAACCACGATCTATTTGTTCAATATTTTGAATGGTAGATGTTCCTTTTGCAGAAAGTGCTGCAATAAGAAGCGACACACCCGCACGAATATCTGGCGATGTCATGGTGGTTGCTTTTAAAGTCGATTTAAAATCATGACCAATAACAGTTGCTCTATGCGGATCGCACAATATAATTTTAGCGCCCATATCAATCAATTTATCTACAAAAAATAAACGACTTTCAAACATTTTTTGATGTACTAAAACGCTACCTCTTGCTTGAGTGGCTACTACTAAAATAATACTCAATAAATCGGGTGTAAACCCTGGCCAAGGTGCATCAGAAATGGTTAAAATAGAACCATCAATAAAACTTTGTATTTCATAACCATTGGTATGTGCTGGAATATGAATATTGTCGCCTTGTTTTTCAACAGTAATTCCTAATTTTCTAAACACATTAGGTATTAAGCCTAAATCATTCCATGATACATTAGTAATGGTTAGCTCACTTTTTGTCATTGCTGCTAAACCAATCCAACTCCCAATTTCAATCATATCTGGAAGCATTGTATGGTCGGTACCTCCTAAACTTTCAACACCATCAATAATTAACATATTAGAACCAACACCGCTAATTTTAGCGCCCATTCTATTCAGCATTTTACATAATTGCTGTAAGTATGGCTCGCAAGCAGCATTATAAATAGTTGTTTGTCCTTTAGCTAAAACGGCAGCCATAACAATATTGGCAGTACCTGTAACGGAAGCTTCTTCAAGAAGCATATAAGTACCTGTTAAATAATCGGCTTCAACACCGTAAAATTGGTCTTCTTTATTATATCTAAATTTAGCACCTAGCTTAATTAAACCTTCAAAGTGCGTATCTAAACGACGACGCCCAATTTTATCGCCACCTGGTTTAGGTATATAACCTTTTCCAAAACGTGCCAACAAAGGTCCTACAATCATGATAGAACCACGTAAACCGCGTCCATCTATCTTAAATGTATCAGATTCTAAATATTCTAAATTAAGGCTATCTGCCTGAAAAGTATACGTTCCTTGTGATAACTGCTCTACTTTTACTCCTAGTTTTTTTAATAAACTGATAAGCTTATTAACATCTACAATATCTGGAATATTATTAATTGTAACCAGTTCTGGAGTTAATAGAACTGCACATAAAATTTGTAAAGCTTCATTTTTTGCACCTTGGGGCTGAATACTTCCTTTTAACTGGTGACCACCTTCAATTTTAAATGTTCCCATGCGGATTTTAGTAGCGTTTTCTTTGGCGATTAGAGTTGTTCTTTTTAGAATGTCCTCCTTTTTTATTTGAGTTGTTACTATACTTAGTTTTTGTACGAAGTAAGCTAGAAGAATCAGACAACGCTTCTTCTGAATTTCTTAAATCTATTTTTCCTTTTGACAATTCAAATAAATGACCAAAAATAACATCATCTTCAACAGTATCTTTATTCCAATTTAAAAAACACTTTTTCATGTGATTTGCAATGGTATATGTTAAAGCTTCTTTTAGTTCGCTATCTTCCCAAGTATTTGCAACATCAATCATCGTTTTGATATTGTTTCCGTAAAAACGATATTTAGGAAAGTTTTGAGGATACTCTAAAGGTTCTGGTCGTTCTTCAAAAAGTTCTTTTGTAGGTTTTTCGTAAGGAGAATCTACATCTAATTCAAAATTAGCCATAATAAAAAGCTGATCCCAAAGTTTATGCTGAAAATCTGGAACGTCTCTTAAATGTGGTTGCATATTACCCATTACCGAAATAATGGCTTTAGCTAGCTTATCACGTTCTTCTTTTGTTTCTCTGCTTTTAGCGTAATTAATCATTTTCTGCATGTGGCGTCCATATTCTGGAATGATTAAATGCTCACGCTCTGTGTTATATTCTAAATCGTCTATCAAAATTTATTGTGTAGAGTTAAATGTATCTGCATGTAGTTGTTATGCTTGCGCAAAATACAAAAAAAAACTAAAGACTAATAACGCCTTCTACCTTTTCTGCAACTTCTTTGTATTTATCTATTACTGCGTCTGGGTTTCTCATTAAAACATTAACAGATACACTTGTATATTTTCCGTTTTTCGATTCTGTTGTATTTATAACGGCTCCTACATTATTAAACAAAGCTTCAATTAATGCTATTTTTTTTATATCAGACTTAACAATGAATTTATACAAATACTCTGATGGCCATTTAGCCGTATCGTATAATTGTGCCCTTAATTTTTCGTAAAATTCTTCTGAATTTGGAGATGTATTCATGTACTTTTTTATAAGCTGCAAATATACTATTTTCATATATTAATATTTAATGTTTTTAGACTAACCCATACAACATTCACATAATATTAACTATTTAGAGTAGATGTTTACGCTGGTATTTTTTTTATCGGCAGTAAATTCCGAATTTTACAGCTAAAATATAGGCATTGAACAGTAAAAAAATTGTTATTACGGGAGGTCCAGGTACTGGAAAAACTTCAATTATTAATGAATTGAAAAATCAAAATTATCATTGTTTTGATGAAGTTATTAGAGAATTAACTTTAGAAGCAAAAAATGATATTGCTGCAGATTCACAAATTTCAAATCCTATTGCATTTGTAAACGATCCATTAGATTTTAATACTAAATTATTAAATGGCAGATTAAATCAATTTAAACAAGCACTTGATTTAGATAAACCACTCATTTTTTTTGATCGTGGTATTCCTGATGTTTTAGCTTACATGGCCTTTTTTAATCAAGATTATGATGATAAATTTTTAAAAGTATGTAATACTAATAGATACAGCCATGTTTTTTTATTACCACCTTGGAAAGCTATTTACAAAACTGATAATGAACGTTTTGAAACGTTTAATGAAGCCGTGAAAATACATGAATCACTAAAACAAGTGTATCAAGATTTAGCATACAATATTATTGAAGTTCCTTTTGGAACCATTGAAGAGCGAATTAATTTTATAACAAACAATCTTTAAAGTGTTTTTTGGAACATCCTGTTAACATATTAGAACGCTACTGGAAGTTTACAACCTTTAAGCCTAACCAAGAAGCCATTATAAATGCTGTTCTTGAAGGCGAAGACACCTTTGCATTACTGCCTACTGGAGGTGGAAAATCCTTATGTTTTCAAATTCCTGCATTGGCAAAAAAAGGTATTTGCATTGTTATATCTCCACTTATTGCTTTAATGAAAGACCAAGTAAAATCTCTTAATAATAAAGGGATTAAAGCTATGGCGCTAACCAGTGGTATTTCATACAGCCAGTTAGACACACTTTTAGATAATTGCATTTACGGAAATTATAAATTTTTATACCTCTCGCCAGAACGCTTACAACAAGAGTTGGTGCAAGAACGCATTAGGCAAATGAACGTTAATTTAATAGCTGTAGATGAAGCACATTGTATTTCTCAATGGGGAAGCGATTTTAGACCTGCTTATAAAAATATTGTACTATTACGTCAATTACAACCTACTGTTAATGTTATTGCATTAACAGCTTCAGCAAAACCTGAAGTTGTTGAAGATATTGTTAAAGAACTCGATTTTATTCAACCTAAAATATTTAAACACTCTTTTTACAGACCCAATTTAGGATACATGGTTTTTCATGAAAATGATAAACATTACAGACTTGAAACCATTTTAAAGAAATACAAAGCGTCTTCTATTGTTTATGTTAGAAACAGAAAATCAACCATTGAAATAAGTTCATTTTTAGAATCGAGAAACATTTCTGCTACCTTTTATCATGGTGGACTCGCTAATAATGATAAAAATAATAACATGAATGACTGGATTAATAACAAAAAGCAAGTTATGGTAGCCACCAATGCTTTTGGAATGGGCATTGACAAACCCGATGTTAAAACTGTTATTCATTTAAATTTACCAGAAAGCATAGAAAGTTACTTTCAAGAAGCTGGACGTGTTGGAAGAAATGGAGAGAAAGCCTTTGCTGTTATTTTAAAAAATAATAGCGATGAAGTTTTAGTTAAAAATCAGTTTTTAAGTGTATTACCTAATGTAGATTTTGTAAAACAAGTTTACAGAAAGTTATGTAACTATTTTCAAATATCATATGGTGAAGGCGAATATTTAACTTTTGATTTTGACTTCAATACCTTTTGCAAAACATATAATTTTAGCAGTATTTTATGCTACAATTCTATATTATTATTAGATAGAAATAGTATCATTTCATTATCTAAACAATTTAAAAACAAAGTATCTGTTCAATTTATTACATCTAATGCCTCGCTTTTTAATTATTTAGAAACGCACCAAGATTATAATATTATAGTTAAATCGATACTTCGCATGTATGGAGGTGTTTTTGATCATGATACAGCTATTAATCTTTTTAAAATAGTTGAAAAAACATCTTTTAAAGAAAGTATTATAATTGAAACCTTGCAACAATTAGAAAAGGATGGCGTTATAACACTTCATTTATCTAAAACAGATGCACAAGTTACGTTTATTCAACCTCGTGAAGACGACAAAACCATCAACCGAATTGCATCAATTATCGAGCAACAGAACAAATTAAAACAACAACAAGTTAAAGCCATACTTAATTATATTGAAAACGATTCGGTTTGTAAAAGTATGCAGCTCCTAGCCTATTTTGGAGAAAAAGACATGAAACCTTGTGGCATTTGCTCGGTTTGTACAAGTACAAAAAAAGCTAGTAAACCTCAGGACATTGGTAATTTAAAAAATCGTATCATAGAATTATTAGAAAATGGTGATTTATCATCAAGAGTCATATCCGCTAATATAGATGCATCAGAAGAAGATATAAAAAAAGTCATTAAACTGTTATTAGAACATAATATTGTTTCTATAACCCAAACAAACACTTATAAATTAAGTCATTTATAAAATAATCACATTATGACTTATACAATAACAAACATCAAAAAATGAAAGATTTAAGAATTGTATTCATGGGTACGCCTGATTTTGCAGTTACCATATTAAAAGCACTTGTAGATAACCAATATAACATAGTAGGCGTTATTACAGCACCCGATAAACCTGCTGGTAGAGGTCGCAAGCTAAACGAAAGTGCCGTTAAACAATATGCAAAAGATACTGGTTTAAATATTTTACAACCCACAAATTTAAAAAGCGAAGATTTTTTAGATGATTTAAAAGCACTAAATGCTAATCTTCAAATAGTAGTAGCTTTTAGAATGCTACCAAAAGTAGTTTGGCAAATGCCAAAATATGGTACGTTTAATTTGCATGCATCTTTATTACCTAACTACCGTGGTGCTGCACCTATTAATTGGGCTATTATAAATGGAGAAACAAAAACAGGTGTTTCAACTTTTTTTATTGATGAAAAAATTGATACTGGCGAAATGATTTTACAAGAAGATATTTTAATTGACCCAGAAGAAAATGCAGGAAGTCTACATGATAAATTAATGCACTTAGGAAGCGAGCTTGTTTTAAAAACAGTAGCTTTAATTAAAAAAGGTTCTGTAAAAACAACTCCGCAAGAAGAAAATGCCGAAACAAAAACTGCACATAAATTAAATAAAGACAATTGTAAAATTAATTGGAACGATTCTATTGAGAATATATATAATATGATTCGTGGTTTAAGTCCTTATCCTGCTGCTTGGTGTACATTAATTAATGGAAATGATACATTAGACATTAAAATTTATGCTGCTAAAAAAGAATTTTCAATTCACTCCTTAAATAATGGTAATATTATTTCTACGAAAAAAGAATTAAAAGTAGCAGTAACAAATGGTTACATAATTATAGAAAAAATTAAGCTTCCAGGGAAAAAATTAATGGATATAAAATCGTTATTAAATGGCTACACATTTGAAGCTAATGCTAAAATGCTCTAAACCCTTATTAACACTGACAAATTAAAAAAACCGACGAAATACGCTACCTTTATTAACAAAAGTACTAAGTTATCAACAATAAATGGTATTTCCCTTGCTATTACTTGCGTGGTTGTATAATCCGTATAAATTTGTAGTAGGATTTAACAAAAAGTTTAACCAATTTATTAATAAATTAAATTTTACATTATGAACAAAACAGATTTAATCGATGCAATGGCAGAACACGCAGGAATTACTAAAGCTGCTGCAAAAAAAGCTTTAGAGTGTGCAATCATTGAAATTGAAGGAGCTTTACAAAAAGGTAACAGAGTTTCTTTAGTAGGGTTTGGTTCTTGGTCAGTTTCTAAAAGAGCTGCAAGAGAAGGAAGAAACCCTCAAACTGGTGCTACAATAAAAATCAAAGCTAAAAACGTTGTAAAGTTTAAAGCTGGATCTGATTTATCAAATGCAGTAAACTAAGTTTTACTTCTTAATAATTCAAAAAGCCTTCAATAATTTGAAGGCTTTTTTATTTAATATTAATAAAACAGTTGCTTTTTTAATAAATAAATATTAGATTTAGTTAATAAATATAGAAATATGGTAACATCAAAACCTAAAAAGGGAGATTTACTAATTGCAGAACCTGCAATAATTGGCGATGTTTCTTTTAATCGCTCTATAGTATTATTAGCTGACCACACTGAAGAAGGTTCTATAGGTTTTATACTAAATAAACCTCTAGAATACACTATTAACGATCTAGTACCAGAAGTAGAAGCTACATTTAAAGTTTATAATGGTGGCCCAGTAGAACAAGACAACTTATATTTTATTCATAAAATACCACATTTAATACCTAACAGTATAGAAATTTCATTAGGCATATTTTGGGGTGGTGATTTTAGTAAAGTAGCCGAACAAATAGCAAATAATACCATAAAAGAAAATGATATCCGATTTTTTCTAGGCTATTCTGGTTGGGAAACTAATCAATTAAACGAAGAATTAAAAGCCAATTCTTGGGTAGTAACTGAAAATATTTATAAAAAAAATATTATAGAAAAAAACTACGAAACCTTTTGGAAAGAAAAAATGTTAGAATTTGGTGGCGAATACAGTATTTGGTCTAATGCACCAGAAAACCCAAGCTTTAATTAATTCAATCTTATTTTTACATTTAATTTCTGTAATAAGTTTTTAGCAAGTTCGTTTGTAAAAGTCTTTTTTCTATACTTTGTTACAGACTGAATGCCTACAATAACATTTGTTATAAAAATTTCGTCGGCTTTTTGAAGTTCAAATGGCGAAATTGAATCTTCTACAAATTCATATTCTGGAATTTGTTTTATAATCTCAATGAGTTGTTTTCTCATTACACCTTTTAAACATCCATCATTAATAGGAGGTGTTTTTATAGTGTTTCCTTTTACTAAAAAAACATTTCCGTTAAGTGCTTCAACAACTTTTTTATCTGTATTTAAAACAAAGCAGTTTTGTAACTTATTTTCTTTAGCATAAATACTTCCAATAACATTTAAAGCTTTATTGTTGGTTTTTAAAGTAGATAATAAACTTGGAGATATATAGTAATCTTTAAACAAATCTACTTCGTAAAAACCTTCATTAAGCGTATATAAATCATTATCAATAGGTTTCACAGTAATAAGAAAACTTATATCATTTGTTTCTGGTAAATATAGTCCACCTTCATTTCTAAAAACAGTTAGCTTAATTCTTGAAGATTTTTTATCTAATTGATTAGATTCTAATGTTTTTTGAATTTGATTTTCTAAAAATTCCATAGTGAAATTCATAGGGATTTCCATGCGCATAATTCGCATAGAAGACATCAATCTAAAATAATGATCTTCCCAAAACAATAACTTTCCATTAGTTATTTTAATCGTTTCAAAAAGCGCGTCACCATATGCAAAGCCTCTATTTTGATTAGATAAAAGTATCTTATCTTCCGAGATATTTCCGTTAAAATTTATCATAAAAAAGCCCATTCTTATCATTAATTTAAGAATGAGCAAATATACTTTAAAATAAATTTATATTTTTAAGCTGAACCTAATACTTGTTTTAAACTAGACATTTGATTTTCCCAAAGCATTTTAGCTTCATCAAGCTCATCTTCTTCAGCAAAATCTGTAATCATCAAAGAAACATCTTTTGTTATTTCATCTACTTGAATTCTAATTTCAAAATAACATTGTAAGCCTTCTTCATCATCATCAATCCATCTAAATTTAACACGTTCGCCACTTTTTTTACTTAACAACTTAGCTTGTTCTTCACTATCATCCCAAATAAAAGTAAACAGCTCTCCTCTTGAATTTACATTATCTGAAAACCATTCGGATAAACCAGACGGTGTAGAAATATATTGATATAACAGTTGAGGAGATGCGTGAATTGGGAATTCTATATCAAATTTAATTTTATCGTCCATATACTACTTTAAGTTTATGTAGCCAATATATACATTAATTGATAAGTATAACAATAATTTTAATAATATTTTACCTAAGTAATGTTTGTGTACAACAATAATGTTTTTATATTTGCAGCCTTAAATTATGGCGAGGTAGCTCAGCTGGTTAGAGCGTCGGATTCATAACCCGGAGGTCGCGGGATCGTGCCCCGCTCTCGCTACAAATTGTAAGATACATGAAACAAGCGGTTTAGTTTTTACTAAGCCGCTTTTTTTTATAAAGAAATTAATTTTATTAAATTATAAAAAAGGGGGTACTTTATTTAAAAATAATGTATTGTTTACACATTAATGCTCTAACATAATAAAGATTAATATAAAAATATTATTTATCCATATAATCTTGCCATTGAATCAAAACATACTTCTCATTATTATTTTCCACCTTTTTTAAAAACCCATATTCGTATACAAACAAGTAAACATCGCCTTTAGCATTCTTCCAATAATGTGTAAAAAAAATTAGGATTAAACCCCTCATTAATAAGTTGTTTATATCTAATTGTTGCTTTTCCTGCTTTGTTGAAATTTTTTAAAAGTCTTCGGTTTAATTTCAATTGATTATCTACCTTATTATAAAAACGTTCGGGTTGCTCTTGTGATTGCTGATATTGGTATGCGCTTTTGCATTGCGGATCACAAAATTTCTTATCTTTTCTACCCTTTAATTCTTTACTGCAATACAAACATTCTTTGTGAAATCTCATAACATTAATTTTAAGTGAATTTTATACGCATCCTATTCGAATAAGATACGACTAAATCATTTGTATATACTAATATTGTAAATAAAATAATTATGAAATTACAGAAAAGTATAACCTTAAAGCATTTATTTATAAATCAAAAAAAATGTATCGGGCTTCAATTTACCACAAACAAAGTTATTCAAGCACTCGTTAACTCGCTAACAAATATTAATTGGAGTCAAGAATTTGATATGTTCTATGTACCAAATAACAAAAGTAATTTAGAGCAAATTTTTAAAACATTTTATGGGGTAGCTTGGGTAAATGGTAACTATTTTTTTACCAAAAAAATAATAAACGAAGATAATCCTATTCTTAATTTAGAGCGCTACAGAAATCGAAAACCAAAAGATGGTTTCAAACCTTGCCCTGAAGAATACTTACTTAAACTAGAACTAAAAAGATATTCAGACAACACCGTTCGTAACTACGTAGCTTGCTTTGAGTCGTTTATCAATTATTATTACGACACTAACCCAATAAATTTAAATGAAAACGATATTAGAAAATATTTACAAAAACTAATACAGGAAGAAAAATCAAATTCCTATGTAAATTTAACTCTTAATAGTATTAAATTCTTTTATGAAATTGTTCTCGGCATGCCTAACAGATTTTATTCTATAGAAAGACCTAGAAAAGAAAAACAGTTGCCTGTGGTATTATCTAAAGAAGAAATTGTAGAGATTATAAATAACACTAATAATATAAAACACAGATGCATAGTAGGACTTCTATACTCTTCTGGACTTAGAAGGTCTGAGCTATTAAACCTTAATATTCTCGATATAGACAGTAAACGGATGGTTGTAAATATTAAGAATGCAAAAGGAAATAAAGACCGCATTTCAATTTTAAGTCCAAGTATATTAAAAGATTTACAAAAATATTACAAAGAATATCGTCCCGACAAATATCTATTTGAAGGACAAAAAGGAAACAAATATAGTGTTACAAGTGTTTTAAATATTATTTCTACAGCAGCTAAAAAAGCTAGAATTTATAAAAAAGTAACACCACACATGCTAAGGCATAGTTTTGCGACACACCTATTAGAAAACGGAACAGATATTAGGCATATACAACTATTACTAGGACATAGTTCTACTAAAACGACAGAAATTTACACACATGTAGCAAATAAATCGTTTATGGAAATAAAAGATTTACTATCTTAGTTTTTTATAATGTGGATATAGACAATTGTACCTTTGGAAGGATATAGACAATTGTCTATATCCAATTGTTGGCATTAATTAAAGGAGCGATACTGCACATTTGAAACTTATGATAAAAGAACTTGATTCACATATAAATAAGCGATTCCAATTTCTTCAAGAACTGGATTATAAATTAGATATTTATGACTATCCATCAATAAATGAGG
>JBNKOE010000018.1:0-1610 GCA_050294475.1 Algibacter sp. | reverse complement strand
AAAGTGATTGTCATAATTTTTACTATTATGTGCGATTATCGGAATAAAGCGTTTAATTGTTGCTTTTTATTGCATTTGTCACATATTGTTTCAATAAAGTTTCCTGTAATATGACAATGATGAATTACCTTTTTATTCTTTTTGAAAAGCTTTCCACGCAATAGTTACATAATTCAGTCTCCATATGTTTCCGTTTTTGTTCTTCTGTAAATCTCTTTTTATCAAAGAATGAATGTAGTTTTGTTAAACTATAAGCATAGTTTACATATTCCGTTACTTTATGAGCAAATTGCTGCAGTAACTCATCTTTATTTTTATTACTACAAATTTCGATCGGTGTATTGTATTGTTCATAAATGCAATTAAACTTAATACCGAACGAATTTGGGATATGCTCTTGATACTTTACTGTTTTACCACTTTCACCATCAACAATTTCACGTAATATGGATTCAAAATCATATGTAATAAAAATGGATGTGGAAATGTTCTATTGAAGTTTTTAAATTTTAGATCCTTGTTTTCTTTTGTCGGTAACTCAATCCTAACAGCTTCATTTTTGATACAACTTTTGCTATGTTCATCTAATTTATCTTTATTTAACGTTTGGAAATTTAAACAGTTCCTACATACATACTTCTTATGACGCAATTTAGATGAACAGACAAATCTACTAAAATTATTAATCCATACAAAATGAGATTTGCCATCCTTTTCAATAAGTAATAGATCCAAAATTTGAGTTTTCTCAACCTTTTTGTTACTGTTATAAATAACAAATGCTTTTTTATTTTCGTATCCAAAGACATTAATTTTTATATTATTTAACTTTTCAATTCGAGGAATTTCTCTTTGAATATTGATTGGATATTCTAAATTTTTTGGTTCAAGAAACTCACTTTCCCATTTTTTGTAACCATTTGTTATATTTTTATATGATTTAGATGGCACTTCATCACGATGTTTAAACGCTAGAAAGCACCATTTAATACATGCATCGTCTTCATTCTTAATGTTAACGCATGCGTTCTTAGCTTTGATTTCATTTGGTAGATCAATGTATGAACCGACAGCTTTTGCTTTCTTGTATACAATTTGAAATACAATGGACACAAAGTTCTTAAACCGATTTCCACTTTTACCGTGATTTATCTCATGAATATCTTTCAATAAACCATTCATAAAATTATTCGTGTAATTTGTTAGTTCTTCAGGTGTTCTAATTACTTGTTCATTTGCATCCTTATATACAAAATGATAAATTCGACTGTTTGCAGGATCTTCGCAATCGTACTTAGTAGTTTATATACGGGCAGATTCCGGTACAAACCGAGATATTATAGTTTTTAATACCTGTAATGTACGCTTAAAAATCTGTGTAGAAAATATTTTTATTCATTTTTAGTATGGCAGAAAACAACCACATAAAACTTAATAATTTAATAATTCGCATTGATTACAGAGCGCACTGAGTACAATTTACCCATAGCTCATACTAAAAAATGATTCTATTGCATATTTAGTGTTTACTGAATCGATAATCAGGCCATAAGAGGTTTGAGCACAAACCATATTTGGTGATAAATGACTATTTTATTTAATGTTCTGCC
>JBNKOE010000017.1:0-2135 GCA_050294475.1 Algibacter sp. | reverse complement strand
TGGGGCGGCAAGTCTACGCCTTGTTTTTTACCATTTTAAGGCTGTTATAAATGCCTTTATAAGCCCAAATAATGATTTAGAATTTATATTGTAATCACATTCAAAAACAACAAACGCCCTTAAAAAAGGACGTTTTTGTATTTTGTTTTTGTAAATTATGGGCTTGTGCAACGGCTACCATTGTTACCTACAGTTTTCTTCTTGTTTTTAATCGTTCCAATAGTTATAATTATCAAAAATCCAATAAATAGATAAACCAACATTTTATTTAAGTTATTAACCTGTACTGAAGGTTTTACAATTCCTTTTTTCCAACACAGCCACACGTCTCCCATATTAGAGGCAAAATCCATACTACCATTGCAAAAAATGAGAACCCCATCTTTTGATTCCAAATCTACCATTGCTTGACTATTTATAGCCCATCTATTCAATCCTCCGTGCCCTATAATAGAAGGGGCATCTTCTTGAGAATCATAAATTGCTGTTCCTAAACTTTGTGCCATAAAGTGAAGTTGGTGAATTTTTTTTGACATTAAAGAGATTGAATTTTTATCTAAAACTGGATTGGAATTTAAATGAGTTAACATAAATTTAATAAAGTCATAAGGTGTTGTGTAAAGACTCCCCGCTGCTAATTCAGGGTATCTAAAATGTGGACTAGGAGTATTATCAGTATTGTAAAAAGTTGCTAGCTTAGCATTTAATGTGTCTTGATAAATAAAAGTAGATTGGTTCATTCCAAGAGGCTTCATTATCTTTTTGGTTAAGTATGTATTGAAAGAAAGTCCAGAAACTTCCTCAATAACTAACTGCAAAACACCAAATCCAGTATTTGAGTAAGAGAAACCACTTTCTGGTTCCTGAATAAATTTAGCAGAAGATAAGAGTGAATCTTCTATGCTTGGAACTGAATCTAAATTTGTATTGTTGTTAAATTCAAACTGCCTGTTTAAACCTGAACTGTGAGACAATAAGCTTTTTATAGTAACCTTTTCTGTATTAAACGTATCCGAAGTTAATTTCCATCTTGTTAAATAATGATTAACAGGTTGGTCTAATTGTAGTTTTCCTTCTTCAACGAGTTTCAATATAGCCCAAGTAGTTAACCATTTTGAAATTGAAGCTACATTAAAAAGCGTATTTCCGTCAACAGGTTCGTCAATGGAAGTGTAAAATTCGTCAGCCTGTTTCCCGTTTTCTATAAGCACAACGGCAACATTGCCTATGTTTTCTTCCTTTGCTTTCTTTTTTACAAAAGCAATATAATCCGATGGTAATTCTCCATCCACACCAGATTTTATAAAATAGCTAAATGGTGAAGGTGGTCCTGATCCTATTCTTAAAAAAGCAGCCCATAATAGAAATAATACCAAATAAATTAAAATTTTTTTAATTGTTTTCATAGTTTTTCTGGGATTGTGGGTAACGTTTATGTATAAGGAAAGTTGCGGGTTTGTGTGCGAGGATTTTCCGAAGGAAAATCAGAAGCTAACAAACTAGCAACAAACTTTGGTTTAGCTAAAACTAGCAATTTTTTTTTATACCGTGTTGTGTGCAGGTTTTTTTATTCCTTTTTAAGTTTAATTCCCATTTTTTCCAGAGTACTTGGTTCATTTGGATAATATTTATTTTTCCATATATTTTCAAAAAATCCGTACTCCTTTAATTCGTATATAAATTCGTTTTCAGAAACTTTTCTGTCTTTTGCGTTTATCCGCAATTTTTTAGTTATTCCACTATTGTAATTCAGTATGATTTGATATTCAGGAAATCCGTCCCAAAAACCAGCAAATTCTTTTTTTTGCCATTCTTTAATAAAATAATTTTCCTCTTCAGTTTTTAGTTTAATACTATCATTATTTATAGAAGGAATTTTTAAATAAATGGATTTTATTTCATTCGTTTTTATGTTCAGATTTACATTAGTCTTTATTGATTCAGAGCAACCAAAAACAAATAAAATAAAGATAATTAAATAGATTCTCATAGTTTGTCTCGTCCTGAAATATGGCTACAGGTTAAAATTGAAATTAAGCTGTTAATTTGTATACCATATTCGGTGTTTTAAAGTCTAAAGATAAGTGTAATCTTATTTCGTTATATAAATTAATTGCATTTTTTGTGGCTCTTTT
>JBNKOE010000016.1:0-89319 GCA_050294475.1 Algibacter sp. | reverse complement strand
TTAAAATGGTAAAAAACAAGGCGTAGACTTGCCGCCCCACTTTTACTGTGTTTTTGGGTGAATTTCAGATACTTTTTTAGGTTATAGGCAATGGCGGATAGTTGCATACACTTATTAGCCTGTTTAATACCTATGGTATTGACTTTCCCTAAACCCATAAACTGAGTGAGCGTTCCAAAAACGGGCTCTACTGTGCTTTGTCGTTTGGCTTTCATATAACGCCCCTGTGGACTGTTTACTCTAACGATGTTGCGCTCGTACTCGGCGCGGTAATAGGTTACGGTAAATTTCTTTTCCTGTGCACTTTTACCTAAACATTCCCTGCGTATCGGGCAGTCAATGCAAACCTTCTTTGATGCTCGGTATTCCTTCTTTTTGGTCTGGTTCTTCGTTTCATAAAACACCTTTTTAAATGGGATTATTTCGCCTTGTGAACATACATCCCGTTATAGCTAAAACCATCTGGACAGCCTTTATACGTGCCATGAGGTGGAATAAAGCTTTTTAGGCTTCTACTTTCCAGAAAGGCGTAATTCTGACCCGTCCTGAAATAAGGCTACATAATTTTAAAGCACACAAGAACTCCGTTTTAAAAAAAAATATTAACTCTACATTAATACCAATCAATTTTATTTAAACTTTACAGGAATTAAATGATACTGTTGCTCCAATTATTACACTTACTGGAACAGCTTCTATTACTATTAATGTTGGTGTTATAAATACTGAATTTGAAGCAACAGTTAATGACAATAAAACTAAAAATATTACTTCATAAAAAAGGTCTTAAAAATATATTTGAAAACCTTTTATAGTGTATTTAATCGAATTTATTTGCTTTTAATCGAATAATTATAAAAAAAAATAGTATATTAGCCCCGTAACTATTGTTGCAAACAAATTTAGTCCCAAACTAAATTATCCTATTTATGAAAGCGAATAAATACCTATTTTGGGTTGTAATACTCGTATTTAGTATTTTATCATCCTCCAATAGTAATGCTCAAGAAATAAAGATTCTTGGCAATAACATTGAGATTGTTGATAATGATACTTCGCCCTCTAGTATTGATTACACTAACTTCGGTACAGCAAATTTTGGTACATTAATAACTAGAACCTACACTATTAGCAATACAGGAAGCTCAAACTTAATAATTACAAATATATCCTTATCTAATAATACAGATTTTTCAATAACTGGAACCCCTTATTCAACTCCAGTAAATGCTGGAAACAGTACAACATTTACTATTACATTTAATTCATTAACATTAGGAACCAAAACAAGCACAATAACTATTTCAAATAATGACGCAAATGAATCTTCATACCAATTTGATATTGAAGCAAAAGCTGAACAAAACTTTTTTGATAGTGATGGAGATGGCATTCTAGATAATGTAGATATTGATGACGACAACGATGGTATTGCAGATTCTGAAGAAGAACTTGCTTGCCAATTATCATCAATTTCTACAACAACAAATTATAAGTTTTTGAATGAAACTTTTGGTGAAGGAAATAGAACAACTATAAGTACAACTTATGATGCTACCACATCATATTGTTATGAAGATGGAACAGTTGGTGTAAATACTACCGAATGTCCAAATCAAAACAAAATAGATTTAAACGACGGAAAATATACAGTGTACTATAAAGCTGGTGATGGTGATGGCACCAATGATACTCCTGTTGAAGAAGTTGCTTCTTGGGCAGATGCTTACTGGTACACTGGAGAAGACCATACTAGTGGAGATACTAATGGTAGAATGGCAATGTTTAACGCCTCATACGATCCTGGTATTTTTTATACAGCAACTATTATTGGGGCACTACCAAATATTCCTATAACATATAGTTTTTGGGTTTTAAACTTAGACACTACAACAGCTCCTGGTATTGCAACTAGACTTAGACCAGACATATTAGTTGAGTTTAGAGATGTTAATAATAATGTACTTGCATCTATTGCTACAGGAGACATTCCTCCTTCTATTAACGGAGATCCAGCTAATAGTTGGCATCAATTTTCCGCTAGTTTAACTTTTAATGTAAGTGAATTTTATGTTTATTTTATTAATAACGAAGTTGGCGGTGCCGGTAATGATTTAGCCATTGATGATATTGTAATTTCTCAAACATTATGTGATACAGATAGTGATGGTGTTGCTGATGTTTTCGATTTAGACTCTGACAATGATGGTATTCCTGATATTGTTGAAGCTGGTTTAGGAAATTATAGTGAAGGAAAGGCAATGTTAACTGATGTTGGATCATGGGTAGACACAAACGCAAATGGTATGCACGACTCTTGTGAAGGACATACAACTTTAGATTCTGATGGAGATTCAACACCTAATTATTTAGATTTAGATAGTGATAACGATACTATATTTGACGTAGATGAATCTGGAGCAGGAAACACTGCTGATACTAATTACCAAAATGGTGATGGTGATATTACAGGTGATGGGGTTGGTGACGGTGCCGATACAGATACCGTAAGAGAAACCGATATAGATTCTGATGGAACCATAGAATATTATACAGATGGCATATTAGATTTATATGACTTCTTTAATGGTTCTACAATGGCTACAGCTTATGGTAATTCCAATCAAGGAGCAACCGGTACTGGATGGGAATATTATGTAGTAGATACCGATAACGATGGAACACCAGATTATTTAGACACAACTTCAGATGGAGCAACGTTTGATATTTCACACACTTTATACGCTGACTTAGACGGAGATAATGATGGTATTATAGATGATACTAATGATAGTGATAATGATGGTATTTTAGATTTGTTTGACACAAATGATACTGCTTTTGGATCTCCTAGAGATATAAATCAAAAACTCCAGCTTTATTTTGATGGTAGAAATGATTATGCTTCTGAAAACACTATTATTAATGAATGGACGGAGTCTACCATAATGGCATGGATTAAAATTGATCCTACAGCTTCTGGAACCCAAATAATCGTTGGACAAAATGTATTTTATTTACAACTCAATTCAGATAAAACCATTACTGCTTACGCTAATGGTAACACCATAACAAGTAGTTCTACATTAACAACAAACCAATGGATACATATTGCTACAACGTATAGTTGCGACTGCTTAACAGGAGATTTTAAACTTTACATAAATGGTGCTCTAGCAGCATATACATCAATAAATAGCGGAGCTTTTAACACAGACTCTTCAAGTTTTACAATTGGTAGAAAATCAGACACAAATAACAATTATTTTAAAGGATATATTGATGAAGTTCGCCTTTTTAATAAAGCATTAACTAAAAATGAATTACACAAAATAGTACATCAAGAAATAGAAGATAATTCGGGTGTAGTTCGTGGAAGCATTATTCCAAAAGATATAACAGATTTTGACGATATCACTAAAGTATCTACACCTCTAAGTTGGTCTCATTTAATAAGATATTACAGAATGGATACTTACAAAGATGATATTATTGATGATTTATCAACAGCTAGTATAGATGTTGGTAGCGGAACTAAAATTTATAATACTAAAATAATTGATACCCAAACAACTCCTTTACCTTATGTAACAACCAATTCCTGTACTGGAAATTGGTCTGATTCTAATAATTGGCTTGAAGGTAATATTTGGGATATTAATAGTACGCCCCCAGATTGTGCTATAGTACATATAAAAGGAAACATACAAACCAATACGAGCCTTTCTACTGCAGGTTTAATAATTGATAGCGGTAGTACTTTAGAAATTAATGGCGATTCTGAATTATTTAATTCTTGGTATCTAAAATTAGATGGTAAAATAGATTTACAAGGTGAATCACAATTAGTTCAAAACACAGAAAGTAGTTTAGAACCTACTAGTTCTGGCACATTAGAAAAAGATCAGCAAGGAACTGCCGATACTTACACATACAATTATTGGTCATCACCTGTCGGTTTTTCTAATAACTCTACAAATAATAATAGTTACAAACTTCCAGATGTATTTACAAATGTTGGGTTCTTAACTTCAGGATATAATGGTACGTCATCACCCGTTGCAGTTGCAGATTATTGGATTTGGAAATTTAGCAACCAACAAAGCGATAATTATTCTAAATGGCAACATGTACGTAGTACAGGAACCATGCTTGTTGGAGAAGGTTTCACCATGAAAGGTCCAGGAACGGGATCTATTGCAACACCTCAAAATTATGTATTTGAAGGGAAACCAAATAATGGAGATATTAATTTAACTATTAGTGCGGGAAACGATTATTTAGTTGGCAATCCCTACCCATCTGCTATTGATGCTAATAAATTCATAACAGATAATGGTCCTACAATTGCTGGAACAGATGTAGGAGCTAATATAAATGGCACACTATACTTTTGGGAACATTGGGGAGGCGGTTCTCATATTTTAAGAGAATATCAAGGTGGTTACGCAACTTACACGTTATCTGGAGGTATACCTGCTGCTGCAATGGGAACAAACGACCCAGATGTTGGTACAGGAGGAACACCAACAAAAACACCAGGTCGATACATACCAGTTGCGCAAGGTTTCTTTGTGACAGCAGAAGATGGAGGTACAATTCAATTTAATAACAGTCAACGTGTTTTTCAAATTAAAGATGGCATCAATTCCGTTTTTGTTAAATCCGGAAATACAAAACAGAGTAAAACATCAGCTAGCAAACAAATTACAGATACGAGACCTAAACTCAGGCTAGGTTTTAATTCTGTTAACACGATTAGAAGACAACTTTTAATTACTGTTGATGTTGCCGCTACTTTAGATTATGATTGGGGCTATGACGCACCTTATATCGACACTCAAGTAGATGATATGTATTGGATGTTAAATGATGAAAAATATACTATTCAAGGTATTAACGAAATAAACCATACAACTGTAATTCCTTTAGGAATACATACCAAAAACGATGGAATAAATAGTATTACTCTAGATGAATTAGAAAATACTCCTAATGATTTAGAAGTTTTTATTCATGATAAAGAGTTAGATACTTATTATAATTTAAAAGAAAATAAATATGATATCTTTTTAACTGCTGGTGAATATTTAAATCGTTTTGAAGTAACATTTTCTAATGCACAAAAAGCACTTTCATCAGTAGATGTTTCTGCTAATCAAATTCAGGTATATTACTCAAATGAAAAAAATCGTATTATTATACAAAACCTCAATTCTAATTTAATAGAATCTATTGAAATGTTTAATATACTTGGACAATCATTATTCCAATTTGACACGAATACTGTTGATAACTATATAGAATACAAAGCAAACCAAATTAAAACTGGTACTTATATCATTAAAATAAAAACAGAATATGGTAAACTTTCCAAAAAAGTATTAATAAAACAGTAAATTGAGTTAATCATTTGTCCCCAAATCTACTATTAATTTAATTTCACTTCAAGTCCTGAATTAACGTTCAGGACTTTTTTATTTTACTTTTGCTATTAACTCTTCTAAAGATACTTTTAATTGTTCACCAGAAACCATATTCTTTAAAGTATATGTATTCGATTCTATTTCTTGATCGCCCACTAAAACTACAAACGGAATAGCACGCTTATTTGCATGATTCATTTGCTTTTTCATTTTTGCAGCATCAGGATATAATTCAACATTAACACCTTGTAGTCTTAATTGTTTTATGGCTTTTAAACTAAATAAGGCTTCTTTATCTCCAAAATTAATGAATAACACCTCAATATTTTTAGCAATTGTTTCAGGAAATAATCCTAACTCTTCAAGAACTAAATAAATACGGTCTAAACCAAAACTAATACCAACACCACTCACATCTTTCATTCCAAAAATGCCTGTTAAATCATCATAACGTCCACCGCCACCAATAGAGCCCATTTTTACGTTTTCTGGTGCCGAAACTTCAAAAATAGCACCTGTATAGTAGTTTAAACCACGTGCTAAGGTTACATCTAATTGTAAAGTTGCCGTTGTTAAACCTAACTCTGTAATAGCTGTATTTATAAAGGCTAATTCTTCAATACCTTTTTGTCCTTCTTCAGAAGAAGATAGTATAGCTTTTAAACTTTCTATTTGAGATTCAAAAGAACCCGATAAGGTAAATAAAGGTTGTAGTTTAGAAATCCCATCTTCAGAAATACCTTTACTAAGCATTTCTTCTTTAACCTTCTCCTCACCTATTTTATCTAACTTATCTAATGCTACTGTAAAATCGATTAGTTTATCACTCGCACCAATAACTTCAGCAATTCCAGATAGTATTTTTCTATTATTAATTTTAATAGTTACACCTTCTAGTTTTAAAGCAGAAAACACCGTGTCGTATAACTGTATAAACTCCACCTCTTGCCATAACGATTTACTTCCAACAACATCGGCATCACATTGATAAAACTCTCTAAAACGACCTTTCTGAGGTCTATCAGCACGCCAAACAGGTTGTATTTGATAACGTTTGAATGGAAATTCGATTTCGTTTTGGTGTTGCACAACGTAACGGGCGAATGGTACGGTTAAATCGTAGCGAAGGGCTTTTTCTGAAATACTAGAAGTTAACTTAGTAGAATCTTTTTCGTTATAAGCTTCCTGATTTGCTTTAGACAAATAATCCCCAGAATTCAAAATCTTAAAAATCAATCGATCTCCTTCATCACCATATTTTCCCATTAAAGTCTCTGAGTTTTCAAAACTTGGTGTTTCAATAGGTTGAAATCCAAACGTTTTAAAAGCGCCACGAATGGTATTAAATATATAATTACGCTTAGCTACTTGTTCTGGGTTAAAATCTCTAGTTCCTTTAGGAATGCTTGGTTTTTGAGCCATAATATGCCCGTAAAAACGGGTGTCTTTTTAATGATTGTTATCTATTCTATCCGCATCATACTAACACCTTTGTTATTGTGTAATGTGGAAAGACAAAAATAATAGTTTTAATTGGAATAGATTCCTGCCTACTCAGGAATGACAAATTTAATTTATCAACTTATCAAAATACTTAAACAATTCGCCTTTAGTAATTACAGCACCTTGTTCTATCATTTTAAATTTATCTAAATTTTTATCGTCGCTGTAATCTTTATCAGCTTGTAAAAACTCAACACTATCATCCATTAAATTTTCACGCAACCAATTATAACCTTCTTTAGTAGTAATATCAACATCACTTTTTACATTTACTACAATGGCATTCATTTTTTCTTCCCCTAAACGAAATAAATACATGTGTTTGGGTGCAAAATGCTCTAAGTACTCTGCTTTATTTAAAGCGCCTTCCCATATTAAATCGCTAAAAACATCGAGTTCCATTTCAGCCATTTCGGGTTTATTTATTTTTAAATTTGCCCACTCATCTGCTGTAATAGATTGTGTTGCTAGAAAATTTATAAACTCTTGATGTAATTCTTCAAATTGTTCTTTTGTAAGTCTACTATATTTCATTGAAAATTTAATTTTTATTTCCGTTTTTACGGAAATCATATAAATTTAATAAAAAAAAGCCCCAACTAAGTTGAGGCTTTTGTACTAAAACATTTGATATTAGCTTGCTTGTGCAATAACCTCAAACTCTAAATCTACAGACACTTCTCTGTGTAAACGTACTACGGCAGTATATTTACCTAAACGCTTAACAGTTGTAACTGTGATGAATTTTTTATCGATAGCTTGACCTTCTTTTTCTAAAGCAGCAGCAACATCAATGTTGTTTACAGATCCAAATAATTTGTCTCCAGTACCTACTTTAGCAGATATTTTAATTTCTAAAGCTTTTAAAGCTTCAGCAATT
Source organism: Algibacter sp. (assembly GCA_050294475.1). Lineage (GTDB taxonomy): Bacteria > Bacteroidota > Bacteroidia > Flavobacteriales > Flavobacteriaceae > Thalassobellus. The sequence continues at coordinate 81,510 of JBNKOE010000016.1, read as the reverse complement.
TTATTAGCATCATCAACTATTTTCTTTTCTTTAAAAGCTCTTTGCTTTAAGTTTTCTGCCAATACTTTCTTTGCAGATACTGTAGCTAATATAGCTTGTCCTTGAGGAATTAAAAAGTTTCTACCATAACCGTTCTTAACTGTTACAACATCGTCTTTAAATCCTAAATTTTCAACGTCTTGTTTTAATATAAGTTCCATTGTTATCGGTATTTTATTTTAATAAATCTGCTACATAAGGCATTAAAGCTAAGTGACGCGCTCTTTTTACAGCAACGGCAACTTTTCTTTGATACTTTAATGATGTACCTGTTAAACGTCTTGGTAAAATTTTACCTTGTTCGTTTATAAAGCGCATTAAAAAATCTGGATCTTTGTAATCTACATACTTAATTCCAGACTTTTGAAACATACAATATTTCTTAGCCTTATTAGTATCGATGTTAAGCGGAGTTAAATATCTAATTTCTCCGTCTTTTTTTCCTTTAGATTGTTGTTCTATTGATGACATAATTAAGCTTTTTGTTTAAGTTTAACTCTTCTTCTCTCTGCCCATGAAATAGCATGTTTATCTAACGCAACAGTTAAATAACGCATAAAACGCTCATCACGTCTAAACTCTACTTCTAAAGCATTAATTACTTCACCATCAACGGTGTACTCAAATAAGTGATAGAAGCCACTTTTCTTGTTTTGAATTGGGTAAGCTAATTTTTTTAGTCCCCAATCTTCTTTTGATACCATCTTAGCGCCGTTAGAAACAAGAAAATCTTCGTATTTCTTTACTGTTTCCTTTATCTGATCTTCAGATAAAACGGGATTTAAGATGAAAACAGTTTCATAATGATTCATAAAAATCGTGTTTATTGTTAAAAATTGGGTGCAAAAGTAGTAAATACATATATATAAAACAACTATAAACACACCTTAAATTTATAATCATTTCACATTGTTAATATTTTATAATAAAATAATTATCAAAGTATGCAGTTAAACAATATATTTGAACAGTTAAATAAACCATTTAAAATGTTAAAATTTTGTTAATTGATGCATTTAAACGATGATTTTTGGTTTTTAGCCGAATTTTTTGTACTATTGTCGATATCTTAACCGAAATAATATAAATGTTATGACTTTAAACTGTGTAGTAGTAGACGATTCAGCAATACAACGTCTCTCTATTGTTAAGCTCGTAGAGAACCACCCCTCGCTTAACTTAATAGCAGAGTACAGTAGTGCTCTAGAAACAAAGAATGGTTTAAATACGCATCAAGTTGATTTGATTTTTTTAGACATTGAAATGCCAGTGCTAAATGGATTTGAACTTTTAGACGTATTAAACAACAAACCTCAAATTATTTTTGTAACCGGCAAAACAGAATATGCTTTTAAAGCATTTAATTACGACGCTACAGATTACTTACACAAACCAATTACAAGAGAACGTTTTAATACTTCTGTAGATAAAGCCTTAGAACAACATAAATTGACTTTAGATTTTAACGAAGAAGAAGGAGAACATATTTTTGTGAAAAGTAATCTTAAAAAACGTAAAGTTTACATTAAAGATATTAAATGGATTGAAGCACTTGGCGATTATGTTAAACTAGTTACAGAAGAAAATAGTTTAGTAGTATTATCTACTATGAAATCTTTTGAAGCTGAATTACCTGAAGGCAAGTTTTTAAGAATTCATAAATCTTATATTGTAAATCTTGATAAGATTGACAGATTTAACAGTAAAAATGTTGAAGTTGGCACTTACGAAATTCCTTTAAGTAGAAATAAAAAAACCCAACTAGTTGATGCTCTAAATAATATTTAAGCAAAAAAACAACTAAAACTAACTAATAGTTATCGACATTTAAAATTACTTTAACTGACCGAAAATCCTTTATACAAAAGAAGCTGTTGTTTATTTTTTCAATAGCTTCTTTTGTTTTTGATAAGGATTGCTTTTTAGGAATCTTCACCAAAATGTTTTTATGAAACTGATTTCTAATTCTAGCCACAGGTGGCGACTCTGGCCCTAAAACAAAATCGGCAAAAACTTGTCGTAACGATTTAGCAAACCAAATAGAAGCCATCTCTACCCTATTATAATCTTTATGTTTTAAAGTAATCTTTATTTGCTTATAAATTGGCGGATACTTAAAATTATAACGATCGTTCATTTGTTCGTTAAACATATCTATATAATTATTGGTAGACACTTGTTGCAATATATTATGATACGGATTATACGTTTGAATTAAAACCTTTCCGCGTTCTTCAGTACGTCCTGCCCTACCTGCAACTTGCAACATGAGTTGAAAACTTCGTTCATGCGCTCTAAAATCTGGAAAGTTTAGCATATTATCAGCATTCATAATACCAACAAATTTTACATTCCTAAAATCTAAGCCTTTAGTTAACATTTGTGTACCAACTAAAATATCAATTTCTTGCTGCTCAAGTGCTGTAATAATTTTTTCATAACCATATTTTCCTCGCGTGGTATCTAAATCCATTCTAGCAACGTTATAATCTGGAAATAACAATTTCGCCTCTGCTTCTATTTGTTCGGTACCAAAACCTTTACTATCAAGATCATTACTTCCACAAGCTTTACAAGCCTTCAACATGGCTTCAACATAACCACAATAATGACAACGTAACTGATTTCTATATTGATGATACGTTAAACTTACATCGCAATTTGGACATTGTGGAGATACGCCACAAGTATTGCATTCAACAATTGGAGAAAATCCGCGTCTATTTTGAAACAATATAATTTGATGTCCTTCCGCTAAAGTTTCTGTCATTTCACCAATAAGACGATCACTAAAATGCCCTTTCATAAGCTTCTTTTTGAGCTTATCTTTAATATCAACTAATTCAATATCTGGCATTAATACATCATTAAAACGATGCATCAATTCAACAAAACCATATTTATTTTGTTTCGCATTAAAATAGCTTTCTAAACTAGGTGTTGCTGAGCCTAAAAGTATTTTTGCCTCATGCATATAAGCCAACACAATTGCAGTATCTCGTGCGTGATAACGTGGCGCAGGATCAAATTGCTTAAATGACTGTTCGTGCTCTTCGTCTACTATAATCAATCCCAAATTATCAAATGGCAAAAAGATAGACGAACGCGCACCTATTACTATTTTCGCTTTTACTGAATAATCTAAAACATTATTCCAAACCTCAACACGTTCATGTGACGAGTATTTAGAATGAAAAACAGCTACTTGTTCTCCAAAATAATTTTGAAGTCTAGAAACCAACTGTGTAGTAAGTGCAATTTCTGGTAATAAATACAAAACTTGCTTATCTTGACGTATAGTATCTTCAATAAGTTTTACATATACTTCTGTTTTACCAGATGAAGTAACACCATGCAACAATGAAACATTATGCGTTTTAAAAGATTCTTTTACTTCTTTTAAAGCTATTTCTTGATATGTGTTTAGATGTTTTGTAGCTTCATTATTGTCTCCCGAATATTGTACTCGATCTGTTTGAATATGATATTCTTCTAAAACACCTTTATCTATCAATGCTTTTATAATAGATGAAGACGCATCACTTTCATTCGACAAATCAGAAACTTTTACTGGTTTTTTATTTCTAGCAGAAATCATAAACAAAGTCATTACAACTTTTCTTTGTTTTGGTGCTCTATCTAAATCAGCTAGCAAATTATTCAATGCTTCTTCTGAAGAATAATTAGTATGCAATTTCACATATCTAACTAACTTTGGCTTATATTTTTCATAAACCTCTTCTTCTACCGAAATAGCTTCTTTTTCTATAAGTCTCTTAATTACTGGCAACACATTCTTTTTATCAAGAATATTAGAAATATCATGAATTTTTAATGATGATTGATGCTCTAGCGCTTCATAAACTAAAAATTCATCGTCCTTTAAAACAGATTCATCTATTGTTTTAAGATTACTTCTAGTAATTACTGTTTCACTTTCTAAAATAAAACCACTAGGTAAAGCTGCTCTCATAACATCTCCCATAGTACACATATAGTAATTAGCTACCCATTGCCACAATTGAAGTTGCTTAGAATTTACAACAGGTGTTTCATCTAAAATTTGCTGAATATCTTTAGCTTCATAAGCCGTTGGTGCATCATTATGAATGCTAAAAACAATACCGGTGTATATTTTAGATTTCCCAAAAGGAACTGCAACACGCATACCTGGTTTTAAAAATTCAGCTTCGGAAGCTGAAATGCTATAAGTAAATAGCCTTTTAAGCGGAATAGGGATTATAACATCTATAAAATACTGCATAAACTAGCTTCTTTTTCGTAGTTTATTCAAAGATGCATTTAATTCGTAACCTAACAATAAAATATTAGCGTTAAGCCATAAATAAAACAATAAAATTAAGAGCGCTCCAATAGATCCGTATAGTTTATTGTATTGTGAAAAATTCTCAATATACAATCCGAACAAATAAGACGACAAAATAATTAGAAATGTAGTAAACAAAGCTCCCACTGAAAAGAAATTGGAAAGCCTGCCTTCTTTAGTTCCAAAATAATATAAAGTTGCTGTTGCTAAATACACCATAATTACAAAGAACACATATTTGGCAACATCTGTCCAAATAACACTCTGCTCACCTGTTTCATAACCTCTTGTTTGCAAAGCATCCATAACCCCATCAACAACATAAATTTGAAAATACCCTAAAACAGCAATCGTTATAATAAGTAAAAACGCTAATATTAATGCAATACCTAAAGCATATAAATATTGCTTAATAACATTACGTGTTAGTTGCTCATGGTAGGAATTTTCAAATCCTGAAAACACAGCGTTAACACCATTTGCCATTAATGCTATTGACAAAATAAAAACCGAAGACAATAAGCCACCTCTTTGAGAATTTTCAATATTTTCAAAAATATTTTCAAAGAAAAAATCGGAAGTTGTTGGTGGTAAAAAAGACTCCAAAAAATCCATAAATTCTTTCTGAAAATTATCTATAGGTATTTCTGGAATAATTATTAAAACAAATAACAAAAAAGGAAATAAAGCAGTAAAAAAACTAAAAGCAATAGCACTCGCCCTTGTTGTTAATGCGCCTTTTACAATACCTGTTATGTATAGCTCTAGCAAATCATAAAAAGACAATCCCTCAAGACCAAGTAATTTAATTTTCTTAAAAAACCTAACTAAGATATTAATTACGGGAATTTTATCTAGCTTATCTTCAATAGGTTTTGTCATTAATAATTTGCGTTTAATATTTACAGCAAAGTTATTAAAATAAAGAGTAATACAGTTATTTACTTATTCTGAAGTTATTATTTAACTGCTTTTAAACTTAAGTCCATATTATGAACAGAATGCGTTAAAGCACCACAAGAAATATAGTTTACACCACATTCAGCATAATGACGTATTGTTGCTTCATTAATATTTCCTGAAGACTCAGTAAGACACTTATTTCCTATAAGCTTTACAGCTTTTCTTGTGTCTTCATAATCAAAATTATCAATTAAAATTCTGTAAACACCATCACTTTTCAAAATCTCTTCAACTTCACTTAAATTTCTGGCTTCAACCATAATATCTAGATTTTTACCAGTTTCAGTCAAATATTCTTTAGCCATATCTATAGCCTTAGTAATGCCACCAGCAAAATCTATATGATTATCTTTTAACATAATCATATCATATAAAGCAAATCTATGATTTTCTCCTCCTCCAATTTTTACAGCCCATTTTTCTAAAACACGAATACCTGGAGTTGTTTTACGAGTATCTAAAATTCTGGTTTTAGTACCTTTTAATAAATCTACAAACATTCTTGTTTTAGTAGCAATAGCACTCATACGTTGCATAGCATTTAAAACAGTACGTTCAGCTTTTAAGATAGACTGAGAAGGTCCTTCAACATACATAACAATATCACCATAAGTTACTTCTGTACCGTCTTCTATTAGCACATCTATTTTTAATCTTTTATCAACATAAGCAAAAACTTTTTTAGCAAAATTAACACCTCCAATAATGCCTTTGTCTTTCACCAATAGTTTAGCTCTCCCTCTAGCATTTTCGGGTATACAAGCTAATGAACTATGATCGCCATCTCCAACATCTTCTCTAATTGCATTTGCAATTATCATTTTTACTTCGCTATCAAATTGTTCTTGTGTAATCATATTTTTGGTTAGTTTGTTTCAACAAAAATAAGAAATTGATTTACTTTTATAAATTTAAATTTATGAATTTCACAAATTATCGTTATTTAAATCCATTTTTAACAAATATAAAATACTAATTTTGTTATTATGACTATCAAATTATTTGCCATAGGCAAAACTGACAACAAGGAACTTAAAGTCTTAATTAACGAATACCAAAAACGTTTAGGATTTTATATTAATTTCTCTTTAGAGATTATTCCTGATATAAAAAATGCAAAAAACTTAAGTGAAGAGCAACAAAAACAAAAAGAAGGCGAGCTTATTTTAAAGAAATTAAACAATACAGATGTTTTAATTTTATTAGATGAAAATGGGAAACAATTTGATTCTGTTGGATTCTCTGCTTACTTGCAAAAACATATGAATTCAGGCATTAAACAACTTGTTTTTGTTATTGGTGGTCCATATGGATTTTCAGAAGAAGTTTATAAAAAATCAAATGGGAAAATATCATTATCTAAAATGACATTTTCCCATCAAATGGTTAGACTTTTTGTTATCGAACAACTTTATAGAGGATTCACTATTTTAAGAAATGAACCCTACCACCACAGATAATTCTTAATGTGTTTTATAAACTTGTTTACGTTTTTTTAATTGACGTTCTAAATCGGAAATAGTTTCTCTAACAGATACTTCAAAATTACGTTCGTTAGAAGTTGCAAAAATTCTTGGTCCTGGCAAACTTAATTCTATACTACAAATTTTACCCGTATCATGCTCATTATCTTCTTTTTTAAAATGCACCGTGGCATTTATTAAAAACTCATATCTATTAAATAATTTCTCTAATTTTTCTTCAGTGAAAGCTGAAAGTGTTTCACTTACATCAACTCCTACATATTCAAAATTTACTGTCATATTCAATTCTTTTTTTAAGTTATTAATTCTATCCTAAGATACATATTATAAAATAAAATTAAACAACAAAAATCATAAAATGATTATAAATTTTTCATTAGAAACATAACCTTTATTTATAATTTTAATTGATTATAGTATTACTTTTGCTATCAACATTTTAATAACTATGGAACTCGTTTTTGCAACAAACAATCTAAACAAACTTAAAGAAGTTCAATCTTTAATGCCTAGTCATATTAATCTTTTAAGTTTAAAAGATATTGGCTGTTTTGATGATATTCCTGAAACCCAAAACACTATAGAAGGAAATGCTGCTCAAAAATCTCAATATATAAAAGAACACTACGGGTATGATTGTTTTGCAGACGATACTGGTCTAGAAGTTGAAGCTTTAAATGGAGAGCCTGGAGTTTATTCTGCAAGATATGCTGGAGAAAAGCATGATGCTAACGACAACATGAATTTATTACTTAAAAACTTAAAAGATTTTAAAAACCGAAAAGCACAATTTAAAACGGTTGTTAGTTTAATATTAAATAACAAAACACATAGTTTTACTGGTATTTGCAAAGGTGAAATAACTATTAACAAACATGGTGAAAAAGGTTTTGGATACGACCCTATTTTTAAACCAAATGGTTACGAACAAACATTTGCTGAAATGGATTTAAGTTTAAAAAACAGTATTGGACATCGTGGAAAAGCAATCTCACTTCTTGTAGATTTTTTAAATTCATAAATCCTAAAAAAATAACAACAATCCTGTTGGTGGTTAATTTTCTTTATGCTATTTTTAATTTATGACAGAAAATGACATAGAAAAAGAAAACGCAGCCATTACCAAAGCTTATAAAGAATTATTAAAAGTTAGTTATACAACACTTACTGACGACGATAAAAAACTTATTAGAAAAGCTTTCGACATAGCCTTAGATGGCCATAAAAATCAGCGTAGAAAATCTGGAGAAGCTTATATATTTCATCCTATTGCTGTGGCTAAAATTGTAGCGCAAGAAATAGGATTAGACGCCACTTCTATTGCTTCAGCATTACTTCATGATGTTGTTGAAGACAGTCCTGACTACGAAATTGCTGATATTAAAAAATTATTCGGAAAAACGGTAGCAACTATTGTTGATGGACTTACCAAAATTTCATCGTTAAGTAAAGAAAAAGACATGGATGTGTCTTTACAAGCAGAAAATTTTAGAAAAATGCTACTTACTCTTAATGACGATGTACGTGTTATTATTATAAAAATTGCAGATAGACTTCATAATATGCAAACTATGGATTCTATGCGCCCTGATAAGCAAGAAAAAATAGCATCTGAAACCCTATACATCTATGCTCCTCTAGCACACAGAATTGGTCTTTATAATATAAAAACAGAACTAGAAGATTTAGGTTTAAAATATACCGAACCAGAAGTTTATTTTGACATCCTTAACAAAACAAAAGAAAGTAAAGAAGAACAAGATAAATACATTGAACAGTTTAGTGATGTAATAAAAAATTCTTTAGACAAAGAACATTTTAATTACACTATAAAAGGACGACCAAAATCTATTTTCTCCATAAGAAAAAAGATGATGAAACAAGGCGTATCCTTTGATGAAGTCTATGATAAATTTGCTATTAGAATAATATATAAAAGTGATGCTGCTAACGAAAAGTTTTTAGCTTGGAAAATTTACTCCATAGTAACCGATCATTTTAGACCAAACCCTATTAGACTTCGCGACTGGATTTCTTCTCCAAAAGGAACTGGTTATGAAGCATTACATATAACCGTAATGGGACCAAAAGGCCGTTGGGTAGAAGTACAAATTCGTAGTGAGCGGATGAACGAAATTGCTGAAAAAGGCTATGCTGCACATTATAAATATAAACAAGAAAATGAAAAAGAAGATAATTTAGAAAGCTGGATTAACAGGTTACAAGAAGCTTTAGAAAATCCAGAAACAAATGCTGTCGATTTTGTTGAGCAGTTTAAACTCAATTTATATTCAAAAGAAATTTTCGTATTCACTCCAGCTGGAGATTTAAAATCGTTACCTAAAGGAGCAACTTCTTTAGATTTCGCTTTTAGCATTCATACTGAAGTTGGTATGAAAACGCGAGGCGCAAAAGTAAACGGTAAATTAGTACCACTAAGTCACGAATTACAAAGTGGCGATCAAGTAGACATTTTAACTTCCGAAAGCGCAAAACCAAATGCAAACTGGTTAGATTATGCAACAACAGCAAGAGCTAGAAGTAAAATAAAATCGGCTTTAAAAGAAGACAAAAAACGTATTGGTGAAGATGGTAAAGAAATTTTAAGAAGAAAATTAAAACAACTTAAAATTACTTTAAATGAGAACTCAATTAACGAACTTGTTAACTATTTTAAACTTAATACAAGTTTAGACCTGTTTTACAGAGTTGGTCTTGGTACTATAGACAATACCATGATTAAAGATTATGCGTCTTCTAGAAACAATGCTTTAATGAGTTTTATTAAAAATAAAATAACCAGAAAAGCTAATGTTAAAAAAGAAGATTTAGAGAAAGAAGAGGTAACTGCAAAATATGACTCGCTAGTATTTGGTAAAGAGGAAGAAAAACTAGATTATAAATTATCTAATTGCTGTAACCCTATCCCTGGTGACGATGTGTTTGGTTTTTTAACCGTAACGGAAGGCATTAAAGTCCATAAAAAAAATTGCCCAAATGCCTTAACTTTACAATCTAACTACGCATATAGAATTATGCTTGCAAAGTGGATAGATTCTTCTCAACAAGAGTTTGCTGCTAAAATTGCAATTACTGGAATTGATCATATTGGATTAGTAAATGATATTACTAAAATTATTTCTGAAAATATGCATGTGAATATGAAGAGTTTAAGTTTTGAAAGTGATGATGGGCTATTTTCTGGAAAAATTAGCGTTGTTGTTAAAAATAAAACACTTGTAAAAAAGCTTATTGAGAAACTAAAAAAAATTAATGGCATAGATAAGGTTACTAGAGTGTAAAAAAAGTGTAAATTTGCGACGAAATTATGAATGCAAAGGCAGATACAAAAAATCAAGACATAGTAAAAAGTGTATTCACTAACTTTTTAGAAAACAACGGGCACCGAAAAACACCTGAACGTTACGCTATACTTCAAGAAATTTATAACAGTACTGAGCATTTTGATATAGAATCTCTATATCTTAACATGAAAAACAAAAAGTATCGTGTATCTCGCGCTACTTTATACAATACCATAGAATTGCTTCTAGAATGTGGTTTGGTTAGAAAACATCAATTTGGTCAAAATCAAGCACATTACGAAAAATCATATTTTGATAGACAACACGATCATGTTATACTAACCGATACTGGTGAAGTTATTGAGTTTTGTGATCCAAGAATTCAATCTATCAAAAAAACAATCGAAGAAGTTTTCGATATCGAAATTAACAATCATTCACTTTATTTCTACGGAAATAGAAAATCAACTAATTAACCAATTTTACAATGGCAGTAGATTTACTACTAGGATTACAATGGGGAGACGAAGGCAAAGGAAAAATTGTTGACGTACTTACCGCTAACTACAATATTATTGCACGTTTTCAAGGAGGTCCAAACGCAGGACACACACTTGTATTTAACGGTAAAAAACATGTTTTACATACCATTCCTTCAGGAATTTTTCATGAAGGCAAAACCAACTTAGTAGGTAATGGTGTTGTTATAGACCCTGTTATCTTTAAAGGAGAATTAGATAAACTGGAAGAGCAAGATGTAGATTATAGAAAATCTTTAGTTATCTCTCGTAAAGCACATATTATTTTACCAACACATCGTTTACTTGATGCTGCTAGTGAAGCTTCAAAAGGAAAAGCTAAAATTGGTTCTACTCTAAAAGGTATTGGCCCAACTTATATGGATAAGACTGGTAGAAATGGTATACGTGTAGGTGATTTAGAATTAGCCGATTGGAAAGAACGCTATAGAGCTTTAGCCGATAAGCATGAGTCTATGATTGCGTTCTACGATGTAGATATTGAATACGATTTAAAAGAACTTGAAGTAGAATTCTTTAAAGCTATTGATGTATTAAAATCTTTAATATTTATTGATTCTGAAGAATATGTATATCAAGCACAAAAATCTGGAAAAACAATTCTTGCAGAAGGCGCACAAGGATCGTTATTAGATATTGATTTTGGAACGTATCCTTTTGTAACTTCTAGTAACACCACAGCTGCTGGAGCTTGTACAGGTTTAGGAGTTGCTCCTAACCAAATAGGTGAAGTTTTTGGTATTTTTAAAGCATATACTACACGTGTAGGTTCTGGCCCTTTCCCAACCGAGTTATTTGATGAAGATGGTGAAACAATGAGTCGTGTTGGTAATGAATTTGGAGCTACCACAGGAAGACCAAGACGTTGTGGTTGGTTAGACCTAGTAGCACTAAAATATGCTTGTCAAGTTAATGGTGTTACGCAATTAATGATGATGAAAGGCGATGTGCTTTCTGGTTTTAAAACCTTAAAAGTATGTACTGCTTACAAATATAAAGGTGAAGTTATAGAACATTTCCCTTATAATATAGAGCCAGAAAATGTAGAACCAATTTACACAGAAGTTCCTGGTTGGCAAGAAGATTTAACAGGTATGTCTGAAGCTTCTCAATTACCAAAATCATTAAATGATTATATTGAATTTTTAGAAAAAGAATTAGAAATTCCTATTACTATTGTTTCTGTTGGACCTGATAGAAAACAGACTATTTTTAGACAGCAGTTAGCATAATATAAAACATTAAATATATTAAAAACGCTCCAAAATAATTTTGGAGCGTTTTTTGCTTAAAACTAAATCACAAAAAAAAGCTAACAGATAATTAAACATCATTTTAATCGTTATTTTTGTCACAAATCTTTTATATTTTGAATAGACTACCATCAATATTTTTTATAACTATTTTTTGCTTAGTTTCAGTATCAAACTTACAAGCACAAGAAAAAAAAGAAATTAAAATTCCATATACAGGTTTCTTTGAAGTTGATGAAGCAAATTATCCAGGAGCACAGATTTTTACTCGTGATGATTCACAACAAGTTCACATAAAACATGGTAATACAGATTTATGGTGTGACAAAGCATTTCACTATAGTAAAGAAAAGTTTATTGAAGCTTACGGTAATATAAAAATGATTGAAAGCGATACGATAAATATGACTTCAAAATACTTAGAATATAGCGGAAAAACAGAATTAGCATTTGCTAGTGGCGATGTAATATTAAAGGATCCTAATTCTACTATTACATCAGATACTTTATATTACGACAAATTAAAACAACAATCCTTTTATAAAAGTGGAGGAACAGTTGTAAAAGATTCATCAGGAACTATTACTAGCAAAATAGGTCGCTATTATATGAATCTTAAAAAATATCAATTTGTAGAAGATGTGGTTTTAACAAGTGATGATGCTGTAATACATTCTAATTTTTTCGATTTTTATTCTGATACAGGACATGCCTATTTATTTGGTCCTTCAACCATAACTACAGAAACTAGTAAAACTTATTGTGAAAAAGGATTTTATGATACCGAAAACAAAGTAGGTTATGCGCTTAAAAATGCAAAAATAGATTACGATGATAGAGAAATACTTGGTGATAGCTTATATTTTGATAACAACACTAGTTTCGCTTCTGCTTCTAATAATATAAAAGTAACAGACACCATAAACCATAGTATTATAAAAGGGCATTACGCCGAAGTTTTTAAAGAAAAAGATTCGCTTTTCATCACAAAAAAAGCTTTAGCCATAACTGTTCGGGAAAATGATTCTATTTACATGCATGCCGATAAAATTATGGTAACAGGAAAACCAGAGCATAGAATAGTAAAAGCATATTATAATGCTAAACTCTATAAATCGGATATAAGTGCTAAAGCAGATTCTATTCATGCCGATCAAAAAACAGGATTAACTCAATTAATTAACTTAGACCGTTTCGATTCTAGTGATGCTTTTTCCACAAAACGCAGACCAATTCTTTGGAATATAAAAAGTCAAATGACTGGTGATACTATCCATTTAATATCAAATCCAAAAACAGAAAAATTAGATTCACTTTTAGTTTACAATAATGCTTTTATTATAAGCAAAGACACACTTAGCGATGATGGATACAGTCAAATTTACGGTATGCATTTAAAAGGTTGGTTTAATGATGAAAATACTTTACGAAAAATAAATATTAACAAAAATGCCGAATCTATTTTTTATGTTAGAAATGATAAAGATGAACTTGTTGGCATAGATAAAGCAAAGTCTGGAAGTATTTCGATGCTCTTTGAAAACGGAGACATTGAAGAATACAATAGAATCAATCAAATTGATGCTAAAATGTACCCAGAGTCTCAATACCCAAAAAAAGAAAAAATCCTAAAAGGTTTCGACTGGAGAGAAGATGAACGCCCACTAAGTGTTGAAGACTTATTTAAAGATGATGAGCCTTTGGTCTTGCCAACGATAAAAGGGCTAGATGATTATATTCCTCAAGAAGCTTTTTTTGATGAAGAACTACTAAAACGTATTGAAAAAGCTGATCTAGAAGCTAACAATGAAGAAACTACTACTACTGCTAATAATAAAGACAAAGTACTAAAAGCATCTAGAAGTTTGCCTAAAAATATAAAAAATAGAAGGCGAATTCTTAGTTCAAATAAAATTATAAAAAAAACTAGATGAAAGAAGACTTCCTAAAATACCAAGCACAAACATCACCACATCCATTGGCTATGGAAGTATCACATGCTAAAGGAAGTTATATTTACAATACTAATAATAAAGCATTTCTTGATTTTGTTGCAGGTGTATCAGCAACACCACTAGGTCACAACCACCCGAAAGTAATACATGCTATTAAAGAGCAATTAGACAAATATATGCACGTTATGGTTTATGGCGAATACGCTCAAAAACCAGCTATTGAACTTGCTAAACTATTAGCTAAAAACCTACCAAAATCTCTAAACAAAACCTATTTAACTAATTCTGGCACTGAAGCTATTGAAGGCTCGCTAAAGTTAGCCCGAAGAGCAACTGGTCGATCAGAAATCATAGCAGCAAATCATGCTTACCATGGGAACACTATGGGATCAATGAGTGTTATGGGATATGAAGAACGAAAACAAGCTTTTAGACCTTTAATACCAGATGTAAGATTTATTAATTTCAATAATGAAATAGATATTTTAAAAATAACCCATAAAACTGCTGGAGTTATTTTAGAAACCATTCAAGGTGGAGCAGGTTTTATTGAACCTCAAAATGGCTATCTAGAAAAAGTTAGGAATCGTTGTAACGAAGTTGGTGCTTTATTAATTTTAGATGAAATTCAACCTGGATTTGGTAGAACTGGCAAACTTTTTGGCTTTCAAAAGTACAATTGTATTCCAGACATTTTAGTTACGGGGAAAGCTTTAGGTGGCGGTATGCCTATAGGTGCATTTACAGCTTCAAGTCATTTGATGGATTTACTGCAAGACAATCCTAAATTAGGTCACATAACAACTTTTGGAGGTCATCCTGTTATAGCAGCTTCTGCCCTAGCTACATTAAAAGAAATTACAAACAGTAACTTAATACAGCAAACATTAGAAAAAGAACAATTATTTAGAAAACTTTTAGTACATCCCTTGATTAAAGAAATAAGAGGTATTGGGCTTATGCTGGCCATCATTACTCCTTCTGATACTATAACAAATAAATTAATTTTAGAATGTCAAGACAAAGGTTTAATCTTATTCTGGTTACTTTTTGAACCCAAAGCTGTTAGAATAACCCCACCATTAACCATCTCAAACGAGGAAATAATCAAAGGTTGTTCTATAATTATTGATGTTTTAAATAATATCGAATATAAATAAAGAAGCTTCAACACACTAAAAATCAGAACAGAAAGCTATTAAATTCAATTAAAACTACAACTGTTCATTACTTTGTTGAAAACATTTGTCAAAATAATCCATTGAAATAGAATAGAATCTTAAATTTATTCTGGTAGAAACCTTACAAATGTGCTTATGGAGTTTAGTCATAATGACAACAACAACTTGCCGCTTACTAAGTTTGAATCGATGTTAAAAACAAATCGTGTTTTGTTCTTCGATTCAGAAGAATTTGAAAACATCATTCATCATTATCTAAATCAAGGTAAAATAGCATTAGCAAAAAAAGCTATAAAATTAGGTTTAGATCAACATCCTTCCTCTATTAATTTAAGACTTTTTAAAGTAGAAATTTACGTATTTGAAGACAAACTGCTTGAAGCAGATTCACTCTTAAACGAGCTTTATAGTTTAGACCCAATGAATGAAGAAATCTTTATTCAGAAGGCAAATATATTATCTAAAAAAGATGAACATTTACAAGCTATTGAAGTATTAAAAACAGCTATTGAACTTGCTAATGATGTAGTCGACTTATATTCTTTAATAGGGATGGAATATTTGTTTTTAGATCAGTTTGAAGATGCTAAAACATATTTCATGAAATGCTTAGAAGAAGATATTGAAGATTACTCAGCTCTATACAATGTTATTTACTGTTTTGAATTTTTAAATCAGAATGAAGCTGCCATAGAATATTTAAATCTATTCTTAGATAAAAATCCGTATTGTGAAGTGGCTTGGCATCAATTAGGTAAACAATATTTCACATTAAAAGAATACAAAAAAGCACTCGCAGCATTTGATTTTGCTATTATTTCAGACGAAACTTTTGTAGGCGCCTATCTAGAACGCGGAAAAGTTCTAGAAAAACTAAAACAATATGAAGAAGCTATAGAAAATTATAGCATCACCCTTAAATTAGACGAACCTACATCATTTGCTTTATTACGTATTGGTAGCTGCTATGAAAAATTAAAAAATGATGAATTTGCACTTCAATATTATGACAGAACAGTACATGAAGATCCTTTACTAGACAAAGGCTGGATAGCTATTACAAGGTTTTATAACAAAAAAAAGAACTATCAAAAAGCCTTATATTACATTAATAAAGCAATTAATATAGATACCGAAAACGTCATATATTGGAAACTATATTCTCAAATTAATCAGCGTTTAAACTTTTATGAAGAAGCTGAGCGTGGATTTAAAAAAACCTTAGAATTAGGTAATTACGAATTAAATACGTGGCTTTCTCGAGGCGATTTGTTAATTAAACTTGGCGAACCAAAAGCAGCTTTATTTAATTTTGAACAAGCTTTAGAATTTTACCCAGAAAACGCTGAAATAGAATACCGCTTAGCAGGAATATTTTTCTCTATAAATGAAAATGACAACGGTATCTTTCATTTAAAAAATGGCTTAAAGTATAACGAAGAATATGCCTTTATTATAGAGGAACTTTTCCCTGAAGTTTCTAACAAGATACTTGTTAAAAATCTACTAAATACAAATCTATAATTAATCGTGGCGTTAAAATACATATATTTGATTTGCTTATAAAAATCAAAACATGCAAAGACGTTTAAAAGATTATTTAATTATTTCTCTCAAAGGAGTAGCAATGGGAGCTGCTGATGCTGTACCAGGTGTTTCAGGTGGCACCATCGCTTTTATTTCTGGCATATACGAAGAATTAATCTCAACAATTAGTAACGTAAAACCATCTCTTTTTAAAACACTTTTTAGTAAAGGTATACAACCTTTTTGGAAAGAAATAAACGGAAATTTTCTTTTAGCACTTTTAAGCGGCATTATTATAAGCTTTATATCATTTATGAGGCTAGCAAAATACTTATTAGAAAACCATCCTATTTTAATTTGGTCGTTCTTTTTTGGTCTCATTATAGCTAGTATTTATTTTATTGGAAAACAGATTACAAAATGGAATATTTCAGTTATAATAGCTTTAATTATTGGAGCCATTATTGCATATTACATTACATCACTTCCTGCCTTAGCTAATAATGAAAACTCATTATATTTATTTATAGCTGGTGCCATTGCAATTTGTGCAATGATTTTACCTGGAATCTCTGGGTCTTTCATACTTATTATTCTTGGAGCATATAAAACATTAAGTAATGCTTTTCATGATTTTGATATAAAAAGAATACTTATTTTCGCTTCAGGAGCTCTACTAGGCTTACTAAGCTTTAGTCACCTATTAAAATGGCTTTTTAAAAATTATCATAATGTTACCTTAGCAATACTAACTGGCTTCATTTTTGGGTCTTTAAGTAAAGTTTGGCCATGGAAAAACACATTATCATGGTATACAAATTCAAAAGGCATAAAAACCCCTTTGCTACAAGAAAGCATATCTCCTTTTTCTTTTAATGGCGATAATCAAATCGTTTTTGCTATTGCCTTAATGATTATTGGATTTTTAACTATTTTTATTTTAGAAAGACTAGGTAGTAAAAAACAATAATGCAAGAAACCAGAACATTAACAGATAAATTTTTTCTAATTCTAAAAGGATTAGGCATGGGAGCTGCTAACAAAGTTCCTGGTGTTTCTGGTGGCGTGGTTGCCTTTGTTGCTGGTTTTTATGAAGAATTTATTTACTCTTTAAAGAAAGTTAATGCTAAAGCCTTTATGTTACTTATTAATGGGCGTTTTAAAAGCTTTTACAACTATATAAACGGACGTTTTTTAGGATTACTTTTCCTTGGTATGATTATAAGCTACTTTAGCATTTCTAAAATTTTAGATTATCTTATAATACATTATGAATTATATGTTTGGAGTGTGTTTTTCGGAATGATTATAGGCTCTATTTATTACATAAATAAAGATTTTAAAGATTGGAATTATAAAACATTCATATCTCTAGCTATAGGAACTATTGTAGGTATTAGTATCAGCTTTTTAAATCCTGCCAAAGAAAACGACAATCTATGGTTTGTTTTTTTGTGTGGTATTATTAGTGTTTCTGGCATGACGCTACCTGGGTTTTCTGGCTCATTTATTCTTATTCTTTTAGGTAACTATGTTCTTCTTTTAGTCGATTCGGTAAACGCACTATTTGATACTACTTATGAAATTCTAGGAGGAAATTTTAACTTTTTTGAAAATGAAGAACGCATAAGAATGTTAAAAGTTCTTATTGTATTTACACTAGGCTCTATAACTGGTTTGGTAACATTTTCACATGTACTTAGCTATATTTTAAAGCATTACAAAAGTATCACACTTTCTGCTATTATTGGTTTTATAATTGGCTCTCTAGGTGTTGTTTGGCCTTGGAAAAAAACTATTTATAAAATTCATGAAAATGGTGATTTTTTACTTGACTCTACAGGAAAAAAAATTATACAAAATTACGAACGTTACATCCCAGAATTAAATACAGAAACATATTATGCTATTGCATTTATTTTTTTAGGAATAGCCATTGTTTTAGCATTAGAAATTTACGGGCAAAAAACAAGACTAAATAAATGAACAAATTAGGACTTCTAGGAAAAAACATATCTTATTCATTTTCACGATCATATTTTAAACAGAAGTTTATAAATGAAAATATTGAAAATACCACTTACGAAAATTTTGATATTGAATCTATAGAGCAATTCCCCTCAATCATATCAGACACATTACACTTAAAGGGCCTAAACGTAACCATTCCATACAAACAAGAAGTCATACCTTTTTTAGATAAGATAAATAAAAAAGCAAAAGCTATTGGAGCCGTAAATACCATAAAAATAACTAAAAAAGGAAAACTAGTAGGTTACAATACAGATTGTTACGGGTTTTCAAAATCGCTTGAACCGTTATTAAAACCACATCATAAAAAAGCTTTAATATTAGGTACTGGTGGCGCTAGTAAAGCTGTAGCATATAGCTTAAAAAAACTTGGAATAGATTACAAATATGTTTCAAGAAAACTTTCAGATGGCATTAATTTTACCTACGAAACACTAACCGAATCGGTAATTAAAGAACACCTAATAATAATAAATTGCACACCACTAGGCACTTTTCCAAACATTGATAATTGTCCAGATATTCCATATAAAGCAATTACAAACAATCACATTTTATTTGATTTAATTTATAATCCAGAACAAACTAAATTTCTTAAACTTGGAAAAGATCACGGTGCTGTTACAGAAAATGGACTAAACATGCTAAAACTACAGGCTGAAAAAGCTTGGTCTATTTGGAACTTAGAGTAAAACGCTCATTTATTTCATTAAAAGACACCCGACTCTTTTGTAAATAGTATACTTGTTAGTATCTTTAATGCGAAAGTAATTTGATGAACCTAAACATTTTTAAAAATGTCTGATAGTAATAAACTGCAAAAAGCAGAAGGAGTAGAAGAAACAAAAAATAATACAAACGAGTTAAACAATGATAACTTAGTTAACAATTCTTCAATAGAAACAGAAAAAACTCAAGAAGTAAAACCTGAAGTTGAGGAAGTTAATATTGTTAACAAAGATGCCGTAATTGAGGACCATCAAGATACTGAAGAAAGCCCTGTAAAAGAAGAAACAAATTCTAACCAAGAAGTGACTTCTGATACAAAAACATCAGATTCAGAAGACGATAAAGTCATCAATGAAATTGAAGAATCTAATGCGGAAGACGCTGAAGATGAAGGCAACAAAGACCGACATACTATTGAGGTAAAAGAATACGACAACATGTCGTTAGAAGCATTAGCAATTGAGTTAGAAAAACTAATCAAGAACGAAAAAATTCAAGCTATAAAATCTCATGTTGATAGTATTAACAATGAGTTTAAAACCAAATTTCAAGCACTACTAGACGAGAAAAAAGAAGAGTTTTTAAATGACGGTGGTAATGAAATTGATTTTTACTACTCCTCTCCTGTTCAAAAAAGATTTAAAACAGCTTATAAAGAATACAGAACAAAACTTAATGAGCATTATAAAAGTTTAGAAAAAAATCTCAAACAAAATTTAGCTAATAAACTTGAAATTATAGAAGAATTAAAAGGACTTATAAACCTTGAAGAAAATATAAACACAACATACAAGCATTTTAAAGAATTACAAGAACGCTGGAGAAATACAGGACCTATTCCTAGAGATAAATACAATAATGCTTGGAATAGTTACCATCATCATGTAGAAATGTTTTACGACTTTTTGCATTTAAATAGAGATTTACGCGATTTAGATTTCAAACATAATTTAGAGAAAAAAACAAAAATTATTGAACGCGCTGAAGAACTTGCTAAAGATGATAATGTTATGCGTTCTTTTAGAGAATTACAAGAGCTTCATAAAATGTGGAAGGAAGAACTTGGTCCTGTAGGAAGAGAGCACAGAGAAGAAATATGGGATAGGTTTAAAGCAGCTACTAAAATAATAAACGATAAACGCCAATTATATTATCAAGAAATTGATAAAGTTTATGAGAAAAACTTAGAAAATAAACTTGAAATTATAGCAAGTATTGAAGCTTTAAATACTCAAGAAACAAATACTCATGGTGCTTGGCAAAATAAAATTAAAGTAGTTGAAGAACTTAGAAACAAGTTTTTTAATGCGGGTAAAGTTCCTATAAAAGTAAATGAAGATACTTGGGCTAAATTTAAAGATGCCGTTAGAGTTTTTAACCGACAAAAAAACAGTTTCTATAAAGGTCTTAAAAAAGACCAATATAAAAATCTTCAGAAAAAACTAGAACTTATTAAAATTGCTGAAGATAATAAAGACAGTGAAGATTTTGAAGTAACCACTGCTTTAATGAAAAAAATACAAAGCGATTGGAAAAAAATTGGTCATGTACCAAGAAAAGATAGTGATAAAATTTGGAAGCAATTTAAAACTGCTTGCAATTCTTATTTTGATAGATTACATGCCCAAAGAAATGCTGTAAACAAAGAAGAATTAGATGCTTTTAATAAAAAAATAGCTTTATTAGATTCTATTAAAGAATTAAAACCTATTGGAGATAAAGACAAGGATATTGAAGCTATAAAAGAGCAAATTAATAACTGGAAAGCATTAGGTAGAGTACCAAATGACAAACGTTATATAGAAGGTAAATTTCAGAAAACTATTGACGGTTTATTATCTAATTTAAAAATGGATAAAAATGAAGTTGAAATGATTAAGTTTGAAAATAAACTTGATAACATTAATACTTCTCAAGATAACAGAGATTTAGATAATGAACGCTCTTTTATTCGTAAAAAAATAGATGACGTTAAAGCTCAGATAAATCAATTGGAAAACAACTTACAGTTTTTTACTAATGTTGATGATAATAATCCGCTTGTTAAGGAAGTTCATAGTAATATAAAAATTCATAAAGAGTCTTTAGCTTTATGGAAAAGTAAGTTAAAAAAGATAAAAGAACTTTATTAATTATTTAATATATACAAACAAAAAACAGCTTGGTAATCAATCACCAAGCTGTTTTTTGTTTATAATTCTTTCCATCTTATTTTTTTAAACTAAAATGACCTCGATAAACCCTAACTTCTCCAGAAACCTCAACTAATTCTGCTAAAAACCAATAATCTGAATCTGGTAAAGATTCACCATTAAAAGTTCCGTCCCAAAAACCTCTTTTAGACGTTAATTGCTTTATTAATTTACCATAACGATTATATATACTTACTTTTGAAGCATTCGTAAAATCTGTTCCCAATCCTTTTATTTGCCAAGTATCATTTACGCCATCATTATTAGGAGTAAAAAACTTAGGAAAGCCCAAAATAAAAACTTCTAATTGGGTTATCCCACATAAATTCTTGTCTTTAACATAAATGATATGTGACCCTGCGCCAACATAATCAAAAAATGGTTGATCCTGATAAGGACCATTAATATCATCCAAAGCAAACTCATAATCCCCTATTCCAAGATTATTATAATCATTGTTTATTGTAATGCTATTATTATCTGATAGCTCCACTATAGTTATATCATCCAAACCTATATCTGCAATGGCAGACTCTACCGCAGTAAAAGATACAGGTAATGATTCGCAACCAAAATCAGATGATGTAGCAACAACAGTGTAATTACCTCCTGAAACCACTACGGCATACGGTAACGTGCTTACAACTTGTCCATTTTCATCTTTCCATTCATAGGTATAATTTCCTTTTGGATTAAATGTGGATAAAGTAATAGGATTATTATCTAAACAATAAATGGCTGAATTATCTATCTCAAATTCAGGTCTTGGATGTACCGTTAACAACAAATGAGGTCCCAATCCAAAACACGCACCGTTGTCATCACTTTCAACACGTACATACAGGATTTGCGAAAAACTTGTTTCATTTACATAAGATGATTGATTTAGAATTTCATTTTGTTCTAACTCTGCATCGTTTAAATTTCTATAATAATGAACACTTAAGTTTTGCCCTTTAGGTAATTGATCCAAAAATATTATTGAGGCTTGAGTTAAATCAAATTCACGACGTCCACCAATAATAGCGTCATCATCACAATCTTTCAATTCTTGATAAAAGTCTGGAGGAAGTGACGTGGAAGACACCTGCAAATTTACCGTACAAACCCTATAACAACCATCAACGGTTTCTACACGGGCATAAACCTTATTTCCGTTTGAATTATTATATATGGGATCTATTTGAGAGGTAGTAGCTCCTGTCTCTGCATCATTGTGCAACATATAATAAGTTATGGTCAACCCAGTAGAATTATTATTGGTAATTACATCATTAGCTTCTTCTAAGTTAAAATCGGTTAAACCATCGCCATCTTCATCACAGTTTTTAAAAGTAATTGACGATTGGATATCAGGTATTTGATAAACTGAAGCAACTACAGGTATTCTTTCATCATTTAAACAGCCATTAAATGATGTAGACACATAATATGTTGTTGTTGTATTCAAAACAGGTGTTATAAATACTTCTCCAGTAGCTATTGATAATGTTACTGATGGAGAATCATACCATAACACTTCTCCTTGAGACGCTACTGCTTCTAGAGTTACAGAACCAACACCACATATAAAATTTGGTTTAGTATCAATAATAGATGTATTAATAGCTGTAATTTGTGTACTTGCTGAGATATTTAAAGAAGGTTCTTCAGGTGAACCATATTCAACAATATAACCTTTTGGATGATATAATCCTGGAGGATCACCTCCTACTCTTAAATCATTCCAAGCCCCTCTAATACCTATTGATGGATCTGTTATATGGGCATAATCTTCACCTCCATTAACATTATTCGGTTCATTATTATTCCAATTGGCATAATTTGGTGTAGAACCATTTACTTGACCATTCCAAAAAACAGTCCCAGCTTCAGGACCTGTTACCCATTTCCATACACCTTCAGTTTCTTCATCTGTTCCTCCAATCCAACCTGCACCTGCCGCTTGCTCTCCTGCTAGTTGTGCTTCTTCTTGCGAAGTAATTGTTGCTAAATAGCCTTTTAAACCAAAATAAGTTCTGTTTTCTGCGGCAATTCTAGCCGCTGTCCATGTAATACCATAATCAGATACATATTCATAATAATGATCTGTTTTTGGCAAATAATTGGCATCTCCAATAGTTATTGAAAATGCTTTATTAGTAGGTGAATTACTTATACTTTTAAAAACAACTTCTTTTACTGCTGCTATCAAATCAACATAAGCTACTTGTGGAGTACCATTTCCTTTTAAAGTTAATTTTCCTTCTGAAGCACTCCATGAAGTTACTATATTTGGATGTGCACCTAAATTTGTTAGCGTTAATGAATCTTCTCCTTGAACATATCCTGTTGAAATTTGAATATAAAGCGCTTGTATTTCAGTATCATCGGGATCAATAATATTAAAATCGGTCACCACATTAATTTGGCTTAACGGACAATACATTTGATTGCCTGTAGCAATTAATGTTGGAGCTATATTTTGAGACCAACAAAAGCTTGTAAATAATATAAAAAATACATTACAAGATAGTATCCAATTTAATTTTACAAACATTATATTTTTAAAATATTTATATAAATAAAATAAATATTTCTTAAATACTTATCATACTATCAATGTTTAAGATAAAAAAACACTAATAAACGATTAAAAACTTCATAAATTCTTATAAAGAACACAAACTTGTTATATAATAATATAAATGAAATAATAATTTACACATATGAAAAACATATAAATCATTGTTTGTAAAAATTATTTATAATTAAAGGGACACTTTTGTACCTACCGATTTTCCATCTATAATATCAATGATAGTATTTTCTTTTTTTCCGTTTATAATAAAAGTTGGAATATTTTTAGCAGCTGTTTGTTGTGCATGGTCTAATTTTGATCCCATACCACCTCTACCTTCTCCTTCTGCTTTATTAGTATCTTTTATATATTTATCTAAATTTTCTACAGGATCAACATGCTTTATTAAATCACTATTAGCTTCTTCAGGATGCCCTGTATAAAGCCCATCAATATCTGTTAGTATAATAAGCTTATCAACATCTAATAATTGTGCTATTAAACTTGCTAGCTCATCATTATCAGAGAACATAGACATAGTAACCGAAACAGCATCATCTTCATTGGCAATAGGTATAACACCTTCAGACAATAAACCTTCACAACAATTAATCATATTTTGCCTATGAATTCCTGGACTAAAATCACGTTTTGTAGGTAATACTTGTGCACACTTCATTCCATAATCTTGAAAAATACTATAATAAAGTCGCATCATTCTTGGTTGTCCAATAGCAGAATATACCTGACGCTTTTGGGTTTTATCTTTAATTTTCGATTTACCTAACACCTCTTTACCTGCTATTACTGAGCCTGAGGATACTAGAATAGACATGATGCCTCTTTCATAAAGTTCTGATATTTGCCGTACAAGTTCTCTTAAAACAGGTCTAACAATTCTATTATCTTTGTTGGTCATTACATTTGTTCCAACCTTAATAACTATCTTTTCTTTATACATTTTAATATTCTTTACCTAATTCTACTGCACGATTAAATGCGGCAAAAGCAGCTTCTTTAATTAATTCATTAACATTATTATCTTCCATTGAATCTAGTGCAGCACGAGTTGTACCTCCTTTTGATGCCACTTTTTCCATCCAAGAATTTGGTGATAAATTAGATTGATTAAAAAGTTCAACAGCACCAGTAAAAGTTTGACTTACCAATACGGTTGAGTCGTTTTTTGAAAACCCCATTTGTAGTGCTGCTTCCATCATGCTTTGCATAAAATAAAACACATAAGCAGGTCCGCTACCTGAAATACCAGTAGAGGCATCAATAAAACTTTCATTTGATACGCGCATAGATTTACCTGTTGTATCTAATAAACTTTCGATAGTTAGCATTTCTATTCTTGAAACTTCTGGCGAAGTAACATAAGAAGTTAATCCTTTTCCTATTTGTGCTGGCAAATTAGGCATCGCTCTAACTATTTTGTTTAGACCTGTAATCTCTTTTATTGAAGCTATGGAAACGCCTGCCATAATAGATACTATTATTTGTTCAGGCTTCACTAACGTTCTAATAGCATTAAACACTCCCTCGGCATGATAAGGTTTAACCGCTATAAAAATAATATCGGCATTAGGAACGCAATCTTCTAATTCTTTAAATGCATCAAAATGTGATATTTGATTTAACTCTTCTAACTTTTCATCAGATTTGTCTAAAACCATGATGTTTCGCTTTTTCAAAAGTCTGGATTTCGACATTCCTTCTGCATAGGTTAGTCCCATATTACCTGCTCCAATTACTAGTACTTTCATCTGTTTTCTTTAATTTTAAATGATTAGTTGTTACATCTAATTATTTTCTCAGCTACTAAATTTTAGCCATGAATGTTTTATATATTATTTGTTTAGTTAATTTTTCATTAGATAAAAAGCATACAATCTTTACAATCTTTCACCTCACCATAATATGTTTCACGGTATTTATGAAGTGTTTTAATAGGTAATCCAAATAAATACTTCCTTATTGAAGTAACCTTAGTAGTTAATTCTCCCATTTTAACTGAATGTCTCTTTTCATATTTTGTTTGTCTCTTTACGTATATAATTCTCATTTTTTATATTTTTTACAATTGATTATCGCTCTAAGCGCATTTCAATATTTCTTGATTTAAATCCTATATTTTCAAATAAACTAATAACAGGGTTATCTATATTTATATGCACTGCTATATTGCCTTTACAGTATTTTATAGTATGCTTTATTATTTTTTTTGCAATACCCATATTTCTATATCCTTCTTTCACAACTACATAAACTATTATATTTTCAGATAAATATTCATCCATACCTGTTCTGTTAACAACAACAGTACCTAGAATTTTATTCTTGTCTTCCATAACAAACACATAACCTCCCAAACCTAGAATTTCTTTGGCAGCATACAAAATTGATTTTCTTATGGCTGTTTTAGTATCTCCAAACTCATCTGAATTGTTGTATATAAAATTGGTTATTCGGTCAATGTCAATAATTGACATCCTAGAAAAAGCATCAAATGTTTTTATAGTCATTATGCAATATTTATCTATACGGTATATAAAATAATAAACCGTTAGAATTAAAGTTTTAGATAAACTTAATTGATTAAGTACTTAAATTTATAAGTAAATAAGTGATAAAATAGGCTGAAAAGCCTGAGTGAATAAGGTTCTTATGGTTTTAAACCAGGTGGAATGAATTTATCTGATTGATTTCTAAAAACCAAAAAATTAAAGTTGAAGATTCTATTATTTCGCTTTTCATGTATTCCTTTTCCCATATGGCAAATATACAAAAACAGACTGCAAGTAACTAATTTATTATTTGTTAAGGTAGTTTTAGCCTTTTGCCTTATCCCATTTTTGTAATTTGAAAATCACAGATTTTCCAATTTCTTATTTTGGCAACTGCTTTGCCGCTTCCCAAAACACATCCATTTCAGCAAGTGTCATGTCTTTTAATGGTTTATTAATAGACTTTGCTTTTTCTTCAAGATATTGAAACCTTTTTGAGAATTTTTTATTGGTGCGTTCTAAAGCATTTTCGGGGTTTATGTTTAAAAACCGAGCATAATTTACCATAGAAAATAAAACATCGCCAAATTCACTTTCCATAGCATTATCATCGCCTTTTTCTACTTCTACTTTAAATTCTGAAAGTTCTTCTTCTACCTTTTCCCAAACTTGTTCTGGTTTTTCCCAATCGAAACCTACACCTGCTACTTTTTCTTGAATTCTATTTGCCTTTACTAAAGCTGGTAAACTATTAGGAACGCCTTCTAAAACACTTGTTTTACCTTCTTTTAGCTTTAAGTTTTCCCAATTGCGCTTAACATCATCTTCATTTTCAACCTTAACATCACTATAAATATGCGGATGTCTGCTAATTAACTTTTCGCAAATACTATTACATACATCAGCAATATCAAAATCATTGGTTTCACTACCTATTTTAGAGTAAAAAACAATGTGTAACAATACATCTCCTAACTCCTTTTTTACTTCCTCTAAATCATTATCTAAAATAGCATCTCCTAACTCGTAAGTTTCTTCAATTGTTAAATGGCGTAGGGTTTCCATGGTTTGCTTTTTATCCCACGGACATTGCTCGCGCAATTCATCCATAATGGTTAATAGTCTATCAAATGCTTTTAGTTGTTGGGCTCTAGAATTCATAAATAATAAGATAAAACACTCTGTAAATGAGTAAAAATTTAATTGCAAGTAAAAATACAATAATTGATTCTTTTGAATTGAAATTATTTTATTCATTAATTGTTTTAATAACTCCTAATTTAATTTATAGCACAACTTGAGTTTGTCAGAAAAATTATCAAACTTCATTTAACGACTTGACATGAAATATAAAAACGATTTCATATCAAATCGTTAAACGAAAATTCCTTAAAACTAAAAAATCCAGCTAAAAAGCTGGATTTTTATATTTAATAAGCATCCTTTTTTAATTAAGAAGCTGCATTCTCTTTTTTAATTAAGTTTAAAGCTGAACCTTCATTATACCAAGCTATTTGTGCATCGTTATATGTATGATTTAGTTTAATAACATCTTTACTTCCATCTGCATGAACAACTTCTAAGGTCAATTGCTTGTCTGGAGCAAATTCGTTTAAATCTAAGAAGTTAAAGGTATCATCTTCCTGTATTAAATCGTAATCAGCTTCGTTAGCAAAGGTTAAACCTAGCATTCCTTGTTTTTTAAGGTTTGTTTCATGAATACGAGCAAACGATTTTACAATAACAACAACTACACCTATGTGTCTTGGCTCCATAGCAGCATGCTCACGTGAAGAGCCTTCACCATAATTATGATCGCCAACAACTATTGAAGGAACGCCTGCAGTTTTATAAGCTCTAGCTGTATCTGGTACACCACCAAATTCTCCTGTTAATTGATTTTTAACAAAGTTTGTTTTTTTACCAAATGCATTTACAGCTCCTATTAAACAGTTATTAGAAATATTATCTAAATGCCCACGGAAACGCAACCAAGGTCCTGCCATAGAAATATGGTCTGTAGTACATTTTCCAAAAGCTTTTATTAATAATTTAGCACCTGTAATATCGCTACCAATTGGTTCGAAAGGTGTTAACAACTGTAATCTTTCTGAATCTTCTGCTACTATTACTTCCACATGACTACCATCGGCTTCTGGTGCTAAATAACCATTATCTTTAACTTCAAAACCTTTTGGTGGTAATTCCCATCCTGTTGGTTCATCAAACATAACTTCTTCCTCATTCTCGTTAATCAGTTTATCGGTCATTGGGTTAAAATCTAAACGTCCAGCAATAGCAATAGCTGCAGTAATTTCAGGAGATGCTACAAAGGCATGTGTATTTGGATTTCCATCGGCACGCTTCGCAAAGTTTCTATTAAAAGAATGTACAATACTATTTTTTGGTGCATTTTTAGGATCACTATACCTTGCCCATTGTCCTATACATGGTCCGCAAGCATTGGTAAAAAGTTTAGCGTTTAATTTTTCGAAAACTTGAAGAATACCATCACGATCTGCTGTATAACGTACTTGCTCAGAACCTGGATTAATACCTAATTCTGATTTCATTTTCAAACCTTTATCTAGAGCTTGTTGTGCTATAGAAGACGCACGAGATAAATCTTCATAAGATGAATTTGTACAAGAACCTATTAAACCCCATTCTACTACAAGTGGCCAATCGTTAGCTTTTGCTTTCTCATTCATTTCACTTCCAACAGGAGTAGATAAATCTGGCGTAAAAGGTCCGTTTAGTAACGGTGTTAACTCTGATAAATTAATTTCAATAACCTCATCAAAATAGTTTTCTGGGTTAACATAGACTTCAGGATCACCTGTTAAGTATTCTTTCACAGTATTAGCAGCATCTGCAACATTGGCTCTATCAGTAGATCGTAAATAACGTTCCATAGAAGCATCATAACCAAATGTAGACGTAGTTGCTCCAATTTCAGCCCCCATATTACAAATAGTACCCTTACCTGTACAAGACATTGATGTTGCTCCTTCTCCAAAATATTCAACAATAGCTCCCGTTCCTCCTTTTACAGTAAGAATTTCGGCTACTTTTAAAATCACATCTTTAGGTGCTGTCCATCCAGATAATTTACCTGTTAACTTAACACCTATTAATTTAGGAAATTTTAATTCCCAAGCCATACCAGCCATAACATCTACTGCATCAGCTCCTCCAACTCCAATAGCTACCATACCTAAACCGCCAGCATTTACGGTATGCGAATCGGTACCAATCATCATACCTCCTGGAAAGGCATAGTTTTCTAATACTACCTGGTGAATGATACCTGCTCCTGGTTTCCAGAAACCAATTCCGTATTTATTTGAAACGGACTCTAAAAAATTAAAAACTTCACTACTTACAGTGTTTGCATTTTTTAAATCGGCTGCAGCTCCATCTTTAGCTTGAATTAAATGATCGCAATGAACCGTGGTTGGAACTGCTACTTTAGTTTTACCTGCTTGCATAAATTGCAATAAAGCCATTTGAGCTGTTGCGTCTTGACATGCTATTCTATCTGGAGCAAAATCTACATAATCTTTACCTCGTTTAAATGCTTTTGTTGGAGTTCCATCCCATAGGTGATTATATAATATTTTTTCAGAAAGGGTTAATGGTTTCCCTACAATTTCTCGAGCTTTATCAACGCGTTCTGCCATTTTAGTGTAAACACCTTTAATCATGTCAATATCAAATGCCATATATTATAATTTTATATTAATTGGACGTAAGATACAAAATAAGTGAACCAACTAAAAACAGAAACAGGATTGTTCAGTTACATCCTGTAACCTTCGGGCGTATTAAATAAAAAAGTCCGAGTGTAAAACTCGGACTTAAAAAAATATTATAAATAACAATAGTTACATTACTAATTGTTTTTGTGATGGCTTAAATTTTGTTAATACAATGCCATCAACAGCCGTTTCATATTCTTCCATAGTAGGTGTTCTTCCTAAAATAGTAGATAAGACTACTACTGGAGTAGATGATAATAAAGATTCTCCTTTTTTATCACCTGAATCTTTTACTACTCGTCCTTGGAATAAACGCGTAGATGTAGCCATTACTGTATCTCCTGGTTCTGCTTTTTCTTGATTACCCATACATAAGTTACATCCTGGACGCTCTAAGTATAACATATTTTCATACTTTGTACGTGCTAAACCTTTTGGTGCACTATCATCAAATTCGAAACCAGAATACTTTTGAAGTACTTCCCAATCACCTTCAGCCTTTAACTCATCAACAATATTATAAGTTGGAGGAGCAACTACTAGAGGGGCTTTAAATTCAACTTTCCCTTGTTGAGCCTCAATATTCTTTAATATTTGAGCTAATATTTTCATGTCGCCTTTATGAACCATACAAGATCCAACGAAACCTAAATCAACTTTTTTAGTACCACCATAATAAGATAATGGTCTAATAGTATCATGCGTATAACGTTTAGAGACATCTTCATTATTTACATCTGGATCGGCAATCATTGGTTCAGCAATCTCATCTAAATCAATAACAACGTCTGCATAATATTTAGCATTAGCATCTGGTTTTAAAGCTGGTTTTTCTCCAGACTTTAATTCTTCTATTCTAGTATTTGCTTTATCTATTAATCCTTTAAGAACTTGCTTTTCGTTATCCATTCCTTTGTCAATCATAATTTGAATACGATCTCTAGAAATTTCTAATGACTCTATTAAAGTTTCATCTTCAGAAATACAAATAGAAGCTTTCGCTTTCATTTCTGCAGTCCAATCTGTAAAAGTAAATGCTTGATCTGATGTTAATGTACCAATATGAACCTCTATAATTCTACCTTGGAACACGTTTTCTCCACCAAACTGTTTTAACATTTGTTGTTGCGTTGCATGAACCACATCACGGAAGTCCATATAACTTTTCATATTTCCTTTAAAAGTTACTTTAACTGATTCTGGAATTGGCATTGTAGCCTCACCAGTTGCTAATGCTAAAGCAACAGTACCTGAATCTGCTCCAAAAGCAACTCCTTTAGACATACGAGTGTGCGAATCGCCACCAATAATAATATCCCAATCACCAACGGTAATATCATTCAATACTTTATGAATAACATCGGTCATAGCGTGGTATTTGCCTTTTGGATCTCGTGCTGTAATTAATCCGAAGTCATTCATAAACTTCATTAATCTCGGAATGTTTGCTTTAGATTTATTATCCCAAACTGAAGCAGTATGACATCCAGATTGGTATGCACCATCAACAATTGGAGAAATTACCTTAGCTGCCATCATTTCTAATTCCTGAGAAGTCATTAAACCTGTAGTATCCTGAGAACCTACAATGTTTACCTCAACTCTAACATCAGAACCTGCATGTAGTGTTTTCCCTGGAGTATTTCCTACTGCATTTTTATTGAATATTTTTTCTACAGCTGTTAAACCTTGTCCTTCAATAGAAATTTCTTTCGAATTAGCATACACTTGAGGAATTTCAATTCCTAAAATTCTAGCAGCAATAGTTTGTAATTTTTTACCAAAAACAACAGCGTAAGATCCACCTGCTTTAATAAACTCCATTTTTTGTGGTGTTAATGCTGCAGAAATATCTTTCAACTCCTTGTCTCCGTTATATAATTTTTTAGTTTTTGTATTTATTGTAAGAACAGTACCTGTTTCTACAGAATATGTTTGTTCTAAAACGGGCTCTCCATCGGCATCAAAAATAGTATTACCATCTGCATCTTTTTGTTTCACCCAGTTTTTAAGATCTATACCTATACCTCCTGTTACTCCTACAGTCGTTAAGAAAATTGGTGAAATTCCATTTGTTCCTGCAATTACTGGAGCAATATTAATAAATGGTACATAAGGACTACCAGGTATACCTGTCCATAAAGCCACATTATTAACACCAGACATTCTTGAAGAACCAACACCCATAGTTCCTTTTTCTGCAATTAGCATAACACGCTTATCTGGGTGTTTTTCTTTTAATGCTAAAAGCTCTTTTTGCATCTCTTTATTGTGTTCAAATATACACTGACCATGTAACTCTCTATCTGATCTAGAATGTGCATCGCCACCTGGAGACAATAAATCTGTTGAAATATCTCCTACTCCTGCTATAAAAGTAACAACTTCAATTTCTTCTTCTACGTCAGGTAATTTTGTAAAAAATTCTGCTTGAGCATAACTCTCAATAATATCTTTAGCTATTTCACTTCCGTTATTAAAAGCTTTTTCTAAACGTTCTATATCTGCTTCGTATAAAAACACTTGTGTTTTTAAAACCTTAGCTGCTTCTTTAGCAATTGCTACATCATCTCCTAAAACTAAATCAAGTAACACTTCTATAGAAGGCCCTCCTTTCATATGAGATAATTGTTCTAATGCAAAAGCTGGTGTTATTTCTGCTACAACAGATTCTCCTAGAACAATCTCTTTTAAAAATTTAGCCTTTACACCTGCAGCACTTGTTGTTCCTGGTAACGTATTATAAATAAAAAACTTTAAAGAGTCTTCTCTATATGGGTTGGAAGTATCTTTAATCTGTGCGATAATTTCTCTTAATAAATCGCCACCATCTATTGGCTTTGGGTTTAGACCTTGAGCTTTTCGTTCTTCGATCTCCTTAATGTAATCTTTATAGCTGTTCATGTATGAAATATTTCAATATTAAATTGCTTTTAATCACTAAGTATTTATACGTATTAAAAACAAAATCTATAATTAGATTTTTTAGTTAAACTAATCAAAAAATGCTTCAAAAATAAATTTTAAAAAGCGACGCAAAATACAAAATTAATGCAAAGATTTAAAAATATTAAAAAGAATAGGGTAAGGTTCTATATGAAATTATTATAGTGGTATTAAAAAATAAAATGACTAATCATTTTTTACCATTTTAATACAAAAAATGAGAATTTAACAAGATACTTAGAACAAAAATTAAGAATTAATTGCTAATCTATTTAATTTATTATTAACTTTTTTATTTAGTAACAAAAAATATTTTAAAGTAGAATCTATTTAAAATAAACTTTTAATAATAACTTCTTCTGAAATTCCTTCAGCTTCTGCTTTATAGTTTTTAATAATTCTGTGCCTTAATATACTTTGTGAAACTGCCTGAACATCTTCAATATCTGGTGAAAATTTACCATGAATTGCAGCATGAGTTTTGGCTGCCAAAATTAAGTTTTGAGATGCTCTTGGTCCTGCGCCCCAATCAATATATGTTTTAACTAAGTCTGGAGCTGCATCGCTATTTGGTCTTGTTTTACCAACCATAGCAACTGCGTATTCAATAACATTATCGGCGACTGGTATACGACGAATTAAATGCTGAAAATCGACAATTTGTTGTGCATTAAATAAAGCGTTTACTTTAGTTGGAGCATCATTTGTTGTTGACTTAACAACTTGTACTTCTTCCTCAAACGAAGGATAATCTAAATTAATAGCAAACATAAAACGATCTAACTGTGCTTCTGGTAACGGATAAGTTCCTTCTTGCTCAATAGGGTTTTGTGTTGCTAAAACAAAATATGGTAATTCTAATTTATAATGATGTCCTGCAACAGTTACAGACCTTTCTTGCATAGCTTCAAGTAAAGCTGCTTGAGTTTTTGGAGGCGTTCTATTAATCTCATCGGCCAAAATAATATTTGCAAAAATTGGACCTTTTATAAATTTAAAATGACGGTCTTCATCTAAAATCTCACTTCCTAAGATATCACTAGGCATTAAATCTGGTGTAAACTGAATGCGCTTAAAATCTAAACCTAAAGCTTGCGCAATAGTATTAACCATCAACGTTTTTGCTAAACCTGGCACACCTATAAGTAATGAATGACCACCTGAAAATATAGAAATTAATATTTGATTTACGACCTCATCTTGACCTACAATAACTTTTGCTATTTCGGTTTTTAAATCTTTATACTGTTTAACAAAACTTTCTATGGCAACTACATCAGACATACTTATTACTTTTTTAACCAGTTACTAGAAAATTTGCAGTCTCTATATTCTCCACTTACTTTAATATAAGTATCTAATATTTTTTCCTTTTGCCACTCTTCAATAGCCTTAATTCTTTTTTCTTGCAATGCTAACTCTTTAATTTTTAAATAATCACGTGCATAATCTGCTTCGTGTTCATCTATTCTATCAGTTACCATTAAAATCTTATACTTTTTGTTTCCAGTTTTATCCTGTTCCGTTTGAACAAGACTAACCTCTCCATCTTTTAAATTTTGAATTTGTGAATATAATTCAGGTTCCATTTTTGTTAATTCAAAATTATAATCTTGTGTTTTTGGGTTTATTAATTGACCACCATCTCCTTTAGTTTCTTTTTCATCACTAGCCTCTCTAGCTGCATCAGCAAAAGTAATATCGCCACTTATAATACGCTCTCTTATTTTATTAAGACGTTCTTTTGCTTCTTTCTCAGCTTCTATAGAAACTTTTGGCATCATAAGCACATGACTAACAACATATTGCTGTCCTAATATTTTTTCTAAATGAATAATATGAAAGCCATATTCTGTTTCAAAAGGATCAGACACTTCGCCTTCTTGAAGTGAAAAGGCTACCTGTCTAAACTCTTTAACCATTTTTGGTTTTTTTCTATCTAAGATATAATGATAACCCGATTGCTTTAAACCAGGATCTTCACCATACAAAACAACTTTAGAACGAAAACTAGCACCGTTTTCAACTACATCCTTTTTAAAACCTTTTAGTTTATCTATTATTTTTTGCTTTTCTTCATCTGATACTTTTGGTTCTGCGACTATTTGAGCAACCTTAAGTTCTGTTCCAAATCTAGGTCTTTCATCTTTTGGTATTTTATTAAAAAATGCTCTTACCTCTTCTGGTGTCACTTCTACTTCTTCAACAATTTTAGCTTGCATTTTTTGAGCTAACTGATTGCTTTTATTTATTTCGAACATTTCCTCTCTAAAACTTTTTTCATCTTCTTTATTATAAATTTTCAAAAGTTTTTCCATAGAACCATTAACCTGCTGTAAAAACTGTTGAATTTGGTAATCAACATTTTGACGAATTTCAGCATCGGAAACAGGTATGCTATCTTGAATAGCGTGATGTGCATATAATTTATCTTCTAGAAGCTTTCCAAATAATTCGCAATCAGTAATATCTTTTGCGTCATATCCACTAGCTTCTAATTGCAATCTGTTTTTCTCTACATCAGAATTCAAAACTATATAATCTCCTACAACAGCCGCAACACCATCTACTTTAATAGCTTTAAATGTTCTAACTGAATCTACTATTTTGGCATTAACAACAGCAGATAAAGAATCTACAGGTTTATCATTAACAACGCTTAACGTATCTGTTTTAACGTCTTTTGCTTCTTGTATAACTTCCTGAGCAGACATAACATTTACAACTAGTAATGATATGCTTAATAGTAATAGGTTTTTCAAATTAATTGTAAATTTCAAATTGTTTATTTTTAATAGCATCCTTTGTGATATCTTTTTCTAATTTTCTAATAAGTTCTAGCTTTCTCTTATTAATGACGATTTGGTTAATAGTAGGCATCACATACTCTAGCGGAGCCGTATCATTTCGTAATAAAACATCATTAATTTTCATCAAATATACTCCTAATGAATCTTTGAGTTGTACAAAATTAGATTTTTTTAACAGTTCATCTTTGTTTTCAGTGTTTAAAGCAGGTATTTTATCAATGACCTGATTAACACGTATCCAAATTGAATCGTTTAAAGAGTAAGATTTAAACTGAATAGCTATAGAATCTAATTCCTTTTTATCTTCTTCATTAAACGTTTCAAACTTCTTTTCTATATTCTTAAAGTCTATAATATTTTCATCTACATTTATGTAACGAAATTTAATAAGCTCCTCGTTTAATTTAAAAGCTTCTTTGTTATTATTATAGTAATCTTCAGCCTCTTGTATACTAACAATAGTATCTATACTTCTTCTTACCAAAGCATCAATATAAGCTTTGGTATACAAATCATTTTTATATTGATCTACTAGTTTATTAAAAGTTTGCTGCTTCTCTTCACTTAAGTTTAGTAACGCTCCATCAAAAAACAGCTGTCGAGTTGCCCATTTCTTAATAAAATTCTGAACCAAAAGTGTACTATCTTGTATCGATGTGCCTTCAGAAACTAAATCTTTTATATCGTCTTGATATAAATAGACATTATTAACTCGGGCTATTGGAATACGCTCATCCGTTTTTTTAAAAAACTCGCAAGACGTAACAATAATGAATAATAAAAATATGAGGGATTTTAATCGCACTTATTAATTTTGTATTTGAGATTTAACTTTCTTTAATGTTTCTTGATTTATAACTACTTTATATTTTTCTGCTAATTTTTTTAACCATTTTTCCTCTTTATATATTTGATAATCTGAAATAACGGTACCTTTTGCTTCATCAAACGTTTTTTGTGTTTCGGGTAATATTTCTTTTACTTGAACAACCACAAAAGCATCATTATGTTTATATATTTTTGAAATACCTTTTTTAAACAAAAATTCTTTAGGAAGCGCTTGATGAGTAGCATCCATAATATCGCTAGTAAAAATAACTTCTACTTTTTCATTACTATTTACTAAAGATTTTATCTGATCTAAAGCCATTCCTTCTTCTAATAATTTAGAAACTTTTTTAAGTGTTTTTTGTTTTGTTGAAGACGCAACTACAGCATCAACTCTTTTAGGTAACGTGTAGTTACTTTTATGATTATTATAATATTCTTTAATTTCAATAGTATCTGTTTTAGCAGTATTCCAAATAGTATTTTCCATTAAATCAAATAATAATAAACCATCTCTGTACTCCTCTACTATATATGCAAATTCTTCATTTTCATTTTCTAAATTATCTTCTTGATATTTAACTAAGTTTTCATTTAAAAATGCCTCATATTGCTTTAAAACAATAGCTTTAAGAGTAGATTTAGCATCTACATCGCGTTGTTTTCTTAATAAAAAGGCTCCAAAATCATTATAAGTAAATTGTTTATCTCCAATCTTAACTAAAGGTGTCTTTCCTTTAAAATCATTTGGAAGCGTCCATGTTCTTTTTAAATAATCATCGTTTAAAATAGAAACAAAATATTTTAATGCTGGTTGCTCTGTTGAAACATTATATTTTTCTTTAAGTGAATTATATAATGCTTCATCTATTAATTTAGCTCTACTATCTCGTTTTACTTTTTGTTCAAGTTCTGGTTTTATAACTTCAAATGAAGGTATAAGCTTTTTATTATAAAGTTTAATAATATGCCAGCCAAATTTAGTTTTAAATGGCTCAGAAATATCACCTTCATTTTTTAAAGCAAAAGCTTTATCTTCAAACTCTTGCACACCAATTTGACCACTTGAAAAAGAAGATAGTATTCCTCCTTTTTGAGCCGTAGCTTTATCATCTGAAAACTGTTTTGCTAAGGCTTCAAAATCTTCGCCTTGCTGTAGCTTTTTATAAATATCTTGAATTCTATTCTCTGGTTTTTCAGCTAAAGAATCTCCTTCTTTTTGTACAACCATAATATGTGCAACTGTTCGCTCTCCACGAGATTTTCTTTTATCTAATACATTTACAATATGATAACCAAACCTTGTTCTAAAAGGTTGTGATATCTCTCCAACTGGAGTGTTAAATGCAGCTGTTTCAAACTTATAAACCATTTTAAACCCTGAGAAATACCCTAACTCTTCACCATAAACAGTTTTTCCGTTATGAACTTCCTTTCTAACAATATCAAAGCCTTCTTTTAAAGCTCTATCTCGTAATTTCAAAATTTTATTATAAGCAACCAAAGTATCTTCTGGACTTGCATTTCCATCAATTTTTATTAAAATATGATTAGCTTTTATATCATATAAAATTCTTTGATAAGCTTCTTCTATTAAAGCTTCTGTTACCTTAGTATCTGTAACAAAATTTTCAGCTAATTGTTTTTTATAATTTGATAACTCTCTAATATAAGATGGTTTTTTATCAAACTCTAAAGCTCTTGCCTCCTTTAACTTTAGCTTATAATTCGTAAAAAGCTTTAAATACTCATCAACATCTTTTTGAGACTCATCCTGAACCAAATCTAAATTCTTATTGTAAACTCTTATAAACTCTGATGCATAAACAGATTCATCTCCTACTGAAAAAAGCACATCATTTTGTGTAGACTGCGCATTAACTTTAGAAATAAAAAGAATAAACAAAAATAAAGAAAGAGACTTTAGCTTCATATAAAATTTTAGTTTTATGGTTTTGACAAAAATACTAATATTAACCTATAATACAAGATGCTTTAACAAACGCTTTAAAAACAAAATTATTTCCCTTTTTTAAGTATATTTGATTTCTTAATTTTCATAAAAATAATGAGACAATTAAAACTTATTTGGGATTTTCGCGGTCCTGATTCTCTAAAAATTGCCAAACACCACGAAATTCATTTAAAAGAATACATCTCAATTCAAAAAACCGAATTAAATATTACTGGTTTTAAACAACTTACAGAATTACATAGTATTGCTTTTATGGTTGTAAATGAAAATGAAATGAAACCTATACGCGATGCCTTAAAACCTCATAGAGGACAAATATTTTCTAATTAATAATGATATAAACTAAAAATTCTTGCTTCAAGTAATTGCTTCACTTAAAGAAGTTAAATATAGAACAATTATAATCGCCGTATTTATTAAATTTACATTCTCAATAGCAACTAAATAAAATACCATGAAAATACTAGCAATTGGAGCTGGCGAGATTCTTAAAGGAGAATTCTTCTAGATTTTAAAACGATTTAATAAATGTTACATGTAACCAGTAAAAACAATAATTATTAACATATGAAAAACTCCATTGCAGAACGCGTTAATGATTTTTTAAAAAACTATCCACCTTTTAATCTTTTAAAACTTGAAGATTTACTTAAAATTTCTTCTCAAGTTTCTATTATTTATTTAGAAAAAGGTGACACACTATTTAAAAAAGGCGATAATTTTAACGAACATTTTTATATGGTTAGAAATGGAGGCGTTTCGTTGTTGCATACAACAACAAATAACACCCAAGAAATTATAAACATAAGCGATGCAGGTGATGTATTTGGAGTAAGACCACTTATAGCTAAAGAAGATTATAAACTAACCGCTACGGCAAATGAAGAATCTATTGTTTACGCCATTCCTATTAATACATTTGAAACAGTAACAAATAATAATGCTAAGGTTTACAAATTTTTAATTACGGCTTTTGCAACAAACTCATACGACCCTTATACTGCAGAAGAAACAGGTAAAATATTTGGTGATTATTTACCTAACAATTCTCAAGACATTGTAAATTTCCAAACGGCTAATTATACAAAGAAACCTATTACATGTAAAATTGATTCAACTTTAAAAGAAGCTGCCATTAAAATGAGTGCTAATAAAATTGGCTGTATTATTGTTGTTGATGATAATAAAAATCCAGTAGGAATTATTACAAATAGTGATATAAAAAACAAAATTGCTACTGGCTTATTCCCTATTGAAACATCGGTTAGCAATATTATGAATACACCTGTATTTACAAGTAAAAAAAATATAACAGTAGCCGATGGACAACTTCAAATGATTAAGCATAGTATTGGTCATTTGTGTATAACAAAAGATGGTACCGTAAACTCTAAACTTATTGGTGTTTTAACACACCATGATGTATTAGTTACATTAGGTAATAATCCGTCGGTTATACTAAAAGAAATAAAACGAGCTAAACGCACTAAAAAACTTAGAGCTGCCAGATTAAAAGCTAATAATTTAATTAAAAGTTATTTAGAACAAAACATTCCTTTGTCGCATATTGTTAAATTAATTTCACAAATTAATGATGCTGTTACTGTGCGTGCTATAGAAATAGCTTTAAAAAAAATGCCTACTCCACCTCCTGTTCCGTTTTCATGGATGGCAATTGGTAGCCAAGGTAGAAAAGAACAATTACTTTTTACAGACCAAGATAACGCTATTGTATTTCAAGATGTAACTGAAGATAAATACGAAGAAACTCAGAACTATTTTCTAGAATTAGCAAAACTCGTTACTAAATCTTTAAATAAAATAGGTTTTGAATACTGCGAAGCCGATATGATGGCAAGTAACAAAGAATGGTGTAAATCTATTTCAGAATGGAAATCGCAATTTAGTGGTTGGATTTTAAATCCTGATGATAAAGCCATATTGCTATCCTCCATTTTTTTCGACTTTAACAGTGTTTATGGAGATAAAAGTTTAATTGAAGACCTATCAGATTCTATTTATAGTGCGCTAGATGAAACCGCTTTATTTTTTAAATTCTTAGGGAGAGATGCACTTAAAAACCCTTCTCCTCTGGGGTTGTTTAAGCGATTTGTTTTTGAAAAAAACGATGAAGAAAAAGATCTTTTCAATATAAAAAGTAGAGCCCTAATGCCATTAATAGATGCAGCAAGACTACTTATATTGAGTAAAAAAGTAAAAGGTATTAATAACACATCGCTACGTTATGAAAAGTTAGCAGAACTAGAACCTAACAATAAAGAACTTTACGAATCCTGCTCTTATGCTTTTAAAGCTTTATCTAAATTTAAAACCAAACAAGGTTTACTTCATAATAATTCAGGGAAATTTATAAAAATAGAGACCTTAACTAAAGAAGAACAATTAAAATTAAAGCGCTGTTTTAAACCCATAAGTGAAATTCAAGAAACCTTAAAATTACGATTCGATTTAAAAAACTTTATGTAATATGAGTTTTAAATGGCCTTTTAAAAAACAAAAAGAATATCCAGATTTTTGGATAGAATATCTTAGTTATTTTAAAAACAAAAACAAAAACCAAATTAATACATCTCGCTTTATTGCGTTTGACACCGAAACAACAGGTTTTGATAAAAAAGAAGATAGAATTTTATCTATTGGAGCCGTATCATTTTTAGGAAAAACCATTGAAGTAAATAAAAGCTTAGAACTTTATTTAGAACAAGATGTTTTTAAAGCTGAAACTGTTAAAATTCACGGTTTAATGAAAAACGGAAATCTTGAAAAAGTATGTGAATTAGAAGCCATAAAAACCTTTTTAAAATATATAAAAAATGATGTTTTAATTGCACATCATGCTAGTTTTGATAAAGGAATGATAAATGAAATGCTTTTAAGACATGGTTTAGGCAAATTAAAAAACAAGTTTATAGATACAGGTGTTTTATATAGAAAATCATTACATATTATTTATCAAGACAACACAAAACCTTATACTTTAGACTATTTATGTAAAGAGCTTAAAGTACCTACAGTAGATAGGCATACAGCAACAGGTGATGCGCTTATTACGGCATTAGTTTTTTTAAAAATTTTATCGCGATTAGATAAACGCAAGCA
The DNA here is from genome assembly GCA_050294475.1 of Algibacter sp. Taxonomy (GTDB): domain Bacteria; phylum Bacteroidota; class Bacteroidia; order Flavobacteriales; family Flavobacteriaceae; genus Thalassobellus. The sequence goes on along the minus strand of JBNKOE010000016.1, from coordinate 39,475 downwards.
TTTAAATTGGGGATATTTATTGAATAGATAGTAAAAAAAAGCACAATCAAAATGATTGCGCTTTTCATTAATAAATAACTTATTTTATTTTACATTATCAATTATATCTTGAACCACTTCTGGATTTAAAAGTGTACTAGTATCTCCTAAATTACTAAAATCTTTACAAGCTATTTTACGTAAAATACGTCGCATTATTTTTCCAGAACGTGTTTTTGGCAAACCACTAGTAAACTGAATTTTATCTAATTTAGCTATTGGACCAATATGCTCTGTAATAATTTGATTAATCTCATTTCGTAAATTAGTATGATCTCTAGTTTCTCCTACATCTTTTAAAATAACATAACCATACAATGCATTTCCTTTAATATCATGTGGAAAACCAACAATAGCAGATTCTGCAACTGCTGGATGCTCGTTAATAGCATCTTCAATTGGAGCTGTACCTAAATTATGTCCAGAAACAATAATAACATCATCTACACGACCTGTAATTCTGTAATATCCAACCTCATCTCTTAACGCACCATCTCCTGTGAAATATTTATTTTCATATGCCGAGAAATAAGTTTCCTTATAGCGTTGATGATTTCCCCAAATGGTTCGCGCCATACTTGGCCAAGGGAATTTAATACATAAACGACCATCTACTTGGTTTCCTTTTAATTCTTTGCCATTTTCATCCATTAAGGCTGGCTGAATGCCTATAAAAGGTAAAGTTGCATAGGTTGGTTTTGTAGGTGTTACAAACGGAATAGGACTTATCATAATACCTCCTGTTTCGGTTTGCCACCAAGTATCTACAATAGGGCTTTTCTTTTTTCCTATATTATCATTATACCAATGCCAAGCTTCCTCATTAATAGGTTCTCCTACTGAGCCTAAAACTTTAAGAGATGTTAAATCATATTTATCAACCAATTCCATACCCTGTTTTGCTAAGGCTCTAATGGCTGTTGGTGCTGTGTAAAACTGATTCACTTTATGTTTTTCTACAACTTCCCAAAAACGTCCGAAATCAGGGTAACTTGGTACACCTTCAAACATTACGGTTGTAGCCCCATTTGCTAGAGGGCCATAAACAATATAACTATGCCCTGTAATCCAACCAATATCGGCAGTACACCAATACACATCGTTTTCTCTATACTGAAATACATTTTTAAAAGTATATGCTGTATAAACCATATAACCTCCTGTTGTATGAACCATTCCTTTAGGCTTTCCTGTAGAACCAGAAGTGTACAAAATAAACAACGGATCTTCTGCATTCATTGTTTCTGCTTCGCACTCTGTAGAAGCTTTATCTAAAAGTGGCTGCAACCATTGGTCGCGACCTGTTTTCATATCTATTTCTGAGTTAATTCTTTTTGCTACCAAAACAGATTCAACACCATCACAACTTTCTAAAGCTTCATCTACAATACCTTTTAAATCAATTGTTTTCTCTCCACGATATGAACCATCACTAGTAATAACCATTTTACAATCTGAATCATTAATTCTAGTTGATAAAGCTGTTGCTGAAAAACCAGCAAAAACAACAGAATGTATGGCACCAATTCTAGCACAAGCTAAAACCGAAATGGCCAATTCAGGAATCATTGGTAAATAAATACAAACACGATCTCCTTTTTTTATACCCTGTTCTTTTAAAACATTTGCAAACTGGTTAACACGTTCGTATAATTGTTTATAAGAAATATGTTCAGCTGAATCGCTAGGATTGTTAGGCTCAAATAAAATGGCTGTTTTATCTGCCCTAGTAGCTAAATGCCTATCTATACAATTCTCTGTAATATTTAATTGAGCTCCTTCAAACCATTTAACTTCAGGCTTATTAAAATCCCAACTTAATACATTGTCCCATTTTTTTCGCCACATAAAATGTTCTTCGGCTACTTCTTCCCAAAAATTTTCAGGTTCTCTTATCGATTTTCTATATACTTGATAATACTCTTCTAAGTGTTTAATATGATAATTACTCATGCTGCTATTTAAATATTATATTTTACTATATTCCATTATTAATGTGTTGCTTCTCCTGCCCCACTTGGTATTCTTATTTTTTCTACTATTTCTTGAACATCTTGTGGCGGATGTGGTGTAAATTTCATTATAACAATAGATACTACGAAATTTAAAATCATGGCAACCGTACCAAAACCTTCTGGAGAAATTCCAAACCACCATTCGCTTTTATCTGGTAAAACATCATCAAACCAACCTAATCTATATTTAACCATATATAATAACATGGATGTAATACCAACTACCATTCCTGCAATAGCACCTTCTTTATTCATCTTTTTATAAAAAATACCCAAAATAATGGCTGGAAAAAAAGATGCTGCGGCTAAACCAAACGCTAAAGCAACTGTCGCTGCTACAAATCCTGGAGGATTAATTCCGAAATATCCAGCCACAACAACAGCTATAACAGCAGATAAACGAGCTGCCACTAATTCTCCTTTTTCAGAAATATTAGGATTCACCATTTTCTTAATTAAATCATGAGATACTGACGATGAAATAACTAATAATAACCCAGCTGCTGTTGATAAAGCAGCAGCTAATGATCCTGCTGCAACTAAAGCAATTACCCAATTAGGTAATCTTGCAATTTCAGGATTCGCCAAAACCATAATATCGTTGTCTACTACTAATTCATTTTTAGACTTATCTGCCAAATATTGAATGTTCCCATCTTTATTCTTATCATCAAAATGAATCAAACCAGTCAACTCCCATTTTTTAAACCACTCTGGCATTGCAGCATAAGGCTTATTTGAAACTGTTTCAATTAAATTGGTTCTCGCAAAAACTGAAACTGCAGGTGCTGTAGTATATAATATTGCTATTAATAATAAAGCTAATCCTGCTGATTTCCTAGCATCTTTTACACGCTTAACTGTAAAGAAACGCACTATAACATGCGGTAATCCTGCTGTACCAACCATTAATGCTAATGTAATAGCAAATACATCTATCATTGACTTTGAACCTTCAGTATATTCAGCAAAACCAAGATCGGCACTCAACCCATCTAATTTATCAAGTAAATAAGTCCCTGATCCATCGGCTAATGTACCACCAAACCCTAATTGCGGAATCGGGTTACCTGTCATTTGAATAGATATAAAAATAGCAGGTACCATAAAAGCAAAAATTAGCACACAATACTGTGCTACTTGTGTATATGTGATACCTTTCATACCTCCAAGCACCGCATAAAATAAGACAATAAGCATTCCTATAATAACACCTGTATTGATATCTACTTCTAAAAAGCGAGAAAATACCAAACCAACACCTCGCATTTGTCCTGCTACATAGGTAAATGATACTAAAAGAGCACAAATAACACCCACAAAACGCGCTGTATTAGAGTAATAACGATCTCCAATAAAATCGGGAACCGTAAATTTTCCAAACTTTCTTAAGTAAGGGGCTAATAATAATGCAAGAAGCACATATCCTCCTGTCCATCCCATTAAATATACAGCACCATCATACCCTGCAAAGGAAATAATTCCTGCCATAGATATAAAAGAAGCTGCACTCATCCAATCGGCAGCCGTTGCCATACCGTTTGCTAAAGGAGATACGCCTCCACCTGCAACATAAAACTCTTTAGTAGACCCTGCTCTAGTCCAAATTGCAATTCCAATATAAATTGCAAACGTAACTCCTACTAATATATAAGTCCAATTTTGAACACCAATACTTTCTGCTAATAATATACTATTCATCATATCCGTATTTTTTATCAAGTTTATTCATTAGACGAACGTATACAAATATGAGTACTACAAATACATACATAGATCCTTGTTGTGCAAACCAAAACCCGAGTTTAAAGCCTCCAATTTTTATTTGATTTAGGGTGTCTTTAAATAAAATACCTGCGCCATAAGACACTAAAAACCATATTACTAAAAGTATGAGAACATACCTTATATTTTCTTTCCAATAGGCTTTTGCATTGTTTTTTGTCATTTCTTACTTTGTTTAGTTTAGTTGTTTATAATTCTTACATATTACAAATTTTCGACATTTTTAATGATTGATAAATTCATTAAAAAAGTATTAAAAAATTACATTTTTAACATCAAAAACAGCAATAATATCGCTAATATAATATTTTGAATGTTAAATACAATTTTATTTTTCTATTTAAAAAAACCTATAGATAACTATAAAAAACAGGAATTGGATTTAGGTATTCTTATATTTTAAATTTTTAAAAGTATCTTTATATCCATCAAACCAAATTGTATTGCACACCAACCGTTTATATTTTATTGATGCTGTAAGAGCATTTGCCATTTTAATGATGCTACAAGGGCATTTTATTGACACTCTTATCGCTCCTATTTACAAAGACGACTCTAGTATAGTTTTTGTTGTATGGTCATATTTTAGAGGTATTACAGCTCCTGTATTTTTTACTATTTCGGGGTTGATTTTTACATATTTACTACTTCGTGCTCATGCTAAAGGCAATGACCAACCCAGAATAAAAAAAGGTTTATTTAGAGGTATGCTGTTAATTGCAATAGGATATAGTCTTAGAATTAATTTAATAAGTTGGTTAAGCGGTTATTTTAATACTTATTTTTTAGTTATTGATGTACTACAATGCATTGGGCTTTCATTAATTATTTTAGTTTGTTTACATATTCTATTAAAAAAACATAGTTACTTATTTTCTTGTGTACTTTTTACAATAGGTTGCCTATCTTTTTTATCTGAGCCGTTATATAGAAATTTAGCTATTGAAAATTTACCACTAATTATTGCTAATTACATGACAAAAATAAACGGCTCTGTTTTCACTATTTTGCCTTGGCTTGGTTATTCTGCATTTGGGGCTTTTATATCTACAGTGTTTTTTAGACATGCGCATCGTAATCGCTTTAAAACAGTTACCATTATCTCATTTTTTACTATGGGAATTTTACTTATGTTTTGTTCTACGTGGTTTCTTTTAAAACTTAATAAAATTACTGGTATTGAATTATTAAAATTAAGTGCCGATTATAATTACCTATTTACCCGCTTAGGCAATGTGCTAATCTTGTTTGGTATTTTTTATTCTTTTGAACGGTTTTTAAAACAATCTATTATTACTAGAATAGGAGAAAAAACGTTATCTATCTACGTTATACATTTTATTATACTTTATGGAAGTTATACTGGTTACGGCTTGAAACGATTTTTAAATCAGTCTTTAACCCCAACTGAAGCTATTTTAGGAGCAATAATCTTTATAGCTATTGTCTGCTTTATTTCATTTTATTATGTAAAAACAAATCATTTTGTTTATAATTTAGCAAGGAAACTAACTGATAAATTCAAAAAATAATATGGCATACGATGAATTTTTAGCAGATAGAATCCGAAAAAATCTAAAAGAAAAACACATCCATTTTGAAGAACTAAAAATGATGGGTGGTTTATGCTTTAAAGTTAACAATAAAATGCTTTGTGGCATCCATATTGACAAAAAGTATGGAAATAACTTACTCATGGCGCGTATTGGAGAATCTGTTTATGAAGCCGAACTTAACAAACCCGAATGCTTACCAATGGATTTTACAGGACGCCCAATGCGAGGTTACATTTTTGTAACACCCGATGGTTTTGATACCGATACTGATTTAAGCTATTGGTTAGATTTATGCTTAGCTTTTAATCCGCTAGCGAAAACGAGTAAACCTAGGAAGAAAAAATAATTATTAAATATTAGTACATCCCCGAACATCAAAACTTAAACAATACCCATTGTGCATTTTGACTCATTACACATTATTTAATGTCAGTTCAAGTGATTTTCGATAAAAAATTGTATCGAGAACTTTTCTTTTGAGCCAAAAACTTGATTCTCGATACTAATATCTCTCATTTGCAATCGTAACATTCACTCGAATTGACAAATTTTAATCAAAATACACAACAGATTTAAACAATATCTTTTTTCTAAATTATAAATGGTAAGCTAACTTTTATCAGTTTTCTTAGCCTCTTCAATCACTACTTTTGACATCTCAAAAAAAGATAAACAAACATCTTCAATATTATCTATATGAATAATAAAATTATCCTTCTAACATGTGGTTTATTAATATTAGTATCGTGCAAACAAAGTAAAAAAGAAACTCATTCTAATAATACTCTACACGAAAATGAAAAACACTGGAGTTATTCTGGCGAAACATCTCCCGAACATTGGATTGAAATTGAAAAAAACTCCGATTGTGATGGCAAACATCAATCACCCATCAATATTATTAACAAAGATGCTAATTCAATAGCTACTAAAGGTGATTTAAAAACTTTATATGCACCTACAACACTTATTAGTGAAGTTAAAAACAACGGACACTCGATACAATTTGATTTTGAAGAAGGAGATTCTATCAGCTACAAAAACGAAATCTATTATTTAAAACAAATTCATTTTCATGAACCATCTGAACACAAAATAAACGGAATTATTTATCCTATTGAAATACATTTAGTACATCTTAGTAAAACGGGAAAAATTACCGTTTTAGGAATTTTAGGTGAAGAAGGAAACGAAAGCCAATTATTCGAATTCTTTGAAAGCTTTTTACCTCTAAAGAATGGTGCTAAAAAAGACATTCATCACAACATAGATTTATCTAGCTTACTTTTAGATAAAAAACACTATTATTCTTATAGCGGTTCATTAACTACACCTCCATGTACTGAAGGCGTAAATTGGATAATATTTAAAGAACCAATTATTTTATCGGTTGATGAAGTTTTGAAACTAAAAAATAATATGCCTATTAATAATTTTAGAAATGAACAACCTTTAAACGACAGAGAGGTTAAGCTAAATTATTAGCTTTTGTTGTATAAATCTAATTAGTATTTGCTTTATGTTATTTAATAATAACAAACGTTATAATGATTACGCTTCTTTTATCAAGGAAAAATTTACTGAACGTGTTCAAAAAATTTCTTTAGATACTGGTTTTACATGTCCTAATAGAGATGGTACAAAAGGCGTTGGTGGTTGTACATATTGCAACAACAATACATTCAATCCAAATTATTGTAAACCAAGTAAAAGTATTAGCGAACAGTTAGATAGTGGTATTGCTTTTTTTTCAAAAAAATATAAAACTCAACAATATTTAGCCTATTTTCAAGCCTATACTAATACGTATGCCGATATAAATTTAGTAAAGAAGTTATATCTAGAAGCTCTTAATCATCCAAAAGTAATAGGATTAGTTATAGGCACACGACCAGATTGTATTAATGAAGATCTTATTAATTTTTTATCTGAATTATCTAAAACCTACTACATTTCTTTAGAATTTGGTGTTGAAAGCACGTTAGATAACACCTTAAAAATGGTAAATCGTTGCCATACGTTTCAAGAAACTGTTGATGCTTATGAACTAGCAAAAAACAAAGGATTACACTTAGGTGCTCACATGATTATTGGATTGCCTGGAGAAAGCAAAAACGATATTTTAAATCATGCTATCAAACTCTCTAAATTGCCAATAAACACTTTAAAATTACACCAATTACAAATAGTTAAACATACCATGATGGCTATTCAATTAAAAGAAAAACCAGACATGTTTAGTTTGTATTCTTCGGAAGCGTATATTGATTTAGTTACCGATTTTATTGCTCTTTTAAAACCAGATATTATTATTGAACGCTTTATTAGCGAATCTCCTGCTCATTTATTAATTGCTCCAAAATGGAATGGTTTAAAGAATTTTGAAATAGTAGCAAAAATTGATAAAAAACTTATTGAAAAAGATTTATGGCAAGGGAAACATTATGTTAAAAATGCTGTAATACTTTAGCATCAGAGCTATTTTTACTTCTAGAATTGAAAAACTACTACCTTTTATATTTAATAGCAGGCAAGGTTACTTTATAAACTTTGCTATTAGTTATATTACAAAACTTAATATCTCTAATAACGTCACCTATTAATAACTATTAAAAATACGTACAAGTATGCATTGATTTTTTAGTGAGAAAATTCTAACCAAAAGGTGCAACTCAAAATAAACACAAAGAAAAGACCATTTTATAATCTTTTTTATAAAACTCTTTATACGATTTCTCCTGTCGTCGAAATGACGCACTAACTAACATTAATTTTTTTAAAATACGCCAAAACATTCGCTTCAATACGTTCTTGAATATTTGAAACATCTGCCTTAATAAAGGCTACTCCTGTAATGTTATATATATCATGTCAAAATGAAGTACGATTGAGACATCTCATTATTTAATGCTGTGACACATTAAATTAATAAGCGTCATACTAATTCATAATTTTAAAAGTTATATTTTTGATAATTCATACAAATAATACAACTATTCATTAATGAGGCGTCTTATATTTTTAGTTTTTACCATAGGATTTTTAATGCTTTGGAGTTCATGCCGTAAAAATTTTGATTTTTCACCAAGTACAGGAAGTCTTGAGTTTTCAAAAGATACCGTTTATTTAGATACTGTATTTAATAAAATAAGCTCTAGCACCTATAATTTAAAAGTATATAACCGAAGTAATAATGACATCCTTATTCCTTCAATAAAACTAAGTACCGGTGAAGCTTCTAGTTACCGATTAAATGTTGACGGTATAGCAGGTAAAACCTTTGAAAACATTCCAATTTTAGCAAAAGACAGCATCTATATTTTTATTGAAACAACGGTAGATACTAATAATTTTCCAAATGCAGATGGTACATTTTTAAATACAGATCAAATTGAGTTTGATACCAATACAAATCTTCAAAAAGTAGAGTTGGTTAGCTTAATTCAAGATGCAGTTTTTATTTACCCTGATAGAGATAACACAACTAAAGTTGTTGACAACCTTCAACTTACCGTAGGAGGAGAACTTTACGAAACTAATATAAATGGTCGCGAATTATTACCAAGCGAACTTACCTTTACAAACGAAAAACCATATGTTATCTATGGCTTTGCTGCGGTTCCTAATAACGAAACATTAACTATTGAAGCTGGTGCTCGTATCCATTTTCATGAAAACTCTGGTTTAATAGTTGGCGAAGGTGCTACGCTTAATGTAAATGGTAGTTTAAGTACCGATCAAGATTTATTAGAAAACGAAGTTATTTTTGAAAGCGACCGTTTAGAACCAGAGTATTCCGATGTTCCTGGGCAATGGGGCACCATTTGGCTTTTTGATGGTAGCGTAAACAACACAATAAATTATGCAACAATAAAAAATGCGATTGCTGGTATTTTGTGTGATGGTAACCCTAACGAAGTTAACGATAAACTAACCATTACAAACTCTCAAATATACAACTCAGGCAGCTTTGGTATTCTAGGAAGAAACACTTCTATTAAGGCAGAAAATGTAGTAATTAATAATAGCGGACAAGTATCCTTTGCAGGAACGCTTGGTGGAAAATATAATTTTACGCATAGTACGCTAGTTAATTATTGGGATAATGGCTTTAGACAATTTCCTTCAGTATTACTAAATAATTTTATTTTAGATGAAGAAGGCAATGCTACTCTAGCCGATTTAACAGAAGCTAATTTTAACAACTGTATTATCTACGGAAATGATAATCCTGAAATTTTGTTAGACGAGCTTGAAGATGAAAACGTAGTTTTCAACTTTAAGTTTACCAACTGCTTAATTCGTTTTCAAGATAACAACAACGAGTTTACAGGTGCAAATTATAATTTTGAAGACACAACAAAATTTGAAGGAAACATTTTTAACGAAAATCCTAATTTCCTTGATACTTCACTAAATAAATTAATGATTGGCAACGAATCGGCGGCTATAAACAAAGGAAATGCTGCTTTTGCTACACAAGTACCAGTTGATATTTTAAACGTAAACAGAACGGCTACACCAGATTTAGGAGCGTATCAACATATTACATTTCCCGAGGAAGATTAAAAACATTAAAACAATTTTGTATCTACGAATTAAACAATCACAATATTCAAGCATAAACGATTCTATATAAAGTCGTTTTATTTCATTTAATCATCTTCAAGAAAATTATCCATCCATTAACGAAAATTATCCATTTTAAGCCATTGCATTCTTCATCAACTTTGTAACGTCAATATTGACAAGCAATTTTAAAAACATAAAAATGGAAAATGTAACTGTAACGGAATTTAAAGTTCCAACAAAAATTGAAGTATCTCAAACCAATCAAAAGATTTTTGATAATTTAAACAAAGCATTAGGTTTTGTACCGAATCTTTATGCTACTATAGGATATTCAGACAATGGTTTAAAACGATTTTTAGACTATCAAAATGCTAAAACTTCTTTAAACAATAAAGAAAAAGAAGCAGTAAACCTTATTGTAAGTCAGGTAAATGAGTGTATCTATTGCCAAAGTGCACATTTAGTATTGGGAAAAATGAATGGATTTAATGATGAACAATTATTAAATATTAGAAAAGGAAGAAGTGAAAATATTAAATTGAATGCATTGGTAAAATTGGCAGCCGATATTACTCGAAACAGAGGAAAAGCTAATAGTGAAAATGTAGAGGACTTTTTTGCTCAAGGATATACTAAAGAAAACCTTGTGGATATAATACTTCAGGTAAGTGATAAAACAGCTATGAATTATTTACACAACCTCACTAAAGTACCTGTAGATTTCCCTTTAGCTGAAACCATTTAAAAACAAATAAAGGAAATATTAAAACTCATATTTCCTTTATTTTCAACTTTTTAAACTAATTTAGAGATGAATCAAGAAAAGAAATATCCGCTTCCTCCATTTACTTTAGAATCTGCAATTGAAAAAGTTCAAAAAGCAGAAGATGCATGGAATTCTAAAGATCCAATACAGGTATCAAAAGCATACACCATAGATTCTGAATGGAGAAACCGCACACAATTTATTAACGGAAGAGAAGAAATTATTACCTTTTTAACTAAGAAATGGGAAAACGAAAAACACTATAAACTAAAAAAAGAGCTTTGGGGTTTTAAAGAAAATAGAATGGCTGTTAGATTTGAGTATGAATTTCAAGATAATAACGACCAATGGTACAGAGCCTATGGTAATGAGCTTTGGGAATTTAATAAAAATGGACTCATGCAAAAACGTTATGCGAGTATAAACGATTTAAAAATTGAAGAAAAAGATAGAAAACTTAAGTAAACTATTAAATCATGGTGCAAAATAACAACTTCACACTCATTAATCCGCAAACGGGTAATCTAGCATTTAAAATATATCATTTAGAAAAAGAAAATCCGTTTGATCATATTCAAAGACTAAATTATTACTCACTTATTTGGATACAAAAAGGCAATGGAACCCTAAAAGCTGACTTTTCTGAATATGATTTTAATGAAAATATGTTGTTGTCTTTTTCTCCTTATCAACCATTTATGCTATGTGCTAAAACAGAAATAAGTGGCGTGGTAATTCATTTTCATCCCGATTTTTTCTGCATTCATAAACATCACAATGAAGTTGCTTGTAATGGTGTGTTATTTAATAATATTTACAATCCTCCAATGGTTAAAGTTGAAGAAAAAGCGACTGATAATTTTAAACTGATAATAGAACAAATAAAAGACGAACTGAAAAAACCAGCCATAGCACAGTATGAATTATTAGTTTCATACTTAAAAATATTTTTAATAACCGCATCAAGATTAAAAGCAGAACAGCAAACTGAAATTCAAAAAGAAACGAATAATAAAGAAGAACCTTTTATTTTACAGAATTTAAAAAACTACATTGAAACATATTACAAAACAAAACATTCTGCAAGTGAATATGCCAATATGCTAGCAATTACCCCAAAAGCATTAACTAGACTAACCAGAATTCATTTTAATAAAACCTTAACCGACTTAATTTCAGAACGTATTATTATAGAAGCCAAAAGAGAATTATACTTAACCAATAAAACAATTAAAGAAATTGCATACGAATTGGGTTATAACGACGAATATTATTTTAGTAGGTTTTTTAAAAAAAATGCAGATATATCTCCACAACTTTATAGAGAAACTATTGGTTTTGATAGAGCATCTGCTAGTTAAATGAATAACGATTGGTACACGAACATCATTCTATTCTCCTTAAAAAAAGAAGAAAGTTAATACGAAAATAAAAATCTCACTTCATGTGGGATTTTTTGTTTTAAACTCAATTTGATTTTGTTATAAAAAAACGATAACTTCGTTTAACTATTAGATATTAAACATTAAATCGATTTCATATCCACGAGTTGTGTTTCATGCAAAAAAAATCACTATTTCCATAGATAGATTAGATAAAAAAATGTTTACTCTAATGATATCCGTAATTCATTAATGAAAAAGAATAAACTTTTACTTGTTATAATTATTATGTCAACTTTAGCAAATGCTCAAAACAATCCTGATATAGTGGGATTATATAATTTAGGATCCCAATCACCAGAAGGAGGAAGTCATTTATTTGTATTAGAAAATGGCAATTATGCCATTACCTATTTCGGAGGTATTCAAACAGGAAAATGGGAAGTTACAGAAGAAAATATTTGTAAATTTTCTCCTAATATTAAAGCGAGTACATTCGAGCTATTTGGACGGCACAATAAAGATTTGAAAGGCAATACAAAATTTTTTTTTAGTGGTTTTGAAAATGGAGAAACATTTATCCAACTAAGGACGGAAAAAGAAGAAAAAATCATTATGCAGCGCGTATTTAATGAAGATGCTAACTGTTTTTCTCTTCCTTACGTGTACACATTCAAAACAATTCCGAATAGTATTTTATTTATGTCTCTTCAATACGGAGACAACAATACAAAGCATCCAGTAATCACGATAGAAAACCCTAATGGATATAACGATTTTGTCGCAAACTTTATTGAAGTAAATGATTATGAAGCCCAACCTTTAATAGCAAAATTTAAAGATGATACACTTTTTTTTGAAGAGAATCATTCCATAGAACGAATCCCTTTAGACGAATTTGATGAAGATGTTGAGTTCATAAAAAAAATTATTGATATGGAATCAAACAGAGATACTATCTACCTAAATCCATCATATAATACATTTGGTGATCTTGAGAATGAGGAAAACCAACGAGACATACATGAGTTCCATGTGTTCAATGAACAAAAAAATGCCTTTATTGATCCTGAATACTATGTTGAAGGTCGGGAATATAGCGATTCTGAAGAATTTTATGAGGACATGTCCATAGTCTATTCTTATTCGGCTTTAACCGAGTTCGATAAAAAGCTTGTCAAATGTACAATAAATGAAAAACCATTGTTTCAAGTTAATTGTGACTAAATATGCTATAAAATGGTAAAATCATTATAAAAACATATAGCACAAAAACACAACAATCTATATATAAAATTAGCGTGACAATCGTAATTTGAAGTGCTATAGCCAGCTTCAAAATTCCATCAGCTTGATAAGTTTGTAGTTCGCAATCGCCTACTTTGCATATACTACTTATTAAACGAACCAATATTCTTACGTAAGCGCTTGAACAGTCTGTTTAAAATCCTTTCTGCTTTTTCGCAAAAAGATTGAGTAGCGAAAAACCCAATCCTTAAGTAACGCTCAAAAACAAAAAATCCCACTTAATAAAGCGGGATTTTTTGTTTAAAATATGGTTTATTTTAGCTTATACAAATAATGGTTTTCCAGCCATCATTGCATTTACTTTTGTTTTAACAACTTCTAAAACAGTTTCATCTTCAAAGTTAGTAATCACTTCATCAATTAAATTAACGATCTCTACCATATCACCTTCTTTTAAACCTCTAGTTGTAATTGCTGCAGCTCCAATTCTAATACCTGAAGTTACAAATGGTGATTTATCATCAAAAGGCACCATGTTTTTGTTTACTGTAATATCGGCTTTTACCAACGCTTGTTCTGCATCTTTACCAGATAAATTTTTGTTACGTAAATCTATTAACATACAGTGGTTATCGGTTCCGCCAGAAATAATATTATAATCTTTAGCTACCAATGCTTCAGCCAAAGCTGTTGCATTTTGTTTTACTTGTAATTGGTAATGTAAAAAATCGTCGGTTAAAGCTTCACCAAAAGCAATAGCTTTAGCAGCAATAATATGTTCTAATGGTCCACCTTGATTTCCTGGAAAAACCGCAGAATCTAATAAAGACGACATTTTACGCAAACTTCCATTTTTTAAAGTAATACCAAATGGGTTATCAAAATCTTGTCCCATCATAATCATACCACCTCTTGGTCCTCTTAATGTTTTATGAGTTGTTGTTGTAACAATATGACAGTGCGGAAGCGGATCGTTTAAAATACCTTTAGCAATTAATCCTGCAGGATGCGATATATCGGCCATTAAAATAGCACCAACGCTATCTGCAATAATTCTGAAACGTTTAAAATCGATATCACGAGAATAAGCCGAAGCACCTGCAATTATTAATTTTGGCTGCTCCTTTGTAGCTATCTCTTGTATTTTATCGTAGTTTAAAACACCTGTCTCCTGCTCTACACCGTAAAATACAGGTTTGTAAAGTTTACCTGAAAAATTTACTGGCGATCCGTGAGTTAAATGCCCTCCGTGAGACAAATCGAATCCTAATATTTTATCACCTGGTTTTAAACAAGCGTGATAAACTGCTGTGTTTGCTTGACTTCCAGAGTGTGGTTGTACGTTAACATACGCAGCTCCAAACAATGCTTTTGCTCTATCTATCGCAATTTGCTCTACCTCATCAACCACTTCGCAGCCACCATAATAGCGTTTTCCAGGATAGCCTTCTGCATATTTATTTGTTAATACAGAGCCAGCAGCTTCCATAACTTGTTCGCTTACAAAATTCTCAGAAGCAATCAATTCAATTCCATGTAATTGGCGCTCTTTTTCAGCTTGTATAAGTTCAAAAATTTGTTCGTCGCGTTGCATATAAAATATAGTTCTAGTTAAATATGGCGCAAAAATAACAAATAGATTATTTAAATACATCAAAAAACATTTATTTACTTCTAAGTTTTTAACCATTTTATCAACGTTTGAAAGAAATATATTTTTTAGGCTTTTTTTTCTGATAAAATGAAAAAAATGTGTAGGTTTGAATTTAATTCAATAAAAATTAAACCCTTAAAGTTATGCCATTATCAGCTAACAATCCAGATAGAAAATCGTGGTTACACGTAGATAAAAACTCCGATTTTCCAATTCAAAATATACCCTTTGGTGTATTTTTAACTCGTGATGATATTATTACTATTGGTACTCGCATTGGTGATACTGCCATAGATTTAGGTGCGCTACACCAATTAGGATATTTTGATGGTATTCCTTTAACCGATGATATTTTTCTTCAAGATACTTTAAACGATTTTATTGCTGATGGCCGTAAAACTTGGCGTGCTGTAAGAAATAGAATTGCTGATATTTTTGATAGTAACAACAATACTTTAAAGCAGAATAAAAGCCATAAAGAGATTGTATTATTTCGTTTAGATGAAATTGAAATGCAATTACCTATACAAGTTGGTGATTACACCGATTTTTATTCAAGTAAAGAACATGCTACTAATGTTGGCACTATGTTTAGAGATCCTGAAAATGCCTTATTACCAAACTGGTTACACATTCCTGTTGGTTATCATGGTAGAAGTTCGTCTATTATTCCTTCTGGAATTCCAATACACAGACCACAAGGACAAACCCTTCCTAGTGATGCTACCGAACCCGTTTTTGGCCCAAGTAAATTAGTCGATTTTGAATTAGAAATGGCTTTTGTTACTACAGATGCTAATGATTTAGGAGAACCAATTCCTATTGATGAAGCTGAAGAATACATTTTTGGATTGGTATTGTTTAACGATTGGAGCGCTCGTGATATTCAAAAATGGGAATATGTACCATTAGGACCATTTTTAGCTAAAAACTTTGCATCTTCTGTATCGCCTTGGATTGTAACTCTTGATGCTCTTGAGCCTTTTAGAGTTGAAGGTCCGAAGCCTATTAAACCACAATTACCGTATTTACAATATAAAGGAAAGAAAAGCTATGATATTAATTTAGAAGTAGCCATTCAACCAAGCGGTGCTAAAGAAACCGTTGTTAGTAAATCTAACTTTAAATACATGTACTGGAACATGTCGCAACAATTAGCGCATCATACTATAAATGGTTGCCCTATTAATTCTGGCGATTTAATGGGAAGTGGTACTATTTCTGGTCCGACTCCAGATTCATATGGCTCTATGTTAGAATTATCATGGAAAGGTGAAAAGCCTATTAAAATGAAAGACGGTAGCGAGCGCAAATTTATTAATGATAACGATACCGTAATTATGCGAGGTCATTGTGAAAAAGATGGTACTCGTATAGGTTTTGGAGAAGTTTCAACAAAACTACTTCCTGTTTATAATAAAAAGTAAGTTTTTGCTTTCTTAAAAATCAAAGAAACAATCATTTAATCAGGTTTATTAATGTTTTATCTGTAGTTTTTATATTTTGGCATCACTATTGAAACATATAACCAATAACCAAATATTTAACCTATGAAATGTGCCTTATCTATTCTTGATAACAATCAAAAACTTAAAAGGCAAATTTCGTCTGATAATTAAAATTTATAAAAATCAAACAGATGAAAAGATTATTACTTTCAACAATTGTGGTAATTTCAATATTAGCTTGCAGTACAAGTAAGAAAATTGAAAAATCACTTAGCTATGGTAATTACGATCAGGCAATTTCAGATGCCATTAGTAAATTACGAACTAATAAGAATAAAAAAGGAAAAGCAGATTTTATTATTATGCTACAAGAAGCATTTAAAAAAGCCAATGAACGCGATTTAAATGATATTGAATTCCTTAAAAAGGATAATAATCCTGAAAATTATATTCGAATTTATGATATGTATATTGGTTTAAATGACAGACAAGAACGTATTAAACCTTTACTCCCTTTATTTGTTAACGGTCAAAAAGTAAATTTCAATTTAAAAAATTATGATAATCAAATTATAAATTTCAAGAACAACGCTTCTAAACAAATTTATAAAAACGCCACTGCCCTATTAAATTCTAACAACAAATTAGATTATAGAATTGCTTATGATGAGTTAAAAGAAATTGAAAACATAAATCCAAACTACAAAGATGTGCGTTCGCTTATGGAAGAGGCACATATAAAAGGAACCGACTATGTTTTAGTTGATATGATTAACGATACTCAAAAAGTGATTCCGAAACGCTTAGAAGACGATTTATTGAATTTTAGCAGCTACGGTCTTAACAACTTTTGGTCGGTATATCATGGTACTCCAGAAAACAATGTTACATATGATTTTAACATGCGTGTTAATTTAAGAGATATTAATATTTCGCCAGAACAAATTAAAGAACGTGAAATTATTAAAGAAAAACAAATTGTTGACGGTTGGCAATATTTAGTTGGTAAAGATGGTCATGAAGTAAAAGATAGTCTTGGAAACAGTATTAAAGTAGATAAAATGAAAACGGTAAGATGTACTTACTATGAATTTAAGCAATTTAAATCTACTCAAATTACAGGAAATGTAGAATATATAAATACCAAAACAAATCAGTTGGTAGATGCTTTTCCTATTTCAAGTCAGTATGTTTTTGAGCATGTTTATGCCAATTCAAGAGGCGATCGTCGTGCTTTAGAAAATGCTTTATTACACTTTTTAGATAGACGTGCTGTTCCCTTCCCTACTGAAGAACAAATGATTTATGATACAGGTGAAGATTTAAAACTACAGCTCAAGAATATTATTAATTCTTACGCGCTTTAAAAAACACAAACTCCCAAATATTAATTGGGAGTTTTTTTTGTGTAAATATCTCAAAACTTAATGATTCTCTTTTATCTAATTTCTCAAAGCGTTTAAATAAAACTCAAAGATATTTAATATAACTCGTTAATTATGCCGAAATGAAGTATGATTGAAGCATCACAAAATCTAATCACCACTTTGCTGCATAAAGTCTGGAAATCCACTTTCTGTCCATTTTAATACACGAGCACGTGTTGCGCGATTAGGATCTGATAATTCATCACCTTTAATGGTTTTGTAGTCGCGAGCATGATAAATTAAAATATCCCTTTTTCCGTCTTCTGAAGTTGTAAATGAATTATGCCCTGGTCCATACCTTTTTACATCTTCATTTGTAGAAAAAACAGGAGCTGGAGATTTATACCAATTAGAAGCGTCTAATAAATCTGCATCTTCATTTATAGATAATAAACCAATACAATAATTATGATTGGTAGCACTTGCAGAATAGGTAACAAATATTTTTCCATTTCTTTTTATTACTGCTGGCCCTTCGTTAACATTATATTTCACTTTTTCCCAACTAAAATCTGGCTCTGTTAAAACAACTTCAGATCCTTTTAAAGTAGTAGGATTTTCCATTTCTGAAATTAGCAATCCTGTACCATGCTTTTTTTCTGAAACATTTTGTGCCCATATTAAATAACGTTTCCCATTATGTACAAATGTAGTGGCATCTAATGAAAATGAATCGCGTTGCGTTTTTATTTGACCTTCTTCTTTCCATTCTCCTTCCATTGGGTTTTCTGAATCGTTAGACAATACCCACATTCTAATATTCCATATATTTTCTGCTTCACCGGCTGCAAAATATATATACCACTTGCCATCTATTTTATGTAATTCAGGCGCCCAAATATGATGCCCCATAACACCTGTTTCATGTTTAAACCAAACACTTTTTTCTTCAGCAGTTTTTAAACCATTTATACTAGTTGCTTTTCTAATAACAATTTTATCATATTCGGGAACTGTGGCGATTAAATAATAAACACCATCATCTGTTTTATAAACCCAAGGATCTGCACGAAACGCTGCAATAGGATTATCAAATTGAATACTTTGTGAAAAAACAGTATTAGACATGGTAAATAAGAATGCCAATACTAAAAAGTGTAATATCTTCATTTTAAATTTCTTTATAATCAAGGTAAATATAACAATCAAAATTAATGACGTCTTACTATCTATCTTAAAATATTACAAAAATCACTTTAAAAACCGCCAGTAATAAACGAATTTAAGTCAATATCATTAATACTACCATGAGAGTCATGCTTAACTGCTACTCCATTTTTAATTATTATTAGTTGTGGCGATTGGTGTATCACTTGAAACCTATTAGCAATTTCATTAGATATTTCTCTGTATTCTAATAAATCTAAATAATATAAATCTAAATTATTTTCTGTTAAACTATAAGCTTCAACAAACTGATTAAGAACCATTCTACTAATACCACAACGCGTAGAATGTTTAAAAATAACCTGAGTTTTAGTACTCGATTTTTCTTCTATTATATCTAATTGAATTAGCGTATTTAAAGCTATCCAAGGCAATACCTTTTCTTCTTTCTTTTCGGCAGTTCCACCAAATATTTTATTAATTAATCCCATAATGTAAAAGTCGGATAATGATTAGAATCTTACAAACTTATTTTCTTACGAAAATATAAGTTCATATCAGTCTTTGAAAAAATACGTATAAATAACTTGAATTAATCAAAACTAAAGTCAATAATTGAAAACAACTAAAATTCATTTAAACAAAAATAAAAATGACATAAAGTCATACAAAACAAGGCTTTAGCAGACATTTTGTCTCCTGTTATGCATTGGTAAGATTATTGACTTAAATACGTTGAACAAGATTAATTAACAATAACAAAACAATTCTCGTCATAGCGAGAATTATAAAAAATACAAAAATGAACTTAAATAATTATACAATTAAATCGCAAGAAGCCATACAGCAAGCGCAACAAATTGCTCAAGGTTTTGGTCATCAACAAATAGAAAACGAACATATTTTTAAAGGTATTTTTGAAGTTGATGAAAACGTACTGCCTTTCATTCTTAAAAAGTTGAATGTAAATGTTAACATTCTTAAACAGGCTTTAGACAAACAACTAGAAAGTTTTTCAAAAGTTACTGGTAGCGAACTTATGCTATCTCGTGAAGCTGGAAAAACACTTAATGAAGCGTCTATTATAGCTAAAAAGATGAAAGACGACTATGTGTCTATTGAACATTTAATCCTTGCTGTGTTTAAATCGAACAGCAAAATAGCACAAATGTTAAAAGACCAAAGTATCACAGAAAAAACACTTAAAGCTGCTATTGAAGAATTACGCAAAGGAGAAAAAGTAACCTCTCAAAGTCAAGAGGAAACTTATAATTCTCTTAATAAATATGCTAAAAACTTAAATCAGTTAGCTAAAGATGGTAAACTAGATCCTGTTATTGGTCGCGATGAAGAAATACGAAGAATATTACAAATATTATCTCGTAGAACAAAAAACAACCCAATTCTTGTAGGCGAACCAGGTACTGGTAAAACAGCTATTGCAGAAGGTCTAGCTCACAGAATAGTTGATGGCGATATTCCTGAAAACTTAAAAGACAAACAAATTTTCGCACTAGATATGGGCGCACTTATTGCTGGCGCAAAATATAAAGGCGAATTTGAAGAACGACTAAAAGCTGTTATTAAAGAAGTAACAAACAGTGAAGGTGATATAGTACTATTTATAGACGAAATTCATACACTTGTTGGTGCTGGTGGCGGACAAGGAGCTATGGATGCCGCTAACATTTTAAAACCAGCTTTGGCAAGAGGTGAACTTCGCGCTATTGGAGCAACCACTTTAGATGAATACCAAAAATATTTTGAAAAAGACAAAGCTTTAGAGCGACGTTTCCAAAAAGTTATGGTTGATGAGCCTGATACCGAAAGTGCTATTTCTATACTTCGCGGTATTAAAGAAAAGTATGAAACACACCATAAAGTTCGTATTAAAGACGAGGCTATTATTGGTGCAGTAGAACTATCGCAACGCTATATAACAAATCGTTTTTTACCAGATAAGGCAATTGACTTAATGGATGAATCGGCTTCTAAACTACGCATGGAAATCAATTCTAAACCAGAAGAATTGGATGTTTTAGATAGAAAAATCATGCAGTTAGAAATAGAGATTGAAGCTATTAAACGTGAAAAAGATGAAACGAAATTAAAATCACTTCGTTCAGATTTAGCTAATATTAAAGAAACCCGAAATGCACTTAATGCTAAATGGAAGTCTGAAAAAGAAGTGGTTGAAAATATTCAAAACACAAAACAAGATATTGAAAACTTCAAGCTAGAAGCTGAAAAAGCAGAACGTGATGGTGATTATGGTAAAGTAGCCGAGTTACGCTATGGTAAAATAAAAGATGCACAAGAGCAACTTGAAAAGTTTCAAAAACAATTGCAAGAACAATCGGAAAACTCTTTAATAAAAGAAGAAGTAACGTATGATGATATAGCTGAAGTTGTTGCAAAATGGACTGGAATTCCTGTTACCAAAATGATACAAAGTGAGCGTGAAAAACTTTTAAAGTTAGAAGATCAATTACACAAGCGTGTTGTAGGGCAAGAAGAAGCTATTGAAGCTGTTAGTGATGCTGTAAGAAGAAGTCGCGCAGGATTACAAAATCCGCAAAAACCGATAGGAACCTTCCTGTTTTTAGGAACTACCGGTGTTGGTAAAACAGAACTTGCAAAAGCTTTAGCTGAATATTTATTTGACGATGAAAGCGCCATGACCCGAATTGATATGAGTGAATATCAAGAACGTCATGCAGTAAGCAGACTCATTGGTGCACCTCCAGGATATGTAGGTTATGATGAAGGAGGACAGTTAACAGAAGCCGTAAGACGTAAACCTTATTCGGTAGTGCTCTTAGATGAAATTGAAAAAGCGCATCCAGATACTTTTAATATCCTATTACAAGTATTAGATGAAGGTCGTTTAACTGATAACAAAGGAAGAATTGCCGACTTTAAAAACACGATTATCATTATGACTTCCAATATAGGAAGTACTATTATACAAGAGCGTTTTGAAGCTACAAAAGATATAGATTCGGCCATTGAAGCTGCAAAAATTGATGTGTTAGCTATTTTAAAACAAAGTGTGAGACCTGAGTTTTTAAACCGTATTGACGATACGATAATGTTTACCCCTTTAAATAAAGAAAACATAACTGATATTGTTGGCTTACAACTAAAAGGAGTTACTAAAATGATTGCAGAACAAGGTATTACTTTTGATGCAACACCAGAAGCCATTGCATATTTAGCAAACAAAGGTTACAACCCTGAATACGGAGCAAGACCTGTAAAACGAGTGATTCAAAAAGAAGTATTAAATGCTTTAAGTAAAGAAATATTATCAGGAAAAGTAACTACAGATAGTATTATTTTACTAGATGCCTTTGATGACCAATTAGTGTTTAGAAACCAAGGAAATCTAATAACTGAAAAGATTTAAATTAATTTCTAAACTCTTGTAACAAAACAACATTAAAATAGTCTTATAGTTGGTTGGTTAGTGAAAAAGCAACATGAATCTTATAATGAGGTGATTGTTGCTTTTTTTATCGATTAAAATATACCAATCGGTATATTTTTAATAACTTTGTAAAATCTATGGCAACAAAAGCAGCATTAACATCACAACATATCATTGAAATATCAGCACCAATATTTAATAAAAATGGATATGCTGCAACAAGTATTAGCGATATTACTAAAGCTACAGGCTTAACTAAAGGTGCTATTTACGGAAACTTTAAAAACAAAGAAGAATTAGCTTATGCTTCATTTAAATATATGGTTAAATCTTTAATAAAACCATTATCAAAACATTTAGAGCAAAGTAATTCTCCAATTGAAAAACTATATCTAATTACAGATTTTTATAGAACTTATTATTCATTTAGCAAAAAACTTGGTGGCTGCCCAGTTTTAAATATTGGCGTTGATGCAAACAACCAAAATTCAGAATTACTTAAAAAAGTAAGAGAGGTTGTGCAACGTATTCAAGATCAATTATGTAATATTATAGAAGATGGTATTGAGGCTAATGAAATATCTACCAAAATTAACGCTATACAATATGCTAAACGTATAGATACTATGATTCAAGGCGCCATTTTCATGACATATACCATGGATGATGAGTTATATATGAAAGATACTATGAATCAAATAGATCAATTAATATCAAATGAATTAAAAATCTAAATAAAACCATTCATGAATCAATTACCTAAAGTAGTAGAAAGCAAAACAAAAATAAGATTTCAAGATTGCGATCCATTTAATCATCTTAATAACGGAAACTATACAGATTATTTCATGAACCATCGAGAAGATGCTCTCTTAGAAAATTATAATCTTGACATTTATAAAATAGCAAAAAAGGAAGGTAAAAGCTGGGTATCGAATAGTAACCAAATTGCATATTTAAAACCAGTATTTTTAATGGAAACCGTTATTATAGAATCTCAATTAATTCATTTTAATGATAGCGAAATACTTGCTGAAATGCGCATGTTTAACGAAAATAAAAGTCAATTAAAATCTGTTATTTGGTGCGGTTTTGTGCATTATAATCTACTTGCACAAAAGAGAGAAACACATACTAAAGAACTAATGAGGCTTTTTAAAAACATTAATAACCCACTTGAATCAAAAACTTTTGAAGAACGAATTAATGAATTAAAATCTAATTTATTAATAAAAATATAATTAAATATTACAACATTTTTCAAAATAAACTAGCTATAAAAATAGACATATGCATTTCGTCTAATATTTTAATTTTTATTAATAAATATAAATATATATTTATATTTTAGCCACAATGTAAGTCCCCAAAACTACATTGAAAAATTGTTACAAACAACTTATTAATAGCATAATTAAGACCAAAACCTACTTATAATGGATATATCACAGTATATAGAATTCTCTCTTCTAAAACCAACTGCAACTGAACGAGAAATTATTGATTTTTGTGACGAAGCGATTAAAAATAATTTTTATTCGGTTTGTGTCAATAGTTATTATGTTTCACTCGCAAAACAACTTTTAGAAAACACCGATGTAAAAGTATGTACCATTGTTGGCTTTCCGCTAGGAGCCATGTCTACTCCCTCTAAAGTTTTTGAAGCACAAAAAGCCATTGAAAATGGTGCCGATGAAATTGAAATGGTAATAAATTTAGGCTTACTAAAAAGTAAAAACTATGTTTCTGTACTAAAAGACATAAGCGATGTAAAAATAGCTATAGGAAGTACGCCTTTAAAAGTTATTATAGAAATTTCAGAATTAAATAAAAATGAAATTATAAAAGCTTGTGAGATTTCTTTAGATGCTAAGGCAGACTATATAAAAACATCAACTGGATTTTCTAAAAGCGGTGCTACATTAACTGCCGTTAAAATTATTAAGAAAACCATAAAAGATAAAGCCAAAATAAAAGCTTATGGAGGAATTGATGATTTAGAAACAGCTTTAAAATTTATTGAAGCTGGCGCAGACAGAATTGGAACTTCTTCTCCTATAAAAGACTTAACAAAGAGCAAAATTATAAGAAGCAGTCAGCTATATAAACAATTTTTGGCAGCACAAAAAACAAGTGAATTAAAGATAAGCAACTAATAACCTAATTTAACCAAAAAGAAAATGCTGAGTAAATTCAATGAATTTACTCAGCATTTTCTTTTAAAATCAAGTTTTATTGTTTAAAACTTCATTCCAAAACCAATACCAGCTATAAACGGATTTATATCTACATCTGCTTTTACTGTAGCTCCTAAGGCAGATGTCGCATTAACTGTAGCCGTTGTATTCAACCAAAGATATTTAGCATCTAAATTGACAAACCATTTATCATTTAAGAAAATATCAAAACCTAATTGAACATCAAAACCTAGACTATTATCATAATCTACTTTATCTGCTACAGGTCCTTCATCGGCACCATAAAACAAGGTATAATTTACACCTGCTCCAATATACGGACGAACAACTTCACCATCAAGATGATATTGTAATGTTAATGTTGGTGGTAATAATGAAACATCTCCAAGAGGAATATCACCTACCGCTGTAGAAACAGCTTTAACATCATGATTTGATGTTCCTAAAATTAATTCTGCTGCAATATTCTTTGTGAAGAAATAGGTAAAATCTAATTCTGGAATATAAGCATTAGAAATTTGAACATCTCCTCCAATGACTTCTATAGTAGCCGATTCGTTAGGTACTATTGCTAAACCTCTTAAACGGACTTGCCATTTACTAAAATCTCCTTGTGCATTAACCGAAGTAAACGCTAAACACAGCGTTAAAGCTGTAAAAATAATTTTTTTCATTTCTTAATAAGTTTAATAGTTTATAAGTTTTAACAAAACTATTTTTTAAATTATGTACAAAAGCTAACAAAAGTCATGTTTCAAACACAAAATAATATTAACTTTAGCCATAATTAGCTATTAAAATGAAACTTATAAATAAATACATAGATCACACCTTATTAAAGGCCACTGCTACAAAAAACGACATAGAACAGCTTTGTAACGAAGCCAAAGAATATCAATTCTACTCAGTATGTATTAACAGTTACTATGTTCCTTTTGCTAAACAATTGTTAAAAGACACTAATATCAAAATTTGCAGTGTTATTGGTTTTCCATTAGGAACCATGAGTACGCAAGCTAAAGTTGCTGAGGCAAAACAAGCCATATTAGACGGTGCTGATGAAATAGATATGGTACTAAACGTGGGGCTACTAAAAAGTAAAGATTTTGATGCTGTATGGAAAGATATTGAAGCTGTAAAAAAAATCATGCCTCATAATACACTAAAAGTTATTTTAGAAACCTGCTATCTTGAAGAACTTGAAATTATAAAAGCTAGCGAATTAGCGATACAAAGCGGTGCCGATTTTATAAAAACATCTACTGGGTTTGGTACTGGTGGTGCAACCATTCATGATGTAAAACTCATGAAACATATTGCTAAAGATGAAGTAAAAATTAAGGCTTCAGGTGGAATTAAAGATTTAAAAACAGCTTTAGAATATATTAACTTAGGAGTTGACCGTATTGGTACTTCTTCTGGAATTGCAATTGTTTCAGGAAATAAATCTTTAGAAAAAGAATATTAATTATGAGTGTA
Source organism: Algibacter sp. (assembly GCA_050294475.1). Taxonomy (GTDB): domain Bacteria; phylum Bacteroidota; class Bacteroidia; order Flavobacteriales; family Flavobacteriaceae; genus Thalassobellus. Next base: position 13,369 of record JBNKOE010000016.1, on the reverse strand, counting down.
CACATAGAAGCTAAAAAAGGTGAAGTTGCAGAAACCATCTTATTACCTGGTGATCCATTAAGAGCCAAATGGATTGCTGAAACTTTTTTTGAAAACCCTGTTTGTTTTAACAAAGTAAGAGGTATGTACGGCTACACCGGATTATATAATGGTAAACCCATTTCTGTAATGGGTACAGGTATGGGCGTTCCTAGTATTTCTATTTATGCGCATGAACTTATAACTGAATACGGTGTAAAAAACTTAATTAGAGTTGGTAGTGCTGGTTCTTATCAAAAACATGTTAAAATTAGAGATATAGTTTTAGCTATGGCTGCTTCTTCAAATTCGGGTGTTAATGAACTTCGCTTTGGTGGTGCCGATTATGCGCCTACTGCAAATTTCGAACTCTTTCTAAAAGCTGTTGATGCTGCTAGAACAAAAAACATCCCTATAAAAGCGGGTAATATTTTTACATCGGATGAGTTTTATGCAGACGATTTTGAATCCTACAAAAAATGGTCGAAATTCGGTGTGCTTTGTGTTGAAATGGAAACTGCCGGTTTATATACTGTTGCAGCAAAACACCATGTAAACGCTTTAAGTATTTTAACTATTTCAGACTCGTTAGTAACAGGTGAAAGAACTACGAATAAAGAAAGAGAAACTACCTTTAAAGAAATGATTGAAATTGCTTTAGAATTGGCTTAAGATTTCAAACTCTTGAATCATATAGAATGTAAAGAAAGAATCACATAAGAACAATTCCAAATCAAACCAACTTAAACAAAATAGCTTGTCTGGTAAACTTTTGAGATAATACATTAATTGCCGATTCTTTTAATTGAAGTACTCTAGGGTAGCCACCTGTGGTTTGGCAATCTCGCATTAAAACAATTAATTTTCCCGAAGGTGTTAATTGCACCGTTCCAGGAAGTACAGGCGAAGTAATAATAGGTTTTAAATCGTTTTTTAAAACAGCTTCTAATTGATACGCCATTCTATTATTTTCTTTTGAAATACTATATGTTTTTGAAAACAACTCTTTTTGCTGCTCTTCAGAAAGCAAATCAAATTCAGGACCTTTAAAAACATCAATAACTTGAGAATCAAAATGAGATGTATTCACTTTTATTGAAGAATTACCACCAACAACTAATGTCGTTTTTTCCTCAAGAGCTAATTCATCGCCTTTAGACAGAATAAACCGTTCTGTAATGCCCTTATACATACTTTTACTATTCATTACTTTTTCAGTCTTAAATCCTCCTGAAATAGCCAAATAAGATCTAAATCCTTTGTTTAACTTACCAAACGTTAACACATCTCCCCTATTAACTTGCAATGCTTTATTAAGCTTTATTGGTTGTTTATTAAGCTGTGGCGACATATCTGCTCCCGAAATACAAATAGTTATGGCTTTAGAAAACTGAAGCGTAGGCCCCATCATAGTCATTTCTAAAACAGCTGCATTAATTTCATTACCAACTAAACTATTAGCCATAGAAGCCGAAAGCACATCCATAACACCAGAATAAGGTACTCCATATTCTTGATAGCCAAAACGCCCTAAATCTTGAATACTAGAATAAAACCCTGCTTTTAAAACCTTAATCATTTACAAGTTTATTTTCTAATTGATAAACACCTGCTTCAACTAATATTTTTATATCGTTATATTCTTTTAATGACACCGATTTAAAACAAATCTTATCGCCAGATTTTGCAAAACAAGGAGTTTCTAACTTCGGATTAAAAAACTCTACTGGTGTATTTCCTATAATATTCCAACCTCCAGGACTTTCACTTGGATACACTCCAGTTTGCTGCCCACCAATGGCAACAGCCCCTTTTTTTATTTGTAATCTAGGTGTCGATTTTCTAGGTATATAAAGTGATTCATCTAAACCTCCTAAATATAAAAACCCAGGTAAAAACCCAATAAAATATACCGTGTAAATAGCTTGAATATGACGCTTGATTACAACCTCTTTTGAGAGTCCTTTTTCAAGAGCAATAGCTTCTAAATCTATTCCGAAAACAGAATCATAACACACAGGAATCACCCATAGTTTTGACATTCTGTCATATTCTAAATCACTAGATTTATATATACTTTTTAAAATACTCACCTCATTTTCAAAATTCCTACAAACAGCATTGTAAATAATTAATAACGAGTTGTATGCGGTTTTTATCTCAACAATAGATTCAATATTAAAACTTGTTATCTCTTCTTTAAACCGAATAATATCTTGCAAAATAACTTCATTAATAACCGCTGGCCATTCTATTAAAATAGAGCGCTCTCCAAAGGGTTTATAAGTAAGATTAAAAGCCATTAATTTATCTAATTTCAACGCCTTGTTTTTCTAAATTTATTCGCAACTTTTTAAGCAATGCTACGGCACTAAAATTATCACCATGAATACAAAATGTTTCCGCTTTTATTGAAACACTTTCTCCTGTTACAGTAGTTACTTTTTGATTTAAAATTATACCATAAACATGGTTAAACATAACATCAGTATCTTGAATTAAAGCTTCCTTTTTTGTTCTTGATACTAAAGATAAATCAACATTATAATTTCTATCGGCAAAGGCTTCGTAAACTATCGGGATATTATTTTCGATAGCCAAATTAGCAATTACCGATTGATAAGGCACGTATAATTTTATAGGTTCTACAAAGCTTTTCATAACCTCAATAATAATTAAAGCCGTTTTTTCATCTATAGCTGCCAAATTATATAGTGCGCCATGTGGTTTTACATGATGTAAGCTTACATGCTCATCTTTAAGAATATGTAACAAATCTTCTATTTGATGCTTTAACGAAGCAAATAAAGCGGTGCAAGACAAATCCATCTTTACTCTACCAAAATTCTCTCTATCAGGAAACGATGGATGTGCTCCTATTTTAACACGGTGTTGTTTTGCTAATTTAACAATAGCACGCATAGTTTCTGCAGTTCCTGCATGACCGCCACAGGCAATATTACAAGACGACATATGTGGCATTAACCGAGCTTCATTACCAACGCCCTCGCCTACATCAACATTTATATCTATTGAGAAATTATTCACTAAAACAAATTTAAGCTAAACACTTTATTTAATGTTGCTACAGAGAGTAATATACTAATTCCTAGAATTAAAACACTAAAAATATTTTGTTTCGTTTGTTTGCTACCAATTACTAAGAATTTTTTTTTGGCGTTACCTTTATCCTGAATTAAATTCAGGATAAAGGTCGGGCTTGCACTACTCGCTCCCTCCTATGTCGGGGAGCTCAAACAGACCGTTTAATCCCTAACGCACGTATCTGCTAAGTACAGTTTTTAAAATAATGGTTTGGTTGTTTTGGTTTTTAATATGTTTTGTTAAACGGATAACTTAATACGACACTAGTTATAAACTAATGCTAGCGGGGTGCATATGCATTATACAAATTGTTAACTACCTTTTACTAGAGTTATTTATGTTGTTTGGAGATTCACATATCATAATTTTATTTTTTTCTACATATGCCAAATATTCATTATTTTTTATTTCAAAGAAATATGGCTGTAAAGCATCGTGTTCAGGAACTATTTTTTCTATTGATTTATTGTCTAAATTTGCTTTCCAAATGCATCGAGTATCGATACCATAATTATCAAAAAATAAAATAGGTTTTCTTGTATGCCAGCACATTCCTCCAAAAAAAACTTCGTCGTTAATATCAGGATCGACTTGTTCTCTAGAATAGCCTAAGTTATTATCTAAATAACTATCTGAAAAAAAATGAGTTTCAAAGTCAAAACTAATCTGTTTTAAATTAGATGTTGGAATATATTTTCTATCAGGATTATAAAAATCATTATACACTAAATTCCAATCAGGGATACTATAGAAAGAAATATAACCTGAAGAATTTTCGGCTAAAAGATTTTTTTGATTATTGATGAGCCCTCTATTACTAGATTCTGATTGAATTATGGTATTAGTTAGAACAAAATCATCGATAAATTCAGGTTGTTTTTTAGAGTCGATTCTATATTTGTAATATTTTCTTTTTGATATGATTTCATAAAAAGTATTGCCAGAAGCAGGATAATCCATCTCCTTAAAATAATAAAGAAAACCATTGTTAATAATAAGGTTTTCAGATTGTCTAATTAAAAAGTCATTTAAATAAATTTCTTCATCATTTGCTACATCGTCTATTGCTTTATCTAATAATTTAAAAGAGTCAACTATAAACAGATTTTTTGATTCATCTAGTTCATATATATTAACAATGATGTCCTCTCCATTTTTAATAATTGGTTTAAAACCTATAAAATAGAAATTTGATTTATGTTCAAAGTTATATACTTTCACATTGTATAAGTATTCCCCAGTATCTGCTGATTCAAAATACGTTCCTCTTTTCCAATATTTGTCATTAATAACATTTTCATATGTCAAAATATTTGAATCATTAATCCTCCAACTAGAGTTGTCTAAAGCGTTAATTGCTCTTCTTTTGGTCCAATTTCTTTTCAGAGAATCATTATTTAGTTTAATTTCCTTTAAATCTTCTGTAAGCTTATTTGATGAGCGCTCACATTTTTCTAGTTGGGTTTTTAATTGTTGGATTGTATCTAAGTCTTCTGGTTTAGACTTTGAAGTACAACCACTTAATATTAATAATATAATAGTGATTGAAAGTAGTCTCATTTTTTTACTATGTCTCGTCCTGAAATATGGCTACAGGTTAAAATTGAAATTAAGCTGTTAATTTATATACCATATTCGATATTTTAAAGTCTAAAGATAAATGTAATTTTATTTGGTTGTATAAATTAATTGCATTTTTTGTAGCTATTTTAGCATAACACACATTATCAAAGATTTAGTCGAGATAAAACTCGTCTTTCAGGATGCCGTTTACACGTTCTGCTATGGCATTTTCGTAACAATGGGCTTCTTCTGTCATACTGATATCTATTTTATTCCGTTTTAATATTTGGGTGTATACATTGATTGCTGCAATATTGAATACCTCTGTTAGAATGGTGAATAAGTCCTTTAATGCTTTTAATTAACTCTAATGGTCTAATATAAGCGTAATAGCGGATTTAGATGGTGAAATTTTTCAATCTACCTCTAACTTTATTCAAAGAAATGAACTCTGAACTTAGCACTAAACCGCTATTACGTTTATACCTTTGTTGGTAGCAGTGATTAATTAATCATCGTCATGATCATCTTTTTCATCACCGTTAATTATTCCATTCTCATTGTTTACATTATTTGTTCTTATTTCAGAATGTCTAATTTCACCGCCAGTATTTCCAACTTTTGCAAAAAGTCCAAATGTTCCTAACGAAACTATAAGAGTGATTAAACTTATCATTTTTGCAAATGATAACTTCTTCTTAATTGCAAAAAAGTTAATAAGTGATAATACTCCTAAAAGTCCCATTAACCAGATTGCTTTTTCCGCAAGCTCTTCATGGTTTTCAATTAGTTGTTCCGAAACGCCAGCGATATGTTCAACGGTTTCTTCTGCTTCTTCACCCGTTAAAAAAACGGGTATTGTCAAAATAGCCATAATCACAAAAGTTACTAATGCTACTTTTTTTACGTCATCGTTTTTGGCAAATTGGCCATAAGCCAAAATTCCAATTCCAATCATTGTTCCCACTATTGGGAAATGTGTTAATATTAAATGCAAATGTGTTGCGTCCATAATTTTATTTTTTGTTATTATATTAAATTCCGAATTGATTAGGATAATAAAGGTGGTCCCCTCAATCCATTCAGTTTAACAAAAAATAATCTGTCAGTATTATTGGTATTCGATTTAACTATTTTTTCCGTTTCTTTTTTTTCGATATTCGATTGAATTTTATTGAATAAAGAAACTTTTGGGTATTTATGTTTGGCATTTATATTCTTAACACTTTCATACTGGGCAAAAGTGATATTATCTAAACTATCATCATTACTCTCATGATAAGCAAGCCTTATAAGTCCAAATAATGAATTTGAATTTTTGTGAAGTTCAAAATGCTTTTCTTTCGTTAATTCATCCGAATGAGGATGTGGAATAAAAGTGTGAAGAGTAATAATAACTAATACAACTCTAAATAATATGTATTCTAATATTTTACACATTCATTTTTCTTTTTTGCCATTGCTACCAACGGAAAATTGTATGAGTAGTGACAGATTGCGTGATAGTTTCCTGTCAAACCGCTGTGCAGTTTGAGCTAGCCACACCACCTTAAAATTAAGTGCTTCATCTACCATTACTTATACAAAATGTTAGCATTAGTTATTCTCCTGTATCTTTCTTTGATTTTCTTGTAAAAACAAATATAGCACTTGCCAGCCCTATGACTAAAAGGCTAATGCCAAGAACTGGACGATATACTATCCACGCAATTGCTATTGTTATAAATGATAAACCAAAAGAAATAAGTCCTGTAAACACTGACAATCCTAAATCTACAATACTACCCAAGATAGGTAAAACATCAGCTAAAACAACCAAAGGCTTAACAACTAATGACAAACCTCCAAACATCATTAAAAAACCCACCAATCTGAGAATCCAAGTTATTATTGTATTTCTTTTTTGTGCAGACTCGAACATTTGTTCTGCAGAGTTATTTCCCTTAGAGATTAGTTGTATGCTTGTTCCAGTCTCAGTTTTATATGCTTCAAAAGTGTTGTCAATCTGCTTAGATATAATACTATAATCTTCTCCAGATTTTATTATATCAAATGAAATTTTAACATCACCAACTTCCGGAGAAGTATTAGACCCTTTTCCTATAAATACAGCCTGAGATAAACTTGCTCCAGAAGTTAAACTGGCACTAGCTTCATTTATAATTTTTGCATTTTTATGTTTTAAGGTATCAACCGAACTTAATGAATAGGATACAAAATCATTCATACTCGACAATAGAGAATTAGTCATTTTAAAATTGCCTATTGTTGCCGTTGATACCGCATTCGTATATGCGGCGTAAGGAAATCCAGCAGGATTATTATGTCCTTCTTTTATTTTAAAATCAGCAGAATTAATAATTGAGCTTTTCCATACTTTTTCATAATTATATACAGTGGTTGTTTTTTCACTGCCTCCAACTTGTTTCTCTTTCTTTTGTTCTGTTTTTTCTACCCATTGATACATTAACACATTTCTTCTTAATTTTAATGCATTAACATCAATTTGAAATTCCTCATCTTTGAGACTTTCTTCTGTTGTAACTTTCCCTGTAAGATGAACTAATTTACCTGAATTACTTTGGTCAACTTCTTCAGAGTTAACTGAAATTACCACTGACGCACCTTCTGTTAAGCCTTTCGATGTCTTAACAGCACGTCCTTCGTTTAACCATAACACAACAAAAGCTGCTAGAAATAAAACGATTCCAAATAATACAGATTTAATAGAACCAATAATTCTTGACCCCCAACTTTCTGTTGTCACTTCTTTAAATATATCTTGATCTTCCATAGTTTAATTTATTCATTATTTATTAAGTAATAATTAATTTATTTACGACTCTAATGTTTTACAACGGTAAATTGTATGAGTAGTGGCAGATTGCGGGCTTCTTTCCTGTCAAACCACTACGCAGTTTGAGCGAGCTACAAACCTTGATATTTACCACATCTCCTGCCATTACTTATACAAAATGTTAGCACACGTTTTTCATTCAAACAGTTTTTCTAATTCACTTTCTAATTTTTCTCCTTTTAAATTTTTGGCGATGATAATTCCTTTATCATTTATTAAGAAATTTGTTGGTAACATTGTCACCAAATATTTAATTCTTGATAATTGAGCGTCAGAGTCCCATAAAGACACCCAGGTCATATTATCTTTCTCCATAGCTTTTAACCACATATTCTTAGATTGGTCTTGACTGACCGATACAATTTCAAAACCTTTATCTTTGTACTTTTCGTATAGTTCAACATAATTGATGTGTTCTTTTCTGCATGGTGAACAGCCTGATGCCCAAAAATCTAATAGGATGATTTTTCCCTGGATTTTAGAAAATGTTTTGATATCACCTTCTGAGTTGGGTAATTTAAAATCATGTGGATTATCTCCAATATCCAATGGTAGTACTTTACTGTTATCCACCTTGCTCTTTAAAAATGAGGCTATTTGTCGACCATAGATATCCGATTTTAACTCCAAAGGCATCTCATTAAAAAATGCTTTTATTTCTCCTTTGCTGTAGGCGTGTACAAAATAGTTAATGTTAAAAACAATCTCCTCACCTGCAAAATAGTAATTCGGATGTTCAAGTATGAATTCATGTTTCTTCTTTTCATTTTCAGTCTGGTAATACTCACGTTGTTTTCTCATTTCATTCTTGTCCTCAGTAGTCAAATGGGCTCTGTTATTCATTAGATTTTCCTCCAATTCGCGACTTTTCTTTACCCCATGAGTTATTTCTTGAATCATTTTTTCGTATTGATTCTGAATCGAAGAACCTGTTACTTTCGATAATTCTATTTCTCCCTTAATTCCAGTAAGAGTCATATTGTTATTTTCAGCCCAGAAAGTACAGAATTCGAAATCAAGAGGATTATCTGGCGGAATCTTGGGCATTGTTCTTAAAGAGAATTTCGTTGGACGGCTGAGTTTTCTTTTAAATTCAAATTTGCCATTTCTCAAGATTATACTTGTTTGGTCATCTATATCAACTGCCCCATTTGCAAGATAGGGATTAATCATAATTTCTGTCCCATCTTCAACACCAGTTAAAGTTCCTTTTAATGTAAATTCTTGTGATTTTCCATTCATGGTTACCAAGAATGACAGAATTAGGAGCCATAAAGTCTTTTTCATCTTTTTCTATTTATTTAATTACTACCGCCATTTCAAAATGTGTGCTAATGGTTAGTATGTGAAAAGTAAGCAATTACGAAGCTCTTCACTTTCGGTTAAGCACAAAGTATGATAATAGCCAAAACCCTTTATTTTATTACTATTTCACCTATTTTTTATATACGTCTTAAGTTTAAATTAGATAAATAAATTAGAAAGCACAAAAGAGAGGATTAAGGTTATTATACACGCAGAAGCTTTAGACTTCGACAACATTGAAAATCCCCTCTCTTTACTACACAGATTTCGTACAGTTCTATGAGGCTTTAAGACCTCGATTTTAAGTCGTTGAAACTCGCGTAGCTTGTCCTTTCAAAAAATATTTTCTTATGAATAAAGATATTAAATATTTTGGAATAGACATCAGTCATTTAGTATTTGATGTAACAGATTCAGATGGTAATTACTATCAGTTTAAAAACAATCTTTCAGGTTTTAAAAAGTTTGTAAAGCTTATTGAATTTAATAGTCATTGTGTTATGGAAGCCACAGGCTATTATCATTATCAACTGGCTTATTATTTACTTGAATCAGAGATTAAAGTTTCAGTAGGAAACCCATTATCAGTAAAGCGTTTTATTTAGATGAAGTTATCAAAGATAAAGACCGATAAAAGTGATTCTAAGCTTATCTGTGAGTATGCAAAACAGGTAGATATGAAACTATGGCAAGGAAACTCAAAACATCAAACAGAGTATTTACAAATAACAAGACTCCTTTCTGTATATACAAAACAAAGGGAAGCTTCGGAATTTATTATTTATGTGCAGTTTTAATGCTTGTAAATACAACAAAGCTTGCAGAGCAATTTATGAGCGATTAAGTCACTAAAGGAAAGAGTAAAAAACTAGCCCTAATAGCAGTTTGTAATAAGTTATTAAAACAAGCATTTGCTATTGCAAAATCAGGATTGGTTTACGATCAAACTTACCGAAGTGTTTTAGTAACAAAAATTAATGAGTTTTTACTTGTTTTTACCACAGTACTTTGTTGGCACCAGATTATTCACAGTCAGTTTCAATAAAATCTTCTTTTTCTTCATCATATTCAAGGCACTTTTTTTCGATTAAAACCATTTCATTATTGACAACTTTGTAAGTTGCATTCATATGACTTCTTCCAGCACAGCATTGATTATGTTCATAAATAAGTTTTGAGTCATTATCAAATTCTAAAGAAGTACCGCTAAAATTACTTTTTAAGTAATTCTCTGAACTAGGATTTCTTAAAATGTAAATACTTGAAGTATTTGGACCTGCGTAACTCGCTTCAAAGACGGAAAAATCTTGGATGCCATCAAAGTTATAATCTCCAACACTCACGTTATCTACTCCAAACAATTGACAGTCTAATTCTATGGTTTGAATTAATCTATCCGTTTGTTTTTGATATATCTTCACTCCCGATATTCTCGCATAAAAGTCGCCTTCCTCCTTAGTTATTATGGTTTTAAAATAGTGTTCCTTAGTTGATTCAGATTGAAGCAATTCTTGATTTTGCCATTCTAAATTGTCTCCATTTCCAATGTCAAAATCTTTATTCAATATAATATTGTAGGATTTTGAGCTATCAGAGTTAATCCACTTTCCTTTGATTTCTTGTCTACCTTCTTCAAACTCATCAAAAACCATTGTTGCAAAATTATTTCCATTGTCATCTTTTTCAATGAATCTCAATTCATTATTTTTTAGAGTTCCACTAACCGTTATTGGAGTGTCAAATTTATCATAAGCATAATATGCTCTTGAATCTCCGTCACCATAGTGATACATAACTAATGTAATCGGGAATGTTCCTAAATAACCAGAATAGCTTGATTGGCTTTTTCCACTTATTGAAAATAGAAGTAATATTATTAATAAACTCAGTCTCATTTTTTGTTACCGGTGTTAGCAAAAGTTTTTATTCGTAATATTCGTATTGATAATCTTCTTCTCGTCTTAAAATTCCGTGTTTGTCTTTAGAAACTACTTTGGTTAATAGTCCGTTTGAATATTCATAAACAGTACTAAATATTAAATTTCCACTATCATCTGTTTTCGTAGTTTTTATAATTTGTCCGATATCATTTCTGTCATATCTGAATATAATTGAATCCATATTTTGATAGACAAATTCTCCGTTTTTGTATTTATATTTTAATTTTTTATCTGCGGAATAACCAAAAACAAAATCTCCTTTTTTCTTGTAATAATTTTTAAGTTCGTTTTCTGCAGTTTTTACCTTAAATATTCGGTTTTTGCGATAAATATAAATTAAACATTCTTCAAGAAGAAATTCGGTTGCATTTGTACTTTTATAATAATCACAACTCTTAATTAGTTTGTTATTTGAGTCGTATTCATATTCAGTTAAATCTTGGTCTTTATCGTCTAACCAAGTCCATTCTGTTCTTACGGTTTGATGATTGTCATTGTACTTGTACTTAATATCCCAACCATCAGTAGAATCTGAATCATAGAATTCACGTTCTCTAATAATATCTCCATTTATATCAAAATCTTGGATTAGTTCGATATATTCTTCTTTTAATTTTTCATTATCAAATTCCTTCGTTGACACTTTTAGTGATTTTACTTTTAGTTTACTGTATAATTCGTGGTAAGAATTATCTAAATCATAAAAATCTTTCTCTTGTCCAAATGAAAAAAGTGGAATAAAAATCAGTAATATTAATTTAAGCGATGAGTTCATTTAAATTGTTGCTAACGTTGTTGTATAAGCTTTGTTGCGTTGTTTAAGCAGTGAATTTACTGAATAAAACACAAATGGCGAAATTCCGAAGGAATTTCCCAAGTGAGCCAAAACCAGCAATAAAGTTTATACGAGCATATTGTAAACAAAGGAAAGAGCAAAAAACTGGCCTTGATAGCCGTTGCAAACAAACTATTGAAACAAGCATTTGCTATAGCAAAATCGGGAAGACCGTACGATGAAAACTTTGTTTCAAAATTAGCTTCAAATTGCTTGTTTTTTTACCACAGTACTTTGTTGTACACAGTATTTTATTTATTTATATTATTTTTCAACTGTTCTCCTAATTCAGTAAGTTGTCTTACATAGTCTTTAACTATATCGTTAAGTCGTTCATTCAATTTTTCAATTTGAGAATCAATAGAGTTTTTATTATCATCAGTAGATTTTTTTATAATCAATAACGTATCGTTAAGTTCTTTTATATTTGATTTTTGTTCATTTTCGAGGCTATTTAGAACTTCTAGTTTAGTTTTATTTTCGGTTAATTCTCGAATAAAATCATTCGATTTATTATTCAAGTCATCAACTTTTGACAATGTGCGTTTCAAATCTTCTTCCAAACTTGATAACTTTGTCAGAGCAATTTTGTTTTCCTCACTTAAACCTCCCATTTTCAATAAAGTTTCATTTTTCGAGCTTCTTATTTCGGCACGAAGAGTATCTCTTATGTCCTCAATTCTTTTATTGTTTTGAAACATACTCCATAAAAGAACTAATATTGCTGGTATGCTAGCAAGTGCAGTGTATAAAATTGCTTCGTAATCCATAGGTACTGTAACTATTTCGTGTTTTTTTATATGTCTCGTCCTGAAATATGGCTACAGGTTAAAATTGAATTTACGCTGTTAATTTGTATACCATATTCGGTGTTTTAAAGTCTAAAGATAAATGTAATCTTATTTCGTTATATAAATTAATTGCATTTTTTGTGGCTCTTTTTGCGTGAGCCACGTTATCAAAGGTTTGGTCGAGATAAAACTCGTCTTTAAGAATCCCGTTAACCCTTTCTGCGAGGACATTTTCATAACAATGGTTTTCTTCTGTCATACTGATATCTATCTTATTTCTTTTGAGTATTTGCGTATATACATTGCTACAATATTGTTAGCTTTTTTTTAGTTCTGCAACAGATTTATAGCCTAGGTCTTCTGCAGCTACTTCTAGATAAGAATCCAACACCAAGGCATCCAGATCCTTTTTTAGTAATAGTTTTTTAAGCTGCTCAATCTCTTTTTGAAGCTCTTTGATTCTAGATATTTCGTCTTTTGTTTCCACTTTTACTCTGGTGTTCATTAAGTCTTTACGATTATACTTTTTAATCCACTCGTTTACGGTTGTAGGCGCGATAGAGTAGAGTTTACATAGCTCGCTCTTTGTGTGTTTAGATGGTAAGTTCGGCTAAAATTTTCAGTTTAAAAGGTTCTGAATACCGTCTGATTACTTTGTCATTTCTATACATAATGTTTAAAATTATGTAGCCTTATTTCAGGACGGGTCAGTTTTAGCTATAACGGGACCGAAGATCATTATGTATGTTCACAAGGCAAAATAATCCCATTTAAAAAGGTGTTTTATGAAACGAAGAACCAGACCAAAAAGAAGGAATACCGAGCTTCAAAGAAGGTTTGCATTGACTGCCCGATACGCAGGGAGTGTTTAGGTAAAAGTGCACAGGAAAAGAAATTTACCGTAACCTATTACCGCGCCGAGTACGAGCGCAACATCGTCAGAGTAAACAGTCCA
>JBNKOE010000015.1:0-2334 GCA_050294475.1 Algibacter sp. | reverse complement strand
GAAGTACCAATGCTTCTGCGGAATCCTTTAATGCCAAAATCAAAGCTTTTAGGGCACAGTTCAGAGGCGTGAGAAATATAGAATTCTTCCTTTTTAGATTAACAACAATTTTTGCTTAAACACAACAATTAGTCTTGATCCATTATAATGTCACATTGTAATTTTATTTAACTACAATTTTATGTTTTTAAATTATGGAAACAGACGGTTACAAAATAAGGAATCAATCGAAACCACATTATATAACATTTACAGTAGTAGATTGGGTAGACATTTTCACAAGGCAAGTTTATAAAGATATTATAATAGAAAACTTAAACTATTGCATTAAGGAAAAGAGCATGATAGTTTTTGGTTATGTAATAATGAGTAATCATTTACACTTAGTTATTCAAAGTAAAAGAAAATAATTTATTAGGTTTAATACGGGTTTCAAAAAATTTACTGCCAAAGCAATCATTGGTCAAATAAAAACAGAAAAAGAAAGCAGGCGAGAATGGATGCTGGCTTTATTTTCAAAAGTTACCGAAACACACAATCGAAATAAAATCTATCAATTTTGGAGATAAGGCAATCATCCAGAAGAAATTTTAATAGATATAGCTTTTATTTTTTGTGATGCATGAAAATAGTGCGAAGCTACAAACTTCACATAGCCTATACTACATAACTTAAAGCCTATTTAGTTCAATATTTCTTTCAAAATATATAAGAATAAACATTGTTGTTTATAAGGATAAAGTATAAGTTTTTTTATGCTAATACTATTTTAATAAAACATTGCTTAAGTTTTTTTTGTTCTTATTATTATGGTCGTTGGTAAATCTTTCATTTTGGTGCCTTTGGACAGTTCATAAAGCAATTGTCTGTCTTTTTCATCCAAAAAGAAATCACTCACGAGATTTTTTCCTAATAATTCCAAAATTATTTTGGAATTATTAGGAAAGTTGTTTAACACGTCTTTAATGACATTAACAAAATCACTAAAAACGGCTTTACTTTTTATTAAAAATTCTTCAGGATTAATACTGCTAAAAATGTTATTTATTCTGTAATTATTACTACGGTGTGTTGAAATAATAATCTTTGTATTTCTAAATTCTGGCCTGATAAAATCTTGCTATTTTTAGAAGGTGGTAAACTTATGTCTAATACTATTAAGTCGTAAGGTGTTTTGTTTTGCTTGTTCTATTTTAAAAATAGCGGACTCGTAATTATTAGCCTTAAAAAGAAGATAACATATTGTTTATTAGGTGTTTGTATTTTGTTTTGAAGATTCACTTTTCTTCTGATAGTATTTTTATGTTCAATATCCTTATTAAGGTTTTTTGTTATTACAGGTAATTGACAATTTTAACAAAAAATCTTACAAAAAAAATTGAATTCCTTACAAATTACAAGGATAAACCTTATCTATTTCTCGTTGCATTGACATAATTTTAACGTGATTTAATTAACAGAAAAACACATATGAAGAATCCTTTTTTTGTTTTCAGCCTTTGCTTTTTTATGAGTTTTAATTTTAATGCGCAAACCAATACGTTTCCTGCTTCTGGAAATGTGGGGATTGGAATGACAAGTCCTTTATATACGCTTGATGTAAATGGAACTGGAAGATTTTCCAGCAATATTTTAATAGGAGATCCCAATGGAGCTAGAACTGAGATTAATACCAGTACAAACCATATGATATTTGCTCCAACTAATAAAAAAACTATTGATTTTGATGGTAATTATCATGGTGGTGGGTTTGTAGGGGTGTATCGTGCTGATAATGGTAAACATGGAGTGTACATGCGATCACAACCTAATTTAAATATTAATTCTCTTGAAATATTTCAAATGAGACAAGATGATAGCCATTTAAATGCAATTAGCTTATCCTCTCAAATATTTTTAGGAGATACTGAACCTACTAATTTTATTGGACTACCAACGCAAAAATCTATTGTTGTAATTGGGGATTATGGATGGTACAGGAGAGGGGAAGGTTTTGGTTTTATTAATAAATTAAAAACTAGCTTTGAAAATGATGTTTATGTAGAAACTGGCAACGTTGGTATTGGCACGACGACCCCCGACGAAAAACTGGCGGTAAACGGTAACATTCACACCAAGGAAGTCCGGGTCGATTTAACGGGCTGGAGCGACTTTGTATTTAATAAAGATTACAGTTTGCCCACTTTACAAGACGTAGAAAACCACATCAAAGAGAAAGGCCATTTAAAAGATATCCCATCAGCTGAGGAAGTTTCAGAAAATGGTATTCTACTGGGTGGTATGAATGCCAAACTGCTTCAAAAAATTGAGGAGTTGACGCTTTATACCATAGAG
>JBNKOE010000014.1:0-135252 GCA_050294475.1 Algibacter sp. | reverse complement strand
TTTGTCGGCCAGTAGCTTCGGCTACAAGAGTTTCACAAAGATTGAGTACTCATGTCAGTTTCTTGATTGAGTACTAACAGGTATTGAACTTAAGAGTTTGATCCTGGCTCAGATTGAACGCTGGCGGCATGCTTTACACATGCAAGTCGAACGGCAGCACGGGTGCTTGCACCTGGTGGCGAGTGGCGAACGGGTGAGTAATGCATCGGAACGTGCCCATTAGTGGGGGATAGCCCGGCGAAAGCCGGATTAATACCGCATACGCCCTTTGGGGGAAAGCGGGGGATCTTCGGACCTCGCGCTATTGGAGCGGCCGATGTCGGATTAGCTAGTAGGTGAGGTAAAGGCTCACCTAGGCGACGATCCGTAGCTGGTCTGAGAGGATGATCAGCCACACTGGGACTGAGACACGGCCCAGACTCCTACGGGAGGCAGCAGTGGGGAATTTTGGACAATGGGGGCAACCCTGATCCAGCCATGCCGCGTGAGTGAAGAAGGCCTTCGGGTTGTAAAGCTCTTTCAGGTGGAAAGAAATGGCTCTCTCTAATATAGGGGGTCGATGACGGTACCACCAGAAGAAGCACCGGCTAACTACGTGCCAGCAGCCGCGGTAATACGTAGGGTGCGAGCGTTAATCGGAATTACTGGGCGTAAAGCGTGCGCAGGCGGTTGTGTAAGACAGGTGTGAAATCCCCGGGCTTAACCTGGGAACTGCGCTTGTGACTGCACGGCTAGAGTACGGCAGAGGGGGGTGGAATTCCACGTGTAGCAGTGAAATGCGTAGAGATGTGGAGGAACACCGATGGCGAAGGCAGCCCCCTGGGCCTGTACTGACGCTCATGCACGAAAGCGTGGGGAGCAAACAGGATTAGATACCCTGGTAGTCCACGCCCTAAACGATGTCGACTAGTTGTTCGGAGAGGAAACTCACTGAGTAACGCAGCTAACGCGTGAAGTCGACCGCCTGGGGAGTACGGTCGCAAGATTAAAACTCAAAGGAATTGACGGGGACCCGCACAAGCGGTGGATGATGTGGATTAATTCGATGCAACGCGAAAAACCTTACCTACCCTTGACATGCCAGGAACTTTCCAGAGATGGATTGGTGCCTTCGGGAACCTGGACACAGGTGCTGCATGGCTGTCGTCAGCTCGTGTCGTGAGATGTTGGGTTAAGTCCCGCAACGAGCGCAACCCTTGTCATTAGTTGCCAGCATTAAGTTGGGCACTCTAGTGAGACTGCCGGTGACAAACCGGAGGAAGGTGGGGATGACGTCAAGTCCTCATGGCCCTTATGGGTAGGGCTTCACACGTCATACAATGGTCGGTACAGAGGGTTGCCAAGCCGCGAGGTGGAGCTAATCCCAGAAAGCCGATCGTAGTCCGGATCGTAGTCTGCAACTCGACTGCGTGAAGTCGGAATCGCTAGTAATCGCGGATCAGAATGCCGCGGTGAATACGTTCCCGGGTCTTGTACACACCGCCCGTCACACCATGGGAGTGGGTTTCACCAGAAGTAGGTAGCTTAACCTTCGGGAGGGCGCTTACCACGGTGAGATTCATGACTGGGGTGAAGTCGTAACAAGGTAGCCGTAGGGGAACCTGCGGCTGGATCACCTCCTTAATCGACGACATCAGCTGCTCCATAAGTTCCCACACGAATTGCTTGATTCATTGAAGAAGACGAAAAGAAGCAGCCCGAAATTGGGTCTGTAGCTCAGTTGGTTAGAGCGCACCCCTGATAAGGGTGAGGTCGGCAGTTCGAATCTGCCCAGACCCACCAATTTTGTGTGGGAAACGCCTGTAGAAATACGGGGCCATAGCTCAGCTGGGAGAGCGCCTGCCTTGCACGCAGGAGGTCAACGGTTCGATCCCGTTTGGCTCCACCACTACTGCTTCTGTTTGTATAAAGCTTAGAAATGAGCATTCCATCGTTGTGATGGTGAATGTTGATTTCTAGTCTTTGACTAGTTCGTTCTTTAAAAATTTGGGTATGTGATAGAAAGATAGACTGAACGTTACTTTCACTGGTAACGGATCAGGCTAAGGTAAAATTTGTGAGTTCTCTTAACTGAGAAATTCGAATTTTCGGCGAATGTCGTCTTCACAGTATAACCAGATTGCTTGGGGTTATATGGTCAAGTGAAGAAGCGCATACGGTGGATGCCTTGGCAGTCAGAGGCGATGAAAGACGTGGTAGCCTGCGAAAAGCTTCGGGGAGTCGGCAAACAGACTTTGATCCGGAGATGTCTGAATGGGGGAACCCAGCCATCATAAGATGGTTATCTTGTACTGAATACATAGGTGCAAGAAGCGAACCAGGGGAACTGAAACATCTAAGTACCCTGAGGAAAAGAAATCAACCGAGATTCCCTTAGTAGTGGCGAGCGAACGGGGACTAGCCCTTAAGTGGCTTTGAGATTAGCGGAACGCTCTGGAAAGTGCGGCCATAGTGGGTGATAGCCCTGTACGCGAAAATCTCTTAGTCATGAAATCGAGTAGGACGGAGCACGAGAAACTTTGTCTGAATATGGGGGGACCATCCTCCAAGGCTAAATACTACTGACTGACCGATAGTGAACTAGTACCGTGAGGGAAAGGCGAAAAGAACCCCGGAGAGGGGAGTGAAATAGATCCTGAAACCGTATGCGTACAAGCAGTGGGAGCCCACTTTGTTGGGTGACTGCGTACCTTTTGTATAATGGGTCAGCGACTTATTTTCAGTGGCGAGCTTAACCGAATAGGGGAGGCGTAGCGAAAGCGAGTCTTAATAGGGCGTCTAGTCGCTGGGAATAGACCCGAAACCGGGCGATCTATCCATGGGCAGGTTGAAGGTTGGGTAACACTAACTGGAGGACCGAACCGACTACCGTTGAAAAGTTAGCGGATGACCTGTGGATCGGAGTGAAAGGCTAATCAAGCTCGGAGATAGCTGGTTCTCCTCGAAAGCTATTTAGGTAGCGCCTCATGTATCACTGTAGGGGGTAGAGCACTGTTTCGGCTAGGGGGTCATCCCGACTTACCAAACCGATGCAAACTCCGAATACCTACAAGTGCCGAGCATGGGAGACACACGGCGGGTGCTAACGTCCGTCGTGAAAAGGGAAACAACCCAGACCGTCAGCTAAGGTCCCAAAGTTATGGTTAAGTGGGAAACGATGTGGGAAGGCTTAGACAGCTAGGAGGTTGGCTTAGAAGCAGCCACCCTTTAAAGAAAGCGTAATAGCTCACTAGTCGAGTCGGCCTGCGCGGAAGATATAACGGGGCTCAAACCATACACCGAAGCTACGGACGCTGTTTACAGCGTGGTAGAGGAGCGTTCTGTAAGCCGTTGAAGGGAAAGCTGTAAGGCATCCTGGAGGTATCAGAAGTGCGAATGCTGACATGAGTAACGATAAGGGGAGTGAAAAACTTCCCCGCCGGAAGACCAAGGGTTCCTATCCAATGCTAATCAGGGTAGGGTGAGTCGACCCCTAAGGCGAGGCTGAAGAGCGTAGTCGATGGGAAACAGGTTAATATTCCTGTACTTCTTGTTATTGCGATGGAGTGACGGAGAAAGCTAGGCCAGCACGGCGTTGGTTGTCCGTGTTTAAGGTTGTAGGTTTAGGACTTAGGAAAATCCGGGTCCTTTTAAGACTGAGAATTGATGACGAGCCCTCTTTTGGGTGAAGTGGTTGATGCTATGCTTCCAGGAAAAACTTCTAAGCTTCAGATAACAAGAAATCGTACCCCAAACCGACACAGGTGGTCAGGTAGAGAATACCAAGGCGCTTGAGAGAACTCGGGTGAAGGAACTAGGCAAAATGGTACCGTAACTTCGGGAGAAGGTACGCCGATGTTGGTGATGGGACTTGCTCCCTAAGCTGACGTCGGTCGAAGATACTAGGTGGCTGCGACTGTTTATTAAAAACACAGCACTCTGCAAACACGAAAGTGGACGTATAGGGTGTGACGCCTGCCCGGTGCTTGAAGGTTAATTGATGGGGTTAGCTTCGGCGAAGCTCTTGATCGAAGCCCAAGTAAACGGCGGCCGTAACTATAACGGTCCTAAGGTAGCGAAATTCCTTGTCGGGTAAGTTCCGACCTGCACGAATGGCGTAACGATGGCCACACTGTCTCCACCCGAGACTCAGTGAAATTGAATTCGCAGTTAAGATGCTGCGTACCCGCGGCTAGACGGAAAGACCCCGTGAACCTTTACTACAGCTTCGCACTGAACTTTGAGCCTACTTGTGTAGGATAGCTGGGAGACTTTGAAGCTTGCACGCCAGTGCAGGTGGAGTCGTCCTTGAAATACCAGCCTGGTATGTTTGGAGTTCTAACCTAGATCCGTTATCCGGATCAGGGACAGTGTGTGGTGGGTAGTTTGACTGGGGCGGTCTCCTCCGAAAGAGTAACAGAGGAGCGCGAAGGTACCCTCGGCACGGTCGGAAATCGTGCTATGAGTGCAATGGCATAAGGGTGCTTGACTGAGAGACCTACAAGTCGATCAGGTTGGAAACAAGAGCATAGTGATCCGGTGGTTCCGCATGGAAGGGCCATCGCTCAAAGGATAAAAGGTACGCCGGGGATAACAGGCTGATCTCCCCCAAGAGCTCATATCGACGGGGGGGTTTGGCACCTCGATGTCGGCTCGTCACATCCTGGGGCTGGAGAAGGTCCCAAGGGTTGGGCTGTTCGCCCATTAAAGTGGCACGCGAGCTGGGTTCAGAACGTCGTGAGACAGTTCGGTCTCTATCTACAGTGGGCGTTAGAAATTTGAGTGGATCTGACTCTAGTACGAGAGGACCGAGTTGGACAAACCTCTGGTGTATCTGTTGTTCCGCCAGGAGCATTGCAGAGTAGCTACGTTTGGAAGGGATAAGCGCTGAAAGCATATAAGCGCGAAACCCACCACAAGATGAGATTTCTTTAAAGGGTCGTGGAAGATGACCACGTTGATAGGCTATAGGTGTAAAGGCAGTAATGTCATAGCCGAGTAGTACTAATAACCCATAGGCTTATTGTACGCCTGTTTTTTTATAAGTTCAATATACAATTATAATAATCATGTCTCTTATTTTCAATATGTTAAGATATTTGTGCTTGTAGCACGGTTAGTTGTTTTTAGTTTATAGTTGGTAGAAACCAACAGCCTGTAACTAAAACTAACAACCAAAAACTTAAGGTGGTTATAGCGACGGGGCTCACCTCTTACCATTCCGAACAGAGAAGTTAAGCCCGTTAGCGCCGATGGTACTGCATTTGTGGGAGAGTAGGTCGTTGCCTTTTTTAAGTCCTCAACATTTATTTGTTGAGGACTTTTTTTTGTTATATACTCATAGTCTGCAAAAAAATTAAGGAGTTAATAGCAATACTAGCCTTTGCTAACAGATGCGGGAGCGATAGTAGTGGTTAGCTTTTGTAAAACTTCAACTTATGGTTTTACAAAACTAGTAACGGATAGCGCGGTTTTTATTTTTCTTAAAAACCCGCCATAATAAAACTGTATTTTATTATCTTCAATTTCTATTTTAAATAGTTATTTAATGCCTGTAAATAAAGAATTAGAATTAGCCTGGGAGTTTGTTAATAATACGAATAGATCTGTTTTTTTAACAGGGAAAGCTGGTACCGGAAAGACAACGTTTTTACATAAGCTTAAAATGAATAGTTTGAAACGCATGGTTGTGGTAGCTCCTACTGGTGTAGCTGCTATTAATGCTAAAGGCGTTACGATACATTCGTTTTTTCAGATGCCTTTTGGTCCTATTTTACCTGATACCGATTTAAATGCATCTAAAAGTTTTAATAGAAAGTTTAGTAAGACAAAAATTAATATTATTAAGTCTATGGACTTATTAGTTATTGATGAAATTAGTATGGTGCGTGCCGATTTATTGGATGGGATTGATAAGACCTTACGTCGTTTTAGAGACAGGAATAAAGTGTTTGGTGGTGTACAATTATTGATGATTGGCGATTTACAACAATTATCGCCTGTTATTAGAGAGAGCGAATGGGAATTATTAAAGCCATTTTATAAGAATGGGTTCTTTTTTAGTAGCCATGCTTATAATACGTGTAATGCAATAACAATAGAATTAAAGCATATTTATAGACAAGAGAATCCTTTGTTTATTAAAATTTTAAATGAAATTAGAAATAATGAACTTTCGGAAACTTCTGCTGAAGAATTGAATAAGCGGTATATTCCAGATTTTATTCCTGAACCTGACGCGGGTTATATTTCGTTAACGACTCATAATAATAAAGCGGAGACTACAAACAAACAAGAGTTAGAGAAGTTAAAAACTAAGTCACATATTTATAAAGCAAAAGTAGAAGGAAAGTTTCCTGAGTTTTCTTTTCCTAATAGCGAGGTGGTTACTTTGAAAGTAGGTGCTCAAGTTATGTTTATTAAAAATGATAGTAGTCCAGAAAAACGCTATTATAATGGTAAAATAGGAAAGGTGATTCTTTTAGATAAAGACGAAGTGGTAGTACATTGCCCTGAAGATGATTTTAATATTGTTACCACGCCTGAGGAATGGGATAATATTAATTATACTGTTGATGCAGAAACTAAAGCGATTACGGAAGATAAAATAGGATCGTTTACACAAATGCCGTTACGTTTAGCTTGGTCTATTACTATACATAAAAGTCAAGGATTAACTTTTGAAAAAGCCATTATTGATTCACAATCTGCTTTTGCGCACGGTCAAACTTATGTTGCACTTAGTAGATGTAAAACATTAGAAGGTTTAGTTTTAAAAAGTAAAATACATTCTAGTCAGATTATTAGTGATGCACATGTTATATCATTTAATAAAAATGCAGAAGAGAATGTACCTGACGAGCATGTTTTAATGGCTTCTCAACAATCGTTTCAGTTAGATTTAATATTAGATATTTTTAGTTTTTATTCATTTTTATATCCTGTAAATCGAGTTTTAGATATTTATTATAAAAATAGAACCATTATTGAAGGTAATGTAGAATCACCTTTATTAATTATTAAAGATTGTATAACGTCTTTTTTAAAAGTTAGCAATAGTTTTATTAGCCAGCTAAAACAACTTTTAGAGCATGATGTGTTGCCAGAATTTAGTAAAACTATTCAAGAACGATTTAAAAAAGCTATTCATTATTTTAAGACAGAGACAGATGAAAAAATAGCTATGTCCTTAAAGTCTTTTAGTTTTACTACTGATAATAAGGCTATTGATTCTGATATTATTAAAAATATTGATGCTATTGAAGAATTACTAGCAGTAAAACTTTTATACTTTAACGGATTATCAGATGGTTTTACCGCTAAAACTTTTTTGGAGTTAAGAACTAAAGCTGTGTTTATATCAAAGGATAAACCTAAAAAAGCTAGAAAAACAGTTGTTGATGGTACAACAAATGTTGAATTATTTGAGATTTTAAGGGTTTTAAGGAATGACATTGCAAATGAAAAGGATTTAATTCACTATCAAGTTTTTTCTCAAAAGGCATTATATGAAATGTGTGAAACCTTACCAGTAACTAAAGAAGAACTAATGTTAGTTCATGGTATGGGAAAAGTACGTGTTGAAAAATATGGAAGTTTAATTTTAAAAGCAATTATAGATTTTTGCGAAGAAAATGATATTGCTATTTCTAAACCTAAAGATATTTTTGAAGATGTAAAGCCAAAAAGAAAGAAAGGGGAGACCAAAAAAATATCGTTAGAATTATTTAAATCTGGAAAGTCTATTGAAGCTATTGCAGACGAAAGAGAGCTAAACGAAAATACTATTTTTGGGCATCTAGCTAGTTTTGTCAGTTCAGGACAAGTAAAAATAACCGATTTAATGTCAAAAGAGCACTATCAAGAATTAAAACAAGTTATACCAAAAAAGACTTTTGAGAATGTATCTGATTTAAAAAAACAGTTAGATGATAAATATTCTTATGGAGAACTACGTTTGGTTCTTGAAGATTTAGTGCTTTCAAATTAATTGAATTCTTAGCTAAAGTTTTATGTAAGGACTGAACTCTTTAGAGACTAAAGTATAGTCATTTTTTTAATCAAATTATTTCATTATTTTAGTGTGCATGAATATTATTATTGAATCTTCGCTTAAAACTCTTAATAAAACAAAATCGTTACTTGATAAATTAGATGATAATTTATTATGTGATGCTTCAATATCTCCGTATTATTCAAGTATTGGGGCGCATGTAAGACATATTTTAGATTTTTACGACTGTGTTTTTAATATCAATTCAGAAAATCAAATTGATTTAACGGCTAGAAGTCGAAATAAAAATATAGAAACTAAATGTTGTAGTGCTAAAGATTATTTAGATACTATTATTGATAAACTTAAAAATTCAAATTTTGATATAAATAAAACTGTTGATGTTTTTGATGATTTAGGTTTGGGTAAGACAGAAATAAAATATACGATGGGAGCCGTTTTTTCTCAGGCAAATAGTCATACCATTCATCATTATGCTATTATTAATTATATTTTAGAAGGTTTAAAAATATCTTTTGACGATTCAGATTTTGGTTATAATCCTACAACACCAAAAGAGAGATTATTAGGTTAATTATTTTTTATTAAATATACTTTGCATAATAATCTGGATGCCCTTAAATATTAAAAAAATTGCCATAGCACAAATTAAGCATGCTACAATTAATAAAGGGATATAAAGTGAGTTTTCTTTATCAGAAAGTGCCATCGTCATTAAAGTTGGTCCCATGAAAAGACTTAATGCAGCAAAAATTAAAAGTTTAATGCCTTTAAAAAGTAATACTTTATCTGTTTTTTTAGTTTCCATTATTAAAGTTTTTTATTGCTGAACGCACGTTTTTATATTTTTCTAGTAAATTTTTTGCTTCTTCTTCAGAGATATTAAGTTCTGCCATAATCATTTTAGTACCTCTATCAACTAATTTTTTGTTGCTTAATTGCATATCAACCATTTTATTTCCTTTAATATGCCCAAGTTGAATCATTGTTGTCGTGGTTATCATATTAAGAACTAGTTTTTGTGCGGTTCCAGCTTTCATTCTAGAACTTCCTGTTACAAATTCTGGTCCTACAATAGCTTCTACAGGGAATTGAGCTTTTAGAGATAGTGGGCTGTTTTTATTACAAGTAATGCAACCTGTAATAATATTGTTTTTGTTACAATGTTCTAGCGCAGCAATAACATAAGGTGTTGTTCCTGATGCAGCAATACCAACTACGACATCTTTGGTTGAAATATTATATGCTTTTAAATCTTCCCAACCTTGTGTTAGTGAGTCTTCTGCAAATTCAACGGCTTTTCTAATAGCAGAGTCTCCACCTGCAATTAATCCTATAACTAAATCGTGAGAGACACCAAATGTTGGTGGGCATTCAGAGGCATCTAAGATTCCTAATCGACCACTAGTTCCTGCACCTATATAAAATAATCGACCACCTTCTTTTAATTTATTTATTATGTTAGTAACCAGTTGTTCTATTTGAGGAATGGCTTTTTCTACAGCTAAAGGAACTGTTTTGTCTTCGTTATTAATGTTGTTTAATAATGAAGATACATCCATTTTTTCTAGATGATTGTAGTTTGAATCTTGTTCGGTAGTTTTAATAAAACTCATGATTCAAAAATATGAATTTATAATTAGACTTTAATTATAAACTAGATCTTCTGCTTCTATTTTTTTATCATTTAAAAAATCATAAAGTGTGAGTTGCCTTAAAGTATAATAGTCTATCCAGAAAGCCTCTAAAGAATTTAAATATTTTACAATAGCTAGATCTTTTTTTTCTTGACTGATATTTAAATCTGTAATAGTTACTTTTCCTAAAACATATCTTTTTTTAGTGATATCATAACTTTTTTCAGCTATTTCTTTTGCTTTTTGAGCTGTAATTAAAAAGTCTCTTTTACTAGACCAATTTAGAACATGTAAATAAATTTCTTGCTCAAATTCTTGTTTGTCTTGTTTAACATTGTTGTTTGTTAAATCTAAATTAGCTTCGGCCATTTTACGTTCTGATTTTGATACACCCCAATCGAAAATAGGTATACCAAATCTTACTGATACGTACTGTTGTTTATTATAATTGTTGAATAGATTATCGAAATCATTTCCAAATTGTGAAACTCCTATATTGGCACTAAGATTCATTTCTAATCTGTTACTCCCTTTTGATTTAGCTAAATTGTTTTCTGCTTGTAACCTTTTTCTTCTAAATTCAATAACAGCTTTTCTATTAGATTGAGCTTCTTCAATTGCTTTATTAACATCTACTTCAAAAAGGGCTAATTCTTCAGGTATTTTTAATTCAATACTTTCAGTTTCTAATTCTAAATATCTCGCCATGTTTTGTGAAGTTCTTTTAAATTCAATGGTGTTAGAGGTTAAATTGTTTTTTGAATTTAATAGAGATAATTCCATTTGTAACAATTCATTTTCAGCAATTTTACCCATTTTATAACGTCCTTGTGAAATTTGATACAGAGTATCTTGATTTGATAAGTTTTTTTTAGCAATGTTTAATTGCATTTGCGCTTTAAGCAAACTAAAATAGCGACGACATGTATTTATTGAAATAGCTTCCATTTTTTCAATAAAATCACGTTTAGATTCTTCATAAATTAAAGGTTCGATTTTTTTATCCCATTTAAATCGATTGTAGAAAAGAGAACTTTGATTATATCTAATTGAAAATGGTACCACAGAATAGTTTGTAATATCATTATTTCCAAAAAGATCTACTTTTTCTAGATTGGAGTATAATGATAAAGTCCCACCTGTTAACGATATATTTTGAGATAAAGATAGTCCACCTGCCAATACTAATTGGTTTTGATTTACAAAAACATCTTGCCCAGCATCATTAGTTTGTCTTCTAATAGAGTTACTAAACTCGGGTAATGTAGCATCTAACCTAAGTTGAGGCAAAAAGCGTGCTTTGTAATTTTTATATCGCCAATAACTAGCTTGGTTTGTGTTTAAATTGCTTTTGTAATCTGGCGATTTCTTTTGTGCTATTTTTATAGCTTCGGATAGTGTTATTTTTTTTGATTGTGAAAAAATAACAGATGGTAGAATACCTAGAAGGATAATAATAAATAATTTGTTCATTTATTTTTTTGATTGATGATTTTAATTATTCTGTTCTTAATGCTTCAATTGGTCTTTTATTAGCAGCAGCTTTTGCAGGAAATATTCCAAAAATTAAACCAACAATAACAGCAATAAAAAATGAAAGTAAAATAGAGTTTAAGGATAAAACTGTTTCTATACCTGAAACAATTTCAATAATATAAGCTCCAATAATACCTACAATAATTCCAATAATACCTCCACCAACACTAATTAGTATAGATTCAGATAAAAATTGAAGAATAACATCTTCTTCGGTGGCGCCAATAGCTCTAATTATACCTATTTCTTTTGTTCTTTCTAGTACTGATGCTAGCATAATATTCATAATACCAATACCTCCGATGAGTAATGATATACCAGCAATAATGATTAGTACTATATTGAAAATCTGTTTTGTTTTTTGTTGTTGTTTTAATAATTGGATTGGAATTGTTATTTCAAAATCTAATACATCATTATGCCTGCGTTTTAGCATTTTGCTTAAAACTTCTGCTGTGGCCTTTAATTCATTTGAATTTGAAACCTGTACTGTTAATTTGTCTATTTGATGGTAATTACCTCTTGGTATACTTTTTTTAGGACCATTTTGACTCTGATTACTTCTGTTTGCATCAATTTTATCACTAATTATTTTTCGATCTATATACCTTACTAAAAAAGTATTTAATGGAATATAAATATCTTCATTGAGGTCTCTTATTCCTAAATTTTCTTGTGCCTTATCTGATATTAACTTTTCCTCTATAACACCTATTACTTGCAGCCAAACATCTTTTACTTTTATATGTTTACCAATGGCACTTTCTCCTGTAAATAGTTTTTTTTCAACTTTTTTACCTACTATACAAACAGGTAATGCATTTTTAATTTGATATTGAGAAAACGATTTGCCATTTTCTAAGTTTATGTTAGATACTTTAAAAAATGCAGGAGATATACCAATAAGCTTTACACTGTTTTGTCTTCCATTATTAATAACATAAGTATTTAAAATTGTTTCTGAACTAGTAAGTTTAACACTAGGTATATTTTTTTGAACACTTAGAGCATCTAATATATCTAGTCCCTTAGAAAATCGTTTAGATTCAGATTTATTGTTTTCATCCTCATTGTCCTCAGCTTCTTCATCTTTTTCATCTGGGATGGGAGTAACAACAATATTATTTACACCCACTAGCTCTAATTGAGCTAATATTTCTTTTTCTGCACCATTACCAATTGCAAGCATTGTAATAACACTCGCCACGCCAAAAATAATGCCTAAAGCTGTTAAAAAGGTTCTAACTTTATTAGTTTTAATAAACCAAAATGCTTCGCTAAAGGTCGATTTTAGTTTTTCTAAAAGTATTTTATCTATCATATTTATTTAAGTAGCGTTATACTTTTATCATCTAAATCATCAGGTTTATTTAAATAAACAATATCATTTTCTTTTAAGCCTTTTTCAACAATAATAACTTCATTATTTGAAAGCCCTAATTCTACTTGCTTTTTTTCTATTGATAGTCCAGATTTTACATAAACATAACTAATAGAATCTCTTGAGAATATGGCTTCTAGAGGCATCATTAAAACATCATCTTTTTGTTTTGTAAGTATTTTGTTAGAAGTTGTCATACCTGGTCTAATATTTTTATTAGTTTCATTAATCTTTATTAAAACCTGAAAAAGTTTAATGTCAGATCCTGCTTTTGTTTCTCCAACATTTGCAACGTCTGTTACAGTACCATCTAATTCGATATCTGGAAAAGCATCAAATCCTACTTTAACTTTTAAATCTTTTTTTATTTTTCTTACATCTACTTCATTACTATAGGTTTTTGATTCCATTTTTGTTAAATCTGGTAGGCTAGCTATAGCTGGCTCCCAAGGTGATATTGTAGAACCGACTTTCTTTTTTGTACCATTCCATTCTTTTACATATGTTACCATACCTTCATCTTCAGAATATATAGTAAAGTCTTTTTGTAGTTCTAATAATTCATCAATTGTTTTTCTAATTTTAGAGACTTCAGTACCAACTTCAATCATTTTAGCATTTGCTTGTCGTTTTTTAATAGAGTAGTCTTCTTTTTTTTCATTTAAATCACGTTCAAATTTTTCTATTTTAATTTCAAGTTGCCTAATAACAGCTGGTGCTTCATATATAGATTGTTTTAATTCTAATTGGTTTTCTTCAATATTGAAAAGCAAATCTTTTATAGCGTTTCGTTCTTGTTTTAGAGTAAGTGTTGTATCAAGTTGTTGTTGTGTATATTTCGATTCTGCTTTTTCTAAATTTAATTGGGCATCTAGAATTTTACCATTTAACTCAGACATATCAAGCTTGCCTATATATCCTCCTTTTTTAACAACAGTTCCTTCTGGAACTAAATCTTGTATTTTTATATTGTAAATACCAAATCGTCTAGCATTAGTTGGACCATTAATTTTTTTTGAGCTAGTAGATTGAGCTTCCCCAGAAATAAATACTTCATTTAAAAATGTGCCTTTTGTAACTTTTGCAGTTAAAGAAACGTTTTCGTCAGTTGTACTACTAAGGAATGAGTAAGCAAGAATGATTAAAACAGTTGCACCTATTATATAAGCAATCTTTTTCTTTGTCATGTTTAGTTGGTTTTTGATTGATGAAGAATAAGATTATAAAAAAAAACTCAGTTATGAGATTTTTTTTGGTTAATTTCTTCATAAATTATTTGTTTTCAACTAATTCCATGCACAAATATTATACCAAATAAAGAAAATCACTCAATTGTATAGTTGAAAATAGAGACTTCTGAAGCTTTAAAATATCCTAGTGGATAATTCTCAGGATTT
Organism: Algibacter sp.; assembly: GCA_050294475.1. Taxonomy (GTDB): domain Bacteria; phylum Bacteroidota; class Bacteroidia; order Flavobacteriales; family Flavobacteriaceae; genus Thalassobellus. The sequence goes on along the minus strand of JBNKOE010000014.1, from coordinate 121,308 downwards.
GTTTGATTAATACAATTACCTCTAACAGTAGCGGGTTGTAGTTCAAAAGGGTCGCCATTTTCATCGTCAGTTTGTTGTAATAAAAGATTCATAAACTCATAAAATTGTTTTGAAATGCCATAATTTTTAATAATGAGTTCGTCTCCTGTAGTTATATTTTCATCTGAATAAAAAGCGAAAATTTGATTACCATCTGTAAATTCGTCATCATATACTTCAAGGTTTTTAGTAATATTGTTTGTAAATTCAAATAGATAATAGTTTTCTATTCCTTCAGGATCTGTATAATATGTTTTTATTTCAATTTCTTCTCCAGAAAATCCTCCTTCATTTTTTTGTTCAACATATTCAATTGAACTTACAGGAATTAATTTTTCGGTAGCTGTATAAGTTTCATTATTGTAAATTATAGTTAGATTATAAACGTCATTAATAACAGGAATAAATGAAGTGTTTATATAAATACCTGTGTTTTCTTCTTCAATAAAGTTAAAAGTATGGTTATTTAAATCTGTGACTATAACTTCAGCACCATTTGCTGGAGGGATTGAATCATCAAAAAAAGGTGCGCTTTGTGTTAATTTTATATATTGGTTATTTCCTTGAGAACCTTTTACCCAATTTAAAGAGGCATCTATTACTAATCTCGGTTCGGAGGAATTCAAGTCTACTTCTATAACATCTTCACAAGACATAAATTGCAGACTTATTATTAAGATGTATATTATTTTTCTCATGAGTTAAAGCTTGAAATTATAAGATACTGATGGAACAATACCAAAGATGGATAAGCGCGTAGCTTCATTAACTCCTGTATCATAGTTTTTACCAAAATTAAAAGAACTAGCATTTTTACGATTATAGGCATTATATATACCAAACACCCAGTAAGTTTTCCAACCTCTTTTTTTGTTTGGTTTTGGAATATATGTTGCTGAAATATCTAACCGGTTATATGATGTTAATCTATCGGAATTTCTATTATTATAGTTTGGAATAATTATGCCATTGAATTGATATTGACCATTAGGAAATGTTGCAGGTTGTCCTGTTTGGTACAAAAAATTAGTATTTAATTTCCATTTATTATTTAGTTTATAACTACCAGTTAATGAAATATCATGTGTTTTGTCATAAGGTGTTTTGTACCAATTACCGTTGTTTATACCAATTTCGTTTACAGTTCTTCCTTTAGTTTGCTGTTCAGATTTAGAAAGTGTATAAGCTAACCACCCTTTAAATTTACCTTTGTTTTTTTTCAATAAAAACTCTAAACCATAGGCGCGAGCTTTACCATTTAAAATAACTTGTTCTATGGCATTATTTGCGACTAAATTAGCACCATCTATATAATCAATTCTATTTTTTATAGTTTTGAAGAAACTTTCAATTTCTAAAGAATACGTATTGTTTTTAAAGTTTTTAAAATACCCAAAAGCAAATTGATCTAATAATTGTGGTTTTACATATTTACCACTAGGAGTCCAAACATCTAAAGGTGTTGGAGAATTTGTATTAGACAATAAATGTAAATACTGACTCATTCTATTATAGCTTGTTTTAATAGAACTTGTTTTATTTAATTGATAAGCTAATGAAGCTCGAGGTTCAATATTAAAAAAGTTAGCAATAATATTACTTCGCTTATAGGTTATTGTACCTATAGGAATTGCTTTTTCATATATTTTAAAATTGTTATTAAAAACAACAGCTTCGTTGTTTTCATATATATTAAGTTCGTCTTGACCTAAACGATGAAACGAACTAAAGCGCAATCCGTAGGATAAAGCTAGTTTATTGGATACATTATGTTCGGCATCAATATATATTGCATTTTCAAAGGCATATTTATCGGTTAGTTTAAAAGGATTAATTCCAGAGGATTCTACAGTTGGTTTTATATCACCTGGATTAAACTTATAATAAACACTATTTAGTCCGTATTGAAGTTTAAATTTATCGGCTATGTAGTGTTTTAAATCATACTTCAAATTGAAATTTTGAATTCCTGAAACCCAATCAAATTCTACAAAATTTAATTTTAAATCGTAGTCGTAATCCGAATAAATAAAAGAAAGGTTTGAAAATAATTTATCAGAAAAAAGATGATTCCATCTAAGATTTAAAACAGAATTACCATAACTATTTTCAAATGTATCTTGAATTCTAAATACATCTCTACCAAAATATCCTGATAAATAAATATTATTTCTATTGTTTATTTTATAGCTTAATTTGGTGTTTAAATCATAAAAGTATGCAACATTGTTATTATCAAAAAGCGGTAAAAATAAGTGAGCATAACTAGATCTTCCTCCAATTAGAAAAGAACCTTTTTCTTTTTTTATGGGGCCTTCGGCAAGTAATCTGCTAGAAACAATGCCAATGCCTCCATTCATATGAAACTCTTTACTATTACCTTCTTTTTGATAGATATCTAAGACAGAAGAAACTCGACCTCCATAACGAGATGGAATACCACCTTTATATAGTTTTAGATCTTTTATGGCATCTGGATTAAAAACAGAAAAGAATCCGAATAAATGTGAAGAGTTATAAATAATCGCTTCATCTAAAAGTATTAAATTTTGATCGGCTGCACCACCTCTAACATTAAAGCCAGAAGCGCCTTCACCTGCATTAGTAACTCCAGGGAGTAGCGTAATTGCTTTTATAATATCTGATTCACCAAGAACAACGGGTATTTCTTTAATGGTACTCGAATTAAGCTTGTTCACACTCATTTGAGGTGTTTTTATATTTAGCTTTTCAATGTTGTTGGTAATGATTATTTCATCTAAATTTTCAGTAGAATTAAATAAGGAATAATTTTTAGTGATGTTTTCTGAAAGTACTATTGTTTCTGATATAGAATTATAACCTAAATAGCTAATTACTATATTGTAAGTGTCTTTGGGTAATGTTATAGAAAAAAAGCCATACTCATTAGTAGTAGTACCTGTAGATAATTCTGGAAAAATAATGTTAACTCCAATGAGAGATTCATTACTTTTTTGTTCTAAAATAGTTCCGCTGAATGTGAATTTTTCTTGAGCGTTTAAAATTAATACATTAAAACACAGCGTGACAATAAAGCACGAAATAATTTTATACATTCTTTTAGAAAAGCTTTTTGTATAAAAATATAAAAAAAGCCTCAGAAAAGAGGCTTTTTAAAAGAGTGATTGTATTTTATTTAGTTTAATATACTATTAAATGTTTTACTTGGTCGCATCACTTGGTTAATTAAAGCTTCATTAGGCTCATAATAACCTCCAATATCTGCTGGTTTACCTTGTATTTCGGTTAGCTCATTTATAATAGCAGTTTCATTTTCTACTAATTTTTCAGCTATAGGCGTAAATTCTGCTTTTAAACTAGCATCTTTTGTTTGATTCGCTAATTCTTGAGCCCAATACATGGCTAGGTAGAAATGACTTCCTCTGTTATCTAATTCTCCAGCTTTTCTTGAAGGTCCTTTTCTGTTTTCTAATAGTTTATCGGTAGCGTCATCTAATGTTTCACCTAAAATTTTAGCTTTAGGATTATTATTTACTTCACTAAAATGAATTAATGATACAGCCAATGCTAAAAATTCTCCTAAAGAATCCCAACGTAAGTGATTTTCTTCTAATAATTGTTGTACGTGTTTTGGAGCAGAACCACCAGCACCAGTTTCAAATAAACCACCACCATTCATTAATGGTACTATAGATAACATTTTTGCACTTGTTCCTACTTCTAAAATTGGGAATAAATCTGTTAAGTAGTCTCTTAACACATTACCAGATACAGAAATAGTATCTTTTCCTTCTTTTAATCTTTCGCAAGTAAAAAGTGTTGCTTTAGTAGGAGATAAGATTCTTAAATCTAATCCCGTAGTATCGTGATCTTTTAAATAGGTATTTACTTTTTTAATTAATTCAGCATCATGGGCTCTGTTTTCATCTAACCAGAAAACAGCAGGTGTTTCAGAAGCTCTAGCACGTGTAACCGCTAGTTTTACCCAGTCTTGAATTGGTGCATCTTTAACTTGGCACATTCTCCAAATATCTCCAGTTTCAACAGTGTGCTCTAATAATGTAGTTTCAGAAGCATCAATTACACTTACAGTTCCATTAGATTTTATTTCAAATGTTTTATCGTGAGACCCATATTCTTCAGCTTTTTGAGCCATTAGACCAACATTAGGAACCGTTCCCATTGTTGTGGGATCGAAAGCTCCATTCTTTTTACAAAAGTCTATTGTTGCAGCATAAATTCCAGCATAACTACTATCTGGAATAACAGCTTTAGTATCTTGTAATTTACCATCTGCATTCCACATTTGTCCAGATGTGCGTATCATTGCAGGCATAGAAGCATCAATAATAACATCACTTGGTACATGTAAGTTGGTTATACCTTTATCGCTATTTACCATAGCAACTGCAGGACCGTTTTTATATGCAGCATCAATATCAGCTTGTATTTCATTACGTTTAGCTTCTGGTAATCCTTGAATTTTTTCAAGTAAATTTCCGAAACCATTATTTACATCTACACCAATTTCTTCTAATATAGTAGCATGTTTAGTAAAAACATCTTTAAAAAATATTTTTACAGCATGACCAAAAATAATAGGGTCGCTTACTTTCATCATCGTGCCCTTCATGTGTAATGAAAATAAAACACCATTAGCTTTTGCATCTGCAACTTGATTTTCAAAAAAGGTAACTAAAGCTTTTTTACTCATTACTGTAGCATCAATTATTTCACCTTTAAGTAATGCAAAACTATCTTTTAGTGTTGTAGTATTTCCATTTGCATCAGTATGAACAATTTTTATATTAGTAGCGTCAGATATGGTAACTGATTTTTCATTGTGTGCAAAATCTCCAGCGTCCATAGTAGCAACATGTGTTTTAGAATCGCTGCTCCAAGCACCCATTGAGTGTGGATTTTTTTTAGCATAATTTTTTACAGCTTTTGGTGCACGTCTATCAGAGTTTCCTTCACGAAGTATTGGGTTTACAGCACTTCCTTTAATTTTGTTATAACGAGCATTAATGTCTTTTTCTTCATCAGTTGTAGGCTCATCAGGATAATTAGGAATACCAAAACCTTGAGATTGTAATTCTTTTATGGCTGCTTTTAATTGTGGTATTGATGCACTAATATTTGGCAATTTCACAATATTTGCTTCAGGCTTTTTTGCTAATTCACCTAGTATGGCTAAATCATCTGAAACGCGTTGATCTTCATTTAAATAATCAGGAAAAACAGCTAAAATTCTTGCTGCTAATGAGATATCTTTAGTTTCTATATTAACACCAGAAGACTTTACAAAAGCTTGCACTATTGGTAAGAAAGAACGTGTTGCTAAAGCAGGAGCTTCATCGGTTTTTGTATAAATAATTTTAGACATTACTATGAGATTTTATATGTATGTTGTTTAATGTTTAGCTGAAAAAAATATACGATATCGTTTTCGCGAAGCGAATATACAAAAATTGATATTTAAAGAGGTTTAAAAATGAGTGAACCATTTAAAAACCACTAAGTTTTAATAGAATTATAAAAAAGGAAGTTGGTAATAAGAATTTGTTAACGAAAAAGCATAGAAGCTAAAAAAACAAAAGCCATATCACTGCGGAATTTAATCTACTTTGATATGGCTTTCTTTGTAATAACATAACGTGATCTATTTTAATATTGCTATTAAAAGGAGCCTAAATTTCCATCAAGCTTTTCAATTCAAGTGCTATTATTACAAGTGAAACATTTTTGTTGTAATTTTCAAAATGTATTGACATATTACTAAAATGTTTCAGTTAATCGTTTTTCTTGATGCTATTAAACTTGCTCTTCGCTTTCGCGTTAAGTTTGCTTTAAGCATTGCTTGTATTACACAGCTTCTACTTTCGTTTTTGCTGCTTTTTAAGCTTTCAATCTTATTAGTTTCTTGTCTAAATTGTATATCCAAATTTATGTTTCCGTAAGTTTATCCAATTACTTGTCTATCCTTAAGTTTCCATATCTTGTTTATAAACCCATCCAAGTCTTTTAAGATATCATGGTTTTTTCATTATTCACGCATACACGTGTAAACTAAAAACCTCAAAAAACAATAAATAATTTTATAAAGAACGTTACCTTATTTAGAAAATAATATAAATTCATTGTTGAGATGAAACCAACCAGAGATTGTTATTATTTCTTTTACTAAGATACAACCTAAATTCAGAAAAAACAAACTTTTTAAGTAATTAAATATCAACTACTTATAAACCGTAGTTATTGACAATTGTTAATAAAAAAAGCCTTGATATAAAATCAAGGCTTTTTAATAGCTGCAAATGTGCAGTTGTGTTATAATTAACGTCTACGCTCAGTAATTCTGGCTTTTTTACCAGTAAGACCTCTAAAGTAGAAGATACGAGCTCTACGTACTTTACCACGTTTGTTAACTTCAATTTTTTGTAATGCTGGTAAATTTACTGGGAAGATACGCTCTACACCAACAGTACCAGACATTTTTCTAATTGTAAAAGTTTCTGAAGCTCCAGAGCCTCTTCTTTGTATTACTACACCTCTAAAAAACTGAGTACGTACTTTTTCACCCTCTCTAATTTCGTAGAAAACAGTAATTGTGTCACCAGCTGCAAATTCTGGTAATTCTTTTTTTGTTACAAATTCGTCTTGAACAAATTTCACTAAAGATTCCATATCTTTAAATTTAATTATAATTAATTCAGAACAACATTCACGATTCTCGCCAGAGGTTAACCCGAAATTGGGTGCAAATATAGTTAATAATTAATAATGCACAATGAAAATGAATAATTAAAAAAGCAAAATGAATAATTAAAAACAAGGAGCTTTAGTTAGATTTATGTATTTGATTTACAATTATTTAACTGTTTATTGTGGAATCGTTTAATCGTGTATCACAAATTTTACTCAACACTCATAACTTATATCATCGTACTTTTTTTAGATCTAACTTTGTTGAAAGTTATAGAACTAACATTAATTAACGTTGTTTTTTTAAATCATTAATGGCAAATAATAACAAACCAACGCCAAAAATACCATAAGCTAAATTTCCTACATAGCTTAGAATGGTTTGCATTTTTATTACTAGTTGAGAGTCTTGTTGTGTAACCCAAATATTACACGCAATATTTACAAAAGGAAGGAGGAATGTAAGAATACTTCCTAGTAATAAAAGGATAGTTCCTGGTGTTCTTTTTTTATTAAATAATGTGATACAAGCAACGAGTACGATTAAATGAATTAGTCCATTAATACTTGTTATTATCATGTATTGGTTTTGTAAATATTCTATATCACTCATAGGTTAATTTTTTAATAAATCAGGTCTTTCTTCTTTGGTGTGTTGGTAAGCTTGTTCTTCACGCCATTTTTCAATTTCGGGCAGGTTACCACTAAACAATAACTCAGGGACTTTCATACCTTTATATTCTCTTGGTTTTGTATAAATAGGAGGAGCTAGCAAACCATCTTGAAAGGAATCGGTTAGGGCAGAGGTCTCGTTTCCTAATACACCCGGAATTAATCTTATTACGGCATCGCAAAGTACGGCAGCACCTAACTCGCCACCAGATAGTACATAATCGCCAATAGATATTTCTCGGGTAATTAAAAGATCTCTAACACGTTGGTCTACGCCTTTATAATGTCCGCAAAGAATAATAATATTTTCTTTTAATGATAAATGATTGGCAATACCTTGTTTTAAGGTTTCGCCATCGGGTGTCATATATATAATTTCGTCATAATGGCGTTCGGCTTTTAAAGCTGAAATACATTTATCTATAGGTTCTATCATCATTACCATACCAGCGCCACCACCAAATTGGGTATCGTCAATAGATTTATAATTATCGGTTGTGTAATCGCGTAAATTATGAAAATGAACTTCTACCAAACCAGCTTCAATAGCACGTTTTAAAATGGAAGCTTCAAACGGACTTTTAAGTAATTCTGGTAAAACGGTAATAATATCTATTCGCATGAGATTTTTAATGTTTTGCAAAGATAATTTAATTGTTGGTTATTTTAAAGAGTATTTTTTGAGAGGTTAAATAACTAATTTAATAAATACTAAAGAGAGAAAATTTTGAAAATAATTTTTCAAATAACTAACAATCAAAGCAATTAATTAACATGATGTTATCAATAGTGCTTTTGCATAATTCTAGAGCTGTTTTTTTGTTTTTTAAATTTTTGCTACAAGTTTAATTCTAACCTTGCCATTATCATCTCCATTGCCTTGTGTAGATTTTAGTAGATGTTGCAAAATGGTTTCAGTATCTTGCACTCTTTGTCGTGGTATACTTACCTTAATAACTTTGTTTTTGTTGGGATGTATTACAGTTATTTCAATGATACCTTGTTGTGTTTTATCTCCTAAAACTATTTTTTTTGCAGTTGCAAGGTCATTTGCAAGTGCTCTCGGGATTTTAATCGATTTCTGTGATTTTGTAATAGTAGTTTTGCAAGAATAAGAGCCGTCAGTATTTTTCCAAAATATGTTGCCCGATTTAAAGCAATTCTTTTTAGCAGCTTGGCTTTGATTATTACCATTAGGATTACTTTTTCTAGAAGTTTTGTTACTTCTGCTCGAGTTCCAATCTTGTGCTTTAGTAGATGTAGGTGCGTTATTATCATTATTATCTACAGGAGCAGCTGAAGACGTTTTGTTACTTCTGCTCGAGTTCCAATCTTGCGCTTTAGTAGATGTAGGCGTGTTATTATCATCACTTACCCGAGAAGTAGAAGAGGTTTTGTTGCTTCTACTCGAGTTCCAATCTTGCGCTTTAGTAGATGTAGGTGTGTTATTATCATCACTTACCCGAGAAGTAGAAGAGGTTTTGTTACTTCTACTCGAGTTCCAATCTTGTGCTTTGGTAGATGCAGGTGTGTTATTATTATCATTTACCCGAGAAGTAGAAGAAGTTTTGTTACTTCTGCTCGAGTTCCAATCTTGCGCTTTAGTAGATAAATTAAAATGATAAGAAACACCAAAACTAAGGTTTAATGATGAAATTGGAGTATTTTTTTCTGTAATGCTATATTTTATGCTACCGTCTGCTCTTTTAAAGTCTTCTTGGTCTATTACCCCATTGTTGTTTATATCTTCAACCTTTCTTTCTGTAAGAGCTAATTGACCTGAAAGAGTAGTTAAATAACCAGCAGAAACAAATACACTTAGGTTGTGGTTTATGTTATAATCAAATTTAACACCAGTTGAAACAAAACCTAGTGTTTTTGTGTTGTCAGAATTTAAATTTAAAACAGGTATTGTAACATCTGGATTTTCTATGTTATCACTTTTTATTGCAAAAGATTTAATCGTATACATTCCTGCTTTAATTTGAAAGGTAGTTTCAAATTTATTCAGTTTGAGTTTATATTCGGGCCCAATACCTACATAGGTAGATTTAATATTTTCCGAATTATTCAAAATAGAAAATCCTAAGTTCTCTGTAAAATCGGAAAAATTATTATCGGTTGGATTTGAAATTTGTCCAATAGAAAGTCCTAAGCCTATTTTAGAAAAATAATAGGCACTTGAAAGTTCAAAATAGCTGCCATTTCCAGCATAGGTATTGTTCTTAAAACTTGAAGAAGGGACAGAAAGCCCATAAGCAAAGCCAATATTTATGTTTTTACTTATATCTTTTTCTTTAAAAGTATTATTGTTATTTGTATTACTTACACGAGAAGTTGAAGACGTTTTATTGCTTCTAGAAGAGTTCCAGTCTTGAGCACTTGTAACTGTTGGGGTGTTTTGAGAGTATCCTAAAAAGTTACTAAGTAAAAAAAGAAAGAATGTTATTTTTTTTAAAGCTTTCATTTTATTTGTTTTAGAGTTTATGTTATTAAATCAACTAAGCACATATTTTGTTACCCTAAAATTTGATAAATAATTCTTATTTATTCTTTTCTTCACTTTCTCGTACTATTACAAAATAGATAACATAAAGCCAACCTAAAAGCCCGTGTAATAACGCATAAAGAATTGACTTATTTCTATCCTAAGAAACAACGATAGCAATTACACTTCCAATTCCAATTCCGTTTTTGACAACTGTTTGTCTTATTTCAGGATTCCCATTTTGTTGACTAAAGCATTCTAAAGAAAATAATAGCAAAAAAATTAAAGCCAGTTTTATTTTATTCATTTTTTTATTTCACAATGAATACCAACGGTAAATTGTATGAGTAGTGGCAGATTGCGTGGTAGTTCCCTGTTAAACCGTTACGCAGTTTGAGCGGGCTACAAACCTTAAAATCTAATACTTTCCCTGCCATTACTTATACAAAATGTTGGCATTTCGTTTTTCTTTATTCCATTTTAAATCTATTGGTTATATCCATAAATACTTCTCTGTCTGCAATTGAGAACAAAAGCATTTCAGTGAAGTAGAGATTTTTCTCTTTTTCAAGTTCCCCATTCCATAATCTATCGTTGATTTTTCGAATAAGGTTGTTTAACTCAGAATATGCATCCTTTGGGTCAATGAATAATTCTTTGTCAGTATTTTTTATAAATCGTCTATTGTCCAAATTTGAAATTGAGTCAACTTGATAGTTCGTAATATTTTTTAGTCGTATCAAGACATTCAAATCAAAGGCAGACATTTTTGAATTGCGTCCTTCTGGAATTGGAAAGTATTTATTTCCTGCATTTTCAGAAAGAATAATCCAGTTGAGTGAATAAGCTACCCGAGAGTCATAGATTACATTTTTATCTGGATATAAATATGCTCCAACTTTTGATAAGCTTGCAATTCTTTTAAAAGTCGGTTTTTCCTGATTTAAAAAGTCATTAATTAGTAAAATTGTGTCATTGTCACTTGCTGTCTTAATTCCACCCCAGTCCTTGATTACCCATAAACACAACTTATTAAATAAATCGTTGCCCGACTTTAATGTCTCATTTAGTTTCTGCCCGACTTTTTTCTTGAGTCTCAGCTCCTTTTCATAAGGAGTTAATGCGTTTATTGTTATTACTTCACTTTCAGTTAATGTCTCAAGTTCAACTAACCTGTCTATTTTTGCATTCCAAGTGTACAAGAAAGGTAAATCTAACTTATACCTTTCTAAGTACTTTACAATTTTATCTATATCGTAATTTAAAGTCATTAATTGTCGTTTCGGTTTTTTTTAAATGAATACCAACAACTTGATATGAAATCGTTTTAATATTTCATATCTAATGTTAAACGAATATAGTTGAAAATTTTTACAAAATAAAGTTTTGTATTAGTTTGAAATAGAACTAAATGTTTAAAGCTTTTAGTATGGTTTCAATATCTGTTTTATAATCAAACCAAAGTGTTTGTTCATTCCTTTTAAACCAAGTAAGTTGCCGTTTAGCAAAGCGTCGTGTATTCTTTTTAATTTCAGAAACAGCAAAATCTAATGTCCATTCTCCGTTTAAAAATTTGAATAACTCTTTATAACCAACTGTGTTTAATGCGTTTAGATTTTGATATTCAACTAGACTTTTTACTTCATCAAGTTGTCCTGCGTGCATCATCATATCTACACGTTTATTGATGCGGTTGTATATGATTTCTCTTTCGGCGGTAAGCCCAATAGTTATCGTTTTAAAGTTTCGTTTTTCTTTTCTTTTGTTTAAAAATGATGAGTAAGGTTTTCCTGAGCCAATACATATTTCTAAAGCACGAATAACACGTTGTGGATTATCGATAGCAATTGTATTGTACGAAGCAATATCAAGTTCTTTTAGCTTATTTTGTAAATAAGGAAGTCCTTTAGTAATTAAATCGGTATTTAAATTTTGACGAATGCTTGCATCTACTTTAGGGAAGTTATCTAATCCGTTAGTAACAGCATCAACATACAAACCAGAACCTCCAACCATGATAACAACATCATGGTTTTTAAAAAGTGTATTTAAGCACGAAAGAGCATTTTTTTCAAAAGCGCCAACATTGTAATTATCATGTATAGATTTATGATGAATAAAATGATGTTTTGCTGCTGATAACTCTTCCGTTGAAGGTGCTGCTGTGCCAATTTGCATTTCTTTAAAAAATTGGCGAGAATCTGCCGAAATTATTTCGGTATTAAAATAATTAGCAAGTTTTATACTTAGTGCCGTTTTTCCAATAGCAGTAGGACCAACTATAGAAATTAGAATTTTACTCATGGTTTAATTTATAGCCACAATGATAACAAAATTTGGCATCATCTTTATGGTTCTCTGATGAACAATTAGGACATGCTTGGGTATTAGTCTCTGGTTTTTCAGAATCTAATTTCGTTAATTCGGAAGTTACAATTCCCGTTGGAACTGCAATAATACCATACCCTAAAATCATTACAATAGAAGCTATAAATTGACCTATAGGCGTTTGTGGAGCAATGTCTCCATAACCCACTGTAGTTAATGTAACAATACACCAATAAACACTTCTGGGAATACTAGTGAATCCATTTCCTTCGCCTTCAATTAAATACATGATAGTTCCTAAAATAATTGAGATAATAACAACAGCAAATAAGAATACTGAAATTTTAACACGACTTGCTTTTATTGCAGCTATTAAATTATTTGATGCTCCTAAATACCGTGCTAATTTTAAAATTCTGAAAACACGAAGTAATCGTAAAGCTCTTAATGCAGCAAGCGGATGTATGCCTCCTACAAGTAATGATATATATTTTGGAATAGTTGAAAGAAAATCAATGATGCCATAAAAGCTAAAAATATATTTTATAGGTTTTTTTACACTAATAATTCTAGCAATATATTCTATAGAGAAAAGTATGGTTATAATCCATTCTGAAATATTAAGTAAATTATAGTATTTAATACCAATACTTTGTACACTCTCTAGCATAACAAGTATAATACTTGCAACGATAGTAATTAGTAAAATAACATCAAAAAGCTTTCCTTTGGGCGTATCTGCTTCATAAATTATTTCATGAAGTTTTGTTTTCCAATTTGGTTTTTTGCTGTTATTCATATACTCAAAAGTAAGAAAAGATTATTGGTTTTTCTTAAGAGCAATAATAGAGTTTGTTTGTATAGCAACTATTTTACGCATAAATTCTTTTAAGTATGGGTAATATTCAGCTGGATAAATAGCTTCTTTAAAGTCTATTTTCATTAATACATTTACAGAATTACCTAAAACTTTAGTTGAAAACGATAATAGTCCTACATTATTAGGAAGTGATAAAATAATATTTTCAGGCTGTTCAATAATATTATAACTCGCATCAAATTTTAATGTAAACATATAAAAATAAGTGTCTTTATAGCCAAAATCTATAGGGTAAGTTCGTTCTTGAAGTTTAAAAGGGTTTTCTGAAAAGAACTTGGTAAAAAACGGATTTAGATATAGAATGTCTCCAGTATTATCTGGTGTATATTCTATGTTGTATGATTCAGAGAAATCAGGACTTGTTATATCATCAACAGTGGTTTCATGATTAAATATTTCAATGAAAGGCGAATTATTAGTTAGTGTTTCAAGATAAGTGTTTTCATTAGAGAAATACTTCTTTTTTGTATTTAAAGCATGATAGCCTGTACGTTTGGTTTTCACAGTGCCTGTAAAATTATTATCAATATCAAGATTTAAATTTACATTATATAACGTACTTGTTTTTGTATTCGACTTAACATTAATCCATTTACTTCCATTGTCAAAATCTAATAAACGACCATCTTGATTTAAACATCTAAACGGAATATCTCCAAAGCTTAAATAATTGTCAGTAGCATCCAATAAATATGTTTTTCCTTCAATAGATACTTGAACTATTAAATAATTAAAGTCTGAAATAACTGGATATATTGTTGTTGCAAAGCCATTATTTCTTGTTGATAATAAAACGGGATTAACATTAATACCAGATTCTTTTAATAAATTATGAAGTAAAATATTTATTGATGAAACATTACCAGATTTGTTTTTTGTTAAGTCTTTTATTGAAACATCTTTAAATATTTTATAATCGCCATTCCAAGTGTAGTTTTTTTGTACATAATTATAAATAGCTTGCGCTTTTTTCAAGGTGTTAGTTTCGTTTATTATCTTAGAACTAAGATAATCCTCTAGCTTAATAGATTTTAGAAGTTGTTTACCAAGTTCTTTGTCAGTTCTTAATTCTTTGTCAACATCTTTCCATGTTTTAGTATAATTCGTAATCCTGCCATCCATACCCCTAAAGGTTTTTAGCTCATATTCTATTCTAGCTAAATAATTACTTTTAGTAGTCATGTAATCTTCAATAGTAAAAGCAGGTATGTCTTTCATTGCATAAACATTATTTCCACAATCGGCACTAGCTCCGTTAAACATTTCTAAGCAATTCTTTTTTATTTCACTAGTATTAGTTGATAGTTTTTCGCTTCCAACTAGTTTAATGTTATATAGCCAATTACCTGGGATACTAGTACAATATTCACTATATAGTTTAGGAATATTCCCCTGAAACTCCCATCCTTTATATTTAAACATAAAAGGAGATATAAGGGTGTAACTATATGTTATAACCGAACCTTCTTTGATATTAGGCAACGCAAATTTTACAAGTGTGTGATTCTCATCATATTTTTCTCTGTAAATATTACTCTTATCTATCTTTGTTGTAATTACTTCGCCATCAATTAAATTATAAGTAGAAGCCATAATGTTTTCTACTTTTTCAAATTTATTATTGTCACTCTTGTATAAATAAATAGTTACATTGGCATTTTCAAAGCCTTCTTTGGTAAGAATTTTAATTTTATGTTTTTCTTCCGTTCTTAAATCGTAATCATTTTTATCAACATAGCTATTTCCTTTTTCATATAGAACTAAAGCATTTGCGGTAGAATCTTTATCATATGAAGTCATTTTTAAATCGCTAAGCGAGACTCTATAAGTTTGTTTTTTGTCGTTTTCTTGTGAATATGTAAATAAAATAGAGAGAAGTAATAGTATAGTTAAAAGATGCTGCTTCATTTAGTCTAGTGTAATAATTTTCAATCTTTTATTTTTTCTGAGGTAATTTTGAATAATATGTTGAGTATCTCTATTATTCTCCATTGGTGTGATAATAGATTCTAAAACGTCAATATTATTAATTTGATAATTTAAATTGAAAAAACCTAAGCCTTTAAAAACACCGTTTTCAATAAGTATTGCGCTATGCTCATCAATAGCTCTGCCTTTATCAATAATAACCATGTTTTTATTAGTGTAGCTGTTTTTGTCAATAAGTTTATTGACGCGTTTATTGTAGATTTCTGAAGGTTCTTTTTGAATACATGCACCTTCACATGTTTTTATATCATAATTAAAGCAACTGGTTTTTGTTTTGTATAAACCGGTAAGTTTCTGGCATAAATTATAATCTTCAACGGCTTTTATAATAAAGCTTTTTCCGCTTTGTCTGTTACTAAAAGTTGTAATTGGTTTTTTCCGACCGTCTGCAACATCAATTTTTAGATTTATATATCCGTTTTCATCCTTAAAACTATATAAAGCATGTGTAAATATATTACGACGTAAAGCACGGTTATAAATAGGTTTGATACGTTTTATTTCATCGCTTTCTTTTAAAAGAGCTACCAATTCGCTGCCAGTAGCTTCATAACTAACAGAATGTACGTGAGCCTGAATTTTTTTTGATTTTTGATTGGTGTTAGTAAAATGCTGATTGATGCGCTTTTTTATATTATTACTTTTTCCAATGTATATAATATCACCGTTTGCTTTGTGAATATAATAAACCCCAGTTATAGATGGTAATTCTTTAACAATATCAATATGCCGAGGTTCTAATTGATGTTTAGGGTTTAATTTTATAGAAGATTTTATGATGCTTTTAGTTGAATCTTTATCCAAAAGCATTTTAAATAATTTTACCGTTGCTAAGGCGTCACCAGAGGCACGATGTCTATCGGTAACTGGAATTCCTAGTGATCGTACTAGCTTCCCTAAACTATAAGAAGCTTGATCTGGAATTAAATCTTTTGCTAATTCTACGGTGCATAATGATGGTCTGATAAAATCGAAACCTAAACGCCTAAATTCTGTAGATAAAATGCGATAATCAAATTGTGCATTATGTGCTACTAAAATACAGTCTTCTGTAATTTCTACTATACGTTTTGCAACTTCGTAAAACTTAGGCGCATTACGAAGCATATTACTATTAATGCCTGTGAGATTAACTACAAAAGGTTGAATATCTCGTTCGGGATTAATTAAGCTTATAAATTGATCGACTACTTCGTGTCCGTCGAATTTATAAATGGCTATTTCAGTAATGCCTTCTTCATTGTATTTACCACCAGTGGTTTCTATATCTAGTATTGCGTACAAAAAATATTTATGCGTTTATTTGTTTTTTTAATTGTAATTTCTCTCACCAAATATACTACTTCCAACTCGAATCATAGTACTTCCACAATCAATTGCGAGTTTATAATCACCACTCATGCCCATTGAAATAGTTTCTAGTTTACAATTATCTGTTTGATACTCTTTTAGTTTGTTAAAGGTAGATTTTAAAAGTGAGAATTCTTTCTTTACTTGATTTGTATCATTTGTAAAAGTAGCCATTCCCATAAGCCCAATAATTCTAATATTTTTTAATTCTGAAAATTCTTTAGAATTTAATATGTCTTTAACTTCTGTAGGAACCATCCCAAATTTAGAATCTTCTGAGGCTATTTTTATTTGAAATAGACAATCAATAATTCTATCTTGTTTTTTGGCTTGTTTATTTATTTCTTTTAATAATTTAAAATTATCTACACCATGAATTAAACTTACAAATGGTGCCATGTATTTTACTTTATTGCGCTGTACATGTCCAATCATATGCCATTCAATATCTTTAGGCATGGCTTCATGTTTTTCAGCCATTTCTTGAATTTTATTTTCACCAAAAATACGCTGTCCAGCATGATAGGCTTCCATTAAATCTGATATAGGTTTTGTTTTAGAAACAGCAACTAAAGTTACGTTATCTGGTAATGTTGATTTTATGTTGTTTAGGTTTTGTTGTATACTCATATTTTAAAATTCATAAATGGTAACACCACTTCTTAATTTAGGTTCAATAAACGTACTTTTTGGAGGCATGGTTAATCCTTCATTTGCAATGGCTTTTAGTTCTTCAATATTAATAGGGACTAAACCGAATCCAACAGTAAACTCTCCATTATCAATTTTACTCTTTATGGAAACTAAATTGTTTTTACCATGTGAATAGCTTATACGGGTATCATTACGTAAATCTGTTATTCCTAAAATTGGTTCTAAAATGGTTTTAAAAAGAATTTGTGTATCTAAAGAATCTAACGACGTTTTAAATGGGTATTTGTTTTTTCTTAAATATAATGAATAAAATTCGCCATCTAAATACATACTAAAATGATGTTTATTATTTGGTATGTATAATTCATTGCCTCTATTTTCAATTCGAAATATAGCATCTAGTTTAATTAAAAAAGATTCTTTAGTAAGTCCGTTTAAATCTTTAATTAATCTATTGAATTCATAAATTTTTAATTCAGATTCAGGAATTAAGTAACTCATAAAATAATTATAAGGTTCATTTCCTGTATGGTTTTTGTTTTCAGATTTTAATTCTTCAGACAATAAATAAGAAGATGCTGATCGGTGATGACCATCTGCAATATAAATAGTTTCAATATTTTTAAATTCTGTGGTAATCTTTTTTATTATAGTTTCATCTTCTAATTTCCATAAATAATGTGTATCCCGATATGTGGTAGTAAATTCAAATTCGGCACGTTTTTTTTGTGTTTCAGAAATAATATTGGCAATAATATTATTGTCTGGGTATGTGAGCAGTACAGGTTCTGCATTAAAGCCAACAGTTTTTAAATAATCTTTAAAAATGTTTTCACGATATTCAATAGTATCTTCGTGTTTTTTAATAATATCATTATTATAATCTTCGGTACTTACAGCAGCTACAATTCCTGAAAATGAAAATCCATCTCGATTTACAATTTTATATATGTAATAAGTAGGTGTTTCATCTTGAACAAAAATACAATCTTCCTTAAATTCTAAATAGCGGTTTCGTACTAAGGCATACCTTTCCTTTCCAGTAATGTCTTTATGATATTTATAACCAGGGTTGACAATATGTAAGAACGAAAAAGGATTATAGTTCATACGTGCTTCCAATTCAGCTTGAGTATAACTTTGATAAGATCGAGAGGCTACAAGACTAACTTTGTCTCGTGTTGGTCTTACCGCTTTAAAAGGAATTACTTTTGCCATGTTTTGAAGTTAGCAGTAAGCAGTAACCAGTATTGACTGATGGCTGTGAACTGAAGACTAAATAAATTGTTTCGCTATTTTCTCTGCTTTTCTACTTTCAGAATAATCATAAAAACCTTCTCCAGATTTTACTCCCAATTTACCAGCATTTACCATGTTAACTAATAACGGACATGGTGCATATTTAGGGTTTTTAAATCCATTGTACATCACATTTAGGATAGATAAACAAACATCTAAGCCAATAAAATCGGCCAATTGTAATGGTCCCATAGGATGCGCCATACCTAATTTCATAACCGTATCTATTTCGTGTACTCCAGCAACACCATTGTATAAGGTTTCAATAGATTCGTTAAGCATAGGCATTAAAATTCTATTAGCAACAAATCCTGGGTAATCATTAACTTCTACAGGTTCTTTTCCCAATTTTTTTGATACATCCATGATGGTTTTTGTAACGTCATCACTGGTGTTATAACCACGAATTATTTCAACTAGTGTCATAATAGGAACAGGATTCATAAAATGCATGCCAATAACCTTATCGGGTTTGGAAGTTACTGCTGCAATTTGTGTAATAGAAATAGAAGAAGTGTTAGTCGCTAAAATGGTGTTTTCCGCGCAAGCTTCATCTAACTGTTTAAAAATAGTTAGTTTTAAATCTAAGTTTTCTGTGGCTGCTTCTACTACTAAATCGGCAGATTGAACGCCTTTTTCTATTGATGTATAGCTTGTAATATTTGAAAGAGTTTTTGCTTTTTCAGATTCAGTGATTTTCTCTTTAGCAACCATTCTATCAAGATTTCTTGAAATGGTTTCTATCCCTTTTTTTAAAGAAGTTTCACTAATATCAATAAGGTTTACTTTAAAGCCTGTTTGCGCAAAGGTATGTGCAATACCATTTCCCATAGTGCCAGCACCTATTACTGCTATATTTTTCATTGGTTGTATGTTTTTATTTCTGCTACCCAGATAACCATCGGGACGAAAAATTTATTTTAAAAACAATTAATAATTTGTGTAGCAACACGTAAAGCTTCGGTGCCATCATGCAAAGTAACAATTGGTGTTGTATTGTTATTAATAGCATTTGCAAAAGTTTCTAATTCATCTAAAATAGAATTATTATCTGCTATTTTAGGATTATCAAAATAGATTTGTTTTTTCACACCTTCGGCATTTTGTAATACCATATCAAAATCACCAGGATTTTCTGGAGCGTCTTTCATTTTAACAACTTCACATTTCTTTTCAAGAAAATCGACTGAGATATAAGCGTCTTTTTGAAAGAAGCGTGCCTTACGCATTCTTTTAAGAGAAATTCTACTAGCTGTTAAATTAGCAACACAGCCGTTTTCAAATTCTAATCGCGCATTGGCTATATCGGGTGTGTCACTTATAACAGATACACCACTTGCAGATACATTTTTGACTTTAGATTTTACGATGCTTAAAATAATATCTATATCATGAATCATTAAATCTAAAACCACAGGAACATCGGTACCACGCGGATTAAACTCAGCCAATCGATGAGTTTCAATAAACATAGGCGATTTAATGTCTTCTCTAACAGCTAAAAAAGCAGGATTAAAACGTTCAACATGACCTACTTGTCCGCGTAAATTGTGTTCTGATAATAGTTCTCTAATATGTTCGGCTTCTTCAACGGTATTGGTAATAGGCTTTTCAATAAAAATGTGCTTACCTTTTGCAATGGCTTGTTTAGCACAATCATAATGAGATAAGGTAGGTGTTACAATATCTACCACATCAACAGCGTCAATAAGCGATTCAATAGAATCAAAAAATTTATATCCAAATTCTGCTTCTACTTTTTTACCGTTTGTCTCATCGGCATCATAAAAGCCAATAAGGTTGTATTTTTCAGATTGTTTAAGAAGTCTTAAATGAATTTTTCCTAGGTGGCCAGCACCAAGTACACCAACTTTTAGCATAATTATTTAGGTTTTCAACAAAAATAAGATATTTAACACATGAATTTGATGATTTAACATGAATTTTTTATTGAAAATAAAATGTAGCAAAATTGTTTTCAACTTTAAAATCTTTGACTAATTTTAGCAGAACAAACCACACCAACATTGAAAGATACTTTTAAGCATAAGGGATTAAGACAACAGTTAGTTAACGTATTAAAAAAGAAAGGAATAACCAATGAAGCCGTTTTAAACGCTATTGGTAAAATTCCAAGACATTTATTTATGGATTCTGGTTTTTTAGATCATGCTTATCAGGACAAGGCTTTTCCTATTTCGGCAGATCAAACTATTTCACAACCATACACAGTTGCTTTTCAAAGTGAATTGTTAGAAGTAAAAAAAGAAGATAAAATTCTTGAAATAGGAACTGGAAGTGGTTATCAAACGGCTGTCTTATGCGAGTTGGGAGCTAGAGTGTTTAGTATTGAGCGCCAACAAGAGTTATTTAAAAAGACGAGTAAGTTTTTACCAAAATTAGGCTATCGAGCAAAGAAACTCATTTTTGGCGATGGTTATAAAGGATTGCCAGATGAAGCACCTTTTGATAGTATTATTGTAACAGCAGGAGCACCTTTTGTACCTAAACCATTATTGAGTCAGTTAAAAGTAGGAGGTAGGCTTGTTATTCCTGTGGGTGACGATGTTCAAATTATGACACTTTTTATTAGAAAAGGTCCAAAAGAATTTGAGCAGGAAGAATTTGGTGAATTTCGTTTTGTGCCTTTGTTAGAGAATAAGAATTAGTATTGTTAGTTGTCTAAAATTTTAGTTTCAAAACCATCAATACTTTTTGTGTTTTTTTCTTGCCAATACAATTTTATTTTTTCTTTACCTTGTTTTTCAGACCAAGCGTTTAATATACCGCGTTCTTCTTTAAAGTCCATAAATGGTACCGAAAAACCACAAGATGTTTGTACTAAGTTAATATCTAACTCAATAATTTGTCTTGAGCCTTTGTTTTCTTCAAATAGATTTATGTATTTATGAAATTCGGAATCTCTTTCATGATAAATTTTGGCTTTTCCGTAAAGTCTTAAAATAAGCGGTTTCCCTTCAAAAGCACAAAACATAATGGTCATTCTATCATTTTTTAAAAGATGCGCTGCTGTTTCATTGCCACTACCTGTAAGATTTAGCCAAACTAATTTATTTGGGTTTAAAACGTGAAGACTATCATGCCCTTTTGGTGAAATATTTACGCGACCATCTTGAGCAGCTGTACCTACAAAAAATATTTTTTGCTCTTTAATGAAGTCTTTTAATTCTGAGGTTATTTCAGGAAGTTGTTTACCCATAATTTGGAGTAGCTTATTTTAAATATGCTTCTGGAATTGGGTTTTCTTCGGTTTCTTGCATCCAGTAAACGTTAATTATCCACCAGCGTTTGCCATTATTTAATAGTTGAATGCTATTAATACCTCGCATAAAAGGTTTTTCATCGGCTTCACTATAAAACGTTTCATAAGTACTAAATACTTGAGAAATTTTTCCAAAAGTATCTACTTTACGGTGTATTTCTTTTTCAAAAAAACCATTTTCAACAAGCCATTTTCCAGAACTTTTTATATAATCATCTGGGTTCAAATAGCGTATTTCATAAACTCCTTCTTTATTTTTCCATGAAGGAATTAATTTAGCGTTGGGTTTAAATAAAAATTTGAAAAGTTCCCAATTTCTTTCTACTCCTTTTTCACCAGAAATCACATTATAAAGTGATTCTATAATATTATCAAGCGATGATACGTTAGTCGAGTAATCTTTTTTAGATTCTGTGTTTTCTTGAGCTTGTATTGTTATCGATATAAAGCTTATTGCTAACAGTAGAAATAGTTTTTTCATATATAAAATATAGTATAAGTTTAAAATTAAAAATTTACAGAGTGTTACAGCGTTAAGGCTTTCTTAAAATTAAGAAATCTATTTGTAAATCTTCTTGATTCTATCTAAATCACGTTTATTATCACGATCTTTTATCGTTTCGCGTTTGTCAAAGAGTTTTTTACCTTTTCCTAAGGCAATTTCTAGTTTTGCGTAACCGTTGTCGTTAATAAATAATCGTAAAGGGATAATAGCAAGACCTTTAGCCTCAACATCTTTTCTAAGTTTTTTTAATTCCTTTTTATTTAAAAGAAGCTTACGTTCTGCTTTTGGTCGGTGGTTGTAGTAATTGCCAAAAGCATATTCTTGTATAGTCATGTTTATTACAAACAATTCACCACGTTCATTAAACTCACAAAAACTTTCAGCAATACTAGCTTTACTGCTGCGAATTGATTTTATTTCGGTTCCTGTTAATACAATACCAGCAGTGTACTTATCTATTATTTCATATAGAAAGCGCGCTTTTTTGTTTTGTATGTTTATGTTTTTTTGCATGGAGCACAAAACTACATAAATTTATTTTCACTAGGTAGTTTCAAATTGTTGAAATGTTAAATAATCTGTAATAGATTTTGAATTTGCTTAAATACAAGTATTTTAGTTTAAAGTTAAAAATTACTGTTTTATTTATATGAAGAAACTGTTTTGGTTTATACTTGTTTTGATGCTATTTGTTTCATGTAAAAGTGTCGAAAAATATAACAAACATATCGTAGAATTACATCCTGTTGAAGCGTTACAAAGCGATATAGATAAGCTTTATAAACAGTTAAGAAGAAACCATCCTAAATTATATCAATACACTTCTAAAGAAGTTTTAGATTTTAAATTTGATAGCCTTAAAGCATCAATAACAAAGCCCATAAATTCCCGTGATTTTTATAAAAAGTTAGCACCTGTTGTAAAGTTTGTAAGGCAGGGACATATATCGGTAGGTTCTGCTAATAAACGCTTTGCTAAAAAAGAACGTAAGCAGCTAAAAAAGAAGAAGTTTCAATTTTATAATTTAGATTTTGAATATTTAAACCAAAAACTTTGGGTAACTCATGTTAGGGGAGAAGATTCCGTTTTAGTAGGAAGTGAAGTTGTTAAAATAGGGGATGATTTAGCAACCGATTTAGTGACGCGTTTTAAAACACGGTTTGCTTCCGATGGATTTAATAAAACCTTATATGATAGATACGTAGGCAAAGGTTTTCGATATCTTTATTATAAAGAAAAAGGCTTTTTAGACAGTTTAAACATAACTTTTAAACTGAATGATTCTTTATTTAAAAGAACATTTAAACGGATAGAAAAAGATAAAAAACAGGATTCTATTGCTAATAATAAAACGCTTGAAAAAGTAAAAAAACCGAAATTAACCAAACAAGAAAAAAAGAATAAACGCATTGCTGCTAAAGAGAAACGTAAGAAAGATAGAAAATATGGTTTTATAAGTAAAGATGAAGGTTATACAAGAAATTTTAAGTTTTTTGAAGCCGATAGTACGGTGGCTTATATGAAGATAAAAGCTTTTAGCAATAGAAACTACAAGAAATTCTATAAAGAAAGTTTTGCGAAATTAGACTCTGCTAAAACCAAGCATTTTATTTTAGATATAAGAGATAATGGTGGTGGGAGAATTGCCGAAGTTGATAGGTTATATTCTTATTTAACCGACAAAAATTATGTTTTTATTGAACCGAGTGAAGTTAATAGTAGAATTCCATATTCAAAATTTTTAATAAGTAATGGTAATTCAACGCTAATACGAATAGTTGGTGCTTTAACATTAATAGATCCAGTTATTTTAGGCTTGCAATACTTTAATACCAAGAAAGAGGATGGTAAATTATATTTAAAAATGAAATATAATAAGTCTAGGAAACCTAACGCCATAAATTATAAAGGTAATTTGTATGTTCTAATTAATGGAAATTCGTTTTCGGCATCCTCATTAATTTCAACACATCTTAAAGCCAATAAAAGAGCTATTTTTGTTGGAGAAGAAACTGGAGGTGCTTATAATGGATGTGTAGCAGGGTTTTACAGAATATATAAATTACCAACATCTAAAGTAAAAGTAAGGATGGGCTTAATGCAAATAGAAACGACCTATAAGCAAAATCCAGATGGTTTTGGCATAAAACCAGATATTGAAATATTACCAACTATTGAAGATAGAAAATTAAAAAAAGATCCTGAGTTAGAATGGGTTTTAGCCGATATTAATAAAAAGAAGCATTCGTAATAAAAAGTTAGTGTTATTGTGAATATTTATCGGCTTTATTGTTAAAATTATAAAATCAATCATAAAGCATTGTTTTTTATTGACTTCCCATAAAACATTTGTATTTTTGATATTGATTTTTTAAAAACGAACGTCAAAAATATATTATGAATTCATACGATGTAGCCGTTATAGGCTCAGGTCCTGGAGGATATGTTGCAGCAATCCGTTGTGCACAATTAGGCATGAAAACTGCCATTATTGAAAAATATAAAACACTTGGTGGTACTTGCTTAAATGTAGGTTGTATACCAAGTAAAGCACTTTTAGATTCGTCTCACCATTACGAAGATGCTATAAAGCATTTTGAAGAACATGGAATTGAAATTCCTGGCGATATTAAAGTGAATTTAGAAAAAATGATAGCGCGTAAGCAAGCAGTTGTAGATCAAACTACAGGTGGGATTGATTTTTTAATGAAGAAAAATAAGATAGATGTTTATCAAGGTTTAGGAAGCTTTAAAGACGCAACTCATATAACTATTTCTGGAGAAGAAACTACTGAGATTGAAGCCAAAAACACCATTATTGCTACAGGTAGTAAACCATCAAATTTACCGTTTATAAAATTAGATAAAGAGCGTGTTATAACATCTACTGAAGCTTTAAAATTAAAAGAAGTCCCAAAACATTTAATTGTTATTGGTGGTGGTGTTATTGGTTTAGAATTAGGTCAAGTTTATAAAAGACTTGGTGCTGAGGTATCTGTTATTGAGTTTATGGATCGTATTATTCCAACTATGGATTCTGGACTTTCTAAAGAGCTTAATAAAGTATTGAAGAAACAAAAATTCAAGATTAATAGTTCTCATAAAGTAAAATCTGTTGAACGTGTTGGCGATGAAGTTATTGTGAAAGCAGATAATAAAAAAGGAGAGGAAGTAAAATTTAAAGGCGATTATTGTTTAGTGTCTGTTGGGCGTCGTCCATATACCGATGGATTAAATGCTGAAGCTGCAGGAGTAAAATTGACTGATAGAGGTCAAGTTGAAGTTAATAATCATTTACAAACTAGTGCATCAAATATTTATGCTATTGGAGATGTTGTAAAAGGAGCTATGCTAGCTCATAAAGCTGAAGAAGAAGGTGTTTTTGTTGCCGAAACTATAGCGGGTCAAAAACCACATATCGATTATAATTTAATTCCTGGTGTTGTTTATACATGGCCAGAAGTTGCAGCTGTTGGGAAAACAGAAGAGCAACTTAAAGAAGCTGGTGTAGATTATAAAACAGGTCAGTTTCCAATGCGTGCTTTAGGAAGAAGTCGTGCTAGTATGGATTTAGATGGTTTTGTAAAGATTTTAGCAGATAAAACTACCGATGAAATTTTAGGAGTTCATATGGTTGGTGCTCGTGCTGCCGATATGATTGCCGAAGCTGTTGTAGCTATGGAATATAGAGCATCTGCTGAAGATGTATCTCGTATGTCTCATGCGCATCCTACATTTACAGAAGCTATCAAAGAAGCTGCTTTAGCTGCTACTGATGATAGAGCTTTGCATATTTAATTTATTCCTGCGAAGGCAGGAATCTCAATATAAAATCCCTTTTCATTAATTTGAATTGGGATTTTTTTATTTATCTACTTATATGAAAAGGGTATTAAAATTGTGGTAGAGTCCAACTTAGTGTGTCTTGATTACGAAAATTAAGGAGTTCTGTAGTTAAAAAATGCCTGAATCTTTAAAAGATGAATTGGCGGTTGTTGTAATACTTGAATTAGCTAGATATGATTTGTATAAATCAAATTGAATTATTAAAATAAATCATTTAAAATTTTAGCTAATCGAATACCTCCTTTTTGAAGTTGAGTTCTAACTGTATTAAAGTTATTATAAGAATAGCGGTAACGTAAATTTTCATTAGGACTAACATTTGCGTACACTTGTCTTGTTATTTTATGTGTATCGTTTAACCAATCAATTATACTTCCTTTTTGTATGGCTTTTACTTGATCTTTAGTTAGTGTATCAGCATTTTCAGCAAGTTCACTGTAACTCATATCATAGCTGTTAATCATTTTTGTGTCCCATACGGCATGTAAATTTGTGTCATTGTAAAACCATTGAAGTTTAAAATCGTTTCCACCTTTATCTTCTGCAAGACCAACATGCATAGGTTGATGTAAATCGCCAATAAAATGAATTAAAAGTTTAAGATAGAATGCTTTATCATCATCACTAGAATTTTCGTCTTTAATAACTTTAATACAATGTTCAATTCCAGTAATTAAATCTCCTGACTTATTTTTTTTAGATGATTCATAATCAGAATCTAAAGGTATATTAACATAATGCCAGCTATAAAACTCATTATATCTTTTGTCAGATTTTATGTCATCTGCATACGTAGATACAAATGCTAAAGATTCGTTATGTAGTAACTCTCTAAGTTTTCTTTTAGTTTTTGATTTAAGATATTGGTCGGCAATTTTACCAACTACACGGTGTCCAGTTGATCCCCAAAAATTGTTAGAAGCATTACTGCAATCTGGAGATAAAAAAAGAACGGAAAGTAAGCAAACAAATAGTATTCTCATGGAGTAAATTATTTAACAAAATAAAATTAGTAAAAAAATACTTTATAATGCAACCTTTTGTGTTTTCATATGTCAATTAAGTAGATATTTATTTCATCAATCAAAAAATCGAACAATCATGAATCAGAAAAACACAAATCACGCAACTAAAATTTTAAACCTCTTTTTAGGTTTTGGTTGGTATACAGGAACAAGTTCTGTAAATAGAAACACCTTTACTTCAGTAAGATTGTTTAGTAAAATTATTAATAATAAAAAAGGTTAAATCATCATCAATCAAATTTGTCAATCAATAGAAAAAACGAGCAATTATTAAAATGAAAAATCAAAAAACAAAATCTATAGCATTGTTATTTATGCTATTAACAACAGTAATGTTTTCACAAGAAAATTATACGGTTAGTGGAACTATTAAAGAGGCTAGTAACGGAGAATTAGCATTTGGAGCCTCAGTATTTTTAAAAGGTACATCCATTGGAGCGGTAAGTAATGAATATGGTTTTTATTCTATTTCTGCTCCTAAAGGCACTTATTCTTTAGTTGTGTCTTATATAGGGTTTGAGAATAAGGTTCAGCAAGTTGAAATAGATAAAGATCAAAAAATAAATTTTGAAATTAAAGAAGCATCGATGCAGTTAGATGAGGTGTTTATTACCGCTGAAGAAACCGAGCGTGTAAACCTTAAAAAGCCAGAAATGAGTGTTTCTAAATTAAATATAAAGACAGTTAAACAAATGCCCGTAGTTTTAGGTGAAGTTGATATTATAAAATCATTGCAAATGCTTCCTGGAGTTACAAAAAACGGAGAAGGCTCAGGCGGTTTTCATGTGCGCGGTGGTGCTGTCGATCAGAATTTAGTGTTATTAGACGAAGCAATTATTTATAATACGTCGCATATGTTGGGCTTCTTTTCTGTTTTTAATGCCGATGCTATTAAAGATATTAAGTTGTACAAAGGCGGTATACCAGCACGTTTTGGAGGAAGAACCTCTTCGGTATTAGATGTTCGTCAAAAAGATGGAAATAGTAAAAACTTATCACTTACAGGAGGTATTGGTTTAATTTCTAGTCGTTTAGCTATTGAAGGTCCTATGTTTAAAGACAAAGGTTCCTTTTTGGTAGCAGGTAGAAGTTCTTATGTAAACTTGTTTTTAAAGGCTGCCGATGAAAAAGATAGATTGGGTTTTTACGATTTAAACCTTAAAACTAATTATATGTTAAACACTAATAATAAGTTGTATTTATCTGGATATTTTGGAAGAGATTCATTTAGACTTGGCGAAAGTTTTAGTAGCGATTATGGTAATGCTTCAGGAAATTTAAGATGGAATCATATTTTTAATGATAGATTATTTTCAAACCTATCTGTAATATATAGTAAGTACGATTACGATTTAGAAATTTCAAGTGAAGAATTCGATTGGGTGTCTTCAATTAAAAATTACAATGTTAAATACGATTTTAAATATTATGCTAATAATAAGTTTAAACTAGACTTTGGAGCAAGTAGCATTTATTATGATTTTGATCCAGGGCAAGTACGCCCAACTTCTGAAACTTCCTCTATAAATCCATTATCTTTAGATAGAAAAAAGGCTTTTGAAAGCGGATTGTATGTTAGTGCTGAACATAAATTATCAAATAAATTAACAGCACAATACGGGGTGAGATTTAGTGGGTTTAGTCGTTTAGGTGGTCAAGCTCTAAAAGATTATGCTAATAATCAACCAGTAGTTTATAATAGTACTTTAGGAATTTATGAACGTGGTATCGAAATAGGAGAAACCAATTATAAGAAAGATGAAACTATAAAAACCTTTAGTAATTTAGAACCTAGAGCTTCTTTAGCTTATCAATTAAATGAATCGTCTTCTATAAAAGCAGGATTTTCAAGATCAGCTCAATACATTCATTTATTATCAAATACAACATCTGTAACACCATTAGATGTTTGGACTACGAGTGGGAAATATATAAAACCACAACTTTCAAATCAATATGCCTTAGGATATTTTAGAAATTTTAAGGATAAAAAATATTCTTTAGAAGTAGAAGGTTATTTTAAAACTACAGATAACCGTATTGATTATATTGATGGTTCAGATTTAATTGGGAATAATACTATTGAAAACGAAATTTTAAACGGAGAAGCTCGTGCTTATGGATTAGAATTTTTAGTGCGTAAAAATGAAGGTCGCTTTACAGGGTGGATATCTTATACTTTATCTAAATCAGAACAAAGAACCTTAGGAGGTAATGCTGGAGGGCCAGGAATTAACAATGGAAATTGGTATAATTCGGCTTTTGATAGAACACATGATTTCTCAATTACAGGTGCTTATGAGCTAAATAATAAATGGTCTTTTGGTGGTAATATGGTGTTTCAAACAGGAAGACCGGTAACGTATCCTAACGGACAGTATCAATATGAAGGGCAGTCAATAGCTAGTTTTTCAGCTAGAAATTCCGATAGATTGCCAGCATATCATAGACTTGATATTTCAGCAACCTATAAACCTAATAGAAAACCAAATAATCGATGGAAAGGTGAATGGGTATTTGGTATTTATAATGTTTATAATCAAAAAAATGCCGCTTCAATATCTTTTTCTCAAAATCAAGATTTAGGAATTAATGAAGCTACAAGAACTGCTATTTTCGGAATGGTACCATCAGTAACCTATAACTTTAAATTTTAATAAAAATGAATACATATTTTAAATTAATAATACTTCTTTTTGTATTTACATCTTGTGAAGATGTGATAGATGTAAATGTACAAGAGTCACCTGCTAGATTAGTTATTGAAGCTTCTCTAGATTGGGAAAAAGGAACATCAGGAAATAATCAAACTATAAAGTTGAGTAAATCGACACCTTATTTTGATACTACTACCAATGTAAGTGTTACCAATGCTTCTGTTAAAGTAACAAATAATGATACTGCAGAAGAGTTTGTATTTATGCATCAAAGTAATGGGGTTTATTCAACAAGTCAGTTTGTTCCTATTATTAACAATACATATACTTTAGAAGTTGTATATGAAGGTGAAGTTTATACAGCAAATGAAACTTTAACTTCTGTGACAGATATAACAAATATTACACAATCTGTTGAAGATGGTTTTGATGATGAAGCTTTAGAATTTAATGTGATTTTTACAGATCCTGAAGATGAAGAAAATTATTATTTATTTAAAGTTCAACGTAGAGGAGATTTACTTCCAGAATTAGAAGATGGAGATGATGAATTTGTAAATGGTAATGAAATTACTTGGTGGTTTGAAAAGGAAGAAGATAAAGACACAGATAAGATAGAAGCATATAAACCAGGAGATATTGTAGATATTTCATTTTTCGGTATTTCTGAAGCTTACTTTAATTATATGCGAATTTTAATTGAGCAATCTGAGGGTACTAGTCTTTTTAGCTCAACGCCTGTACCTTTAAAGGGAAACTGTATAAATACAACAACTCCAGAAAATTTCGCTTATGGTTATTTTAGGGTAACTCAAGTAGTAAAAACAAGTTATACCTTTCAGTAGTTATTATTCTTTTATAGTTATTATAAACCACCAATCTTAATTTTATATAAGGTAGGTGGTTTTTAAATTTTAAGTAAAAATTTACTTGTTCTTACTACTTTACATAAAAAAGCTTTTAACTAATAATTTGTGTACTGAATGCGTACTGAATTTTATCAATTTTCAAATTGAAAAGTTTTATTTTTATTTTTTTTCAAAAAGCTTGTGACTTTTTAAGAAGAGAAGTGTCTTAAAACTTATAACAATTAAATTAGCGAAAGCTACATTATTTGAAAACCCTAGCAGCAATTAATAAATTAACAGACGAAGAACTGGTAACTGGTATTGTGAAAAACAATGACACATTACTTTTTGAGATTCTTTACGATAGGTATTCTATGCTAGTATATAATAAATGTTATGGTTTTGCAAAAGATGAAGACGAGGCTAAAGATTTAGCACAAGATGTGTTTTTAAAACTTTTTGTTAAATTAGGTAGTTTCAAAGGAAAGTCTAAATTTTCTACATGGTTATATTCATTTACATATAATCATTGTGTAAATTATGTAACAAGGAATACTGCAAAAAAGTTTGAAAAACAGTCGGTAGATTATACCGATTTAGAAAACCTTTCAGAAGATGATGACGAGGATGATGCTAGTTTTTTAAGTATGAAGGTTGATAAATTGAAGGTAGCTTTAGAGCTAATTTCTCCAGAGGAGAAAATGATTTTATTGCTAAAATACCAAGATTCGCTTTCTATAAAAGAGATTGGAAGTGTTTTAGAATTAGGTGAAAGTGCGGTTAAAATGAGAATTAAACGCGCTAAAGATAAACTAGTAACCGCATATACTAATAACCTTTAATAATGGAGAATCCGTTTAAATATGTAGACCAGCCTCTCAAGGAAGTTCCTCAGGAACTTAAGGCTAAGGTTATGAGTGATATAGCCATGGCAAAATTGCTTATGGAATTAGCGGCCTTATTTTCCTATAATATAGGCGACCTTATTGAATCTGTAATAAGTAAAAGAAAAAAATAAAAATCCAAATTACCCAAAAATAACCCTAAACAAAGTATTAAAAACATGGAAAAAGCAACAGAATTCAAAGATATTGCCATGGAATCTTTAAAAGCTATGTGGCTTGAATTAACGAAGGTGTTTCCTAGTATTTTAGGAGCAATAATAGTATTAATTATTGGCTGGTTAATAACAAAATTAGTTGTTCGTATTATTAAGAAAGCTTTAAAACTAGCAAAAGCTAATAAATTAGATGATAAATTAAATGAGATAGAAATAGTTGAAGGCAAAAACTTAAACTTTGATACTATTAAAATTATTTCAAATTTTGTGAAATGGATCCTGTATATTATGCTGATAATTATGGTGTCAGACATTTTGAATTTAACCATGATTTCTGAGCAAATAAGTAATCTTTTAGGATATTTACCACAATTATTTGCTGCCTTAGTAATATTTACAATTGGTTTAATTCTGGCTAATACTATTAAAAAAGGTTTAAAATCTTTTTTCAATTCAATGGATTTGTCTGGAGGAAAAATTATAAGTCAAGTTGTGTTTTTTATTATCCTAATTTTTACTTCTATAACAGCATTAAATCAAGCAGGTGTAGATACCGAAATTATTACAAGTAACATTACCATGATATTGGCAGCGTTTTTATTAGCATTTGCACTAGCCTTTGGTTTTGGAGCTCAAAAAATGGTAGGTGAGTTATTAAAAGCATTTTATGCTAGAAAAACATATGAAATTGGTCAGAATATAGAATTTAAAAATATTAAAGGTAAGGTTGACTCTATTGATGGCACATCAGTAACATTAAAAACATCAGAAGGTAAATTAGTAGTACCTATTTCAGATATTGTAGAGAGTCAAGTAAGAATACAAGATTAACTTTAAGTTAGGGTTAAAAATTTGGTTGGTTATTTTTGTAAACTAAAAAACTCTCTATATGTCCCTTTTCATTTATTTGGAAAGGGATTTTTTGTTAAAGAATATCGCTTTTTTAATCAAAAAACTTAAATTCGTGTTTAAATAAAGTAACTAATTAATTTAGCTAAAACATTCCGTATGAATTTTATTAAACGTAACACTTTTATTACAGTAGTCTTTTTAGTATTCGTAAACCTAATTTATTCTCAAAAAATTAATTGGGCTGAGGATGGTAATTCTTATTACAGAACAGAAAAAAACGAAATTATACAAACGACACTTCCAAGTAATACTAAAAATGTTTTAGTAACTACAAAAATGCTTACGCCAGAAAGTGGAAATCCATTAGATATAACAGAATTTTATTTTTCTAAAGATCATTCAAAAATTTTAATTTATACCAATACTAATAAAGTTTGGAGATTAAATACAGAAGGCGATTATTGGGTATTAGATTTAAAAACAAAAGCATTACAGCAAGTAGGAATTGGTTTACCAGAATCATCACTTAGATTTGCTAAATTTTCGCCTGACGCAACAAAAGTGGCTTATGTAAGTGAGTTTAATCTTTATGTTGAAGATTTATCTACACAAAAAATCACTAAACTTACATCAGATGGAAATCGAAAATTAATTAATGGTACGTTCGATTGGGCTTATGAAGAAGAGTTTGCATGTCGTGATGGTTTTCAATGGAGTCCAGATAGTGAGCGTATTGCCTTTTGGCAAATTGATGCACGAAAAATTCGTGACTATAGCATGATTAATTTTACAGATTCAGTGTATTCGCGCATAATACCTGTAGAGTATCCAACAGCAGGTCAAAATCCTTCTCCAGCAAGAATTGGAGTTATTCAATTATCAAATCAAGAAAATAAGTGGCTTAATATTTCAGGAGATGCAAGTCAGCATTATCTACCACGAATGGAATGGAATTCTGAGACTAATTTATTTGTACAACAATTAAATAGAAAACAGAATGAAAGTAAAATATTAAACTATAATGTAATTACAGATGAAGTTAATCAAGTTTATATAGAAAGCAATAATTCATGGATAGATGTTGTTAACAGATGGGAGAACACATATGCGTTAACATTCAGACATAAATTTAACTGGATTAATAACAACAAAGAGTTTTTATGGTATAGTGAAAAAGATGGTTGGAGACACCTTTATAGAATAGGTGTAACAGGAAAAGAAAATCTTATTACAAAAGGTGATTATGATGTTATGGAAGTGTTAGCTGTTAATGAGAAAGAGAATCTTGTTTATTTTTATGCATCACCCAATAATGCTACTCAAAAATATTTGTATAAAACTAAGTTAAATGGTAAAGGTACCGCTGTTAGAGTTACACCTTCAGAATTATCGGGTACAAATGCGTATTCTATATCGCCAACAGGTTCGTATGCTTTTCATGTGTTTCATAATACACATACAAAGCCAGTTTATGGATTTGTAACGCTACCAAATCATAAATCGATTGATGCTTCTGAAAGCATTTTAAGTAAAATAGAAAAATCTCAGGTTGAAAAAACAGTGGAATTTTTTAAAGTTAAAATAGCCGATGGTACAGAAATGGACGGATTGATGGTGAAACCAACTAATTTTGATCCAACTAAAAAATATCCTGTTGTTTTTATGGTATATGGTGAGCCTTGGGGAGCAAACGTAGAAGATACTTACGGAGTTGGAATGAATAGATTATACAATGGTAGTATGGCAGACGATGGTTATATTTACATGACTATTGACAACAGGGGGACACCAGCACCAAAAGGAAGTGCGTGGCGAAAAGCGATATATAGAAATATAGGAAAGATTAATATTTCCGACCAAGCCATGGCTGCAAAAGAAGTTTTAAAATGGGATTTTATTGATGACTCACGAGTTGCCGTATGGGGATGGAGTGGAGGAGGCTCTACCACATTAAATTTATTGTTTCAATACCCAGATATTTACAAAACAGGTATTGCTATAGCAGCAGTTGGTAATCAATTGACTTACGATAATATTTATCAAGAACGTTATATGGGATTGCCACAAGAAAATTTACAAGATTTTATTGATGGATCGCCAATTACACATGCTAAAAACTTAAAAGGTAATCTGTTATATATTCATGGTACAGGCGATGATAATGTACATTATAATAATGCCGAAATGTTAATTAATGAATTGGTTAAGTATAATAAGCAGTTTCAATTTATGGCGTATCCTAATAGAACTCACTCTATTTCAGAAGGTGAAGGTACTAGCGAGCATTTACAAACTTTGTATACTAACTATTTAAAGCAATTTTGTCCTCCAGGAGCAAAATAATTGTTTTTACAAATATTAAATTATTGCAAATCCTTTTTCATTTATTTGGAAAGGGATTTTTTTTGTTTAAAATTTTTCTAAAATATTTAAAACGTCTTTTTTATAACTTCTACTTATAGGGAGTGATTTTTTATTAATAGTAATTTCCTCGTGTGTAAATGAAGTGATATTAGCTATAGATAAAATATATGACCGATGTATTCTAATGAACTGTTCTTTAGGTAGTTTTGATTCAATAGCACTTATGGTTTCTCTTGTAGTAATTGTTTGGTTGCTTAAGTGAATTTTTATATAATCACTATAACTCTCAATATAAATAATTTCATTAAAGTTTATTTTTATCATACGCCTGTCAGAACGTACAAACATAAAATCGTTATAACTACTTTCATTAATCGTATCATTTTTCGTGGTGCTATAAATATCGAAATAATTATTTACAGCTTTAAGTAGGCGCTCAAAGGAAATAGGTTTTAGCAAATAATCAACGGCTTGGAGTTCAAAACCTTCAACAGCATAATCACGATAGGCTGTTGTAAAAATAATTTTAATGTCTTTATTTATAGATTTAGCAAATGAAATTCCTGTTATTTCTGGCATGTTTATGTCTAGAAAAACCAAGTCGATAGTATGATTTCTTATAGCATTAAAAGCTTCAATAGCGTTACTACATTTAGCAACAATTTTAATATTAGGTATTTTGCTTAAATGTGTTTCAATAATATCTCTTGCTATAGCTTCATCATCTACAATAAGGCATGATATGGTCTTGTTTTGTTGCAATTATTCAATGATATTTAATATTAAATTTACTTTAAATAAATGATTGTCATTATTAATGGTTAAAGTGTAGTTGTCTTTATATAATAAATCTAAACGCTTTTGTATATTCTCTAAGCCAATACCTTTAATCGATACATCGTTGTTCGTACTTGTGTTTTCTATATAAAAATAGAGCTTTTTATCTTTACAGGATATATTAATTTTTATGGATAATGCACCATTTTTTATAATACCATGCTTAAAACTATTCTCAATAAATGGTAATAAAAGCATGGGAGCTACTTTTGCGTGTTCTAAAATATTTTTGGTAACAAGTTTAATATTTAATGTGTTATTAAAACGCATTTTTTCTAATTCAATGTAATCTTTAATATGATTGATATCGTCTGTTAAAAGCACAAAGGGTTTATCCACTTTGTAAAGTAAATAATCTAATAAGTTTGAAAGTTTTAAAATCATTTCAGGAGCTTCATCGGCTTTCTTTAAAGCAAATCCATACATGGTATTTAGGGTGTTGAACAAGAAATGCGGATGAATTTGCATCTTTAAATAATTCAATTCTTGTTCTTTAAGTTTAAGCTGTGTTTCTAATATTTTATTTTCTAGTTTATTTTTTTGTTCTACATGTTTTAAGTTAAGTTTCAGTAATTTAAAAGCACTTACAATGATGGTTACTAAATACACGCCAGTAGTAATTAATAGGATGTTTTTAGTAGCAGGGTTCATATCGTTATATTCAAAGCCAGCCAAATAAATCAGGCTAAAAAAAATAGATAACATGATTAAGTAGCCAGAAATAATGAGTGTATATAAACTGTAAACTATAAAGAGAAAATAACGTTTTGTAATAAGATAATCTGGTATTAATTTATAAATAGAAACGTAAGTGGTGGCTATGGTTATAGGCATTAAAAACAATGAAAAAGATAGAGTATCGCTATAATTTTGACTTTCGGCTCCAAAGAAATAAGTAAAGAAGAACAATACAACACACCAAAACAATGCATGTAATAGTAACTGCCCTAGTTTTTTTAAAATAAAGTTCTTTTTCAACATACTTGATAAATAATATTACAATAATAGTATATTTTTATAGAGAATTCTTGTTTTGTAGATGTATGACTGATTTAAGAAGGGTTTTTGCAATTTGTAATATCTCGTTCTTATTTGGTTATCCATCGCATTTAAATATTTTAAAAAACGATCTAGAGTAAGTTTGTGATATATTAATTAAAAAACGAACAGTTATGTATGTATTAACATTATTAGTATTACCAAAATTATTAGTGGCTTCAAATCCTTTTTTAGATCGATTTAATGAAGGCGGTCCATTTTTTATGTCACCTATTCTTATTTGTTTTTTGTTGTCTCTTTTCTTTTTAATTAAAGGTTGTATAAGTATCAAAAAGAATGATGAGATTTCAAAAAAAATGATTCAATTAACTACAGATAGTAGTCTTTTAGGTCTTGCCATAGGTTTTTTAGGCTCTGTAATAGGCTTAATTACAGCATTTGATTCTTTAGAGGCTATGGGAGATGCAGATCCTGCTATTTTTGCGGGTGGACTTAAAGTATCTTTATTAACAGCTGTTTTTGGACTTTTTACTTTTGTTATTGCAAGAATTGGTATTATTATTTTAAGGGCTATGCAAAAAAGTTAATAGAGTAGCTGTCGGTTCTTTCTCAATCAATCTGAAAAATCTCTTTTTATTTATTTAGAAAGAGATTTTTTATTTACTGAAGATTATTAATTATCATTAAAAAAGTAACTTACTTTTCTATTATTTAACCCAACAACTAAACCCATGAAAAAACTAGTTTTAGCTTGCCTTACCACATTTGTATTAACCTCTTGTTTTAAGCAAACACCACCATTACAATCCGAAGTACTTCCAGAAGTTTCAGCTAATACAGTTGGAATGTCAGGTGAAAGATTAGATCGTGTAGATTCTATGTTAACACATGCTGTTTTAGAAAATAAAATTTCTGGATCTGTAGCTTTAATTACTAGACATGGAATGGCAGATAATACTTCAAAAAGTGATATGCAATTAGATTATATTTTATTGAAATCATGTCTGGAATGCCTTTCGATGAATTTTTAAGAACTAGAATTTTTGAACCTTTAGGAATGGAAGACACTCAATTTTATCTTCCAGAATCAAAATATGATAGGTTGGTAACCGTTCAAACCAAAGAAGTCAATGAATGGATAAAATATCCTGTAACGTTTTATGATACAGATTACCCTAAAACAGGTGCTAAACGTTTTTTTTCTGGTGGAGCAGGACTTACAAGTACAGCAAAAGATTACGCTACGTTTTTATAAATGTATTTAAATAAAGGCAAGTTAAATGGTGTTAGACTTTTAAGTAGAATCACTGTGGAAACTATTTTAACTAATCAAATTCCTTATATGTCTGAAAGCATTGAAATGACTCATGGTTTAGCTTTTGCTTTAGTTGATAAGAAAAAACATGATTTAGGTGGTAACAGTAGAGAAGGTACTTTTGAATGGGGTGGTTATTTTAATACACAGTATTTTGCAGACCCTAAAGAGGATGTTTTAGCAGTATTATTAAAGCAAATTCAAAAAGTAAATGACGATACAGCTAGTAAATTTAGAGTTTTGGTAAATCAAGCTATAAACGATTAGATTAAAGTTTGCGCTTGTCCTGTTTATCGCGTCTCTTTTTAATATCAGAAAGCGGTAAACCTTTTTCTCGTATGTAAAAATTGTTTTTCGGACTCCCAATAATTTGAGACGCATATACGCCTGAATGTCCAGAAAACAAATACGCCGTACTACAAGCTAAAGCTATAAAAACGCCTGCTTCAATACCAAATAATTCAATTCCCATTATAGTACATGCAATGGGGGTATTGGTTGCTCCTGCAAAAACGGCAACAAAGCCCATACCTGCAAGTAATCCCATTGGTAAAGGAATAAACCAAATTAATACATTTCCTAATGTTGCACCTATAAAAAATAAAGGCGTTACTTCACCTCCTTTAAAACCAGCACCTAGAGTAAATGAGGTTAACAATACTTTTAGCAAAAAGTCATAGGAGTTGAGGTTTACATCAAAAGCATCTACAATGGTAGGAATACCTAAACCAATGTATTTAGTTGTTCCCATAAAATAAATGGTAATTGCTAATATAACACCTCCAATAACAGGACGTAATGGTGGATATTTAATATGTTTTTTAAATAAGTTACTCCAAAAATGTGTCGATTTAGAAAACAACATGGCAACTAATCCAAAAATAATACCAGCCAATAAAGCCCATAATAAATTTATAGGATTCATTTCGGCAACCTCAGAAATATGATAATGTGTGTGTGATACGTTCCAAATTTCACAAAAATAGTTTGCAAAAACAGCAGCCATAAAACTAGGGATGATGGCATCAAGTCTAATTCTTCCTAAAACTAAAACCTCCAAAGCAAAAATGCCACCAGCTAAAGGTGTTCCAAAAACAGAAGCAAAACCAGCACTAATACCAGCAATTAATAAAATCTGTCTGTCGCGTTTAGAGAGCTTTAAAATTTTTGTAAACTGATCGGCAATGGCACCACCAATTTGTACTGCGGTACCTTCACGACCAGCAGATCCACCAAATAAATGTGTTACAATCGTCCCAAAAAGCACCAAAGGAGCCATTTTAAAAGGGATTATTTTTTTAGGTGAATGAAATTCTTCAAGCAATAAGTTATTGCCTTTTACAACCTCATTGCCATATAAGTGATAAGATAAACCAATAATAAAACCGCCTATTGGTAACAGCCAAATAATCCATAAATGAGACTCTCTGTAATTTGTTGCCCATTCTAAACTTGTAAGAAAGAAAGCCGATACACTACCTGCGGCAGCACCTAAAAACAAACAAATGAACACCCATTTTACAAGATAGAGTAGTGTGGGAACTTGTTCAATAGAGAGAAAGAATTTTTTAATTTTAGGAATCATAAAGAATAATGTGCTACAAATATAAATTAAATATTAGATTACTGTATTATTCTTAAAGCATTTGATAATTCTGTTTTTCTATTTTTGATTTTAAAAATAAAAAGTGTATCTTAGACACTTAATGAATATAGAGATATACATGCATCAGTTTTTTATAGGAAGTATTATAAGTTTTTTGTTTTTTACACAAATAAACTTTTCCCAGTCACAGTTATTACTAAAAAGTCCAGATGGAATTATTGACGTTAAAATAGAATTAACTGACGGAAAACCATTTTATAGCATACAATATGGTAGCGAAATATTTTTAGAACCATCTCCATTAGGACTCCAAACCTCAATAGGAGATTTTACAAAAGAATTGGTTTATGCTTCATCTGAAACAAAAACTATAAATACTCAGTATACGTTAAGTAAAGCCAAAGTGAGTCATGTAAATTATCAGGCTAATGAGCTTGTTTGTAAATTTACAAACCTAGCAAAAGATACCTTATCTGTGGTGTTTAGAGTCAGTAATAATGATGTTGCTTTTTCGTATGGTTTAACAACAAAAGAACGAAAAACACATGTTAAAATATTTAGTGAAGCTACAGGTTTTAATCTGCCAAATAACGCAACAACATTTATAACACAGCAAGCACTGCCAATGACAGGTTGGGAGCAAACCAAACCATCTTATGAAGAAGAATATACCTTTAATGAATTATTAGGAACACCAACTCAAAATGGAGTAGGTTATACCTTTCCAGCACTTTTTAAATTAGGTAAAAAAGGCTGGGTTTTAATTTCAGAAACTGGTGTCGATAGTCATTATCCCGGTTCTCGATTGGGCGAAGGCACTTCAGAAGGTCTTTATCCATTAGAATTCCCTCAGTCTGGAGAAAATAACGGATTAGGCGAAAATTATGCATCGCAAGCGATGCCAGCCAAAACACCTTGGCGTACTATTACTTTAGGAAATACACTAAAGCCAATTGTAGAATCTACTGTTGCATTCGATTTGGTTGATGAAAAGTATCCTGCAAGCAAAACCTATAAAATGGGACGCGCCACATGGAGTTGGATTGTTTGGCAAGACGGAAGTATTAATTATGATGATCAAATTAAATTTATCGATTTAGCTGCGAAGCTTAATTTTGAATATGTTCTTATTGATAATTGGTGGGATAAAACCATTGGAAAAGAGCGTATGGCAGATTTAGTAAAGTATGCTGCTACAAAGGGTGTTAGTGTGTTGCTATGGTATAATTCTAATGGCTATTGGAATGATGCCCCACAAACACCACAAGATAAAATGAACAATACACCAGCTAGACAACAAGAAATGGCTTGGTTACAAAAAATAGGAGTGAAAGGTCTTAAAGTCGATTTTTTTGGAGGCGATAAGCAAATCACGATGCAACTTTATGAAGATATTTTAACCGATGCTAATAATTACGGTTTAACAATTACCTTTCATGGGTGTACTATTCCTAGAGGCTGGGAAAAAATGTATCCTAATTATGTAACATCAGAGGCGGTTTTAGCTTCAGAGAATTTAATATTCAGACAAAGTGCTGCCGATACACAGGCTTATTACAGTACTATTTTACCTTTTACAAGGAATGCTATTGGTGCTATGGATTTTGCGCCTGTATTTTTCAATAAAAAGTTTAGTAAAGACCAAGTGAATGGAAACATTAGACGAACAACTGATGCCTTCGAATTAGCAACCTCGGTACTTTACTTTTCTCCCGTGCAACATTTTGGGGTTACACCTAATAATTTAGAGGAGCAATCAGATTATGTATTAGACTTTCTTAAAACAGTGCCAACTGTGTGGGATGAAACCAAATATATTGGTGGCGAACCAGGAGACTATTGCGCTATTGCTAGACGAAAAGGAACTAAATGGTTTGTAGCTGTAACAAATGGCGAAAAAGAAGCTAAACGTGTTGAGTTAGATTTACCAATGCTTAGTAAACAAGAGGTGTCTATTATTTATGATAATAAAGATAGAACCGCAGGATTTAAGAAAAAGAACATCGCTAAAAACGGAAAATTGATTGTTAATCTATTGCCAAATGGTGGTGTTTTAATTTTTACAGAAGAATAGATTTTTAGTATTCTTTGATTTTTAAAAGTATTAGTAAATTTAAGTTGTTTTTATAAGAAGTTTTATTCTTATAATTTTTAATAAAACCTACTTTTTCTTATTCCGTTTATTGTAATTTTTATCGCCTCTGGTTTTAGGTTTTTTATACTTGGCAGCAATTTTAAATTTATAAGAACCACCTAAATTTTCTTTAGAATTCTTTTTAGATTTTTCATGAAACGCTGGTCCTGGAGCATCTTCGTCTCTATTACGTTTGTTAGGATTGTTGCGTTCTTTTATTACAGGACGCTCTTCTTGAATAAGTTCAGTTGATATTTCAACGGTTTCTGGTATTTCTAATAAAGGAATTGCCATATTCATTAAGCGTTCAATATTCTCAATGGCATCTGCTTCCTTTTCAGTGTTAAAAATAAGAGCTTCGCCTTTACGTTCGGCACGACCTGTTCTACCTATACGGTGCATATAGTTTTCTGGATAAATAGGTGTGTCGAAATTTATAACATGCGATACGTTGTCAATATCCAATCCACGTGCCATCACATCGGTAGCTACTAAAATGCGGTTTTCACCGTTTCTAAATTGTTCGATGCTTCGTAAACGGTAATTTTGTGTTTTGTTAGAGTGAATGACGCATAACTCATCATGAAAAATGGTGTCGAGTTGATCGAACAAACGATCGGCCATTTTTTTATACGCTACAAATATTAAAACCTTATTAAAGGTTTCGGTATCGCTTAGTAAATGTTTTAATAAATTTATTTTGGTATAAAAATTAGGAACTTTGTAACGCGTTTGAGAAATGTTGTTTAGCGGTGTTCCTGAAATAGCAATAGAAACGCGCTCTGGGCTTTTAAAGAAATCGTTAATTAGCAAATCGACATCTTCGGTCATAGTTGCCGAAAACATAATGTTTTGTCTTCTTTCAGGAAGTATATCAAAAATGTTAATTAGCTGATGTTTAAATCCTAAATCGAGCATCACATCAACTTCATCAATTACTAATTTTTGTATTGATTTTAATTGTAGTACACGACTTAAAGCTAAATCGTATAACCTTCCAGGTGTTGCTACTAAAATATCAAGACCTTCAGCAATCGCTTGCTTTTGCGTGTTAATATTGGTGCCACCATAAACGCCTAATACACGATTATTTATATATTTTGATAGTTTTTCAATTTCATCAACTACCTGTACCACCAATTCACGTGTTGGTACTAAAACTAAAACTCTTGGGTTTTCTTGGGTTGAAAATTTTAAATGCTTTAAAATAGGTAACATATAGGCAAAGGTTTTACCTGTACCAGTTTGGGCAATACCAACCATATCTCTACCCGAACTTACCACATTAAAAGCTTCTGCTTGAATGGGTGTTGGGGTTGTAAAGCCTAAATCATCTAAGGCGTTATATAGTGGAGTATTTAAATTTAAATCTTGAAAGCTCACAGTTGTAATTTAGCATGCAAAGTTAAGCTTAAAATTTTATCTACGCTAAACGACTGTTATGTATTTCAATACTATAGTTCGCTTTAAAAGTTTGGTTAGCTGCAAGTGTTAAAATACCTTCTTTGGTTTTAAAATCTTGATTAGTGTCTTCGTTATCGGCAATGCCTAACCAAGGTTCTATGCAAACGTAATCGCCTTCTGGTTTTGCCCAAATACCTAAATACTCGAAATCATGATATTTAAAAGATAAAATTTCACCATATTTATTACTCTTTAAGATAACTTTTTTAGATTTTAAATCTTTAAAAATAAGTGCATCGGCATTAAATAAGTCATGTTTTAACGGTAATATATTCGTATTGTCAAATACAAGTTTTGTTTTAGGTGAAATAAGGCCGTTTTCCATATTGATGAGGTGTGTTTCAGAGTTTTCGTTATGTTCAAATTCTAAAACATAATCATCATAATTTTCATCATTATACACAGGGCATTTAAAAGCTGGATGCCCGCCTAGTGAGAAATAC
Source organism: Algibacter sp. (assembly GCA_050294475.1). GTDB lineage: Bacteria > Bacteroidota > Bacteroidia > Flavobacteriales > Flavobacteriaceae > Thalassobellus. The sequence goes on along the minus strand of JBNKOE010000014.1, from coordinate 77,684 downwards.
ATGGTTTTGTCATCGGTATTTTTAATGGTGTGTGTTATTTCTATAGTGGTATCTGTTAGTGTATATGTGATATTAAACTCAAACTTAAATGGATATATTTTAAGCGTGGTATCGCTATAAATGAGTTTAAACGTTAAGCTATTTTCGGTTTGTTTATGGAGTTCTACATGTGTGTTGTTTCTAATCATACCATGTTTTGGTAAACTATATGCGTCACCTTCAAAAAAATAGGTATCGTTTTTTAAAGCACCAATAATAGGAAATAGGTTAGGAGCGTAGCTACTCCAAACATTTGGGTTTGCATTCCACATAAACTGGGTGTTATGCTTTACAGATGTGATTTTACATAATTCGGCACCAATTTTTTTTACCGCTATTTTAAGTTTGTCGTTTTGTAAGGTGTACATACTTTTAGATGTTTAAAGTGCAAAAATCTTAATTTTTTAAGTATTCTACTTAACTTTGCTCAATAATCTTTTTTATTGAGAACAAAACAAATTTATAAATTTAAAGACTTAAAAATCTTTAAAAGTCAAATACTTATTTGGGCACAACAGTTTGATGATGTTGTGTGGTTAGATTCTAATAATTACGAGCAAAATTATTCTAATTACGATGCGGTTTTAGCAGTTGATGCTTTTACTTGCATACAAACAGATTATCTTCAGGGTTTTGAAAAGTTAAAAGAATATCAAACCCTTGTAAACGATTGGGTTTTTGGATACCTAACCTATGATTTAAAAAATGATATTGAAACATTAAAATCGAGTAATTTTGACGGTTTAGAGTTTCCAGATTTATACTTTTTTCAGCCTAAAAAACTATTCTTATTTAAAGATAATCAAGTTGAAATTCAATACTTAAACTGTGTTGATGATGAGGTTGAAGACGATTTAGAGGCTATAAGTCATTTTGTGGAAGCAGGAAGCGACAATCTCTCTAATGATATTAAAATAAAACTGCGTATTCATAAAGATGAATATTTTGAGAAGATAAATAATATGCTCGCTCATATTCACCGTGGCGATATTTATGAAGCTAATTTTTGTCAAGAGTTTTATGCTGAAAACACTACGATAAATCCTTTAGAAACCTATAATAAACTTAATGCGATTTCAAATCCGCCTTTTGCTACCTTTTTAAAATGTCAAGATAAATACTTATTATCGGCATCGCCAGAGCGTTATTTGAAAAAAGAAGGAACAACTATAATTTCACAACCTATAAAAGGGACAGCAAAACGTTCGTTAGATTTAAAAGAAGATACTAAGCTAAAACAAGATTTGTTAGCAAACGAAAAAGAGCGAAGCGAAAACATAATGATTGTAGATTTGGTGCGTAACGACTTATCTAAAACAGCTATAAAAGGAAGCGTGAAGGTAGAAGAGTTATGCAAGATTTATACGTTCGATCAAGTACATCAAATGATTTCAACGGTAGCTTCAAAAGTTGAGGCGACAACGCACCCAATAGATATTATAAAAAGTACATTTCCAATGGGAAGTATGACGGGAGCTCCTAAAATTTCAGCAATGAAAATTATTGAGGCTTTAGAAGCAACCAAACGCGGACTTTATTCTGGTGCCGTTGGCTATTTTTCGCCTATTGGCGATTTCGATTTTAACGTGGTTATTCGAAGTATTTTATATAACGACACAAAAAAGTATGTGTCTTATTCTGTTGGCGGCGCAATTACAGCGAAAAGCGATCCGCTAACAGAATATGAAGAATGTTTAGTTAAAGCAAAGGCGATGCGAACGGTTTTAGAGAACTAATCCATATGATCTTTAAATTGATTTTTTACTTCATTAAAAATAAACTCTACACGTTTTACTTCAATAGATTTAACTTTTGATATTTCTTCAAAGCTTAATTTTCCAAAAACCAATAAATCAATAATATTAGATACGTTTAAAGGTAACCAACTATATAAGCTACCCAATTTTTTTCTAGAGTCGTTAAGCGAAGCTGCATCAATATCAAATGCATTTAATACAGAAGTATCATTGTCGGCATATAAAAATAAGTGTTTGTGTTTATGGTTTTGTTTATATGAGACATCGTTTAAATCTTCATTCATTACAAAATCCATATCAGCATCAACGGTATATTTTTCTTCTAAATCGTCTAATTCTTCTTCTAAAATAGAATTGGTGCTAATGGTATTTTTATGAAAAGCTTCTTTTTTAAAAAGAGTGTTTAAATCGGTATCAACAATTTTAAAGAGTTTCAGTTTTATGGTTGCAACATCACTATCTACATTATATCCTGTTTCATAATATTTAGCAATCGCTTCATCAATTATACCGTTAGAGGTGTACATGTTTTTAGGAATAATGCCTGTAGATATTGCAATATAAAGTCTGTGTTTAACATAGGTTTGTAGATGTTGGGTAGCAGAAATAACGCGTTTGTCAAAAGCATCTTTCGTTCTTTTGTCGTTTATTTTATCTATTGAGCACATAGCATAAGTATTTAAAATTAATACTTAAAAGGTACTTAATTCTAGATTAATATTCATGATTAATATCATTTTATATTAAAAATTTCCGATTAAATTGAGACGTCAAAGTTGTATATTTGAACCATGTTTGAACAATTTAAGCAACACATAGAATTGCGTTTACCTTTTTTGAGAAAAAGCAAACTTCTTATTGCTATTTCTGGAGGAATTGATAGTGTGATTTTGACGCATTTATGTCATAAAGCAGGTTTAAATATAGCCTTGGCACATTGCAATTTTAATTTGCGTGCAGATGAAAGTGATGCCGATGAAGATTTTGTTTTGCAATTGGCAGAAGATTTAGATTTAGAAGTTTTTATTGAAAGTTTTAATACTAATGAATATGCTAAACAACATAAGCTATCCATACAAATGGCAGCCAGAGAATTACGCTATAATTGGTTTGAAGCTTTAGCCGAACAATTAAAATTCGATTATGTTTTAACAGCACATCATGCCGATGATAATTTGGAAACTTTTTTAATCAATTTATCAAGAGGAACAGGTTTAGATGGATTAACAGGTATTCCTGAAGTTAATAAGCATTTTGTACGACCGCTTTTACCGTTTTCTAGTAAAGATATTGAAGCTTATGCTAAAGCAAATGCTATAAAGTGGCGAGATGATAGTAGTAATGCTTCAACTAAATATTTACGCAATAAATTAAGACATGATGTGATTCCTGTTTTGAAGGAAATGAATCCGCAATTGCTTCAAAATTTTCAAAATACCGTTGGTAACTTAAATGATACTGCAGATCTTGTTGAAGATTGTATAGATGATTTTTTTAATAAAGCTGTTGAAACTATTGACGACAATCAAATTGTATTTAAGATTTCAGAGTTTAAAAAGTTGAATAACCCGAAAGCATATCTATTCGAAATATTTAAGGAGTACGGATTTACAGAATGGGATGATGTTGTAAGTCTTTTAGATGCACAATCGGGCAAGCAAGTATTATCGGCAACGCATCGTTTAATAAAAGATCGAGAGCATTTTTTATTAAGTGAATTGTTTCAAGAAGATAATGAAAATGTTGTTATTGAAGAAACCGATGAAGAAGTTGAAACACCTTTTGGTGTTTTGCTCTTTGATGAAGCAGATGCGATTTTTGGAAAACGAACGGATGTTATTTATGTTGATAAAGACGTATTGAAGTTTCCGTTAGTATTAAGAAAATGGCAAGAAGGCGATGTGTTTTATCCGCTAGGAATGATAGGAAAAAAGAAGTTGAGCAAGTATTTTAAAGACGAAAAACTGTCACTTTTAGATAAAGAAAACACCTGGTTATTATGTTCTGAAAATGATATTGTTTGGGTTATAAATAGAAGAGCTGATAATCGTTTTAGAGTTACAGAAAATACGAAACGAATATTAAAAATTGAATTGAAATAATTTTGTCATTCCAGCACATGCTGAATTCATAATAAACATGAAGTTACAAGGAAACATAGTCGATATACAAAACAAGCGCATTTTTAAAGGTGAAATTATTTTTAAAGATGGCAAAATTTTGTCTGTTGAAGAAAAGCATCATACAGTTGAAACATATATATTGCCAGGTTTTGTAGATGCACATATTCATATAGAAAGTTCTATGTTAGTGCCTAGTGAATTTGCTCGATTAGCAGTTACTCATGGTACGGTAGCAACCGTTTCAGATCCGCATGAAATAGCCAATGTTTTAGGTGTTGAAGGCGTTGAGTTTATGATTGAAAATGGTAAGCAAGTGCCTCTTAAATTTAATTTTGGAGCACCATCTTGCGTACCAGCTACAACTTTTGAGTCGGCAGGAGCCGTTATAGATTCAGAGGACATTAAAACACTTTTAGAAAATCCAGATATTAAGTATTTAGCAGAAATGATGAATTACCCAGGTGTTCTTTTTGATGATGCTGAGGTGATGAAAAAAATAACATGGGCAAAATATTATAACAAACCAGTTGATGGGCATGCTCCAGGTTTAAGAGGCGACGATGTTACTAAATACATTAATGCAGGAATTTCTACCGACCATGAATGTTTTACCTATGATGAAGCGTTAGAAAAGCTTCAAAAAGGCATGAAGATTTTAATTCGTGAAGGTAGTGCTGCTAAGAATTTTGAAGCCTTAATTGATTTAGCTTCAGAGTATTTTGAAAATATGATGTTTTGTAGTGATGATAAGCATCCAGACGATTTAATTTTAGATCACATTAATAAGCTTTGTGCAAGAGCAGTTGCAAAAGGAATTGATGTTTTTAAAGTGTTGCAAATGGCTTGTGTAAATCCAGTAAAACATTATAATTTAGAGGTTGGTTTGTTGCAAGTTGGTGATAACGCCGATTGTATTGTTGTAGAGGATTTAGTTAATTTTAAAACGCTTCAAACTTACATAAATGGAGAATTAGTTTTTAATGAAGGTAATTCATTAATAAAACCAGTTGCTTTTAAAAATTTGAATAATTTTAATTGTAGTAAAAAAGAAATTTTAGATTTTAGGTTTGAATCTTCAGTTAAAAAAATAAGAGTTATTGAAGCTTTAGAAGGACAATTAGTTACCAACGAACTTATAGAAGATGCTTTAATTGTAAACGGTAACTTAGTTTCAAATATTGAAAAGGATATTTTAAAAATTACTGTTGTTAATCGTTATAATAACGATGATCCAGCTTTAGCATTTATTAAAAATTTCGGATTAAAAGAAGGTGCAATAGCTTCTTCTGTTGGTCATGATTCTCATAATATTATTGCTGTAGGTGTTAGTGATGAAGCCATTTGTAAAGCCGTTAATTTATTAATTGAAAATAAAGGTGGTATTTGTGCCGTGTCTCATTCCGAAGAAAAAATTATTCCATTACCTGTTGCAGGAATTATGAGTGATAAAGATGGTAAAACAGTAGGAGAAGATTATGCGAAACTCGATAATATGGCGAAGCAGTTAGGAAGCACTTTACATGCACCTTATATGACATTGTCTTTTATGGCTTTATTGGTAATTCCATCATTAAAGTTAAGCGATAAAGGTCTGTTTAACGGAAAAGATTTTAAATTTACACCTTTAGAGGTTTGATATAAAAACCACTAAAAACTGAATACTTAAGTATGCCTATAATAAATTCTAGTTATAAACCTTTCTTTATTTTCAAAAACGGATTTATCTCTACTGTATATTCAGGTTTGGTTAGACGTGTAAATTTAAAACAGGAACGAGAACGCATTACTTTAAAGGATGGTGATTTTTTAGATTTAGATTGGAGTTTTTCAAAGGTGAAATCAAATAAACTTGTTTTATGTTTTCACGGATTAGAAGGTCATGGGCAACGTCCTTATGTAACAGGGTTGGCAAAATTATTTAATAATAATGGTATAGATGCTATTTGTGTTAATTTTAGAGGCTGTAGTGGTGAAGATAATTTAAAATATAGAAGTTACCATTCGGGAGCCACTGATGATTTAGAAGATATTATTGATCATGTTTTAGCTTTAAAAAAATATAAAGAGATTTATTTATATGGTATTAGTTTAGGAGCTAATGTAATATTAAAGTATTTAGGCGAACGTGATGCTGTTCCAAATGAAATAAAAGCAGGTATTGCTATTTCTGTGCCAGCAGATTTAATGGGCTCTTGTAACGAACTTCATAAGCCAAAAAACAGAATGTATGCTAATCGTTTTTTAAATCATTTAACAAAAAGATTAGTCAATAAACTTGTTAAATTTCCAGAAGATTTATCAAGAGAAGAATTTTGTACTATTAAAACTCTTATAGATTTTGATGATGTTTATACCTCAAAAGCACATGGTTTTAGAGATGCTATAGATTATTATGCAAAAAGCAGTTGCCTTCAATTTTTACCAAACATAAAAACACCAGCATTAATTATTAATGCACTTAACGATTCGTTTTTATCTCCAGAATGTTACCCTGTAAAGGAGGCAAAAGAAAATCCGAATTTATATTTAGAAATGCCACAACATGGTGGTCACGTTGGTTTTATTGATAAAAAGAATGTTTATTATAATGAACGTAGAGCTTTGGAGTTTGTAAAAGATACGTTTTAGTGTTTTTATTTATATTTTTTCAGATGCTTCTCGATACACTTTTTCATATTTTGAAATCACCCGAAGTTGTAAAGGTTAACTAATTTGAGGTTGTAAAAATATTTAGTATTACTAGTCATGTCAAAATAAAGTACGATTGAGACATTACATAACATTGTAAAATTATATATAAAACGCCGAAGTATGCTTAATGTCTTTTAAAACAAAAGTGCTATTTAATACGCCAATGTTTTCAATTTTAGAAAGTTTATACTTTACAAAATTGTGATAGCTTTCTAAATCTTTGGTGTTTATTTTTAGAATAAAATCGACTTGTCCAGCCATATGATAGCATTCTTGAACTTCTTTTAAATTCTGAATTTGCTCTTCAAATTTTTCAATAAAGGCTTCATTATGATAGCGCATAGAGACTTGACAGATGGTTGTTACAGATCTATCAATAAGTTTTTTGTCAAGTATAGCAACATATTTTTTTATAAACCCTTGTTTTTCAAGACGGCGAATGCGTTCGTAAACAGGAGAAGGTGTTAAATTTAAAATGTTAGCAATTTCTTTAGCCGTTTTTTTAGAATCGTTTTGTAAAATTCTAAGTATAGTTATATCGGTTTCATCTAAGTTTTCCATAAAAAGTCAAATAAAAATTATTGCAAAGCTTAATTATTTAAATTTAAAAAGTAAATATAGCTTTTAATTTACTAAATTAAAGCTTATATTCCTTATTTAGGTCTATTTTTAGATATTAATAATCTTATTATGTAATTTTGTTAGTGAATAATACTTTTGTATAATGAGTGCTAAAATATTAATAATAGGAGCAAATGGTCAATTAGGATCTGTATTAACTAGAGCACTTCAAGACAAGTATGGATTTGAAAATGTAATTGCTTCCGATTTAAGACAAGGGGGACATAATCAAGGGGTATTTGAGATTATTGATGCGACAGATTATGATAGAATTCAAGATGTAGTTACACAATATAAAATCACTCAAATTTATCATTTAGCCGCAATTCTTTCGGCAAAAGGCGAAGAGAATCCATTACAAACATGGAATATTAATACAAAAACCTTATTAAATGTTCTTGAGGTATCGAGACTTAATAATATAGAAAAAGTTTTTTATCCAAGTTCTATAGCTGTTTTTGGAGATGCCACTTCTAAATATAATGCGCCTAATGATACCTATTTAAATCCATCTACGGCATATGGTATTAGTAAAGTTGATGGTGAAAATTGGGCACAGTATTATTTTCTTAAATACGGGTTAGATGTACGTTCTATTCGTTATCCAGGAGTTATCGGTTATCAATCGTTGCCAGGAGGTGGTACAACCGATTATGCTGTAGATATTTATCATAAGGCTGTTTTAAAAGAAACATTCTCTTGCTTTTTAAGTGAAAATACAACGTTGCCTATGATTTATATGAATGATGTTATTAGAGCCACTATAGAAATTATGGAATCGCCTTCAGAAAAAATAAAAATAAGAACCTCTTATAATATTGCAGGGGTTAGTTTTTCTCCCAAAGAAGTTGCATTAGAAATTTCTAAAATCTTTCCTAATTTTACTATAGAATATAAACCAGATTCTAGAGAAGCTATTGCTAAGAATTGGCCAAAATCAATTGATGATTCTCAAGCACGAAAAGATTGGGGATGGCAACCTCATTATAATTTAGAAGCTATTACAAAAAGTATGATAAGTGCTTTAACAGATTATTATAAAAAGACCGTTTAAGCGACAAAAAAATAAAATTATGTATTCAAATATAAAAGACGACTTACAAAACGAATTAAACGAGATTAAAGCGGCAGGTTTATATAAAGAAGAGCGTATTATAACTACACCACAAGGTGCCGAAATTAGTACAACAGCATCGCATAGTGTGTTGAACTTTTGTGCGAATAATTATTTAGGGTTATCATCTCATCCAGATGTTATTGAAGCGAGCAAAAATGCTATTGATACCCATGGTTTCGGATTATCGTCTGTGCGTTTTATTTGTGGAACTCAAGATATTCATAAAGAATTAGAGCAGAAAACAGCTCAATTTTTAGGAATGGAAGATTGCATTTTATACGCAGCAGCTTTTGATGCTAATGGTGGTGTTTTCGAACCTATTTTAGGGACGGAAGATGCTATTATTTCAGATGCTTTAAATCATGCGTCTATTATTGATGGGATTAGATTGTGTAAAGCAGGACGCTTTAGATACAATCATAATGATATGGCAGATTTAGAAGCGCAATTAATTAAAGCTAAAGATGCTCGAAGAAAATTAATTGTGACCGATGGTTCTTTTTCTATGGACGGAACGATAGCACAGCTTGACAAAATTTGTGATTTAGCCGATACATATGATGCCATGGTTATGATTGACGAATGTCATTCTACAGGATTTATTGGAAAAACAGGTCGTGGTACGCATGAGTACAGAAATGTTATGGGGCGAGTTGATATTATTACTGGAACTTACGGGAAAGCATTAGGTGGTGCTTCAGGTGGTTTTACAGCTGCAAGAAAAGAAATTGTGGATATGTTAAGACAACGTTCAAGACCATATTTGTTTTCAAACACTTTAGCGCCAGCAGTAGTTGGGGCTTCAATTAAAGTTTTAGATTTGCTTAGTGAGTCAACTAATTTACGCGATAAATTAGTTGAAAACACGAGTTATTTTAGATCAGAAATGGTAGCTGCTGGGTTTAATATTATTTCAGGCGATCATCCTATTGTACCTATTATGTTAGGAGAAGCTAAATTATCCCAAGAGTTTGCTTCAAAATTATTAGTAGAAGGAATTTATGTAATCGGATTCTTTTACCCTGTTGTGCCAAAAGGTAAAGCTAGAATTCGTGTTCAAATATCGGCAGCTCACGATCGTAAAGATTTAAAAAAGGCTATTAAAGCGTTTGTGAAAGTTGGTAAAGAGTTGGGTGTGATATCATAACCAGCGTTAAGAAATACTGTAAATAGTTTTCTTAAAATAGATATTTAAAAGCATTGTGAATTTAAACATAATGCTTTTTTTATTTTAATAAGATTTCAATTCTTAATTAAAATAAAGTATGTTTCAATATATTTGAGAACATAAAGCTTAAATTTTTAAGATGAGTTCTTCGCAAGAAAAGGCAAAAACATCAGAAGTATTTACTACGTTAAAAACAACAAAGCCAAAAACGAATAGTGTAGGTTTTGAAGCAATTAAATCGGCTGTTAACCATGCTACTAAATACATGAATCCTGCTGATGCCTTAAAATTATCTTTAAAAATAAATCAAAAAGGAGGATTTGATTGTCCAGGTTGTGCATGGCCAGATCCAGACGATGAACGTTCTAAATTAGGTGAATACTGTGAAAATGGAATGAAGGCCATTGCTGAAGAAACTCAAAATAAAACCATTGGAGCTGATTTTTTTACAGAACATAGTGTTGATGAATTAGCGAGTTGGTCAGACTTTGAAATTGGTAAATCTGGACGTCTTGTTGAACCACTATTTTTGGCTGAAGGCGCAACACATTATCAACCTATTTCTTGGGAAGTTGCTTTTAATAAAGTTGGAAGGCATTTAAATGATTTAGAAAATCCTGATGAAGCGATATTTTATACTTCTGGAAGAACGACTAACGAGGCTGCTTTTTTATATCAATTATTCGTTAGAGAATATGGTACGGCAAATTTGCCAGATTGTTCTAATATGTGTCATGAGGCTAGTAGTAGTGCCTTGTCTGAAACTTTAGGGATTGGGAAAGGCTCCGTTACTTTAGATGATTTATATAAAGCTGAATTGGTTATGGTTATTGGACAAAATCCAGGTACTAACCATCCAAGAATGTTATCGGCTTTAGAAAAATGTAAAAATAATGGCGGAAAAATAATAGCTATTAATCCATTACCAGAAGCAGGATTAATAAAATTTACCAATCCGCAAAATCCTATAAAATTATTAACTGGAGGTACTCAAATTGCCGATGTATTTGTTCCTATAACCATTAATGGCGATGTCGCTTTTATGAAAGCCATACTTCTTAAGTTATTAGAAAAAGAAGAACGTATAGGTAATGTTTTTGATAAAGATTTTATTAATGAATATACACACAGTTATGATGAATTTATAAGCGATTTAAAAACATATAATTTTGAAGATTGTTTACAGGCATCAGGTGTTACCAAAGCTGTTTTTGATAAAGCATTTGATTTAATTTTGAATAAAAAGAAAATTATTATTTGTTGGGCTATGGGCTTAACTCAGCATGAAAATGCAGTCGATAATATTCGAGAAATAGTAAACCTTTTGTTATTAAAAGGAAGTATTGGTAAAGAGGGAGCTGGTACTTGTCCGGTTCGTGGACATTCCAATGTGCAAGGAGATAGAACGGTTGGTATTTGGGAATCGGCACCTCAAGCATTTTTAAATAAAATAGAAAGTAAATACGGTTTTAAGCCAACGACAAAGCATGGATATTCTGTAATTGATGCTATAAAAGCTATGTACGAGAAAAAGGCAAAAGTGTTTTTCGGATTAGGAGGAAACTTTATTTCAGCAGTTCCAGATACAGGCTATGCAGCACAAGCTTTGGCTAGTTGCAATTTAACAGTGCATGTTAGTACAAAACTGAATCGTTCGCATTTAGTAACTGGTAAAGAAGCCTTAATTTTTCCTTGTTTAGGGCGTACAGAAAAAGATTATCAAAAAACAGGTGTTCAAGTTCAAAGTGTTGAAAACTCTATGGGTGTTGTGTCTTCTACCAAAGGTGTTTTAGAACCTTGTTCTGATAAATTGTTAAGTGAGGTTGCCGTTGTTTGTGGTATTGCAAATGCAACTTTAAAAGAACGCTCTAATATTAATTGGTTGCAATATAAAGATGATTATGATTTAGTTAGAGATGATATAGCAGAGGTTGTTGATGGATTTAATGATTATAATAAAAAAATAAAACAGCCATCTGGTTTTTATTTACCTAATGGAGCACGAGAAAGAAAATTTAAAACAAAAACAGCCAAAGCTAATTTTTCAATTAATAAATTACCTACTTGGAAATTAAAAAATGATGAATTAATCATGATGACTATACGTAGTCATGATCAATTTAATACCACTATTTATGGTTTAAACGATAGATATCGAGGAGTTTTTAACGAGCGTCGTATCATTTTTATGAATCGAGAGGATATGAAACTACGTAATTTAAAGGAGCATCAAGTGGTAAATTTAAAATCTGAATTTAATGGAATCATTAGAATTGCTAATAATTTTAAAGTGGTAGGATATGATATTCCAAAAAATTGTTGTGCTACTTATTTTCCAGAAACTAATGTACTTGTACCACTAGATAGTTTTGCGCATACAGCTAAAACACCGGCATCAAAGAGTGTTATTATTACGCTGACTACTACTTAGTTTTTCTTTATTTATGGTATTTAAAACGATCCTTTTTTGCCTAATAATTAATTATTATAGTATGATTTTGTGAAATCTATAATAATCGTAATTCATCATAAAAATAATTAAACTACGTATTTAAAATTAAGTATTTATACTTATTTTTGTATCAAAATACGTAGATATGAAAAAAATTCTTGTCATTGGTAATGGAATGGTTGGTTATAAATTTTGTGAAAAATTTGTAGCCGAATCCGATAGCAGTCAATTTAAAGTAACGGTTTTTGGTGAGGAACCAAGACCTGCATATGATCGCGTTCATTTAAGTGAATTCTTTGAAAATCAAGATGCAGTAGCTTTAGAAATGGTTCCAAGATCTTGGTATGAAGACAATGGCATTGAATTAATTACCAATGTGCGTATCACTGATATTCATCGCTCAACAAAAACAATTACAACATCTACAGATGAAGAATATACCTATGATTATTTAGTACTTGCAACAGGTTCTTCGCCTTTTGTTCCTAATATTAAAGGCATTGAAAAACAAGGTGTGTTTGTTTATAGAACCATTGAAGATTTAGAAGGTATGCTTGCGTATGCTGCTAAACTTAAAACTATAAAACCTGATGCTAAAGCAGCTGTTTTAGGAGGTGGTTTACTAGGCTTAGAAGCTGGGAAAGCCGTTATGGATATGGGTTTAGAACCTCATATTGTTGAGTTTGCTCCTAAATTAATGCCAAGACAGTTAGATTCTAGAAGTAGTCAGGTATTGCAATTAAAGTTAGAATCTATCGGATTAAATATTCACTTAAGTAAAGCAACAAATCAAATTTTGGGAGAAGATGCAATCACTGCCATGGAGTTTGGAGAGGATGATGTGCTAGATGTGGATATGTTAATAATTTCGGCAGGTATTAGACCAAGAGATGAGTTGGGTAGAACTTGCGATTTAGAAATGGGCGTACGTGGAGGTATTGTTGTAAATGAAAAAATGCAAACATCCGATCCTGATATTTATGCTATTGGAGAGGTTGCTTTGTACAACCAAATGATATATGGGTTAGTAGCACCAGGTTATGATATGGCAGGTGTTGCTGTGAAACAAATTTTAGGAGACGAAACTGTTATCATGCCAAGTGATATTGATATGTCTACCAAATTAAAATTAATTGGGGTTGATGTAGCAAGTTTCGGAGAGCCGTTTATGCCAGCATCAAAAGGGCATTCTGTTATTTTTGAAGATAAAACAAAACATTTATATAAGCGTATTAATGTTAGTCTTGATGGGAAATCGCTATTAGGAGGTATTTTGGTAGGTGATGCATCTGATTATAATATGTTGCACCAAATATATCTAAATGGTATGGCAATTCCTGAGAATCCTGCTGAGTTAATTTTACCAGCAAGTGAAGGTGGAAAATCGTTTGGAAGTGTTCTAGATTTGCCAGACACGGCACAAGTTTGTTCTTGTGAAAGTGTTAGTAAAGGCGATATTTGCTGTTCTATAACAGATGGTGAAAGTCAAAACTTTGGAGATATAGTGGCAAAAACAAAAGCAACTACTGGTTGTGGCGGATGTAAGCCTATGGTATCCGATTTGGTGAATGAAACATTAAAATCCTTAGGTAAAGAGGTTAAAGAAACCATTTGTGAGCACTTTAGTTTTAGCAGACAAGAATTATATGATCTTATAAAAGTAAACCAAGTAAAAGATTATGATGAAACACTAAACTTATTTGGTGAAGGTCATGGATGTGAAATTTGTAAACCTCTAGTAGCATCAATCTTTGCTAGTATTACTATGGAAACGCCTAACCGTCAGGTTGGTATTCAAGATACAAACGATCGGTTTTTAGCAAACATTCAGCGTAATGGAACTTATTCGGTTGTGCCAAGAATTCCTGGTGGAGAAATTACTCCTGATAAATTAATAGCCATTGGAGAAGTTGGTAAAAAGTATGATTTATATACTAAAATTACTGGCGGACAACGTATTGACTTATTTGGGGCGCAATTACATGAATTACCACTTATTTGGAAAGATTTAATAGATGCAGGTTTTGAAAGTGGACATGCTTACGGAAAATCGTTACGAACCGTAAAAAGTTGTGTAGGTTCTACATGGTGTCGCTATGGTATGCATGAAAGCGTTACGTTTGCTATAGAGATAGAAAATAGATATAGAGGATTACGCTCACCTCATAAATTAAAAGGTGGTGTTTCGGGTTGTATTAGAGAATGTGCAGAAGCCAGAGGAAAAGATTTCGGATTGATTGCTGTTGATGGTGGGTGGAATTTATACGTATGCGGAAATGGAGGCGCCACACCAAAACACGCAGTACTGTTTGCTGAACAATTAGATGATGAAACGGCTATAAAATATTTAGACAGGTTTTTAATGTTTTACATACGAACTGCTGGCCCTTTAGTAAGAACAGCACCGTGGTTAGACAAATTAGAAGGTGGTATTGAGTATTTAAAACAAGTGGTTATTGAGGATTCTTTAGGAATTGCTGAAGATTTAGAAGCCGAAATGCAAGGCCTTGTAAATAAGTATGAATGTGAGTGGAAACAAGCCATTGAAGATCCTAATATGGCAAAACGTTTCAAGCATTTTGTGAATTCTGATGATACAAATGATAACTTGGTGTTTGTTCCAATGCGTGACCAAAAAATGCCAAAGGCTTGGTAAAAGTTGAATCGTTTAATTGTTGAAATGTTTAAAGTTTAAATGTTGAATTGGTCTAACGATTACCCAAATAACCAACATTAACGAATAAACATTGAAGCTCAAATAAAGAATTGAATAAAAAATAATAGATATGCAGAATATACTTGAACAATATAAATCGGTTACTGATGCAAGTGTAACAGATTGGTTTAACGTTGGAGAAATATCAGATTTTCCAGAGAATAGTGGCGCTTGTATAAAGTACAAAACCAAGCAAATAGCGGTATATAATTTTGCTAGAATTGGCAAATGGTATGCCTGCCAAAATTTATGTCCGCATAAAATGGAAATGGTTTTGTCTTTAGGAATGATTGGCGATAAAGATGGTGTTGCTAAAGTAGCTTGCCCGATGCATAAAAAGAATTTTTCGCTAGAAGATGGATCGAATTTAGCAGGAGATGATTTAAAAATTGCAGTGTATCCTGTTAAAATTGAAAGCGGAAATGTGTATATTGGCTTTTCAGATTAATACACATAAAAATGAAACCAACACGATTTGAAACTGCCATAGCATTAATAGATAAAAAAAACTCTGAAGACCCTAACACGTATGAGGTTTTTGGTATAGAATATCCAAAAGAATTACTGTATGCGCAACGCATGTCTAGGAAACTTTTGCAATTTAATCCTAATGCGTCTAAAGCACTTCGAATTGCAGCTCGCGCACAACATATTTGTCGTTGGAAAATAGCTAGAGACGAATATCCTATGGATAGAGTAGGGTATTTAAAATGGCGTGAAACCTTAAAAAAAATGCATGCTGAAATAACAGCAGAAATTTTGAATCAGGTTGGATACGATAAAGAATTTATTGATAGAGTGTCATTATTAATCAATAAGAAATTAATAAAGAAAAATGAAGAAAGCCAAATGATTGAAGATGTGATTTGTTTGGTGTTTTTAGATTATTATTTTGAAGAGTTTGCAGCTAAACATACCGATGAAAAAATAATTGATATCTTGAAAAAGACTTGGGTTAAAATGTCTGATAACGGACAAGCAGAAGCTTTAAAGTTGCCTTTTTCAGATAAAAGCTTGTCACTAATTAAACAGGCTATTTCTTAAATAAAGTAGTATGACAAAAAGCGGAAATTCATTAGACCAAAGAACGTTTGATAAGTTAAGCCGCTTATACATTATTGCTTTAAGTACTATTGCGCTTTCTGTTATTATAAGTCAGATTCTTATTCGTAAGCATCTTAACGATCAGCAGAGTGATTCTACAGTTATTAATGTGGCTGGTAGACAACGAATGCTAAGTCAGAAATTAACAAAAGATATTGTAGCGCTTTCTACCGAAGAAAATTTAGAAGCACGTATCCTACTCAAAGACAAAATTAAACAAACATTAAAGCTTTGGGAATTATCGCATAATGCACTTCAAAAAGGAAATGATAGTTTAGGTTTACCAGGAAAAAATAGTAAGGTAGTTATTAGCGAATTTAAAGAATTAAATCCTACGTTTGATACTATTAGCAACGCTTCAAATGCTATCATTAATAAGATAGAAAATATTCCGCCATTACCCGTGTCTTCTTTTATAGATGATATTAAAACGGTAAGAGCTCATGAAGGCAATTTTCTTTTAATGATGGATCAAATTGTAAATCAATACGATTTGGAAGCCGATGAAAAAGTAAGTTGGTTAAGAACCTTAGAGGTTTTACTCATGACGCTTACTTTGTTAATTCTACTAGGTGAATTTTTATTCATTTTTTGGCCTACAGCAAAAACTGTTCGAGCAACGCTTGCCGACTTGTTAACGGCTGAAAAGCATGCTAAAAAAATGGCAATTGATGCCGATGCCTTAAGCGCAGCAAAAGAGAAATCTATAAAAGAATTACGAGCCTTAAGTCGTGCCATGGATGAAACTTTGTTGTTTGCAAGAACCAATCAAAATGGTGAGCTGTTACACATAGGGAAACGGTTTTCTCGCCTTTTTAGGTATAGTAAATTTAGCGGAAGTTTAAGTTTTTCACAAGCGCTTTCTATTCATGTAAAGGAACAATTAATTATAGATAACATTGTTTTAAAGCATAAAAAAACAGGTTGGCAAGGTGAAGTAAAAGGAACAACTAGTGACAATGTAGATGTTTGGTTAGAAATGGCTATTATCCCTTTTAATCCTACCGACGACAAGTCTGAATTACTAATTATAGCTTCCGATATTACTGCTCGAAAAGCTGCACAAATTGAGATAGAGCGCCTTACAGAAAAGAGTTTTGAGGAAAAAATGAGTCAGCAAAAAATAATCTCAAGTAAGATTATTGAAAATCAGGAAAAGGAACAAAACCGTATTGCTAAAGATGTACATGATGGCATTGGGCAAATGCTAACAGGCTTAAAATATAATCTTGAAAGTATAGACACCAAAGATGTTGAAAAAGCGACTGTAAAGATTGAATATTTAAAAGAACTCACTACAAATATTATAAAAGGTGTAAGAACAGCAACTTTTAATTTAACACCTCCAGAATTATCAGATCATGGTATTGTGCCAGCATTAACAAAGCTTACGCAAGAATTATCGAAACTTACTAATAAAGATATTGTGTTTTTTAATAAAACAGATTTTAATGATCGCTTAGAATCTTTAGTTGAAATCAATATTTATAGAATTACACAAGAAGCGATTAATAATGCTATTAAATATGCCGAATCTACACATATTTTAGTGTCCTTATCGCATAGTAAAAATATGCTTAGTATTGTTATTGACGATAATGGAAAAGGCTTCGACCCAACCAAAATTAAGAATGTTAAAAATGGCGATGGCGGTATGGGAATGACTTTTATGCGAGAGCGTATTAAATATATAGATGGTCGACTTTTTCTTAATTCAGAAAAAGGAAAAGGCACACGTGTTACTTTAAATATTCCTTTGGTTTAGTTGATTAAAATTATGTTTTCTTAGTCATATTGAAATAGGAACGACTGAGACATCACATAATAATAAGGTGTAAACGTGATTTGTGTTATGTGATTTCTCGTTGTGCTCGAAATGGCTCGGAATTCTCAATAATGATGCTTTTTTGAATGAAATTACGTAGTATTACTTAAAATTATTATTTTTGTACTTATAAAATATAGTTTATGGATGTTATCAATGTAGTATTAGCCGATGATCATGTTTTAGTAAGAGATGGTATCAAAGCACTTTTAGAAGACCAAAGCGGTATTGCTGTTATTGATGAAGCATCTAACGGAAAAGAGGCTTTAGAGGTTATAGCACGTAATAAGCCACATGTGTTAATTGTAGATATTCGTATGCCAGAAATGAATGGTATTGAGGTGGTTACGGCTATGAGTAAATTACATCCAGATGTAAGAACTTTGGTGCTTTCTATGCACGATTCCGAAGAATACGTAGTACAAGCCATTCAAGCAGGAGCCGATGGTTATTTACTTAAAGGTGCTAGTAAAGATGAAT
Organism: Algibacter sp.; assembly: GCA_050294475.1. Lineage (GTDB taxonomy): Bacteria > Bacteroidota > Bacteroidia > Flavobacteriales > Flavobacteriaceae > Thalassobellus. The sequence continues at coordinate 59,591 of JBNKOE010000014.1, read as the reverse complement.
TTATAAAAGCTCTAACCAAAGTAGCTTCTGGAGGTAAGTATTTTACAGGCGATGTTACAGCTATTATTATGAATAACTTTGTAAACGGTAATACTAATACAGCCGTTACACCCAAAAAAGAAGTTATTGAAACACCATTTAAATTAACTAAACGCGAAAATCAAATACTTCATTTAGTACTCCAGTTAAAAAACAATAAAGATATAGCCGAAGAACTTCAAATAAGTAAACGTACTGCAGAAGTACACCGTTTTAACCTCATGAAAAAACTAGAAGTTAAAAATATTATGGAGCTTTCTAATACAGCTAAGAAGTATGGTTTGATTTAGTTTTTTTAATTTGTTACTTTTTAATTATTCATTTTTATAATTATTGTAGTTGAAATCTCCTGCGATTTTAACTCTAAATTTAAAGTCTGTTAGCATTATGTATGCTTGGTTTTCATCTATATCTTCTCTAGAATCATAAAGTTTGCAATTATCAACAGTTCCTTCAATTACAAAATAATAATCATCAATTTCTTCCACGGAAGTAATATTTGCAGTGTATTCAGAGTTATCATTAAATCTTGTAGAATAATAAAACAAATTATCCTTATCAGGATTTATAGGAAAGAAATCAAAAGAAAACCCTCCTTGATTTTCTATATCTCTAAAATCTCTACGAAATCTAAGTTTATTATTTTGGAAGAATTTTTTTAATTCAGTTAATTCATTGGTAAAGATTCTTTTATCAACATCTATCGGACCGAAGTACATTTTTGCACTATTATGTTTTTTTACTTCTTCTGGAAAAGAATATTTGTCAACTAGTATACCACATGAATAATATGTATAACAATTACTGTGAATATCATTTTCAGGTTCATTAGCGCAATTAATAAGTGTTCCACCAAAATCTATTAGAAAAGGTTTTTCGTCAAAATACTCTTTATAATATTTTTTTTCTATTAAAAAAGGTTTATTGTCAAGTTTACCTTCAAAATAATAATGTTCAGTTAATTCCGGTTCACTTGGAAGTTTAACTTTGTCTTTAGTTTCACTACATGATGAAATTATCAATAAGCTTAAAAATGCTACTAGGGTTTGGGGTAATTTAAAATTCATGTTTATTGTTTTTATTTAAAAGATTGTGAAATTATAGTATTATAAGAGGTTTTTGTAGGTAATGAAGTGTTTTTATTATTTTAATTTTCCAATAATCCATTCTTGAAGCTCAGGTTTGTCCATTTTCATTAGTTTCTCAATCCGTTTGTCTTTTTTTATTCCGTTATCTTTATTTTTAGAATAAACTTTAATTATACTATTTATTCCTGTTATGTTGCCCGCTTCAGTAGTATTTTTAATAGTAGGGTTTTCAATGGAATATTTAATCCAACCTCCCATAAAAGTCATTAATAAATCAGGGTTCTTTGTTGTTAAATCTATTTGAAAAGATTGCATTTCTATAGTTACAGTAGGAGTTCCCATTGCCCATTGAGTTAAAAAAGCGTTTGCCAATGTCCTCTTTTCTGTGTTAGTGTTTATAGGAGTGTTTTCTAACCAATTGATACAATTTATAATATCAGTTTCATATTTTTTATAATCTTCAGCAGAATCTAATTTTACATTTTTAGGAATAGTAAATTCTTGAGAAAAACTGGTTTGAAAAAATAAAACAGTTAGAAGTAAAGTGATTATGGTTTTTTGAGTTTTCATATAAACTAGTTTGATTGTTTGTTTTGTGGCTTGTGGTGTTATTTTTGCTTATCAATTCAAAATATAATGGGGCTTTCTAATAAGGCTAAGAAGTATGGGGTGATTTAGGGTTTAGCTTTTATAGGTTAAATTGTTCTTTTGCTTTTTTCCAATTTTTATTTAAAATGGGTTTGTTTACACTTGTTTCTCCATTTGATAACTCTCCTGAAAAGTGACAGTATTTTTCTGAAAAATCAGGGTCTTTATATTTATTCCACATTTTAAAAGCTTCATATTGCATTGGCTTTTCAATATTAAAAGGGATTTCTTTTCCAGTTCTTATGCAATATCCAATTTCTTTTTTAACATCATTACTATTAGTATTTTCATTTCTATTATTACTTTTTTTGAAAACTTTATTGTAGTTTTTTTTATTAAAAAAATCAGAAAGCTTGTCTGTTTTAATTTCTGAGGTTATATATTTTTTAGAACTTATTATATTCTTTTTTTCATAAACTGGTCTTTTTTCAAACAAGAGTTCAGCTTGTTGTATAACTGTACTAAAATAATCCCAAGAATCATTTTCTAAATTATTTTCTCCAGTAAATGTTCCTTTTAATGTTTTTTCTGTTAAAATTCCAGTTTCTATATTATTGTTTTGGGAAAATCCATAGAGATTCATAGAAGTAAGAATAGCTTTTGATTCATTTGCATAATATTTTGCATGAAGCCTATTCTCAAATAAAATTTCAATGTTTGGAAATTGTTTGAAAAAATCAAAATCTTCCTGTTTCATACTCTTTGATAAATCATCTTCATTTTTACCAAACAAAACCGTAATATCCAGATAGTCATTTTCAAGCTTTGTAAGAAGTGAAGATTTAAACCTTTCGTGAAGCTTAATGTAAGGAGAAATTAGAATAATACTATTTTCAGCAGACTCAAACATTTTTTCAAGCTCTGCATTTAATTCGTTTCCTTTTAAAAATTTTGCCATTATTTAAATTAGTGTTGTTTATATCAGTTCTTAGTGGTAGTTATTCTTTCACACCAAACTTTTCAAGTATCTCTGAAAATGAATCCACATAACTAGTTTGTAAAATCTGACTATCTGCGAAATTTGAATAATCAATAACGTTAACATTTTCTAACTTCAGATATTTAGCAGAGTCATATTCTTCATCTTTTAGAGTTGAAGTTAATATAACTTGGTTTTCTAGTTTTATATACTCTTCAATCATAATATTTTCTTTGCCAGAAGATAATTCACCTTCTCTAAAAGAATCAATTATTATAGGGAATTCGGTCTTTAATGTTTTATTTAAAGCTAAAAGTTTACAGAAATAATATTCTTGTTCTTCACTTCCAGAATAAGTTTGACCTGATTTTGTAAATAAATCATCAAACTCTAATAAGCCCTCTTTGTCAATTATTCTATAATAGCGTTTCATTTCTGAAATGATATTTTCTATTATTAGCTTTTGTAAATCTTTATTTGATACAATTTTACTTTCATTATTATTGATCTTTCTTTGAACTTCTTCAAGCTGTTTTTGAAGCTCTAACACAATTTTGTCTATACCTTTAGAGTCAATGATTTCATCTTGAAATAGAATGTAATTTTTAGCATCAGGTGTTGAAGTCTCTAATAATTTTTGAATTTGAGTTTGTTCTTTATTGATTTCGCTATTAAATTCCTCAACAATTTCTTTTTTCATAGAAATGCTTTCTTGAATTGATTTTAGTATGTTTTTACGGACGTAATTATTGCTGACTTCAAACTCAAATTCTTGATTTGCGAAAATAATTTTAGTACTGCCGCAGTTAGAACATTTAACTTTACCTTCATTTAGACTTCTATTTAAAGACTTTAATTCAATTATTAAGCTTTCTAGTTTAATTTTCCTGTTCTCTTCTCTATTTCTCTGTTTTCGTAAATTTGCAATGCTTTTGTGTAATTCACTTAGCTGTTTTGATGTATTTTGAAAATCAATATTATTTGCTGCGGAACTTATAAATGAAGCTATTTCTGGATTCTTTTTTAGTACAGTAATTTTTCTTTTTTCTGTATTTATTTTTAAGTTCAATGATTTTTTTTGCTCATTAAGTTCTTCTATGTCATATTTATTTATGCTAGAAATTAGAGCATTTTGCATTGCGAAAATCATATTTTTAAAGTCCTGTTTATTATTACGTCCTTTGATTATTAGGTTGGATGAATTTCTTTTGTCTTGTCCTAGAAAGAATAACTCATAGAACAATGTCAAATCTACAGGCTTTAATTCTCCTTCTTTTTCAATTCGTGGTAGTTCATATATGTATTTATCGAAATAATATTTAAACTCACTAATGCTGTTAAATACATTAATATTCTCATTTTCTAATAAAATTATAGAGTTTCCTTTTCTAAGAAATTCGTAACTTTTTTCTTTTATTATAATATTTGAATAGAAGAAATAACTTTTATAGTTAAAGCCACTTGGGAAAATAGAATCATACCCGATTGAGTGCATTAGACCCTGAATTACGAGAGTTTTTCCTCGATTATTAACATTACTGAATATAATATTCGTTGCATTTTTAAATCTACTTTCTATAAATGCTTCTTGATTATTACCAAAAGCTGTTTTTTTTATAATCATTGTTTTCCTTCAATTGTAATTGCTATTAAATATTTAATAGTTATTGGTGTTAAATAGGATATTCTAAATTTATATATATTGAATAAATCATTGAATATAATCTCTACATCTGTTATGTCGTTGGATTCCATATATTCAATTATTATTTCGCATATTTTCCAAAATTCACGATTGCTATTTTTATTAAAAAAAGCTCTTGATAGGTTTGAATTACATTCTTGAATTTTATCTTTTTTATCTTCAAAATCCAAACTGTCTATAACAGGCAAGAAGTATAATGGAATTCCTTTATATTCAAATACTTCACACCCAATTATTCTACTAATTATTAGAATTTCTATATCTTTAGTATATAAGTGTCTATTAAATTTTAAGACATCTTTTATTTGGTTGATTATAGAATTTTCAATGTAAGAATTTTTTTTTGTAGATTGAATATCCCTTAAATCTTGAAAAACACTTTGATAAAACGCGTCTGATTTTATTTCTGATTTTTTAAATTTTGTAACAGTTTTAATGTATTCGTTATCTTGTTCTGTGTCTTCAACAATAATGACTCTTTTTAGAAAATCTTCTTGCTCAACATTATAATCTACTACGTTACCTTTTACTCTTACTATTTCTTCATTAAGTCCATTTTTTATTCTTACTAGAGTTTTATTGACTATGTTTTCAATTCCGTAAATATTTAATTTCTCATTAATTTTATATTCTGGTTTTAATATAGGGCAAAAGAAAATAAACTCTGTAAAATCAAATAATGAGTTATAATTGTCAAAAAGAGTGAAAAAATATTTTCCGATTTTTTTGGGACTCAGACTTTTCTCGTTTTTGGATTGAATATCCCAAATTTTATCTGATTTTTTATTAATTCCACTAACGTCATTAAAACAGTCAAATGCAATATATTCAACTTCTTTACTGTCTTTGCGTCTTCCTATTAAATATAGAAGGGATTTTGTTTCAAAGTCAGTAGCCTTCTTGTTATTTATTTCAGTATTCTTGAAGGTGTAGTTCATTGATTTAGTTTTTCTATGCAGTTTGTTTTAATTACCGCCAAAAATTAGATAAACACTTTAGTGCATATCTTTAAATTATTCACTCTCAAATATAATCAAACACCTACAAATGTATTAAGTTTTTTAAACCAAATTAAATAAAGCATATCTACATTTTAACTAATTCTAAATAATAACTTTTAATATTTCTATCATTTTATCAAATCCTCAAAATCTTTATTTTATAATTAACAATATTACATTTCTACGTAAAATACGTATTTTTATATTTTAAAATTAAGTATTTATACTTAATTTTGTTGCTTTAAGAATACTTAGTTATGATAAATCTAGAAGCAGTTAAAGCAACAAAATTAAATTTATTCAATTTTAAAGATGTTTCCATACGTACGTTTTGGATCACTTCAATTTCTTTTTTTATGTGTTTCTTCGCGTGGTTTGGCATTGTGCCATTTATGCCAGATGTGGTTAGAGACTTAAACTTAACACCAGATCAAAAGTGGAATTCCATTATTTTAGCAGTATCAGGTACTGTGTTTGCACGTTTACTTATTGGTAAACTGTGTGATAAATATGGACCAAGATTGTGTTATACGTGGTTGTTAATGTTAGGTGCTATACCCGTAATTTTATGTGGTTTGGTACAAACACCTTTACAATTTTTAATATGTAGATTATTTATTGGGTTTATTGGTGCATCGTTTGTTATTACGCAAGTACATACTTCTTTAATGTTTGCGCCAAATATTGTTGGTACAGCCAATGCAACATCGGCAGGATGGGGAAATCTTGGTGGTGGTGCTAACCGTTTAGGGATGCCAATAATTGCTGCAACAGTTGTTGCTTTTGGTGTGGCCGATGGTCAAGCTTGGAGATATTCAATGGTTATAGCGGGCATTGTTTGTTTTTTAATGGGCTTGGTTTATTTTTTCTTTACTCAAGATACACCGCAGGGTAATTTTAAAGAGTTAAAAGCTGCAGGAGAAATGGTTTCAACTAAAAAGGATCAAGTTGGTTTTTTTAAGGTTATTAAAGATTATAGAATTTGGATTTTATTTGTAGTATACGCTGCTAGTTTTGGTATAGAGCTTACTGTTTATGGTACAATGGACGATTATCTTCAAAATACGTTTCAGTTAGAACGATTAACAGCAGGAAACATCGTGTTATCTTTTGCTTTAATGAATATTTTTGCTCGTACTTTGGGTGGCTTCTTTGGTGATAAATTCGGAAAATTAAAAGGCTTACGAGGTCGTGTTTTGTTTTTATCATTTATATTAACTTTACAAGGTATTATGTTGGTTACCTTTTCAACAACCACAAGTATTATTGTAGGTGTTGTATTTTTAATTCTATTTAGTTTATCAGTTCAAATGGCAGAAGGAGCAACTTTTTCTGTTGTACCTTTTATAAATAAAAAAGCAATAGGCTCTGTTTCAGGTATTGTTGGAGCAGGTGGTAATGTTGGTGCTTTTTTAGCAGCATTTTTATTAAAGTCTAAATCGGCTTTAGCCGAAAAAGCAGCTATTGTAGCTAATGAAGGTATGGGCGATAATGTTTTAAAAGCAGCACAATCGGCAGCATCTTCATCAGCAGTGTCTCAAGGTTATTTTATAATTGGTTTTATTGTTATTGTTACAGGGTTTTTAGCGTTAGCTATTAGGTTTTCTTCGGAAGAAGAAGATATCCCTTCAACTAGTGAATCTTTAACAGGAAGGCTTCAATCTATAAAAGTAAAAAGCTAAATTTTGTTATTAAATTTTATCAATTTAACGATTTAAGATAGCTTTTTTAGAGTATTGAAAATAGTGAGTATTGATGCTTGTTTGATATAATAATATTTTTTTAATTCGTGTAAAAGCAGGTGTAAATGTCTAAAAATGAAATAAAAACAACATGTTCGTATTGTGGCGTTGGATGTGGTATTATTGTTAAAAAAGATCTTAATAATAAGGTTTTAGTTGAAGGCGATAAAGACCATCCGGTAAACAAAGGCATGTTATGTTCTAAGGGAATGAATTTACATTATGTTGTAAATGATACGTCTGATAGAATTTTATATCCAGAAATGAGATGGAGTCGATCACATCCACGTGAGCGTGTAAGTTGGGATGATGCTTTAGATAGAGCTGCAAGCGTTTTTAAATCTATTATTAAAAAACACGGACCAGATAGTGTAGCATTCTATGTGTCAGGACAAAGTTTAACCGAAGAATATTACATTGCTAATAAACTTACCAAAGGGTTTATTGGAACTAATAATATAGATACCAATTCGCGCTTATGTATGAGTTCGGCTGTGGTTGGTTACAAGAAAACATTTGGAGAAGATAGTGTGCCTATTTCGTATGCCGATATTGAGTTAGCAGATTGTTTTTTAATTACAGGAGCAAATCCTGCGTGGTGTCATCCTATTCTTTTTAGACGTTTAGAACAGCATAAAGAAAAGAATCCAGATGTTAAAATTATAGTTGTCGATCCACGAAAAACAGATACTGCAAATTTTGCCGATATTCACCTTCAAATCCTTCCCGGAACCGATGTCACTCTCTATAATGCCATAGCACGTTGTTTATATAAACGAGGTTTAATTGATGAAGATTTCATTAAAAAGTATACCGAAGGATTTAAGGATTATAAAGAACAGATTTTTGGAACTTCATTAAAACAGGCGTCAAAATTATGTGGTGTTTCAGAAAAAGAAATAAGAAAAGCAGCTGATACTATAGGGCTTTCAAAGGGTTTTATTAGTATGTGGGCTATGGGACTTAACCAGAGTGTGGTAGGAACCGATAAAAACACAGCACTTTTAAATTTGTCGTTAATTACTGGGCAAGTTGGAAAACCAGGATCTGGACCATTTTCACTAACAGGTCAGCCAAATGCCATGGGTGGTCGTGAAGTAGGAGGAATGGCTAATTTATTAGCAGTTCATAAAGATTTACAAAATGAAGAGCATCGACGTGAAGTGGCACAGTTTTGGGGCGTCGATAGTATTTCACCAAAACCAGGTTTAACGGCTACCGAAATGTTTCAAGCATTGGAAAGCGGTAAATTAAAAGCTGTTTGGATAGCTTGTACTAATCCATTAGTAAGTTTACCAAATACACATCAAATTGAGCGTGCCATGAAAAACGCGAAGTTTGTGGTGGTTCAAGATATTTCTCATAAGGCGGATACGCTGGAGTATGCCGATTTAGTGCTTCCTGCTGCCGGTTGGTTAGAGAAGGAGGGAACGATGACAAATTCTGAAAGACGCATTTCATATTTGCCTAAAGAAATTAATGCACCTGGTGAAGCAAGACCAGATGTTGAGATATTTTGTGATTTTGCACAACGTATGGGATTCAGGGGTTTTAATTATAATAGTGCCGAAGAAATTTATGATGAATATGCATCTATGACTAAAGGAACGAATATTGATGTATCCTTTTTAAATTACTATAGATTAAAGCACGAAGGTACATTTCAATGGCCAGTACCAGAATACAGACATAGCGGAACACCTAGATTATTTGAAGATAAAAAGTTTTATACACCATCGGGAAAAGCCATTTTCAATGTTGCAAAAAGTATTAATAATACTTCAGTGAAACCGAATGCTGAGTTTCCTTTAATTTTAACAACAGGACGTGTGCGAGATCAATGGCATACTATGACAAAAACAGGAAAGGTATCGCGTTTAAAAACACATTATCCAACACCTGTTTTAGAAATTAACCCGGTTGATGCTTATTTAAATAAGATAAAAGACGGTGATATTTCAGAAATTAAAAGTGCAAATGGCGAGGTTCGCGTACGTGCTAAAGTAACCGATGCTATAAAAAAAGGCGTGGTGTTTTTACCTATGCACTGGGGGAAACAATTACAAAGCGATTTAAACAGAACCAATAATTTAACAAATACGCATATAGACCCACAGTCGAAAGAACCCGATTTTAAGTTCACGACCGTGTCTGTGAAAAAATATAAAAAGGAAGCAGAAAAAATAATTATTGCAGGTGCAGGTGCTGCAGCGTTTAGGTTTGTTCAAAACTATAGGGAGTATAATGAGGTAGATGAAATTCATGTGTTTTCTAAAGAACCTAATTTGTTTTATAACCGTGTGTTACTACCAGAATATGTTACCGAAGAACTTACTTGGGAGCAACTTCTTAAAATTAAAAAAGTCGAGTTAAAAAAACTCAATATTACCGTACATCCTGAAACGCTTATTACTAAAATAGATAAAGAAAATAAAGTGGTAACTGCCAGTGATGGGGAAACGTACACGTTTGATAAACTTATTTTAGCTACAGGAAGTCGCGCCTTTATACCAAAAGATGTTCAAATAGATTTACCTGGTAGGTTTACTATGCGAAATAAAAGCGATGCTGATAGTTTTAAGGCGTATTTAGATGCTACAGGATTGCCTCCAGAAGAGCAACATATTGTTATAGTTGGTGGCGGATTGTTAGGTTTAGAGCTGGCAGCAGCCATGAAACATAAAAATGTTAAAATCACGATTATACAACGAGCATCACGATTAATGGAGCGTCAGCTAGATAAAGTTTCTAGTAAATTATTGGCCTTAGATGTACAAGAACGTGGCATTCAAATTTATTTTGATAATGAAGTAAGTACTGTGTTTGACGACGATGATACGGGCGAATTAAACATTACACTTAAAAGTGGAAAATTAATCATAGCAAATGCTATTGTATATGCTATTGGTACTATTCCTAATATAGAAATAGCTAGAGAAAATGGTATTGTTTGTAGTCGAGGTGTGAAAGTAAATCAGCATTTACAGTCTTCACATCCAGATATTTTTGCTATTGGAGAGATAGCAGAATATAATAATCAGTTATTCGGAATTACATCGGCTGCAGAGCAACAAGCCAATATTTTAGCCAATTTTATTGCTGGTGATATTAGTTGTTCGTATCAAGGATCGGTTTTAATGAATATTTTGAAATTCAATGACTTAAACCTATGTAGCATTGGAGAGATTAATGTGCCTGAAAATGATGATAGCTATGAAGAAGTTATTTTTACTGATATTAAAAAGCGTTACTACAAAAAGTGTATTGTAAAAGATGATCTTTTAATTGGAGCCGTTTTAATGGGCGATAAAAATGAGTTTGCCGAATTTAAGACAATGATTGAAAGTAAAATAGAAATGTCTGAAAAGCGAAATACCTTATTGCGAGGTGCTTCAAACGATGTGCCTGTTTTAGGTAAATTAGTGTGTTCTTGCAGTCAGGTAGGAGCAGGTAATATTGAAGAAACAATTAAAGAAGGCTGTACAGATTTTACAACGCTTTGTAATAAAACAGGAGCTGGTTTAGGTTGTGGAAGTTGTAAAACCGAAGTTCGAGAAATATTAAATAATACAAAAGTATTGGCATGATAAAGGAACCATATAGATTACTAATAAATGGCGGTGTATTATCTCCAGGCGAGCTTAAATATATTTGTGAAGCTGCCGAAAGTTTAGGTTTAGATGCAATATCTTTTGGTTCTAGACAAGATATTATTTTTCCTGAAGATATTGATGAGTCTAAGTTTAGTCAATTTGATAAAATTAAATTTATTAAACCTAAAAGAGATGAAATAGAAAATATATCATCTTCTTATGTGTCGGCCGATATTTTACCAAGTACTTCATGGCTTACCAGTGATAGATATTTATATATCATAGAACAATTTAAGCATAAACTTAAATTACGATTAAATATTACCGATCCTAAACAGCGTTTAGTGCCTTTGTTTACTGGACATGTTAATTTTATTGCTTCAGAACATGAAGATTATTGGTATTTGTATATCCGACTTCCAGAATGGAAAAAAACAGAAATGTATCCAGCACTTATTTATAGCTGGGATATGGATAAAATAGAACTGGCTATTGAAAATATTTTACAAGAAGAACCAGAAACTATCGAGACTGTTTTCGATTTAGTTAGTGATGCTACCGATACTAATAATAGAACAGTTGATAAGCCTTTAGAAGTACCATTTTACCCATTTCCGTATTACGAAGGTATGAATAGAATTGCTATGGATAAATATTGGTTGGGTCTCTATTGGAGGAACAATAGATACGATTTATCTTTTTTAAAAGCCATGTGTGAATTATGTGCAGAAAGTAAAATTGGTAAAATATCAATAACACCTTGGAAATCATTCATAGTTAAAGGAATTCCTATTGATTCTAAAATACAATGGGAAAAGTTTTTAGGTCGGTATGGTATTAATGTACGTCATTCTATGCTCGAGTTAAATTGGCATTTACCTGTTAACGATAAGGAGGCTCTAAGCCTAAAAAAATATTTGGTTACAAATTTCGATCAGAATGATATTAGTACTTATGGTTTAACTTTTGGTATTTCAAATTATGGAAGCGACACCTATAATTTTACATCGGTAGTTATTGAAAAAAACAAACAACCAGAAGTTTTAGGCGATTTTATTATTAGAGATACTTATAACCTGTTGTATGCTAAAAATTTCGATCCTAATACAAGAGAGTATATTATGCATGTGCAAGATGTAGATAAGGTAGAATTACCAGGTTTATTAATGGAACTAAGCCAATTATATTTCGAGCAATTAGGAACTGATCATACTGAAGAAAAAGAACATGAAATCCATAAAGAAACAATAGAAGAAGAAGTCTATCAATGTAAAGATTGTTTAACCATATACAATGAAGTTTACGGCGATATTACCCAAAATATAGAACCATTTACAGTTTTCGAAAATCTTCCAGAAACCTATGAATGTTCTATTTGTGAAGCATCAAAAAGTAGTTTTGAAAAGAAGGTTTTAGTTAAGTAGTTTAATACTTATTTAGAGTATATAAACAGATTGATGTTTTGGGCGTTACCACAAGGGTCGCGCTATTCGTTAATAGTTTTGGCTCGAAGCGTCCGCTCGCCAAAAGCTACCACTACTATCGCTAACGCAAAAAAGGCAAGACTTATAAAATTATAAGCAAAATAATATTTTTATAGCTAATTCTAAATTATCATTTTCCAAATAGCGTTTAACCATTTTATGTAGCGTTTCTAATTTTTCTTGTTCGTTTTTAATAGCAAGCGCTTTAACCACTTCGGGTAAAATTTGGATTGCTTCTAATTCTTGAGTTGTTGGAATACTTTTATAGTTTCCTAGTCTACCAATATTATTTCCTGATAAAACACTGGTAGAAAAAACATGCTTCGGAAGTTTGTCAACGCCAATTCCTTTTGTAAAAATAGGTTTTGGTATTTCAAACAATGATTCTTCAGTAATTCTAGTGTACCAATTAGCGCCTAATCGCGCTACTAAGTCTAATTTTTTTGTGTCAATGTTTTTATCAGCATCTAGATATTTATTATTTATATGAATTTGAACCACCTTACAAATAACCAAATTACCAGCACCTCCTTCATTTCCTAAATGAATAATATTATCTACAACACATTCAAAAGAAATTGGAGATTCTTGTACTCTTGGAGGTTTAATTTTTTCTGAAGGAATTTCTGTTAATCCAGATTTTATAAACTCATTTACGCCTTCCTCATATTCCGTACTTGATAATGAAACTTGCTCAACAATAGGGAAGTTTACAATATTAATAACGACTTCTTTTGTCGTTTCAACGTTTTCTAAAGTATGTTTTGTTGTATTGTCTCTAACTCTGCGTGCAGGGGAAAAAATTAAAATGGGTGGATTTGCACTAAATACATTAAAAAAACTAAACGGACTCAAGTTTACAAGACCGTCAGTATTTATAGTACTTGCCAAAGCTATTGGTCTTGGAGCTACAGCAGTTAATAAAATACTATGTAGTTTCTTTACAGAAAGTGTATTTGGATCTATTGATATGCTGTTTTTCATAATTTTACTAGTAATATTTGAGATTTTATTCTATAAAAACTTATTCTTATTAATTATTTTTAGACAGTAAATAAATGCCATCTTCAATTAGTTTTGTATATTTTTTATTAACTTTTAATGTTTCAAGTTTATTTAAAACTTTATTAGAAAAATCATTTTCTAAAGTATAAACTAACTCGTAAATTTCAAGAAATAGTAACCATTCGTTAGGGTATTTAATAGAGATTTTATTGAATATGCTTTCAATTATTTTTAAATCTATCTTATTTGATTCTCTAATATTTCTAATTTCAGAATAATATGAATACAATGTTTTGTCGTCTTCTGAATAAGAAATTTTATGTGTTTTTTCTTTAGGAACTTTAAAAATATCTTTAAAAGATTCACTTGAAGCTGGTCCTGAAAATGCAGAAATTATTTCTTTTCCAACAGCCATGTCATAAATACCCCATTCGGGTTTAAATAAAACATCATCATTGTAAGTTACAGTACAGTTTTCAAAAGAAATTAATAAAATTTTACCTTGTAAATCCCTTTTACCTGTTATTATTTGTCCAACAACTTTAATTCCGCCTTCAAAAACCAATTCGGTAGTAAGACCTTCATATATGCCATAAACTTTTAAATCTTTTGGAGACATATCTTCAATAGCTAAATTGATGCCCTCCAATTTACCAATTGGGCTTCCAAAACCATCTGAATGCTTATTAGTTCCGTGACCAATTAATTCTTTATCTCTTGAAGCTAATGCTGTTTCTCCAATTGTTTGAATATAAATGGGTTTGTTTTGATGTTCTATAACATTCGAAAACTTTCCTGAAATTTGAATACCAGTACTCAGTTCTATAGTCCCAATATTTTTAGATTTAATTAATTTATTTACACCTTCTAAACCGCCTTTTCTTAAAGCCATTGTGTTAGCAAATTTTTCGAGTACATAACTTAAATGTGCAAAATTTGGTGTTACAAATAATTGTGGTTGAGGTTTTGTAATATCAAAATTAATTGTTGCAGCTTCTATAGAATACGGTATTTTTTTTATGTCTTCATTTAAGCATGTTTTACTTTCTCCAATTGAAGACAATAATCCTGCACCATAAATTTTGGGGTATTCTAATTCACCAATCAAGCCATATTCTACAGTCCACCAATGTAGATTTCTAATTTGAGCCATTTCAGATAATTCTCCAATATTATTTTGAAGGTCATTAACTATTTTAGTAGCCTTTTCAATATCTTCATCAAGTGTTGTTGGATCTTCTTTTATTATGGATAAATGCCGAACTGCTTCGTACATTTCATAATCTTTTTCAGAAGAAATAGCTTTACAACCAATTTCACCAAAACGTCTTAAATATTCAGCGTATTCAGGGTTTGCAATTATTGGTGCATGTCCAGCAGCTTCATGAATAATATCTGGTGCTGGTGTGTATTCTATATGTTCTATAGTTCTAATATCTGAAGCAATAACCAAAACATTGTATGCCTGAAATTCCATAAACGCATTTGGAGGAATAAATCCATCAACAGAAACGGCGGCCCAACCAATTTCTTTTAAGATTCGATTCATTCCTTCCATTTTAGGAATATAATCTGTTGAGATGCCCGCTTTTTCTAATCCTTCCAAATAGTAACTATGTGCAGCGTTTTTTAAATAATCAATATTTAACCGCATTACATACCTCCATACAGCATGATTTTGTGCTGTATATTCTTTGTAAGGTTGTTTTACAATAAACTTCCGTAAATGATTTGGTAACTTTTTTGTTACACTGTTTAATTTATATTCATATTTTTTACTCATTAAATAAAATTATAGAGTGCCTCTGTTTTCTTGTTCTCTTTCAATAGCTTCAAATAAAGCTTTAAAATTACCTTTACCAAATGATTTAGCCCCTTTTCGTTGAATTATTTCAAAAAACATGGTTGGTCTATCAACAACTGGTTTTGTAAATAATTGCAATAAATAGCCTTCGTCATCTCTGTCAATTAAAATACCATATTTTTTTAGAACTTCAACATCCTCATCAATTTCTCCAACACGTTCTATTAAATCGTCATAATAGTTTTCAGGAACGTATAAAAATTCTACACCTCTATTTTTCATTTCTGAAACTGTTGCTACAATGTCGTTTGTTGCTACTGCAATGTGTTGAACACCTGGGCCGTTGTAAAAGTCGATATATTCTTCAATTTGAGATTTCTTTTTTCCTTCAGCAGGTTCATTAATTGGAAATTTAATACGTCCATTTCCGTTAGACATTACTTTACTCATTAGAGCAGTAAATTCAGTAGATATATCATTATCATCAAACGAAATTATTTGTGCAAACCCCATAACTTTTGCATAAAATTCACACCATTTATTCATTTCATTCCAACCTACATTGCCTACCATATGATCTATAAATTTTAAACCTACAGGACTTGGGTTATAATGAGATTCCCATTTTTTAAAGTTTGGTAAAAATATACCTGTATAGTTTTTTCTTTCTACAAAAATATGAACAGTATCTCCGTATGTATGAATACCCGAACGAATAACATATCCGTTTTCGCCATCATCTTCTCGTGTTGGTTCCATAAAAGATTTTGCACCTCTTTTAGTTGTTTCTTCCCAAGATTTTGTAGCGTCTTCAACCCAAAGAGCAACTATTTTTACGCCATCTCCGTGTTTGTTAATATGCTCATTAATTGCTCCGCCTTCTTTTAATGAAGTTGTTAAAACTAATCTTATTTTATCTTGTTTTAACACATACGAAACACGGTCTTTCATTCCTGTTTCTAAGCCTGCGTAAGCTTCAGACTGGAAACCAAAAGCTGTTTTGTAAAAATGAGCAGATTGTTTTGCGTTTCCAACATATAACTCAACATAATCGGTTCCTAATAGAGGAAGAAAATCTTTTGCATCATTAAACGTTTTTTTTAATGAGTATTCTGTGTTTTGTAAATCTTTTAAGTTTTTTATTTCTGTTGACATGTTTTATGCTTTAGTTATTTGTATTCCAAGACTTATAATAATCTTCTACTTTAAGTTTTAATGCTTCTTCTGTAATAGATAAAGGTTTAAAAGGATCTATCATTACAGCCAATTCCTGAGTTTCTTTTTTGCCAATACTTCTTTCTATGGCTCCAGGATGTGGACCGTGTGGCACACCACCCGGATGTAATGTTAGTTGTCCTATTTCAATGTTGTTTCTACTCATAAAATCGCCATCAACGTAATACAGCAATTCATCTGAATCTATATTGGAATGATGGTATGGAGCTGGAATTGATTTTGGATGATAGTCGTATAACCTTGGCACAAAGCTACATACCACAAAGCCTGCAGATTCCCAAGTTTGGTGAATTGGAGGAGGCATGTGTATTCTACCAGTTATGGGTTCGAAATCGTGAATTGAAAACGCATACGGATAATGAAATCCATCCCATCCAACGACATCAAAAGGATGGTTGTTGTATGTGTACTCCCACATATTTCCTTGTTTTTTAACTTTAATTTTAAAAGCTCCTTTTTCATTAAAAGTTTCTAAGTTGGTTGGTAACCTAAAATCACGCTCACAAAAGGGGGAGTGTTCTAACAACTGTCCAAAATTGTTTCGGTACCTTTTTGGAGTAACAATAGGTTCAAAAGATTCTACATATAAAATTCTGTTTTCTTCAGAATCAAAATCTATTTGATAAATAACTCCTTTAGGAATTATAACATAATCACCATATTTAAACTCAATTAAACCGTAACACGTTTTTAATTTCCCCGAACCTTTATGTATAAATAACATTTCATCGGCATCGGCATTTTTATAGAAATATTCTTTTGAAAATTCTTTAGGTGCAGCTAATCCAATGTGTAAATCGCTATTAACAAATAATGTTTTTCTGCTTTCTAAATAATCATTTTCTGGTTTTATAGAAAATCCTTTGAAGCTTAGTGCTTTCATGTTTTTATCAATAGCTATTGATGGTGCTATAGCACCTAGATTTCTAATTTCAGAAACTACCGTTGGAGGATGAATGTGGTATAATAATGAAGAAATACCTGTAAAACCAGCAGTACCAAAAAGTTCTTCTTGATACAGTCCGCCTTCGCTATTTTCAAAAGCCGTATGACGTTTTTTGGGAATCTTCCCTAAAGTATGATAACGTGCCATAAATATATTTTTTTAGTTCGTATTTCTATGTTTAATCTTTTAAACTATTAGTTAAGAGAAACTACTTTTAGCTTTTTTAAAGCTGTAATTAATGCTTCATTAGCTTCTCTAATCCCAATTGAGATTCGTACTTTTCCAACAGCTCCAAAATTGTCTACAGGGCGAATTGCAATACCTTCTTCTGCTAAAAAATTAACAAACTCATTACTTGAAATTGGAGGTGTTATTAAATAAAAATTGGCTTGAGTAGGATAATATTGAATTCCGAGTTTATTAAATTGTTCTTCTAAATAGATTTTTTCCGATTGAATTGTATCAACAGTTTGTTTAATAAATAAAGAATCTGTTAATGCAGCCATAGCAGCTTCCAAGGATAGTTTTGTAATTAAAAAAGGCTTGCAAATCTGTCTTAAATAAGCAGCAACTTCAGTATTCATATATGAATATCCTACTCTTAGCGAAGCCAAACCATAGGTTTTTGAAAAGCTATTAATCGCTATTAAGTTTGGATACTTTGAAATATAAGGTAATGCTCTTACGTAATTTTCTGCATCAGCAAAATGCCAATAGACTTCATCAAACACAACCACAACATTTGGAGGTAATAGTTGCATTAAAGATTCAAATTCATCTTTTGAAATATATGAACCCGTAGGGTTGTTTGGGCTTGTTAAAAATACAATTCTAGTTTTACTAGTAACTGCGTTAACAATATTAGTTACATCTAATGCATAGTCGGCTTCTTTTAGAGGAACATCAACAACTGTTGCTCCAGACCAACTTGAAAACATTTTATAAGGAACAAAACAAGGTGTAGAAACAATGACTTCATCGCCTTCACGAATAAAAGCTCTAATGATTAAATCGATAAGTTCCGATCCGCTTGCTGCACAAATAAATTGATCAATGTCTAATTGATTATTGTATGATTTTACAAGTTCTTCTCTTAAACGAATATCTGTAGTGTCAGGATATAAGTGTAAATCGGTTAAAGCATTTTTTATTGCTTCTAAGGCAAGAGGAGAAGTTCCAATGGGGTTTTCATTTGAGGATAGTTTATATGTTTTTTGGTTTTCTTTTTTAGAAGAAATTCCTTTGCCTCCTTTATAACCATTTTTAACTGTTAAATAGGGTTTAAAAAGAGATTGTATGCCTTTTGAAATAGTTTTCATTCTTGAATTTATGTATAAAAATAGATGTCGCTTCCTAACAAATTTATATACAATCAAGATATGATGTTGTTTTTAACTTTTAATTTATTGTATTTTTAGTTTATTTATCTATTTTATGTGTTTTTTGTGTATTTTTATTCTTTTATGATAATTATCATATTTATTTAACAAAATATTTTTCTATATGAAGACGAGGTTAGACAAGATAGATTTAAAAATATTAGATATTTTACAAACTGATTGTAGAATTACAACTAAAAAATTAGCAGAAAGATTAAACCTTTCTACAACTCCGGTTTTTGAAAGAATTAAAAAATTAGAGAAAGAAGGTTATATTGATAAGTATGTTGCTTTATTAAATGAGCGGAAAATTGGTTTAAAACAAACTATTTTTATTGGGGTTAAATTGAAAGGTCATACGCGTAGTTACTTGCAAAATTTTTTAAAACAAGTTAATAGTTTTGAAGAGGTTGCAGAATGTTATCAAGTATCAGGAAATTTTGATTTTTTATTAAAAATTGTACTTGCCGATATTGATGCTTACGAAATATTTGTACAAACAAAACTTTCCTTAATTTCTGAACTTGGTAATGTTCATAGTTATATAGCCATTAAAAAAGGAAAATGTACTACTAAATTAGATTTAAGTTCTCTTTAAACTAAGGTTTTTTAGGCTTTGAAAAGCAAATCCCAATTAGTTAGTTTTTCTTATTGTGTTTACTTGATGATATTACCGTTTTCATCAACTAAGCCTTCAATTTTTTATTGTTATAGTTTTTTTCAATGAATTCAGAATATTATTGAGTTATTTGACTGAAATTTAATTGATCTGTTTCCCAATTCCAAGTAGACATTCCAAAGTTTCCAGAATCCTCAATGACTATCATTTTAATAGAACTTATTATTTCAATAACTATTCTTCCATTTAAATTACCTTTTCCAACAGAAATATCAGACCAATCTAAAATTATTCGATTGTCAACTACTGTTCCATTTCCAACGTGACACCAATCTTCACCTAATTCATTTTCTGCTGTCTTATTATTCATACCTAGCCAATAAACCTTGTCTTTAATGATATTAATCCAAAATAAATTTCCTCCAGTAGATTTCCAAACTCCGTTTTTTAATAGAGTGTTCTCATTTTTAATGTTATTATTCATATAGTTCAATTGCTTTTAAATAATTTATAGCTCTATTTATTGTAAAATCATTAATTAATAAAACCATCTAGTTTGGGATGTTTTTTGTTAATCTAATTAACTAAAAAATTTCTTTTTTTTATAAAAAATATTTTAACCGCCAATCGTAATCATACTACGGTTGTTATTGTGCAATTTAGGTTCTTGAAGTTTTTCAATAGTATTCATGCCACCACGAATTTTAAATTTGGCTTGTACTGCTTTTTGAATAATTGGCTCTATTGGTTTTCCTGCTCGAAGTGTGGTAAGCAAATCGGATTCGCCAGATGAAAATAAGCAGTTTTTTAATTGACCGTTAGCTGTTAAACGCAGTCTATTACAAGAATCGCAAAAAGGATTTGTAACAGAACTTATAATAGCAAAACTTCCTTTGTAGCCTTTCACTTTATAATTTTTAGAAGTATCGTTTGGTGCATCTTGAAGACGCTCAATATCTTTTGTTTTAAATGAAATGTTTACATAATTCATGACATCTTTATAAGAAACCATTTTACTCATATCCCATTTATTACCATCAAAAGGCATAAATTCAATAAAACGAACTGAAATAGGTAAATCTTTTGTAAGGTTGATGAAGTTAATAATTTCGTTATCATTAAAGTCCTTTATTAAAACGGCATTTACTTTTACTTTAAAGCCTTCATTTACTAATAATAAAATGTTATTGTAGACTTTTTCAAATTGATCGCGACGCGTAATATGTTTAAATTTTTCTTTATCTAAAGAATCTAAACTCACATTGATGCTTTTAATGCCACTTGCTTTTAGTATGTCAATAAATTTATCAATAATAATAGCATTTGATGTGATGGATAATTCTACAGGAAGCGTAGCAAGTTTTTGTAAAATTATAGGAATATCTTTTCTAATTAAAGGTTCGCCACCTGTTAATCTTATTTTTGTTACGCCATGCTTTACAAAGGTTTTTGCAATATCAAATATTTCTTCATACGTCATTAAATGACTTTTAGGAGAAAGTTGTACACCTTCTTCGGGCATACAATAGGAACAGCGTAAATTGCAGCGTTCAATTAATGAAATACGCAGGTAAGCATGGTTTCTGCCAAAATTATCTTGTAATATGTTTTTCTTTTCACTCATTTCTTCACTCTGTTTAATTGTTGAATCGTTGAACTTTGTTATAGGATAAACGACTTAACGATTCTACGAATAAACATTTTAGTTGTGTCTAGCGCCTTTTAAAATTCTGAAAATATGTAAAACCGATGGAAAAATAGCATCCATAGATTCTTTAGCACCATTTGTAGATCCAGGTAAAGCTAATATTAATGTATCCTTAATAGTGCCTGCAACGCTTCTAGACAGCATAGAAAATGGTGTTCTGTCTTGCCCGTAATTACGAATGGCTTCTTCAATACCAGGAATTCTTCGGTCTAATAATGGTAGTAAAGCTTCAGGGGTTACATCGCGTCCAGAAAGCCCAGTACCGCCTGTATAAATTATTAAATCTACTCCAGCTTCTTGATAGTTTTTAGCTTTCTCTTGGATGTCTTTTATTTCATCAGGAATAATAATGTAATCGGTTATTTTTACATCGCAAGATTCTAGTTTTTCAATAATAGCTTTTCCTGCTTTATCTTCTTTATGTCCTGCTGAAATAGTATCAGAACAAACAATAACAGTTGCTGTTAAGTCTTTTCTAAATGTATCTCTAAAATCTGATTTTCCACCTTTTTTATTCAATAGTTTTATAGCATGTATTTCGATGCCTTTATCAATAGGTTTTAGCATATCGTACATGTTTAAAGCAACTACACTTGCACCATGCATGGCTTCAACTTCCACGCCTGTTTTGTAAATGGTTTTTACCGTGAATAACATCTTGATTTCTAGTCCGTTTATTTCATATTCTACACCTGTAAATTCGATAGGTAAGGGGTGGCAATCAGGTAAAATATCGGGTGTTCTTTTTACACCTAATAAACCTGCTGCTTTGCTCATAGCAAATACATTGCCTTTAGGAACGGTGTTATTTTGTATAGCTATTATTGTTTCTGGTTTACTTACTTTAACAATGGCTTGTGCAACTGCGGTTCTTAATGTTGTGTTTTTATGTGTGATATCGACCATACTAAATTGAATATTTATTATTTTAAATTGATTATTTCCTGCTAGCTGTTTTTCATGAAGACATGAAGATTGCTGTTAATTCGCTAGATTTTTTTAAAAGGTTCTCTATTTTGTTTTTTTCAATGAGGTTTTCATTTAGAGCAAATTCTAACCAAAAATTTGATTCATCTATTTCTTCAATAACGATACTAATTTTAGTTATAAAGTTTGATTTTGATTGTGCAATACATGTAGCCCGATAATTTGCAGCAACAGAAGTAGAGTATCTAATTAATTGACCTTTAATATGATTAGAAAGATATGTATTAGGAAGTGATTGCGTTATTTTTATACAGTTATGAGCGAAAATTTTAGTCCTTTTTTTTAGTTGTTCTTTCATGGTAGCTTAATAATAAATAATCAACAATAATTAATCAATTGTTAACTTTCCATTGATGTGATTCATCTTCAAAAATTTCTTTTCCAAAAATAGGAACGTTTGTTTTTATTGCTTCAACAATAAATTCTAAAGCTTCAAAAACTACTTTTCGTCTTGGTGATGAAACAAAGACGAATAGGCAAATTTCACCAGCTTTTACAGTTCCTAAGCTATGATAAATGTGCATGCATGTTAAGTCAAAATTTTCAAAAGCGGTTTCTCTAATCTCGTGAAACTTTTCATTTGCCATATCTTCATAGGCTGTATATTCTATGGCTGAAACTGTTTTGCCATCAATAACATCGGCTCTTACTTGACCAAGGAAAATATTGTGAGCTCCAATACTTGTTTTGGTTTGATGTTTTGCAATGGATTCTCCAATAAATTCTGATGAAATAGCACCTTCTTTGAATACACTTTTCATTGGTTTTTTATCTTTCATTTTGATGATTCTTTATAAAGTTTTTTATTTCTGAAGCGCCTTCGATTACGCTGAAACAGTTTTCAATATTTAATTTATGCAATAATTTTACAGCATTTTTACTTCGTATACCTGATTGACAAAAAATGATTTTCTTTTTTACTGAATCGATTTTATCTAGATTGTTTTCTAAGGTATTTAATGGAATATTTGATACGTCTAAATTTTCAATTTTGGGTTGTTCATGTAGTTCTCTAACATCAATGAATTGAAGGTTTTCTTCAAATAAAATATCTTTAATTGAAATAGGAATAATTTCTAATTCACAGTGAAATTCCATTTGCTTTTTATGAAATACCTCTTTTTCTTTTAAAACAGATTGAAAAATGGCTTCATTTTTATTCACCTTTAATGTTGATGTTTGAGATGTTAAAGCATTATAGCAAAGTAATTTACCCGAAAGGATGTTGCCAATACCTAAAATTATTTTTAAAACTTCATTGGTTTGCATGCTACCAATGACACCAGGAAGCACGCCCAATACACCAATTTCAGAACAATTAGGAACAGTTCCTTTTTCTGGTGGATTTGGAAATAAACAACGGTAAGTCGGTCCGTTTTGGTAGTTGAAAACAGAAACTTGTCCTTCAAATTTATAAATAGCACCAAAAACTAGCGGTTTGTTTGTAATAATACAAGCATCATTTACTAAATATCGGGTTTCAAAATTATCGGTACCATCAACAATAATATCATATTGATTGAATAAATTAATGGCATTTTGATGTGTTAATTTTTCCGCGTAAGCGATAATAGAAATACTATCGTTTAAATCTTTTAAACGTTCTTTTGCTGCTTCTGCTTTGTTTTTTCCTAATGAAGACGTTCCAAATAATACTTGACGTTGTAAATTTGAAATATCTACTACATCAAAATCAACAATTCCAATAGTGCCAATACCTGCCGCTGCTAAGTATTGTAAAATAGGGCAGCCTAAACCACCAGCTCCAATAACTAATACTTTGGCGTTGGAAAGTTTACTTTGACCTTCTAGTCCTATTTCTGATAAAATGATATGTCTGTTGTATCTGTCCATAATTTTATCCTCCTGCAAAAGGAGGTAAAAGTGCTATTTCTTGTCCTGTTATTTTAGTTTCAATACTAACTAATTCTTGGTTTTGTGCTATTTGAAAATCTTTAGTTTTTAAACCACTATATTTTGAATATAGTAGATCTAAAAGTTCCGAAATTAAACTCCCTGAAAATTCTATAGACTCTTCACTTTGTTTTGTTACTTCGGCTATTTGACCAAAATATTTAACGGTTATATGCATCTTCAATTATTTTTAATTCATTTTTTGTATTCACATTCATTGTGAAAATATCATTTTCTAATTTTATTACTATATTTTTTGATTTGCATGTATTAACGGCAACACGTAAACGTCTTTCATCTGTTTTTAATAAATTAGAAAAAGTGTCTTTACATTGCTTTTTGTATAGAGCTATAAGCGGCATTGATTTGCCGTTGCTTTCAATTTGAATAATTTCGGAAGTGTCATCAACAGCTTCAATTAAATTTTTTAATATGCTTGAAGTAATCAAAGGAATATCGCAGCTTAAAATCAAATTGTATTCAGTTTTTGAAGCTTCTAATCCTGAGTAAATACCTGCAACAGGACCTGCGTTTTTTGTAATATCATGTATGCGTTTATATCCGAATGTATCATAATCAGGATTATCTGAAACAATTAAAATTTCCGAGACTAAAGGTTGTAAAGCATCAATGCTATATTGCGTAAAAGTCTTTTTATTTAATTTCAAAAAACCTTTATCGGTTCCCATGCGCGAACTTTTTCCACCTGCCAAAATAATACCTGTTATGTTTTTTTTGTTTATCATTTAAGTGAAAAATAATTTAAAGCAGGCTATAATTAATACAAAGGCTAGAATGTATCGAAGCTTCTGGTTGTTTATTTTTTTACTACCATAATAGCCTCCCAAAAAGCCACCAATGAGAGCAATAGCAACTAATAAAAACGATTCTTTTTCTAAAACAACGCCGCTAGTTAATTGCCCGATAAGTCCTGAAGCAGAATTTACCCAAATAAATAAAGCGGAAACAGCTGCGGCTTCTTTCATTTTGCCCCAATGCAGTATTAATATAACAGGTGTTAAAATGATACCGCCTCCAATACCAATAAGGCCTGAGAAGAAACCAATAATACCACCAACAATTAAACCTTGCCAAAGTTTGATGCTTTTTATGGTGTCTTTTTCTTTTCCGAAAACATTGAGCATTTTTAAAATAGCAAACACTAATAAAACGGCTAATATTTTTTTATAAATTGAAGCATCGATTTCAATAGTTCCTCCAATAAAAGCGAAAGGTATAGAACTAATGGCAAATGCTAAAAATAGTTTTTTATTAAAAAAACCTTCTTTGTAATAATAATAAAATGATATACCAGCAACAAACAGATTTAATAATAGGGCAGTGGGTTTCATGGTTTCTGGAGCAAACGAAAACAAAGCCATAAGTGCCAAATAGCCACTAGCACCTCCATGACCTACACTAGAATATAAAAATGATATTACTGGTAGGATGATTAGGAATAGATATATGTGTTCTGTTTGAAGCATATAAATTATAAGTTTTCAATTTTTTGAAGTTGAGCATCCAAAAAGTCCCAACAGTTTTTGTTTATTTCATCAAAGACTTTAATTAAAGATTTGCCGTATTCGGTTAATTCGGCACCGCCGCCACCTTTACCACCAGTACTATTTATAGTTACAGGTTTTTTAGCCGATTTGTTTACAGAGTCTATAAGATTCCAAGCTTTTTTATACGATAGGTTTAATGATTTTGCGGCTTTAGAAAGTGAGCCAGTTGCTTCTATAGCTTTTAATAAATGAACTCTGCCTTCGCCTAAAAGGACATGATTATCATACTCGATCCAAACTCTACTTTTAATTTTATAGCTCATAATCTTAGTTTAAGATGGAAGTAAAATTACTTCTACATCATCATTAATTGAAATATTTGAAACTGTTTCAGGTACAAAAACTAATGCGTTTGAAAGCGCAAATGTTTGTAACATAGATGAATTCTGTCCTTCTAATATTTCAACCTTGTTATCATTATAAATCGCTTTTAAAAACTGCGGTCTATCGCCTTTCTTTTCAAAATTTGACATCGATTTCCCTTTAATACGTGGTAATTCGATAATTGCTCTATTCATCATTTTTTGCAATACGATATGCACATAAACATAAAAACAGCTAAGTGCCGCGGCAGGATTTCCTGGTAATGCAAAAATGAGCGTGTTTTCTTTTTTTCCGAAGAATAAAGGCTTTCCTGGTTTTTGTTTTACTTTATAGAAAATGGATTCTGTTTTTAGTTCTTCTAAAGCTTTTCCAACAAAATCGTAATCGCCAACCGAAATACCACCCGTTACAATAACCAAGTCATTTTCATTTATGACAGCTTCAAGTTTTGATTTTGTTTTTTTGTAATCGTCTTCAATTTTATGTAACGTTATGTCGTAAAACTTTAAATTATATAAAGCGTTTTGAAGCATTGTTGAGTTGCTTTCGTAAATCTGACCATAATTTAAAGGTTGTCCTGCTTTAACCAATTCATTTCCTGTAGTTACCAATGCAATTTGCGGTTTTTTGTAAACAGAAACAGTTGTAATTCCCAATGAAGTTAAATATCCAATAGCAGCAGGAGTAAGCTTAGTTCCTTTTTTTAAAGCAATGTCTCCTGCTTTAACTTGTTCTCCTAGAGGTCTAATATTAGTTTCTTGGTTTATGCTATGCTCAATAGTTATTTTATTACCATTAGTTTTAACTTTTTCTTGCATCATAATAGCATTGGCAGTATTTGGCACTGGTGCGCCAGTAAAAATTCTAACCGCTTCTCCTTTTTTTAAAACAGGTTGGTGGTTATCTCCAGCTTTTACTTCATCAATTAATGTGTAGCTTAAATTATTATGTAAATTCAAGGCATAACCATCCATTGCAGATTGCCTAAAAGGAGGCATGTTTATTGGAGAATATACATCTTTAAATAATAGGTAGCCACCAGCTTTTTCAACAGGTTTTATAGTTTCTTTTAAAAGCGGTTTGGTGTTGTTTTTAACTAAATGAATAGCTTCTTCTACAGAAATCATTTTTATATCGTTATGTTTTTACAAATATAACGAATTATATAAGTAATAATTCTGATGTCTATTAGTTTTTAAAGTTGTATTAGATTACTGATTTCTCGGGAATGACAATTTCAATAGATAGCCCAACGCTAAGTGTC
The DNA here is from genome assembly GCA_050294475.1 of Algibacter sp. Classification (GTDB taxonomy): domain Bacteria; phylum Bacteroidota; class Bacteroidia; order Flavobacteriales; family Flavobacteriaceae; genus Thalassobellus. The sequence continues at coordinate 32,618 of JBNKOE010000014.1, read as the reverse complement.
AAGAAATATTTTTAAATTAACAACCTCCTTCGGCAGCTTTCTTTTTTTTCTTTCTAACTGTGATTATTTTTTTAGGAGTTTGAGTTGGCATTACAGTATTTACTTTTCCATTTTTTTTAGACTCATTTATAAAATTAGAGACATCAGCTTTAGATTTTTCAATCTCAAAGTTTTTAGTGATTAGTTTGTTTTGAATATAACTATTCTCAGTAGTCAATAGTTTTATATTATCATAACCTAATTGATATAAAAGTAAAAATGGCATATTAACGTCATGTGGGTTGCTACCATATAAAATTGCTGTTTTGTTGGTGTTTTTTAATTCTTTAAAAATATTTAAATGGTCTTCATTTAAAATATCTGGTGTGTGAATGTTTATAGCGTTTTTTAAATGACCTTTATCAAATTCGTATGCACTTCTAACATCAACTAAAACGTAATTTTGGTTATTAATGTCGTTAAGATTAGCAAAGTAATTATGACTTGATAATTTTTCAAGTGTACTTTTAGTATTAAATGCATAGGTGTTTTTTGGTCTTTTATAAGTTAGAAGACCAATTAAAATTGCTAATATAAAAAGTGTTGAAGCTATTGATAGTCGTTTTATTTTTTCTAACTCTTTCATCTGAAATATATATTGTTTTTAAACAGTTAAATCTAGCAACCACCTTCGGCTGTTTTCTTTTTCTTTTTAACAGTTATAATTTGTTTAGGAGCTATTTTAATGGAGTTGTTCGTTTTTACTTGATCTGGATATACGACTCCGTAAAACATACTTGCAGCTTTTCTTGTTGCGTACAATTCAAATGCTTCAGAAGGCATGTTTTCTTCAGGTTCAGTCGGATTGATAATGGTAGTAAACCATTTGTTAATGCCTCCTTTTAAAACATGTAGGTTTTTGTATTTTAATCTGTTACATATAGCCCAAGCTTGGTCTGCATAAAAATTATCATTTGAAAAGAATACGACATCAAATTGATCTTGATTTAAATAAGATTCAAAGGATTCATCTAGTAAGTTTTTTAAAGGAATGTTGATAGCGTTTGGTAGTGTATACTTAGCATAGCTATCTTCATCTCTTACATCAATTAATATGAAAGAAGGATCTTGATTAATTAATTTGTCTGATATTTGATCGGTAGAAACATATCTTTCAAGACTAATAATATTACTGAGTAATTGTTCAGCAGGTATGCCTTCGCTTTTTTCATATTTTGGCAATAAAACTAATCCGCCAGCCAATATAATGAGTATGGCAGCCATTATTTTATATCTTAATGCTAAAATTTTTGCGATTCTTTTTTTTACCATCATCAAGTTGATTTAATTAATAAAACACTTTTTTTACTCGTTTTCTAACAATATCTGATACTACAAATGCTAAAACGGCTATAATTGCAAAAATGAATATGAACCAGTACGGATTCCAATCAAAGGAGTCAATTAAAGTGATATTTCCTAAGAAGTAGCCATTATAAATAGGCTCTATTAAAGTGTATAATTCAGAAAATAAAAACACACCAACCATGATGCCAATTACATACACCCATGCATCTAGCTTGCCTATAGCCACAGCACATAAACTAGTTCCAGGGCAAAATCCTCCTGCAACAAAACCAATTCCCATAATGATGCCTCCAATTATAGCAGCCCATATATAAGTAGGATGTACATATAATTGTGTGATGTCTAAATACCCTAAATAATCCATGTAATAAATGCCAATTACAGATACAGCAGCAGCTGTAAAAAACACTTTTAATACAGCGAAATCGTATCCGTAGAAAACACCAGCTAGTTTTCTGGAAGATGAAAATCCAGAAGATTCTAAAATAAATCCGAAAACAATACCAATTAAAATGGCTATGATGCTATCCCATTCCATTGGGATTGTGCCATCAGGAATTAAAGGTCCCATATTTTATATTTTTATTTTAATTAAATCCAATTTTTTCTAAAAAAGTAAGCGAACAAATATGCGGAGCCAAAAATGGCAAGCATAGTTATAAATCCACCAGTAGACAATACCGCCATACCGCTTAATGCTGCGCCACTAGTGCAACCTCTTGCTATTTGTGCTCCTAATCCAAAGAGTATACCGCCAATTAATGCAAAAATAAGTCGACGTTTACTTGTTATTTTAGGAGAATGTTGAATACGCCAACCAATTCTTCCGCTTAAACCACCCGAAATAAAAGCACCTAATAATACACCAAGTGCTTCATATACTAACCATGTGTTCATGGGCGTGTCGCCTTTGCTAAGAAATTTGCTGTAATAAGCATTGTTCTCTGCATGTGTAGGTGCGACTTTATCAACTAAAGTAACTACACTACTTTTCATAGCGCCACTGGCACCTAAACCTCTTCCAGTGAGGAAAAAGGTAAGTATGATTAAAATACCTAAAAGGAAGCCTCCGTAATAGGGATTCCAATAGGTGTGTTTGTTTTTTGGAATATTTGCTAGTTTCATGTGTTCTTATTTATTGTTTTTTATTTGTTACATGTAGCATCCATTTAATCATTCTCTTGGGTATTGATATTTTTGTTATGGATGTTTTCATGTGTTCGTGTTTTTTGTATTTTTTTAATAAAGAAATCGTGTTAATTGACCTGCTTCTATCATGACAAATCTAAAAAGGAGTCCACCTAAAATGACTAACAATGCAGGAACTACAACGGGAACTTTAAATCCTAATAATTCTATAAGTTCAAGAACTGCTGGGATTATTAAACCTAAGATTACTACAAAGCCAAAGAACATTAATGTAAAATCGCCTCCCACAAGTAATTGCATAGCTTCAAGTTGAACTTGTGACCCCGCATAATATCCCATAATCATATGTGTAATTAAGGTCAATTCAATAATGATTAATCCTAAATCTATTTTTCCAAACAGGTGTTTTTCAACTTTTGTTTTTGACAATAAAATAATAGCTGCTGCTCCAGTTGATAGTCCTGAAACTAAAAATAATGGTCCTAAAATAGCATTATTCCAAAGAGGTCTAGCATTGAAAGCTGATAATAAAATACCTGTATAAACACCTAAAATTAAAGCTAAAGGAATTAGAGCATATGCTATATTTTTTCTATGTTTTATGGTGAATTTTTCAACGGTTTTTAAAAATTTAAAACGATTGAATACTTTTAGTTTTGCTTCCAGTTTTGGATAGGCTTCTCTGTAATAACTAAATGTCCAAAGAAAGGATAGTGGTGTTGTAATTAACAATACCCAAGCGCCCCAAGACATTGGAGACTCAATTCTAAATGTAGTGTATAATTGCCAAGTGTATAGCGGATGTGTTAAATCGTATACCAATGCTAATAACCCTAAAGACAAAGCTATAGGAGGAATAATAGAAGCAGTTTTTACAGCTGTTGGATATTTATTTTCGTTACCTAAAATATAAAGTAAGGCAGCAAAAAATAGAATACCTGCAGCAAGTCCTCCTAAAAATAAATAGAGAGCTATTGGCCAATGCCAAATTTCTAATGAAGGATCTATATTTGGAATATGTCTTCCGCTTGTGAATAATTCTTCTTGCATTTTATATATTTTTTAAATTAAGTAAAATACATGTGGATTGGTTCCTGCTTCAGGGGCTAATGTTTTGTATTTTCTATTTTTCAATAATTGTGAAACTTCGCTGTTAGGATTGTCTAAATCTCCAAAATACATGCATTTAGTTGGACATACAGAAACACAGGCTGGCAGTTGCCCTTTTTTCAGTCTGTGATGACAAAACGTGCATTTATCAACATAACCGTCAGGATGTTGGTAACGTGCATCATAAGGACAAGATTCTATACAAGCCCCACAACCAATACATTCATTGGCAGTTACTAAAACAATACCGCCATCAACTATATGGCTAGCTCCGGTTGGGCAACATCTTACACATGGTGCATTTTCACAATGGTTACATCTTTCAGATTTTAATTCTAAAGCAATGTTAGGATATGTGCCTGATACTGTTTCGGTAATCCAATCTCTACAGTAACCAATGGGCACATCGTTTTCTGTTTGGCAGGCAACCACGCAATCACTACATCCAACACATTTTAAAGTGTCTATTACCATGGCATATCTCATATCTCAATATTTTTATGTGGATTTTCAGTTAAAATTGAAACAAAATTTCCTCTAAGTCCTGTACCTCCCATTAGTGGGTCTATCACTACTTTTGAAATTAATTCGGTATCACTAGCACCTTTACCAAAAGCTCTACTTAATTTTTTGTTATTATGTCCAAAGCCATGATACATATAAACAGAATCCCATCTAACTCTTTCGGTAACTCTTACTTTTATAGAGAATGTAGAGAGTCTGCCGTCTTGATTTTTTAACCACACTTCTTGACCTTTTTTTAGGTTTAATATGCGAGCCACTTTCGGGTTTACCCATAGCATATTTTCATCTTTTAAATCGCTTAGATTAGGGTTGTTTATAGTTCTACTAAAGGTATGCATAGGCGATCTGCCATAATTTAATCTATAAAATCCTTGAGGTGGTTCTGGGTGTGGTGTGTAAACAGGCATGGGATCAAAACCTTTTTCGGCTAATTCATGAGAATAGAATTCAATTTTTCCACTAGGAGTTCCAAATTCGTAATCTTGACCATCTTCTAAGAAAAGTGGGCCAGAAGTTCTTTCAAATTTTTTGACACCTATTTTCTTCATTTCTTCTAAAGAAGTTCCCATTTTGTTTAATTGCCATTCAATAACTTCTTCAAAGTCGTTGTATTTAAAATAGTCTCCTAAGCCAAGGCGTTCACCAATTTCTTTACTAATCCACCATGCTGGTTTTGAATTGTATTTTGGTTTTAAAGCAGGAATTCTAACGGCAATGGAAGGCGTTCTATTTGTAGCAGATCTAATGCCATCATAACGTTCTAAGTAAGTACATTCAGGAAGCACAACATCGGCATATCCTGTAATTTCCATTGGCATGGTATCTATAACTACCATAAAATCTACCGCATTAATAGCTTCTATAGTTTTTTTGCGTTGTGGTAAGGTGTTAATTAAGTTGGTGCCAGCTACCATCCACGCTTTTATTGGGTGTTTATTGTCTTTATTTGGTATAGTCGCTTTAACTAATTCTGAAGTAATACCCATTTCGGCAAAAGGGTATTGTTTTCCTAAATCATGCCATCCCCATTTTGGTTCTGGGTATTTTGGATGTGGATATTTGGGAATGCTAATTTTTTCTTTAAAGTAGAAACCACCTCGATTTCCCCAAGAACCTAATAATCCATTTAATATAGCAGTGGCTCTTGATCTTTGTGAATCATCACCATACCAAGTTACATGGCGACCTGGATGTATGATGACCGATGGTGCAGCCGCAGCCATTGTTCTAGCTGTTTTTCTTATTTCTTCTGGTTTTATGGTGGTTATGCCATAAGCCCATTCGGGTGTAAATGGTTTTACATGTGCTTTTAATTCATCAAAACCTAAAGTATATTTATCGACATATTTTTTATTGTATAATCCTTCTTCTATTAAAACATGCATCCACGAAAGTAGCAAAGCAATATCGGTAGCAGGTTTAATAGCTAACCAATGTTTCGATTTACTAGCAGCTGTAGAAAATCTGGGATCAACAGTAATAATAGTTGCTCCATTATCAATAGCATCCGACATTTCTTGAACTTGACTATTATGCATATTCTCACCAATATGAGAGCCTATAAGTACCAAACATTTAGTATCTCTTATGTCTGTAGGTTCAGGAGAACCAATCCATGAGCCAAATGTAAGTCCGAATCCTGTTTCTCTCGGGCCGCGGCATTGCGCATAAGCAGGTTCGGCAATCGTGTCTGAACCAAATGCTTTAAATAGATGTTCTAAATGACTTCCGGGAGAACCATGCTTAAGTAGTGCAACAGATTCGGCGCCGTATTTTTCTTTTATATCTTTAAATTTTGAGGCTATTAAGTCTAGCGCTTCTTCCCAACTAGCTTCTCTATAAGTTTCTTCACCATTTATAGTAGTTCTTATTAAAGGTGTTTTAAGTCGGTCTTCATCATGATACATGCCAACGCCTCCAGTTCCTCTAGGACATAAACGACCATTGCAATGCGGGTCATCATCATTACCAATAATTTTTTTAATTTCATTATTTTCATTGGTATATGCCCAAGCTGCACATTTCCAAAAGCATACCTCACAATAGGTGGCTGTTTTTTTTAGGTTTTTTGCAATATTTTGAGTAACTATATCATTTAAATATGAATTTTTACCAAAAAGGTTTAAGGCTGAAGCCGAAGCTGCCATTCCTCCTAATCCTAATGCAGAAATTTTAATGAATTTTCTTCTCGAAGTAGTCATACATATTACTGTTTATACAGTGATAAAAGTATATACAAATAATAATTGAAATTATGATAAATATCATGTAGTCAGTATTTTATGTGTAACAAATGTTACATAAGTACTGGTTTTTAAATTGTATTTACGAGTTTAAAAGTGTAATATTTTAAATTGTTGTAAGTTTGAATAACTGATTAATAACTGATGACCAAAAGATATTCAATAGTACTTTTTTTATTAGCATTTTTATTGTTAGTCATCTTGTTTTTAGTTAGAAATAAGATGTTTTTTGAATCGGAAAGTGTTTATAAAAACAAGTATGTAAATACAGCGTTTTCAATTACAGAATCGTGTCTTGAATGTCATAAAAATACAAAAGGCTATTCTAAGTATCATAATCCAGAATTTATTGGTTGTGCTAGTTGTCATTTAGGAAATACTGTTTCTAATGATAAAGAAGAAGCTCATAAAGGCATGATTTTAATTCCTGGTAATTTATCAGATGCTAAAAAAACGTGTGGTACATGTCATTCTAGTGAATTACATAAAATTGAAAACTCATTAATGACCACTAATAGCGGTATTGTAGCAGTAGATAAATTTGTTTTTGGAGAGGCAGATAGTTTAGATTATCATTACCACATAAAGGATGTTAAAAATTCATCATCAGATAAGCATCTAAGAGATTTGTGTGCAAACTGCCACTTAGGAGCAGAGAAAACAACTTATGGTCCCATAAATCAATTAAGTAGAGGAGGCGGTTGTAATGCCTGTCATTTAAATTATTCAAAAGAAGAAAAACAAGATCTTGATAAATATTTGGCTTCAAATAAAACCGAATTACCTACTTTTCATCCTTCAACAACTGTTTTTGTTAATGATACCCATTGTTTTGGATGTCATAGTCGCTCTAGTAGAATTTCTACAAATTATATAGGCCTTCAAGAAACCTTATTAGGTGAAACTGATGTTAGTAATAAAATTGGATATCAGGTTTTAGAAGATAAACGTGTTTATAAATATATTGAAGAAGATGTGCATCATACAAAAGGTATGTTGTGTATAGATTGTCATTCTTCACATGAAGTTATGGGCGATGGGAACACATATGCACATGCCGAACAAGCTGTTAAAATTCAGTGTATAGATTGTCATTTTATAGATAAACCTAATACTATTCCTTACGATTCTTTAGATACTGAAAGTTTACTTGTTTTTTCTCATAGAGATTATAAGCATAGAGATAAAGAAATTTTGGTAGCAAAAAAAGATAATCATCCATTGGTAAATACTTATGTTGATTCGCTTGGAAATGCTTTTTTAATAGGAAAGAAAGATGGGAAGCTACACAACTTAGCTCCGCAAGGAGATATTTGTTCTAGAGATAATGCACATAAAAATGTAAGTTGTGCTTCGTGTCATTCTTCATGGACACCACGCTGTATAGGATGTCATAATGAATTTGATGCAGATGAACCAAGTGCTTTTGATTTATTAGATAAAAAGTATGTAAAAGGGCAGTGGAAGGAATATGTTGCAGAGTTTTCATCATCACTTCCTGCAATGGGCGTTCGTGAAACAAATGATGCTCTAACTATTGAGCCTGCGATTCCAGGTATGATTATGACTATAGATTTAAATAGTTATACTAAAAAAGCAACAGAAGAAACGCTTTTATTTCATAGGTTGTATGCACCAAATTCTCCACATACTACAACAAAAACCGTTAGAAACTGTGCTTCATGCCATTCTAATTCAGCAGCTTTGGGGTATGGAAAGGGAACATTGGTATATGAAATAAAAAATGATAGTGGCGAATGGAAATTCACGCCCGAATACGCACTAAATAGTCATGATAATTTACCTGAAGATGCATGGATTCCTTTCTTAAAAACGATTGATAAGAAAACAGTAAATTCAACAAGAACAGATTTTAGACCATTTTCTCTAGAAGAACAAAAAAAACTTCTTCTTGTGGGGGCGTGTTTGCAATGCCATAAAGATAATTCGAAAGTAATGACTCAAGCTTTGGAGTTGGGTATAGAACCTATTATGAAAAATATTAGAGAGTCTTGTGTATTGCCTAATAATTAGTTTTTTATATTTATAAAAGGCATCATGATAAAAGTCATAGTTATTTGTAAGAAGAGTAAGTAATTTTAAAGATTATTTATACTAACTAAACTTAAATAATTATGAAAACAAATATTTTAAAAATTCTGTTTTTGCTTTTTTCTATTAGTGCGACTTCACAAGTAGGACACATCATGCAAGGTGTGGGAGCAGTAAATATGTCTATGGGAGGTGCCTCAACAGCGCAACCATTAGATGTTTCTGGTGCATTGCAGTGGAACCCAGCTTCACTATCTACATTTAATGATAAAATATTCAAGTTAGATATTGGTCTGTTTTATTCTTCTCCAGAATTATATTCAACAGTACCAACACCTAGTGGTCCTTTTAGTGGTAATACAAAAGATGATCGAGGCGTTTCTCCAATGCCAGCATTAGCAATGGTTTGGGGTAAGTCTGATAGTAAGCATACTTTTGGTGTTTCTGCTTTTGGTATTAGTGGCTTTGGAGTTACGTTTCCAGAAAGTGCAACTAATCCAATTAACATGCCACAAAGTATGGGAGGCTTTGGGCATATAGAATCTGATTATTTGTTGATGCAAGTTGGATTTACTTGGGCCTATGAATTAACAGACAAAATTTCAATAGGCATAGAACCAACATTTAATTATGCTGCTTTAGAGCTAGCACCTAACCCAACAGCAAATCCATCTGCAGCAGGTTATCCTTCAACAGATAAAGCATCTGCAATGGGATTTGGTGCACAAATAGGAGTTTTTTATGATTCTGGAGTTGGCTTAAAACTAGGAGCATCTTACAAAACAACTCAAAAGTTTAGTGAATTTGAATTTGATAATACTTACTTAGATAATTCAACAAGTAAAAATAAATTCCAAATGGATTATCCCGCTATTTTCTCAATTGGTTTAGGGTATTCGTTAGAAGATATTGATTTTGCTCTTGATTTTAGAAGAGTTGATTATGAAAATACCGATGGATTTTCTACAACAGGATGGACACAAACTGCTTCTGTAAGTGGTTTTGGATGGAAAAATATGTCTGTAATATCTGTAGGATTTCAATATAAAGGAATCAATAAATTACCTTTAAGAATAGGTTACACATATAGTTCGAATCCTATTGATAGTGAAGTTGCCTTTTTTAATATTCCAGCAACAGCTATCATACAAAATGCGTATCAATTCGGATTTAGTTATGAAATTAATAACAAGTGGAAATTTGATGCTGTTTATCATTATGGAGCAAGTGATGGTAAAACCTCTGGAGCTATACTTAACCCGATGTTAATTCCTAGTAATCCGCCATACGGAGCAGTACCAACTAGTGAGATTGCTTACGATATGACTACTTCAATGATTATGATAGGGTTAAATTATACGTTTGGTAAATAGAAAAGTTTATAGTAAAAAGTTATTTTTAAACAACCTCTTTTTAAGAGGTTGTTTTATTTTATAATAAAAAAGAACTGCTAATATTTTGTATGTGTTAATATTAGATATGATTTTTTAAATTACTCTCAAAAATAAGTATTTTTTTGAGTTAATTAAGTATTAGTACTTATATTTGATTTGTATTATTAAAAAATCATTTGGAAACTATTATTAAGCATACTATTTCTTCTTCAGTTAGAAAACGCACTTCTTTTGATGTTTCGTGTAATTCTTGTGAAAATTATTCTTGCTTAATTAAAAGAAACTTACCTGTATTAGATAATTATTCAATTGTTAATGAAAAGAATAATTTAAAATGTAAAAAAGGGCAGCAATTCATTATTGAAGGAGCGCCTGTAAATGGATTATTTTTTATTTTAAAAGGAAAAGTAAAGGTTTTTAGAACAGGAATTAACGCAAGAGAACAAATTGTTCGTTTTGCCAAAACGGGTGAAATTATTGGACATCGAGGATTTGGAACCGAAGAGTATTATTCAATTGGAGCTATAGCACTTGAAGATACAACATTATGTTATTTTTCAAAAAATAATTTGCAAGAAGCTTTACTGAAACATCCAAAGTTTGCTTACGACTTCATGCTTTTTTATGCCAATGAATTAAATAGAAGTGAATCTAAAGTTAAGTCTATTTCACAAATGACTGTTCGCGAACGCGTTATTGATTCTTTATTATATATACATAGAAAATTTGGTCATAATAAAGGTTTTTTAGATATTTTTCTAAGTAGACGCGAATATGCCGATTATGCAGGTACTACAGAAGAACAAGTAATACGAGTTTTTTCAGCATTAAAAAAAGAAAATCTTATTACTGCAAAAGGAAAAAGAATAGGGATAAATGATATTAAACTTCTTAAAAATGAGATTAGTGAGCATAACTTTTATTTAGATAGCTAACTAATTGATATTCCTAAATTATTCAATATTTTTATTTAAAATATTATAGGCATAAAACAGAAACATGCTTTTTCGCATGTTCTTGTATGTTCTAAAAGTATATTTACGCCTGATTATTACCATACTTAATTCCAAAAAGTCCATTTATTTTTGCTTCAATTATAAGTATTAATACTTATTTAAGTATTGCGAATTAGTAATTATAAACAAACTTAAATTATGGAACAAAAAACAATCACCTTAGTTCAAGAATCTTTTGAAAAAGTAAAGCCTATTTCAGTTACTGCTGCCGAAATATTTTATTCAAAATTATTTGAATTAGACCCAACTTTAAAACCATTGTTTCCAACAGGAGAAGAAGCAATGAAAATTCAAGGAAATAAGTTAATGACAATGCTAGCAGCAGCTGTTGCTGGACTTAGTAATTTAGAAGCATTAGTTCCTGTGTTACAAAATTTAGGCAAAAAACATGTAGAATATAATGTTGAGCCATCACACTATAATACTGTTGGAGCTGCATTGCTAGGTACTTTGTCTGCTGGCTTAGGTGATGATTTTACTCCGGAAGTTGAAGCAGCTTGGGCTTCTGTATATACAACAATGTCTACAGTAATGATTGAAGCTTCTTATTAATATAAACCAATTAAAAATTTTAAAAATTATGAGAAAGAATATAATATTTAAAGGAATAAAAATTTCAATGGTTTGTTTGGCTTCTATTAGTTTATTTTCCTGTGGAGGTGTAGCTGAAGAAACTCAAAAAAGTGGTGAAGAAAATGTGTTTTCTGTGTCAGAAGTTTTAGAAATGGTTGCTAAAGAAAATGATGTAACTAGAACATTGTATACCAAAGCTATTGTTGGAAAAGGAAAAGCTCAAGGAATGAAGTTTGACGAAAATTGGAGGAAAGATGATGTTGAAGCAGGTCCATTGCCAGCATTGTTTTTAAGAGGTGTTGCTACTAGTATTAAAAAAAGTCCTGTGCCTTTAGGTTTGTATTTAGGATCTGATTTTCCTGTAAATGCTGCAAATAAGTTTGTTGGTAAACAGGCAGAGCTTTTTGATAAAATTAAGGTCGATCAAAAACCACAATTTTTTTATGATGAAGATCAAAAATTACACACAGCAATGTTTGCTGATGTAGCAGGTGCTGGTGCGTGTGTATCTTGCCATAACGGACATGCACAATCTCCAAAAACAGATTGGAAATTAGGAGATGTTATGGGGGCAACAACATGGCAATATCCTAAAGACTCACTAACTTATAAAGAAACAGTAGCGGTACTAAACGCTTATTCTAAAGGAACTGTAGATATTTATCTAGAATATTTAGATGAAATAGAAAATTTTAAAGAAAGTGATAAGCCAGTGATTGGAAAAAAATGGCCTGCAGAAGGTAAGTATTTGCCAACTGCTGAAGTTTTTCTTGACAGTGTTAGAAAGCTTGCATCATACGAAACTATGAAGAAGCTTGTAGCATCTAATTAAATTATGAAGTATTGAAGAAGGAAGGTAATTTGTTTTCACAGCTAATTGTAATTATTAGCTGTGGCCAAATTATTCTTTAAGTATTTTAAATATAAACACATGAAAAGCAAATCTATTATTTTAGGATTGGTATTACTGTTGCTGTTTTTTGTTCAGTTTTTTTTTAAGCTTGAATGGACATGGTTAAATGAATTGCAGCAACAAGAAATGTATAAACGCTGGTCTGGTTTAGGTTTGGCATTACTTATTACGTTTCAATGGGTTTTATCTTTAACTAGAGTTGTTAAAAAGCTTAGAAAATATGCTCTTAAAATGACGGCTATTCATAAATGGTTAGGGGCTTTAAGTCCTTTGTTTTTCTATGTTCATAGTATTGGGTTAGGTTATGGATACTTGGCGTTACTTACGTATTTGTTTTTTGCAAATGCTTTAATTGGATACATAAATTTAGATGTTATAAAGAATAATAGCGATTGGTTATTTAAAGGTTGGATGATTCTTCATGTGTCATTTTCTATCATGATAACAATTTTAATGTTCTTTCATATAGGCGTAGTATTCTATTATAAATAAAAAAAGCCATTATAAAATCCTGAACTAAATTGTTAGGAACGTAAATATTCTGTTAAAAAAAGCAAGTGTAAATTAGATGAAATTATTAGTTAAAGATATTATCAAGGAAACTCCAGATGCATTGAGCATCTGTTTTAAAAATGGTGGTTTTTTCAAAAAGCTTTCATACAAGCCTGGACAGTTTCTTACTATACATGTTCCTATAGATGGTCAGGTTCATAAAAGAGCCTATTCTTTTAGTAGTTGCCCTAACACTGATAAGGATTTAAAAATTACTATAAAACGTGTAGATAAAGGGTTGGTTTCTAATTATATTCATGATTGTTTAAAAAGTGGAGATAAGTTAGAAGTAGACAAACCTATGGGGTCATTTTTTATTGAACCAAAAAAAGATAATAATAAAACGTATGTTTTGTTTGCAGGTGGTAGTGGTGTAACTCCTATTTTTTCTATAATAAAATCTGTTTTAGCTGTTGAAGAGCATTCTAAAATCATTCTTATATATGCCAATCAGAATATCGATTATATAATTTTTAACGAAGAAATACAGGCATTATTAAAGCAATATTCAAATCGGTTTTCAGTAGAACATATTTTGTCTTCTTTAAAAGAAGAAAATGAAAATTATCATTCAGGTTTACTGTCTGAAGATTTATTGACTAAGATTTTTATGAAGCACAATCTTAAGTTTGAAGATCATATTTATATGATTTGTGGTCCATTTGGTTATATGGAAAAAGCCAAAGAACTACTTAAATTAAATGGTATATCAAGAGAAAAAATTAAGATAGAAGTTTTTAAGGCACCTACCATTAAATTATCAGGAAAAAATTTAATAAGTAATGTTACTATTAAAGCTAATGGACAGGTACATGATATAAAAGTAAGAGGCGATAAATCAATACTTCAGCAGGCTATGTCTGATAATATTCCATTGCCATATTCATGTCGTTCTGGTATGTGTTCAACCTGTAAGGCTACTTGTGTGTCTGGAGATATTAAAATGATAGAAGGACATTTTCTTGATGAAAAAGAAGTAGGTAATGGTAAAATATTAACCTGTGTTAGTTACCCTGAAAGTGAATCGGTTGTTATTGAGTTATAATAAATAATTAATTATGTTTAAAGTTAGTCCTTTAAGAAAAAGACAGTTTATAGGTGGTATAGTAGGTTTGGTACTTGGTGGTCTTATTTGTTTTATTTTAACTTTAGATGTTTCAGAAAAATATGTTTCTATTGGTCCTATGAATGCAGGACATAATGATATGTCTTGTGTAGCATGTCATGCCGATGCAAAAGGGAATTTAGTACAACAAATACAATCCAATATTTCACATGCAGTAGGAGTTAGAGAGAACGGAGTAGATTTTGGAACTAAAGATGTAACGGTAAATAATTGTTTAGAATGTCATGATAGACCTAATGATAGGCATCCAAATCACAGATTTTCTGAACCAAGATTTAAAGAAGCAATACAGGTTATTGATGCTACTACTTGTATTACTTGTCACTCAGAGCATCATGGTGATCGAGTTTCTGTAGCTTCAATAGATTATTGTATGAACTGCCATCAGGAATTAGTTGTAGAAAATGACCCATTAGATGTAAGTCATCAAAAATTAATAGCTAATAAGCAATGGACAACTTGTATACAATGTCATGATTTTCATGGAAATCATAGATATAAAGTACCCACATCATTAAAAGATACGATATCAATGTATGCTTTACAAAAATATTTTGATGGAGGAGAAGATCCTTTCGGAAAAGACAAAAAGTATATAGGATTATCTGAGCTTGATTGGTTAAAAAAAATGGAAAATAAATAATCTTCTTATTTAAAAACTTCTAATTTAATTATTTTCTTCCTGTCGTTTTCTGGCTAAATTTCTCATAAACAGTCATTATTCTCTCTTATACTTATAACAAACTTGTTATTTACTTAGGCGTTTGTTTTATATACGTAGTTTTTTTATTGTTGATTTTCAGTTTGTTGTTTCGGTTTTATGTTTTTTAGCAGGTTTTAATATGTTTAAAAAAGTGGTTTTTATATGGTAATTGACATTAAATATATCTAACACTACGTATATATTTGTCAAAAAATAAGTATTACTACTTAATTAATTTAAATTTAATCTATATGAAATCATTATTAACAAAAACAACATGGATTTTATCAGTTTCTTTACTGTTACTTTCTTGTGGAGGAAAAGAAAAAAAGAAGACTGTAACCGAGGAAGTAGTTTCAGAAACTTCTAAAACAAAAACTTTAGAAATAGAAAAGCCTCAATTAACCTTTGGTTTTATAAAATTAACAGATATGGCGCCTTTAGCCATAGCAAAAGAAAAAGGTTTTTTTGAAGATGAAGGGTTATTTGTTTCAGTAGAAGCACAATCAAACTGGAAAAATATTTTAGATCGTGTTATTGATGGTCAATTAGATGGTTCTCATATGTTAGCAGGTCAGCCAATTGCAGCAGGAGCTGGTTTTGGAAGACAAGCCGATTTAGTTACTCCTTTCTCAATGGACTTAAACGGAAATGGTATTACTGTATCAAATGATGTATGGTCAAAAATGAAACCAAATGTACCAACAGGTACTGATGGTAAACCAGTACACCCAATAAAAGCAGATGCTTTGAAGCCTGTAATTACCGAATATAAAAACAGTGGTAAACCTTTTAAAATGGGAATGGTATTTCCAGTATCTACACATAACTATGAAATTAGATATTGGTTAGCAGCAGCTGGTATTCATCCTGGAATGTATACTGCAGAGAATGTACAAGGACAAATTGATGCAGAAGTTTTATTATCTGTAACACCTCCGCCACAAATGCCAGCGACTCTTGAAGCAGGAACTATTTATGGATATTGTGTGGGGGAGCCTTGGAATCAGCAAGCTGTATTTAAAGGTATTGGAGTGCCAGTAGTAACTAATTATGATATCTGGAAAAACAACCCAGAGAAGGTATTTGTAATGACAAAAAAGTTTGTTGAAGAAAATCCAAATACAGCTATTGCTGTAACTAAAGCATTAATTAGAGCAGGAAAATGGTTAGATGAACCAAGTAACAGAGCAGAAGCAGTAAAAATATTATCAATGTCTCAGTATGTTGGTGCAGATGAAGCGGTTTTAGCAAATTCTATGACAGGAACGTTTGAATTTGAAAAAGGAGATAAGCGTGAGATGCCAGATTTCAATGTATTCTACAAATACAATGCAACCTATCCGTTTTACTCAGATGGTATTTGGTTTTTAACTCAAATGCGTCGTTGGGGACAAATTCCTGAAGCTAAGCCAGCAGAATGGTATGAAGAAACTATTAAAAATATATACCGTCCAGATATCTGGAAAAAAGCAGCCGATTTATTGGTAGCAGAAGGACATATTCCTGCAACTGATATCCCTGAAACAGATGGTTATAAACCAGCTACGACCGATTTTATTGATGGAACTAAGTACGATGCTAAAGACCCAATAGGATACATCAATAGTTTTTCAATAGGAAACAAAGACAAGTAAAAAGATTTTATATAAATATTTAGTAGTCATGAGGCAAAGCGTAACATTAGGAAAAGTAACAGAATTTATGGGCTTAGGTTTTTTAAGTACTTTAAAAGATTTATTCACAGGGAAACTGGAAAAAGAAGATTTTAGAAACTTCTTAAGAAAAGTGGTCGTGCCACTTGCTTCCATACTTTTATTTATAGGGTTGTGGCATATGGGTGCTAAATCTTTATATAATAAAGAAGCCGATTTTAAAATAGAAAAGGCCTTAACCGAACAAGGGCAGGAAGCAGCCGATGCTTTGAGAGCATGTATTGCATCGGGAGATATTAGTTGCCAACCAAACACACTACCATCTCCTGCTCAAGTTTGGGATTCGTATAAAGCACTTCTAAAAGATCACAGAATTATTAGTGCAGATAAAGCTGCTTTTATAGAAAAAACAGCAACCCTAAATGCCAAACGTTTAGCAGAAGGGAAAGCTCCCATAACATATACAGGAAGGCCATCTTTTGTAGATCAAATTGTTATGAGTATTAAAACGGTATTTGCTGGTTTTTTATTGGCTTTAATTATAGCAGTGCCACTAGGAGTTTTAATAGGCTTAAGTCCAACTTTAAAAAGTGCTTTTAATTGGTTTATTCAAATATTTAAACCTGTTTCTCCTGTAGTTTGGTACTTGTTAGTATTTATGATTATTAAAACAATCTTGATAGATTCTAGCGACGATAGCTCATTTGTCATTTCGTTTATAAGTGTAGGGCTTTGTTCTATGTGGGCAACCTTGGTTAATACTGCTATGGGTGTGTCGTCTGTAGATAAAGATTATATAAATGTGGCAAAAGTATTGAAACTTGGTCCTATTCAGAAAATATTTAAAGTGGTGTTACCATCATCATTACCATTAATTTTTACAGGATTGAAAATTACATTATCGGTAGCGTGGATGGTTTTAATTGCTATCGAATTGTTAGCTCAAAGTCCAGGTTTGGGGTCGTTTGTTTGGGAAGAATTCCAGAACGGTGCTAACGATTCTAACTCTAAAATTATAGTTGCCATGTTTGTTATTGGCATCATAGGTTTCCTTTTAGATAGAATCATGCTTACCATTCAAAATATGGTGTCTTTTAATAAGAATGATGGAATATAAAAATATTGTGGATTTGTTTATGTGTTGATTCGTTTCGAAAATGAATAAACATAAACAAATAAACGAATCAACACATAAACAATAAAGAAAATGGCATACTTAGAATTAAATAATATACATAAAACTTACGGTCAAGCCGATGATGCTACCGAAGTACTTTCTAATATTAATTTGTCTATTGAAGAAGGTGAATTTGTTGCCATAGTTGGTTTTACTGGTAGTGGAAAAACCACTTTAGTAAATCTTATAAATGGACTAATAAAACCTACAAGTGGAGAAATGTTGTTTAAAGGAGAACCAGTTGTTGGTACAAGTCATGAACGAGGTGTTATTTTTCAGAATTACTCCTTGCTTCCTTGGTTAACTGTAGGGCAAAATATTTATATGGCTGTTAAAGAAGCCTTTCCAAAGAAAAGCAAAACCGAATTACAAGAAATTGTTAAGGATTATGTTGAAATGGTAAGTTTAACACCTGCTATAAATAAACGTCCAAAAGAATTATCTGGAGGTATGCGCCAGCGAGTTGCTGTTGCAAGAGCTTTGGCTATGAAACCAGAAATGATAATTATGGATGAGCCATTAGGTGCTTTAGATGCGTTAACTCGTGGAAATTTACAAGATGAAATTTTAAATATCTGGGGGAAAGATAAACGTACAGCATTATTAATTACAAATGATGTTGATGAGGGTATTTATATGGCAGATCGAATTATACCCTTACGTCCAGGGCCAAATGCAACTTTGGGACCTGAGTTTAAAATTGATATTGATAGGCCAAGAGATAAAACGGAAATGAATGATAATCCTAATTTCAAGGAAACTAGAAATGCGATTATTGAGTATTTAATGGACATTGGAAACGAAAGAAAATCTGAAGCTAAGGAAGCATTTGTACTTCCTGATTTAAGCCCTAAAGATTTTGTTAATCAGTTTAAATAAGGAGTAAATGAATACAATAATTGAAAATAAAACAGCAAGAAGCTTGCCTAATAATGGTCAATTTCCTTCTAATGAGGTTATGTTGGATTTAAAGAACCTTAAGAAAGTATATCCAACACCAAAAGGAGATTATGTTGTTCTTGAAGATTTAAATCTTCAGATACGAAAAGAGGAATTTGTTACCATTATTGGGCATTCTGGCTGTGGTAAAACAACTATGCTGTCTATGATAGCGGGTTTAAACGAAATTTCAGGTGGTAATATTTCAGTTTTAGGAAAACATATAAAAGGTCCAGGTCCAGATAGAGGTGTTATTTTTCAATCGCCTAGTTTAATGCCTTGGATGACATCGCTTCAAAATGTAATGTTAGGTGTTAATAAAGTATTTCCGCATGCTACTAAAGCACAACGCCTCGATATTGCTAAATATTATTTACAAAAAGTAGGTTTAGAAGATGCTTTTAATAAGAAAGCATCAGCACTTTCTCAAGGAATGCAACAACGTGTTGGTATAGCAAGAGCGTTTGCAATAAAACCAAAAGTATTGTTGTTAGATGAACCTTTTGGAATGTTAGACTCGCTTACTAGAGGAGAACTTCAAGATATTCTTATTGAAATATGGAATAAAGAAAAAATTACTGCTGTTATGATTACACATGATGTTGATGAGGCTATCTTTTTAGCAGATCGTGTGGTTATGATGACTAGTGGACCTAAAGCGAAAATAGGCGATATTTTAAATGTAGATTTTGAAAGACCTAGAACACGTAAATCAGTTTTAGAACATGATGATTATTACGAATATAGAAAACATCTTATAGATTTTTTAGAACACTAAATACCTTACAAACAAATCAAATTAACAAACTTAAAAAAAAAAGAGAATGAAAAAACAATACGTATTACTAGGATTACTTGCAGTTATGGTGCAATTTGCAAGTGCACAATTTACTTTAGATGGAGAGTTTAGACCACGTACAGAATACCGTCATGGTTTTGGAGGTTTAATAGCAGATGATGCTGATGCTGGTTTTGGAATATCAACAAGAGTCCGATTAAATGCTGGATATACTACTGAAGCATATAAATTTTATGTAAGTTTTCAAGATATCATGGTTTGGGGAGAAAATAGACAAATTTTACCTTACGATCAAAACAACTCATTTGCTGTATTTCAAGCATGGGCAGAACTTAATTTAGGAGAAGGTTGGTCAACTAAATTAGGACGTCAAGTTATTTCGTATGACGATCAAAGGATTTTTGGAGGCTTAGATTGGGCGCAACAAGGGCGTAACCATGATGCTGCATTATTAAAGTATAAGAAAGAGAAATTTATGTTTGATTTAGGTTTGGCATTCAACCAAGATTATTCAAACCCTACAGGATTTCAATCGGTTGGAACAGACTACGGTACAACGGGTTTCTTTTCATATAAAACCATGCAATATTTATATTTAAAACAAGCTTGGGAAAACTTTTCGGGTAGTTTATTATTATTAAATAATGGTTTTCAAGAGGCTGACGGAATAAGTAATTTACAAACTTTAGGAACGCATTTAAACTATAAAGCTGGTAGTTTTGGTTTAGCTGCAAATGCTTTTGTACAAACAGGAAAAAGACAAGGTGAGGTAGATGTGAAAGGTGCTTATTTATTAGGCTTAGATTTATCTTATAAAGCTTCTTCAAAAGTAGGTTTAGGGGCTGGTTTAGAAATTATTAGTGGTAATGATGGTGGAGCAGGAGAAACAGGTGCTTTTTTTCCTTTATACGGAACAAACCACAAGTTTAACGGATTTATGGATTATTTCTATGTAGGTAATCATGCAAATTCAATTGGTTTGTTTGATGTACATGTTAGTGCTAATTTTAAATTAAATGATACATCAAGTCTTTTAGTAAAGGCTTTAAACTTTAGTGGAGAGCAAGAATTAGCTAGTGGAGAAAAATCTTTAGGAACAGAAATAGATTTAGTTTATAAAAAGAAATTTAAAGGTTATGCTTTAGTTCTAGGATATTCACAAATGTTTGCATCAGACGGTATGTATGAACTAAAAGGAGTTTCAGAAAACCTAGCAGCGGGAGGTCAAAACTGGGCTTGGGCAATGATTGTTCTTAAGCCAAAGTTTTTAAAATAAAAAAGAGTATACATCTTGTTTAAGATGTGTTAACTAAGTGTTTTTAAAAAAAAGAATCCTACGAAAGTAGGATTCTTTTTTTTGAGGAATTCTTTTAACTCAATAAAAAGCATTGTTTACTCATTCATAATACTCGTTAAATAAAAGTAGGTAGTATGCTTTATTTGTTATTTCTAGTTTTGAGTAATATAAAAAACAAATATTATGGAACAGCATTTAAGTATTACAATAAGTAAACCATGTTCAGAAAAATTTAATCAATTTAAACAAACTGCAACTGGAGGATTCTGTAACTCTTGCCAAAAGGAAGTTATTGATTTTAGAAACATGAGTGATGAAAAATTAATCGAATATTTTAAGAATAGAGAAGGAAATACATGTGGGTATTTTAAAACATCTCAATTAAAGGATTATTCATATTCACCTGAGCTTAAAAAAACGACTAATTTAAAATATTTAAGAATTGTTGGTTTAGCGTTCTTATCAATGATTCCTTTACAGAATATTCAAGCTCAAAACGGAAGACCTAAAATAGAAGTTGTTGAACAATCTCAAGAAACAAAAAAAGATCAAGTTAAAAATGATGGTATTCAGGAAGATTTATTAACGGGTGTTATTTCTGATGAATCAGGCCCAATTCCAGGAGTTAATGTTCTTTTAAAAGGTACTCATATTGGAGTTGCAACAAATTTTGATGGGGAATTTATATTTCCTAAAGAACTAAAAGAAGGAGATGTTTTGGTTGTAAGCTTTATAGGGTATGAAACTCAAAATATAGTTATTAAAAAGGATCAATCACCTTTAAATATAATTATGAAAGGAGGTTCTTGTGTTTTATTGGGAGAAGTAGCTGTTAATAATGTATATAAATCCAAGACTACATTGTGGCAAAAGATAAAAAGGATATTTTAAATGAAACAATATCTAACTCTTTTAGCATTCTTTTTCTTTTGTATTCTAAATGCTCAGCAATCAGATTTTAAACATATAAATTTTGATAAAGCGGATAGTATATCACATTCGTTAGAAAATCACAGGTTAAATAATTTGCCATTGCTTGCTTATAAGCTAACGAGTAATCTAGAAACCCAAGTAGAAAAGTTTAGAGCTATTTATATTTGGGTTTGCTCAAACATAGAGAGCGATTATATTTTTGGTGAAAAAACAATTCGAAAACGAAAAAAATTTAAAAACGATAGTATTTCATTTTATAATTGGAATAATGACGTGCAAGCTTCGGTATTTAAAAGGCTTTTAAAGGATAAGAAAACCATTTGCTCAGGATATGCTTATTTAATTAAAGAACTTTCTTCTTTGGTAGATATTCCATGTGAAATAATAAATGGGTATAGTAGGACTGTAAATACAAATGTTAGTAAAATTGATATACCTAATCATTCTTGGAATACAGTCAAGCTAAATAATAAATGGTATTTTATAGATGCTACATTGGCTAGTGGCTATTTTTATATTAATGAAAATAAATTTATCAAAAATTATAATGATGGTTATTTTCTAACTGAGCCTGAGTTGTTTTCTAAAAGTCATTTTCCATTAGATGAAAAATGGCTGTTGTTGAAGGATAAGTTAACAATAAACAAATTTGTAAATGCACCTTTAGTTTATGGGAGTAGTTATAAATATAGAGTTATTCCTGTGTCTCCTCAAAAATTGGTAACAACAATTTCTGAGGGAGAAAAAGTTGATTTTAGTTTAAAAATCTCTAATGAAAGTAAAATTGATGAGGTTTATTTAATTATAAGCGGAGGTTTTCGAAATGAAAGAATAAAAGTATCTTCTAAAGATTTCGAAAATGGATTTTTAAATTTTAAGTACCGTTTTGTTAAAAAAGGGAATTATGATGTTCATATTGAAATGAATAAAGATATCGTGGTTTCATATACAGTAGAAGTAGAGAAGTTTAAAAAGGAAGTTTCTCATAGTTCTTGATTATTCATTCTTTAGTCATTTATTGTATAAGCTTTACAAACAAAGTTGTTTTCTTCTTTGTTAAATAATCGACATTATTTTTTAAATAAAACAAACGTTTGTTTTGGTTCTTGTTAAAAGGAATAATACTTTTGGATATTATTAAAAAAACAAATTAATATGACAGATTCATTTAGCGTAGAAGGAAAAGTAGCAATCGTAACAGGTGGAGGTGGAGTACTTGGTGGAAGTATATCAAAAAGTTTAATTACAAGCGGTGCCAAAGTTGTTGTTTTAGACATTCGAGAAGAAAACGTGAATAACAAAGTTGAAGAGCTAAAAGCTTTGGGCGGTGAATCTATAGGTTTTGTTTCTAATGTTTTAGATGTTGAAGAAATGAAGCTTACTCGCGAAAAAATTCTAAAAGTATGGGGACGTATAGATATATTAGTTAATGCGGCTGGAGGAAATTTACCGGGTGCGACTTTGACAGAAGAACAAACCGTTTTTGATATGAAAATTTCAGATTTTGAGAAAGTAACAAATCTTAATTTAAATGGTACTGTATATCCTTGTTTAGTATTTGGTGAAGCTATGGCAAATCAAGGTGTAGGTAGTATTATAAATGTGTCATCTATGGCAACGCTTTCTGCAATTACCAGAGTGCCTGGTTATTCTGTTGCTAAAAGTGGTATTGATATATTTACTAAATGGATGGCTATGGAAATGGGAACCAAATTTGGAGAAAAAGTTAGAGTGAATGCTATTGCTCCAGGGTTTTTTATTGGAGACCAAAATAGAAAAGTTTTAATAAATGAAGATGGTTCTTATACAGAAAGAAGTAAAAAAGTGTTAGCAAGAACTCCTATGAAACGTTTTGGAGATATTAATGAATTAAACGGAATTGTTCAGTTTTTGTGCTCTGATGCAGCAAGTTTTATTACAGGAACAGTCATTCCTGTAGATGGAGGATTTAGTTCTTTTAGTGGTGTATAAAACATAAAATATAAATGAAACTAACTAAAACACTTAGATGGTTTGGAGAAAAAGATCCAATATCATTAAAAGAAATGGCTCAAACAGGAGCAACAGGAATTGTTACAGCATTGCATCATATTCCTAACGGAGAAGTTTGGAGTGTAGATGAAATTTTAAAAACTAAAAGTAATATTGAATCTCATGGATTAACTTGGGATGTTGTTGAAAGTTTACCAGTTCATGAAGATATAAAGAAGGGGAGTCCAAATAGAGAAAAATTTATTGCTAATTATAAAGAAAGCATTAAAAATTTAGGTGCTTGTGGTGTTAAAATTATTTGCTACAATTTTATGCCAGTTTTAGATTGGGCTAGAACTAATATTCAATATGTTTTAGAAAATGGAGCAGAAGCCATGTATTTTGATAAAAATTTATTTGCAGCATTCGATTTGTTTTTATTAAAGCGTCCTAATGCAGAAAAAGATTATTTTACTAAAGAAATACAAGAAGCTAAATTAGTTTTTGATAATCTTTCAGAGGAAGAAAAAGATAAATTAGGTTATAATATTATTGTTAAAACCCAGTCTTTTATTGATGGCGCAGTTAAAGAAGGCGAAAAGAATTATCTGAATATTTTTAATGAATTATTAGCAGCATATAATGGCATAGATAAAGATAAATTAAGAGAAAACTTTTCATATTTTTTAAATGAAGTAATAGAAGTAGCTGAAGAATCTGGTGTATTTTTAGCTGTGCATCCAGACGATCCGCCATTTCCATTGTTAGGTTTGCCAAGAATTGTTAGTTGTAATGAAGATTTTGAATGGTTAGCTAGTGTCTGTCCATCTTTAAATAACGGAATTACATTTTGCTCCGGATCGCTTGGTGCAAGAACAGATAATGATTTGTCTTCAATTTTTAAAAATCATGCCAGTCGAGTACATTTTCTTCATTTAAGGAGTACAAAACTATTAAGTAATGGCGATTTTTTTGAAACTAATCATTTAAAAGGTCCTATTGCTAGTCTTATGAAAGTTATTATTGAAGAACAAATTAATAGAAAACAAAACGGCAGATTAGACTTTAATATACCAATGCGTCCCGATCACGGACATAAAATTTTAAATGATTTTGATAGAGAAGCTAACCCTGGATATCCATTAATAGGACGCGTAAAAGGATTAGCAGAACTTACAGGTTTAGAGCTTGGTATGAGGTATTTAATGGGTAAATAATATAATTAATTTAAGCCTTTCTCTTAGAAGATTCCCTAATAATTAAACTTGGATTTATTATTACCTTTTTATGAGCTTTTGTAGAAGGTCTTTTTCGTTTAAGAAGTTCTAGCAGTATTTTAGCCGAATTTTCACCTAATTCTTTTGGATATTGTTCAATAGAAGATAATGAAGGCTTTATTATTTCAGAAAACGGATCATTTGCATATCCAATTACACCAACTTCATCTGGTATTTTTATTCCCATTTCTTCTAGTGCAAGTATAATTCCTAATGCAGTAATATCACTTGTACAAAAAAAGGCATCAGGACAATTATTCTTGTCTTTAGATTTAAACATTTCTTTAGTTGCTTCAAAAGCTTCCTCTTTGGTGTTAATATTTGTAGCAATCCATTTTTTGTTATTTTCTACATTTAATTCTTCTAAACTATTAAGATAACCATTAAGTCTGTTTTTGTAAACATAAACATGACTAGCGTTTCCTATATAAGCAATTTTTTTATAACCCTGATTTACAAGGTGTTTTATGGCTTTTGTTGTTGTAGAATAATCGTCATTTACCACAAAATCAACATCTAGGTCATCTGAAATTCTATCAAACATCACTAAAGGTATTTTATTATCTATAATACTTTTTATGTGATTTGAATCTTTTGTTTCATTTGATAGCGATATGATGATTCCAGAAACCTGACTATCAATTAATGTTTGTATGTTGTGTACTTCTTTTTTGTATGTTTCGTTAGATTGGCAAATAATAAGATTGTAACCTGCTGGATAAGCAATGCTTTCAATACCAGAAATGCAGCTAGACATAAAGTTACTATTAATTTTAGGCACAATAACTCCAATGGAATTTCCTTTTCCGCTTCTTAAACTTGCAGCAACTTTATTTGGAGAATAATTTAATTCTTTAGCCGTTTTTCTAACTAGTATTTTTGTTTTTTCACTTATTGTAGGATGGTCGTCTAAAGCTCTGGAAACAGTAGAAATTGTAACTTTTAGTTTGTTAGCAACATCTCTTATTGTGGTTCTTTTTTTCATTCTAACTGCAATGTAATAATAAAGCATTTAATTCGGTAAATATTTTTTAACTCAATAGATATCTTGACGAAATTTTAGTTATTTGTTTTTTTATTATATAAGAAATAGTTTTAGTGATTTTTAAAATACATTTCTTACATTTAAACAGTAAAATATTTATATGCTTAAAAAAGTTTTTGCCAGTGCCGTTTTCGGTGTAGAAGCTTCAACAGTTGTTGTTGAAGTTAATGTAGATAAAGGAGTTGGTTATCATTTGGTAGGTTTGCCAGATAATGCTATTAAAGAGAGTAATTTTAGAATAGCCGCTGCACTTCAAAATAACGGTTATAGAATTCCAGGAAAAAAGATTATAATTAATATGTCGCCAGCCGATTTACGTAAAGAAGGCTCAGCATATGATTTAACTTTAGCCATTGGAATTTTAGCTTCTACAAATCAAATTAAAGCCGAAGATTTAGAAAAGTATTTAATAATGGGAGAACTCTCATTAGATGGTAGTTTACAGCCTATAAAAGGTGCTTTACCTATTGCTGTAAAAGCTAGAGAAGAAGGCTTTAAAGGTTTTATTCTTCCTGCTGAAAATGCTAAAGAAGCCGCTATTGTTAACGATTTGGAAGTTTATGGTGTAGAAAATATTGAACAAGTTATCAACTTTTTTGATAAAGGCGAACCCTTAGAACAAACCATAATAAATACACGTGAGGAATTTGAAAAAAATCTAGAGTTCCCAGAGTTTGATTTTTCCGATGTTAAAGGACAAGAAGGTATTAAACGCTGTATGGAAATTGCAGCAGCTGGCGGACATAATATTATTTTAATTGGTCCTCCAGGAGCCGGAAAAACCATGTTAGCAAAACGTTTACCTAGTATTCTGCCACCAATGACTTTGCATGAAGCTTTAGAAACTACAAAAATACATTCGGTTGTTGGTCGTGTAAAAGATACAGGGTTGATGGCACAACGTCCTTTTAGAAGTCCACATCACACAATTTCAAATGTCGCACTTGTTGGAGGAGGTAGTTATCCGCAACCAGGAGAAATATCCTTATCGCATAATGGTGTGTTGTTTTTAGATGAACTTCCAGAGTTTAAGCGTGAGGTTTTAGAAGTGATGCGTCAGCCGTTAGAAGATAGAGAAGTTACGATTTCAAGAGCAAAGTTTACAGTGACTTATCCATCGTCGTTTATGTTGGTAGCGAGTATGAATCCGAGTCCAGGTGGTTATTTTAACGATCCTAATGCACCTGTAACTTCAAGTCCTGCCGAAATGCAACGTTATTTAAGTAAAATTTCAGGACCACTTTTAGACAGAATTGATATTCATATTGAAGTCACACCAGTGCCTTTTGAAAAATTATCAGAAGAGCG
Source organism: Algibacter sp. (assembly GCA_050294475.1). Taxonomy (GTDB): domain Bacteria; phylum Bacteroidota; class Bacteroidia; order Flavobacteriales; family Flavobacteriaceae; genus Thalassobellus. The sequence goes on along the minus strand of JBNKOE010000014.1, from coordinate 5,514 downwards.
AAAAAGTGAAACCTCGGTAGAAATAAGAAAACGTGTTACCAAAGCTAGAGAAATTCAAACCGAACGCTTTAAAGAGTCTGATACTGTGCATTACAATGCGCAAATGAATGTGAAGCAAATAAGAAAACATTGCGTATTAGACGACGCATCTAAGCAACTTTTAAAAACAGCTATGGAGCGTTTAAATTTATCGGCACGTGCTTACGATAGAATACTTAAAGTGTCTAGAACCATTGCCGATTTAGAATGTGTTGAAGCTATTAATGGCTCGCATATTAGTGAAGCGATTCAGTATAGAAGTTTGGATCGTGAAGGTTGGTTGGGGTAATAAATTCCTGAGCAGGCAGGAATCTCTTTTAGGTTTTTTATATTGTCTCTAAGTGAAGTTTAGGGAAGCGATGTGAAGAATATAACTACTAGTTGCAAACTAGCGGTAGCAAGGGGAATTATCCAATGCCCCTATGTATAATATCACAAAGAATACTGTCCCGACAAATATCTATTTGAAGGGTAAAAAGGAAACAAATATAGTGTTACAAGTGTTTTAAATATTATTTCTACAGCAGCTAAAAAAGCTGGAATAAATAAATAACACCATATATACTAAGACATAGTTTTATTAAAACGACAGAAATTTACACGTATGTAGCTAATAAATCGCTTACGGAAACAAAAGATTTACTATCTTAGTTTTTTATAATGTGGATATAGACAATTGTACCTTTGGAAGGATATAGACAATTGTCTATATCCAATTGTTGTAACCAATACGAGAAAAAACGATGAACAGAACTTTAATGATTGTCTTTCTACTTATAAATTTGACTGCTTGTGCTCAAATTCAAGTTGAAATTCCAAAAAACTTTGTCGAAACTGAAATACCAAAAGTCAGTACTGACAAATGGTTTGAATTGAATCACGCTCGAAATGAATTTGGCGTAAAAATCATTGACAATAAACTGAATATCGAAAAAGTAAAAGAAAGAAATACAGCGGAATTAAAAATAGATGGTGGAAAATTAATCGGAATTAATCGAGGAGAATGGGGCGGAAAATTATCATTTGTTCCGAGCGGTAAAGACAAAAAAGAAATAGAAATAAAAGAAGGAAATATCAAATTCGTTTTTGAATTTAATGACAAAATCTATTTTATAGAAGGACTTGCCCATTTATCTTATAGCGGAGGAGCAATTTTTGAATTAAAAAAAGACGGAGAGAATTTTGCATACAAAAACATAATGGAATTTGACGATGCACCAGAGGCTTTTAGGATTTATGGAAATAAGTTATTAATAGCTACACATCAAAATTTTTATGTTGTTAAGGATTTTAAAAAAGAATTGATTTTTGAAAATACGTTTTGGTCAAGTTTATATCCGAATTCAATTGCGGTAGTTGATAACGAAAATGTTTATATGGGAATTAGAAGCGGATTAGTAAAATTAGATTTGACCAATAAGAATATTACATTTTATAAATACATTGAATAAAGTACTGGTTACAACAATGGCTATAAGTAATTGCTTGATCTCGCCTTCTTCTGAAAATCCTTGCGGATTTTCAGTTTGGTGTGTACCTGCAAAGTTAAGTGCTAACCCACGTAACTACTCATAGCCGAGACCGTTGGCAGTAATTTGAAAATGACGAACTTTAAAACTGAAAAAGACAAATTATTATCGGAATTAGATTCTGAAATCAAACGGAATCCTGACAATGGAATTCTAAAATCATTGTATCGGAATTTGAATTCATTACAATCTGTTTCTGACCTGAATGGAATTTTAAGCAGAATTGTTGTTGACAGCCTCGGTTATGAATTTAAAATCGGAGAAAAATTAATTGAATTTGAGAATTACTTCTCTGACTTTTCTAACTCAATTCGTTCGGCTGAATTGAAACGTTTAGCGAAAAAATTAATTGAGGAAAATACGAGAATTACATTTTACGGAAAAGCCTGGTCTGAAAGTAAAGCGGATTGGATTTATTTTGACAAAGTGTTTGACTTAAAAAAAATACGGAACAAATTCGAATTTGGAGAAAATATAATTGAACATCAGAATTTGGACATTAGGTCTGGATTAGAAAGCGGATTTATTGACAAAAACACTAACGAGGGAATAATGGGAAAAATAAAAACTACTGCCAACAATGTATAACCGCAATTACGGCGGATTCGACTACGTCCGAATCCACTCGGAATTGCTAAAGCCTGTGATAAACCGAAAATTAACGCATATTAACCCGTAACTGACGGTTATACGAGACCGTTGTGTGTCACCTAAAGACCAAGTCGTAAATGAGAAGTGAACAAGAATGTAAACCACAAGAAAGATATTTATTTGCAGAAGAAATATTTTCGGATGAGTCAGTTGCGATTTGGCAAAGAGAATGTATTTCGAGAGCTGAATCCAGAAAGATGGATAAGGGAGATAGTTATGAAAAGTTTATAAACTGGAAGAGACAGAATAACGAGATAGCATTATTCACATTGTATGCCTATGCTGACTTTACGATTCCAAAACGATTTAATTGCATTTTTGACCTTGATAATCCCAAAAGATTTGTAATAACCAACTTTGTTTTGACACAATCAATATATGAAGGTTGGTTTCCTATAGATTCAATAGAACATGGACATAAACACACATGTATATTTGAATTTAAAGAATTGATTCCTGAAATAATAAAAGAATTGCATGTTGCAACTGGGAAATTCTCAAATGTTCCAAAGAAGACTCTAAGATTAGGAATATGTCAGGAAAATGATTTTGAAGAAATAAGAAAGAGAATTAACTATACGCTAGAACTAAAGAAAGTACACGGAAAAGACTGGTGGAAACATGATAATGAACAATAAAAAAGGCGAACACACAACAATAAATATAGGTCATTTGGCGGAAAGTGCTAATTTTGAACATGGTAACATTTAATAAAATATATAGCGGTTTGATAGCTTGGAGCATTGAAATGCCAAACGCCCCATATTCGAGTCGTTGTGCACCATTAAAACAAACTTCCCGAATAAATGAGAATAGGAATATTAATCGGAATTAGTGAATACGAACATTACAACAATCTACCTGGTTGTGATAATGACATCAAAGCAATTTCAGAAGTATTAAACACCTCTAAAGAATTTGACGAGATTAAGATTTTTGAGAAAAATGTTGAAAGTAGCAAAATCAAATCTGAGCTATCAAAATTATTTGAAGATTGGAAAAGTCAAGATGTAGAGGAGTTATTTTTTTACTTTTCAGGTCACGGAAGTTTTATAAGCAATGAATTTTATTATATACTTTCCGATTTTGATGAAAATCAAAAAAGACAAACCTCACTTCAGAATTCGGAAATAGATAGTATGATAAAAAGTATCAAACCTAAAATGGTAACAAAGGTTATTGATGCTTGTCAATCAGGAGTTTCATACATCAAAGGAAATACTAATATTGTAGAAAAATACTATCACAAAACAGCTGACAGTTTTGACAAGTGTTATTTTTTACATTCAAGTATGACATCTCAATATTCTTATCAAAATAATGAATTAAGCGATTTCACCAAGAGTTTCTTAAAAGCTATAGATAAAAGCGACAAGCCATCAATTAGATATAAAGATATTATTGATTACATTTCAGACGAGTTTGAAAAAAGTACAGAACAAACACCCTTTTTTATAACTCAAGCTGACCATACCGAAAGATTTCTAGACACATCACCAGAATTACAAAAAGTAATATCAAAGTATGTAAAAGAGTCTAATAAAGAAACTGACAATTCAAAAGAGGAAGAAGTAGTTGTATATAACTCTTATATAGAAAAGATTAAAAAAGATGCTGAAATCTACTCAAATAAAGACGAAGTCGAAACGCTTCTTAATGAAATAAAGCATTTAATAGAGACAACGGATTTACAGACAGAACTGAAAGAGCTCTACAGCTATAAAAATGCGTTTGAACATAATTTACGGTATTTACCAAAAGGAACTTTAATTGCTAGATGGTTAGAGGACAATCCAAACGAATATTTTGCCAGAGCTGATTATGACAAGATACCTTATCAAGAAGAAGAAACAAGAGGTAACCCTTTTGGACAAAGTTTAGCTAGTATGATGAGAGGTAACAAGATTGTCACTAAATATAGAAGTGATTTAAAAGGATTTGAGCAACAATTAGATATTCCTTTTAAATATGCTACAATTGATTTTGTGCCATTGTTTCCAAACCTAAAACAACACGCATTATTATTAACCTTTATAATTTCGAAGAAAGACATTAAATTCTTTTATGCTTTCACAGAATATAATGAAACAGATTGGACTCGCAAAGAAATCATTAAAAATTTCAAATGGAGTTCGTCTGATTTTTTAATTAAAGAGAATAAGCAAATATTTGAATTTATAAAAAAGACAATGTTGGAAACAGAAAATAAATTACTGTCGATAGTGAAAGAAAGATTTGAAAACAGAAAATAACGGTGCACAACAATGTATATAAAAAATAGCGCAAGTCATTGCTAATACAAAGGTTTGGGCGTTTTTGGAAAGTTGCCAAATTTTTAAATTTGACAATTTCCAAGTAAAAAGATAAATAGTAAAATTTAAAAATTCGGCTTGTGTTTCATCCGAAAAGTAACAGCTTATTTTCAGCGCTACTTTTCATATACTGAGCCGTTGCCATTAATTAAAAAAAATAGCGGATTGATTAAAAAATAATGAAATCTAATAAACCGATGAAAAATAATTCGTTTAAATCTAATTATAAAAATATAGAATTTTGGTGTAAAAAAATATATGTTTGGTCAGCTAACTTCTATTGTTGGTTTTGGATTATTCGACAAATATTTTGGAGAAAATCAACGGATTTTGAGTCCTATTTATTATGGTTCTTTCTATCCGCAGGCATGTATTTCTTTATAAGAGAAAATAAAGATTTAAATATCATTTATAACATTGATGATGAAGAAACACAGAAATTAAATGAAAATTAGGATTTTGAACTACATAGTTTGCGGAATAATAACTCTGACCTTAGCAAGCTGCGGAAATAAAACGCAATCGGATTTTGTTTACTCAAAAGCGGACAAAAAAGTAGAAATGGTTCTAGAAAACAATGAGGAATATTTAGTTGTGGGAAAACCGACCAAAGCAAATTTTGTAACTGAAAATATAGACAACCAAAAGTTCATCGTTTTCGGACCAGGAATTATGGTAAATCAAGCCGATAAAAGTGGTTTCCGATTTACAATAACTCCGATTGAAAAAACTCTTGTGAATGGAAAATTGGAAATACAAGTAACCGAACGAATTGAAAACGGAGAAAATTTCAATCATAAATTTTTAGTTCCGGTAAAAACAAAAGCGGAATAAAAAACTAATGGCAACAAAGAACTGAGTTAAAAAACAAGCAATTTTAGGCTAATTTTGAAACAAAGTTTTCATCGTACGGCCTTCCTGATTTTGCAATAGCAAATGCCTGTTTCAATAGTTTGTTTGCAACGGCTATCAAGGCCAGTTTT
>JBNKOE010000013.1:0-530639 GCA_050294475.1 Algibacter sp. | reverse complement strand
TGGGGCGGCAAGTCTACGCCTTGTTTTTTACCATTTTAAGGCTGTTATAAATGCCTTTATAAGCCCAAATAATGATTTAGAATTTATATTGTAATCACATTCAAAAACAACAAACGCCCTTAAAAAAGGACGTTTTTGTATCTTGTTTTTGAAAATTATGGGCTTGTGCAACGGCTACCATTGTTAGCACACGTTTTTTATATTTGGGATTTAATAATTAATTCTAATCGAAATAGGCTCACTTAAATATGGTCCACTTCTAACGATAACTTCTCCTTCAAAAAAATCACCTTGGCTATCAGTTCCAGTTGTAAAAAATTGTTCCGTAGGTATAGGGAAATTGATTTCTGTTTCTGAAGAATTTATATAATTATAAGTAAGGTCAGACTCGAAAGGAGAAATAAATTCTTCACCAGTACCTGTATTATCTCTAAAAATCAAGGCCGAGTTTGGAAAAGGGTCAAATAAATCATTTATAGGGAGCAAATCAAAATTAACTTTATACCTGAAATTACTACCTGATATGGTCATTGTCTCGCCTCCTTCAAAAGTGTTCTTGTTTATAGAATTAATAATTGGAGATTGCTCTTCTAAAACCAAAATATCTTTTTCAAAATAAGAATTTATTAAGTTATTATACTTGACCGATAAATAATATGTTCCCGGGTTTACTGAAGGCGGGATTATAAATTGAACTCTATTATTGGCAGTAATAGAATAATCTAAATCTATTTCCGAAAATGTACTTGTATTTTGCAAATTAATACCAACGATATTATTTGTACTAATATCGCTTATTATAGTCTTTGTGATATTATGAAAATAATATAAGTCGTTTGTAACGTCAACAGAAGCTGTAAGATTATAGGAAGATTGATATTGATACTCTATTTTATTAAAAACATTACTTCTTACTAAAAAAGTGTCAGTATAAGTTTGACCAGTTGACTTGTTTGTAATAGCTATTGAATATTCACCATTACCAAAAGCGGGTGCATTAAATTTTATTTCTTGTAACCTTTTGCCATTTCTGAAACCAAAGGTAGTATTAGATATAGAAGTAATATTTGCAAGAAATGATTTGTTATCCTGATTTACTAAATTTAATTCCCAATTGTTCAGGTTTTCATCAAAATCTAATCCAAAAAAAGTAATTTCTCTAGAATTGATAGCAGGAAGTAAAACATCCTTTTCAAAGCCTAAAAATCTAAATTGAGTTGATTGATTTGGATTATCATCATTTGAACAAGAATAAATGATTCCAATAAGAATTATTAAAATAATATAGGTGTTTTTTGTTTTCATGTAAATTTAATTTTTGGTTTTTAATGTGTGCTAACGTTTATGTATATGGAAAGTTACGTGTTTGTGTGCGAGGATTTTCCGAAGGAAAATCAGAAGCTAGCAAACAAGCAACAAACTTTGGTTAAGCTAAAAGTAGCAATTTTTTATATACTGTGTTGGCGGTAGTTTTTTAATAATAATTTAGTGTACTTTTTTTTAAAAATATTAGATATTATGTGATGTAACTTAAAAAATATTATAGTCATTCAGCAGTCAGCTTATTTCTTTATAAATCTGCTTACAAGTTTTCTTCCAGAGTCATTATAAATTTCAACAAAATAAAGACCTTTATTTAAAATAGAAATATCAACCTTACTTTGATTAAAAAAAGAAATAACTTTTTGTCCCAAAGAGTTATAAACATAAATTTTAGAAATAGGACTATTTGATTTAACGTTTAAAATATTTGATGTAGGATTTGGGTATAAATAAATAGGACTTGAATTAGTTTCGCTTACTCCTAGAGTACTTACTACTTCAGTATTGACAAGGTTTGTCGGTACAGCTGGATTAAAATCAAAATATATATCAGCTTCATTGGGTACAAATTCTCCAACTGTTATATTTTTTTTAGGTTTTATCTTGTAGGCAATAAATCCATGCGAGTTTGGTTCATCTGAAGTACTATCTGGAAGATTAATTCCGTTAAAAATAAAAGAAATATCATAACCATAAACTCTTTCTATATTAAGAGAATGACTAGAGCTTTCTAATTGAAAAGTTGTCCAATCTAAATTGGAATCAAATAAGTTATTTACCTTAACGTTAATTGCAGAAGCTGTGCCTATATTTTGAAATCTAATTATATAGTGGAGATATTCATCTGAATTTTCCAGTAATATTTTATCTCCTTCTATTACCAATATATCATTTGGGTCAAATGAATTAACAATAGGTTGATTAAATGTGAAAACATTATCTTCTTGAGTTAAATCGTCAATTATTGGGTTAATACTTGTTTCAAAACTCAATGTCTCTTCTGTTTCAGGTGATATGAAATTTACAACAAAATTTAAATCTATAAATCTACTTTCCTTTGGGGCTAATCCATTATAAATGAATGATAAACTATTTGAATTTTGCGAATCTACTACTTGACTTGAATTTAAAAAAGTTAACTTACTGTTGTCAAATTTAAACATTATATCTCCATCCAATTGAGTAGTTCCAACATTATTAAATACAATTCTGTAAGAAGAATTAAAGCCTCCTCTTGCTTCATTTATGGGGTATACACTAATATTTAAATCATTATTATCCCCGACATGAGATTGATGAGTCACTTTACCTCGAAAGATTAATTCGTCTTCCAAATAACCATCTCCAGAAACTATTAATTGGTCTTCTTTAACAGCTTTTATTTCTTTAATTCTATTTGAATTAGCAATTGACTTGATATTGCTAGTATTGTTTTCAAACGCATATTCCCAATTACCTAATTCGTCTATTTTAGCTAAAAAAGTTCTTTCCTGTGGACTGCCATTTGGTGAAATTGGAGATATTAAAATATCCTGCCCAATAACAACTGTATCATAAAAAGAACCACCGATATATACATTATTTGAACTATCAGTTGTTATAGCAGTACCTATGGCGTAATTGGTTGAATCATTGCCAATACCTTTCGACCATTCAAGCTGGCCATCAGGACTTATTTTATTTAAAAACCCTTTGTTATCAACACAATAAATATTTTCATTATTGTCTACAACTAAATCCAAACCAATAGAATTGTCATCGGTAAGAGGATAAACCCATGAAAATTGGCCATCAGTATTTAATTTTGCTATGTATTTAGATTCTTTAATGAAATCAATATTTATATCACCAAAAATTGATGGGCTTTGGCTATTTCCATCTATGTCTTCACGAAAGGTGCCAATTATATATAAATAATTATTGGCATCAATATCCATTTTAAAGGTTTCTTCAGAACCATCCGCACTTCCGACATTAATTGCCCAGATTGGATCTCCCGTAGGTGAGATTTTTGCAATGAAAACATCCCTTTCATATGGAGGGTTTTCATATAAATCAAAGCTATTTATCGTTATTTTTGATGTTCTCGTTGGAGCAATTATGACTCGTCTTTCAAATTCACCTGAAACGTAAACATTTCCATCTTTATCTGCAACAATGCTATTAATAAAAGCACCATCATCCCATCCAGAAATATTTATACCCCATAATACATTTCCATTTGGAGATAGTTTTGCAATGATAGGATTATAATCAGTTGTGTTAAATGAATAACTTCCGAAACTAACATTTCCGTTATGCCCTAAACCTATATATGTATTATTTGAATTATCAACAAAAATACATTTTGCTGTCGCATTTCCAGTACCACTCCCACCTGATTGTTTTGCCCAAACCCAATCACCATTTGAGGAGATTTTTTCAATAAAAATATTTGTACCATTCACAGCACTTGTCAAAGTGGTTGAACCCAAAATCAAGGTATTGGTGAAATTGTCAATTGAATAGATATTACCTTCTAAATCAATAGCTATATTATTTATATATTCTTGATTATAACGCTCATAGCTTGTGTATGAATTTCCAGTATTATTATTAAAACTTTTCACCCACTCCCAATTTTGGGCATTTAAGCCATGCATTGTATAAAAAAGAAAGATAAGGGTTTGCAATTTTTTCATAAATAAATTTATTTTTTCAATTGATAAATATTATTGGATTTGGTACTTTGTTCAAATTACCGCCAACGTGATTGTGTAAGGAACGTTGCTTGTTTGTGTGCTAGGATTTTCCGAAGGAAAATCTGAAGCTAGCAAACGAGCAACGACCAAACGATTGAACTAAAATAAGCAATGTTTTTTACACGGTGTTGGCAGTAGTTATTTTTCATTTATTGTTTCTCTGAATTTCAAAATTTCTTTTTTCAAAACTTCGTCGTTAACCAATTCAATTGATTTATTAATGTGAAGTTTAGCATTTTCATCATCATATAATTGATAGTAAGCACGTGACATATTATAATGAAAATAACCTCTTTTTTCTCCACTTCTTTCGAGACTAATTCCTTTCTTGTATAGTTCAATAGCTTTATTAAATTCATCGTTTCTTGCTCTTGCAAATCCATAATTCAAATAGGTTATTGCGTCAAGGCTATCAATCCGCAGAGATTCTTTAAAGTATTCATAAGATTTATTAAAGTCTTTAAGGTCAGCACTAACATTCCCAAGAGCATTAATTATAATTGTATTATTGGGTTCTAGTTTATTTGCAGATTCATAAAATTCTCTAGCACTTTTAAAATTCAGTCGAGAACTTTGCTCAATCCCTTTGTCAAAGTCCAAAGCAGCAATTGAGTCTTTAATGAGTTCATTTTCAAACGAGTTTTTATAAAACACATTTGTATTTCCGTCTTTTGTGGTAACAATTTTTTCTTTGTCAGAATAGATATCATTCTTACAGCCCAAAATGAAAATGAAAATCGTTAATATGTACAGGTGTTTCATAATTACTGCCAACGTTGAGTGTATGGTGTCGTAAGGGATTGCGGGCTTCAAACCTATCAAATTACCACCCAAATTTGAAGCGGGTGATGCCGCTCGAAAACCTCTGAAACCCTTATGCACTATACACATTGTTGCCAGCTGGTTTTATTTTCGAATAGTCTTCCAAAGAATCCTTTGTTCTTTTTCTTAATCACCCAAATCAAGTCTATTGGATGTCTTTTTGTCAAGTTATTAGGGCCAAATTTACCCCAAGCAAAACCATCTTTATCTTTAGCATTTCTTAAATCAGCAATTATCCAGTCGTCTCCATCGAAATCGCTTAAAAATTCAGAATACTCTTTATTGTCTGTAATAAAATCAGCTTTTTCAATCAGTTTGCCGCCATTTTTCCAAATCTCGAAAGCTGTATTGTCATGAATCTCGTTTAAATAATTTTCCGATGGTGATTCATAAAATTCAATCAAGCTTTTTAAGAATCCATTTAAATTATCTGAGTATTTTATCAAAACAGCAGGGTCATGGCAAGCATAATAAACATGTCCTAATGAACCATCAGTCAATATATCAAGTATCCAAAAGTTTCCAAATCCGTCATGTCCGAGAGTTATTGAATTCGGGGTCAATTCAAGAAATCCAAATTGTCCAATTGAAGAAAAATCAACCTGCTCTAATCCATAACCTTCCCATCCACGAGTTTCTTTGAGAATTTCTTTAATTTCTGAGTCAATCATATTATTTGGAAAAGATTGAGTCAGTTCCTCAATTTCAGAATCTGTAAGTCCATCTTGAAAGTCAAGCGTATAATCCTCACCATCCTCGTCGGTAAATGTCGATTCCTTTAGTTTTTTTATAATCTCAATATTTTTCATGTCTATTATTGTTATGTAGGATGTTTCTTAAACTTGCTGGCAACGGTATCGTATAACCGTCAGTTACGGGATTAAAGTTAATGATTTTCGGTTTAGTACTGGCGTTAGCAATTCCGAGTGGATTTGGACGTAGTCGAATCCGCCGTAATTGCGGTTATACATTGTTGTAAGTAGTATTTTTTAGATTTTTATTGTTTTAAATTCCGTTTTCTCTTTTTCTCCGCTCATAAAATATTCCGTTTCAGTTTTTTTTATTTCACATTTGTCTAAATCAAATTCGGACTCTACAGTAAAGAGATATTCCACAAAATCTTCGTGCTGAATCAGAATTGAGTCAGTTTCAGTTTCTTTTTCAATCAGTAGCCATAAATTTTGCTCAAATTCGCTAATTTCAAAAACCGTTCTGTAATTATTAATTCCGATTTTCTTTTTCTCAATTTCTATTAAAGTATCTCCATTTATTTCAGCGTACTTTTTTAGTTCACTTTTATAATCCGTTGTCTTTTTTAATTCCGATAAAGCACATTCAATTTCCTTTTGAGGTTTTGTCGATTCGTGAATTTCAATTCCGTTTGAATTCACTCTTAATTCGACAGGTTTTTTGGGTTCGGATTTACACGAAATTAAAGTTAGAATTATTAAAAGAAGTCTGTATTTCATATTACTTACAACGTTTAGTATATGCAATGTGGGCGATTGCGGGCTTCAAACCTATCAAACCGCTACGATGTTGAAGCGGGCTACAACCGTTGAATTTACTACTATCTCGCCTATTTTGTATATACATTGTTGGCAACCGTAATTCTTTGATTTCTATTCCTTTAATCCATTTAATGTCTGCACGAAATTATCTGGGGGATAGAATTGTAATTTTTTGTCTTCAATTTTATATGGTAATTCTGTAAAATCTCCGGCATTGTACCAATATAACTTATCACTGATAGAACCTGGACCTTCGTTATTCATTCCGCTAATAATTACTATTAATGAATTAATTGCTTTGACAACTTCTAAATCATTAATCGGATATAGAATCACAGCATGTCTATGAGGTACACCAATCAAAGCCCCATATTTACCAGTATATTTTTTAATTTCATCGTTGTCAAGTAAAATATTTGAAGCAAAAACATGGTCACTTTGGATAAACCAAATTTTATAATCCTGCATGTCTTGTTGAGAAATTTCAAGAGGGTAGTTTGCTTTAATATTTTTAAATCCTAAATCAAATAACTCATCAGTTTGTTTGTTCCAATTAGTAATATTCTCAGGTTTTATACTGGTTACAGTATGAGGTAAGTCAAAAACAAGCAATTCGACAATTTCATTTGTTAGCTCTTTATAAACAGTATTTTCTTTTCCAACTGTCTCAATATATTCTTTGTGATAAAGTCTCACACCAATGTATTGTCTAATTTGTTCGAAGTCATTAATTTTCTTGTTGAATTCAGTATCAAATTTGTTTGCTTCAATCATTCTATTGAAATGGTCTGCAATTATTTCTTTCCAGTCATTTCGTTTCTCTTGTTTACAAATCTGCGCAAGATTAACCAATCCAAGATTATTAAATCCAAAATCATTATTCTCAACAATCACAGTGCCGGCATTTATCGAAAATTTGAAGTTTTTTTGTTTAAAGTAATCCTCTACTATGTCAATGAAGCAATTGTATTCTTCTTTGTCAAAGAAATTAGCCCATTCAGGAACATCTCTATTTTTTCCTTTGCATGATGAAAAAAGTGAAATCATAATTATAAGTATGTATTGAAGTTTCATATTTGCAGTGTGTCTTTTTTTATGGTTGCCAACGTGATTGTGTATGGTTTCGTTGCGTGAAAATCCGCAAGGATTTTCCGCCATAAACCGAAGATAGTAAAAGTACAGGATTTTTCGGCAGAAAAATCCGAAGCAATGAATTATACACGGTGTTACCCAACGTTTTTTATCATTCGTTCTATTCTATTTTTCGCTTCAGATAGAGAAATTCCGTTTTCCCAGTCCGAAATCAGTTTATGTTCCGTTTTATGGGGTACAATTTCTGGTCTTATTCCGCCACTTTTAGTATTTACATTGACATGCAAACCCAAAGTGCTTTCTTGGTAATCTGAAATCTCGTTACAAATAGTCCCAAAATATACTTTTCCATCTATATTGTGTTTGAATTCCGATTTATATTCGTTGAAATTATTTTCACTTAATGAAACCCAAATCCCGTAATCCAAGTCTTCACAGGCATCATTTATTTTTATTCTTAAAGTTGTCCGAATAAACCTGTCGGTTTGGTCGGCATGTTTAATTATGCAAAAGTCATTGTCAATTTCCGAAATATCTATTTTGTCATTTTCGGTCAGAATATGGTAATGAAAAGGTGTTTTAAAACCAAGAGCAGGTAATCCTTCGTGGATTTCTCCGCAAGTAGAGCATTTAAACTCAGATGTATTTTTCTTTTTCCACTTATTCCAAAACATTGCTGTCTGTTTTTTTAATGTTGGGTAACGTGATTGTATAAGAATAGTGCGGTTTTGTGTGCGAGGATTTTCCGAAGGAAAATCAGAAGCTAGCAAAACGCATTGACCTTTGATTAAGTACTAAACTAAGCATTATTTTTATACGGCTTAAGTTTTTTATTCAGTCCAATTTGCAATTTTTCCATTATCTTCAATCCAAATTTCCAAATAAACACTTTCCTCAATCGGTTTGCCATTCATTTTTAGAATGTCAAATCTCAAATCTCGCAAGCCTTTCATAACAGTTTTAAGACAAAAATTATATTCATTTCGTTCCCAAAATTCCTTTATTTCCTTTTTCGTTTGATATTCAGGCATAATTACTTTGGTAACTTCTCCTTTTTTTCCAATTGTAACAAGATATTTTTCAGAGCAATCAAAGTCTTTTTTGTTTATCCAGTTTAGTTTAGATAATTCATTGAACATAACTTTAGAAAGTGTATCTCCATATTTTCTATTAATTCGTTTTGGGTCATCTACATAATTCTCAATTTTGGAAACCTTACGAGCTTTTCCACTTTGTACTTCAATCAATATTTCATTTTCAAATGTTTTATGAAAAACTCCGTCCCATCTCAATAATTCTCCATTTGGTATAGTAAAATTGCCAGAAAACCAATCTATAAATACTTTTCCGTTGATTTGCTTATTGCCAAAAATTTCATTAATTCTTTTTTCAGATGCTGATTGGTCAATTTTTCGTTCTCCACATTCAATAATGTTTTTAAGAAATAAACTGTCATTTTCAATCAAATAAATTGCTTGATAACCTCTCCAACAATTTAAAGAAGCACTTTCTCTAAATTTTAGTCCGAATAAACTTCCCTTATCAGACTTTTCTATTTTCTGAAAATATTTTTCAAGTATTAAATTATAAATCGGAATTGTATCTCCTTTGTAAATTATGTAATCTGGCATTTGAGGACTTGCAAAACTATTTTGTGATAAAAATAGAATTACAATTATTAAAATCGACCTAAAAATTTTCTTGGTTTTTCGCATTTTCAAATTACCACCAACAGCCTGCGGTATGAAACGTTGCACATTTCGAAGCACAAACTTATCAACCCGTTAAACCGCTGATTAAATGTTGTTTCGTTCAAATATAGCACTATCTGCGCAATGTTTTAGGACCGCTTGTTAGCGGCTTTTTTTACTTCTATAAACACATGATGTTGCTTCACCATCCTTAATTGTCTTTTTATAATACCAAAATCCATCGATATCTTTCAGGTATTCATAGTTAATATCGTTCTCTCTAATTAACAAATTATCTTTATCATACTCACATTCTTTAACTGAGGAAAAATTATAATCAGTAGCCCTTTTCGGTGAGAGATTTAGCTCAAGTTTAATTTGATTACCATTCTCATCATAAGTTTCTCGATTTATTTGAGCAATTCGTTCAGCATTCTTCTTTGTCTCATATCTTAGTTTTACAATAACTTTTTCAGATAGTCTTTGCCAAACAAATCTCCCTTGGAGTAAATCTTTATGATTAAAAATTTCCTCCTTATCCAACAGTCCGTTTTTATAATAGTATTTATGGTACCCAGCAAATCCATTTCTACCATATCTATAAAAATCGTATACAATCTTCTTTCTTTTAAGATTATTTACTTGCTCGTATTCATAAACAATCTTTTGCTTATGCTCAAGATTTAGGTTTATTGTATGATAATGATTTTCTTCAATAAGAACATTGGTATTAGAATATTTAAAAGTTTTCCTTCTTGATAATTTCCCCCTTAAGTACGAATCCTCTTTTATTACATTACCTCTTAAATCATGCTTTTTTATTGTAATATATTGGTGTGCCTTATTCTTCTTGTCCATGTTTTTAATAAATGGGAAATAATCAGAATAAGCAAATTCTACTATGGTAGTAAATGAAAGAAAATAATCATATCCTAAAAGCTTTAGTAATCCAGTTTTAAACTGTATTAAAGAGATAAATGCAATAAACAAAATCAAAGGATATTTCCACCAACCATTTTCCACCAAAGAGATAATAGCTATTAAACCATTATGTTTTGACATTTTGTTACTTAAATCTCCATCTAAAATATAATTTGTCATCAAATAAGAGAATCCATTAAAGAGCAACATTAAGTAAAATGCTGTTAACAAACCACCTATAAAAAAATCCTCATGCCATTTTATGGGTCTTTTCTTCATTTGTTAATTCGATGTTCGTTTATATGTTGGGTGTTCTTCAAAATTGTCGCTAACGTGTTTGGTTATGGTTTCGTTGCGTGAAAATCCGTGAGGATTTTCCGCCGTGAACCGAAGATAGTAAAAGTGCAGGATTTTTCGGCAGAAAAATCCGAAGCAATGAACTATAGCCATTGTGCCTGTTGCACAACTCGAATATAATGAAGAAGTTTCGTATTTTAGTATATACAAGGCAAAAAAGACTATCAAGAGAAATTATTCAATCAGTTTCAGTTAAGAGTTCGTGTTCCGGAGCACAATTTCTACCGCCGTTTAAAAGTGGAAGTAGCGTAAAAGGACGGAGCAGAATTAGTAAAATAGGGAATGGGAAGCTTCGGAATTTATTATTTATGAGCAGTTTTTACTTGTAAATACAACAAAGCTTGCAGAGCAATTTATGAGCGATTAGTAGCTAAAGGAAAGAGTAAAAAACTAGCCCTAATAGCAGTTTGTAATAAGTTATTAAAACAAGCATTTGCTATTGCAAAATCAGGATTGGTTTATGATCAAACTTACCGAAGTGTTTTAGAGATAAATTAATGAGTTTTTATTTGTTTTTTACCACAGTACTTTGTTGGCAACTGGTTTTTTTATTTATAAGTGACTTAAATTCAATTCCATTTTATTGTTTAAAGTATCTACTTTGAAATAAAACGGTTCAGCTCTATTTATTTCGTTGTAATTATGTTCAAAATCAAATCCACTGTCGTATTTTTTCCACGAACCTTTATCCGATTCCAATTCCGCACTTTTAAGAATTTGCTCTACAATATTTTCCTCATCGGGTTCTTTATATTCAATTGTCAGTCCGATAGAATAATCAGAGTCAAAAGCACCTTCAGTATGTTCGATTAAGTTTTCCAAAACCTCAAAGTCCTTTGGGATAATCAAATCCGTTTTTTCTTTAATTAGTGGCTGTATTCTATCTAATGCTAATTCACCATTTGGTTTGTCCATCATTCCTGCGAACAAATAAACCATAAATTCAAGGATGAGAAATGGTGTAATCAGAATTGATAATTGAAAAAATCCAATAGCTATTTTACCTTTAAAAAATTGCCAAATTGTTGAAATCAGTAATACAATTCCAAAAAATAAGACAGTATAATATCCAAAGTTAGTATTTGGAAGAATTGCTCCGCTAATGAAAATAATTATAGAAATTCCAAAAAGTAATATCGGAATCCACCATTTTGTAACTAAATATTTCTTTAAAATTTCGGTCATTTTTAAATGTAGCTAACGTGATTGTATAAGATTAGTGGCGTGTTTAAAGCACCTAATTTAGCAAATACAAACCGAATAGAAATCCGTGAGGATTTTCGTAAGTAGGCTTGCACTAGCAATGAATTATAGCATTGATGAAAAAGCAGTAAGTCTAGTATCTTTAAAGATCACTAAAACAATAAAGATATGGAAACTTAAATTACTGAGCCGTCTAAGTTATATATAGGAATTGACACACACAAGTGAAGCTGGAAAGTTCATTGCTCTACAGATTTGTTTTGTGGTAAGTTATATAAGGCATTGAGTTGTTGATAATTAACGTGAATCTCGGATAAGAAAAATATAAAAAAAAGATTCCTGTTTACATGATACATGAGAATTATATAAAATGAAAAAGGTGAACGAGTGTTCACCTTTTTGCCCCAAATCTACCATGAACTTAACCTACTTATGTTATGGTTTTTCAAAGATATAACAGTAAGAAGTATCTATAAAATATTTTAGTTAAACGACTAATAAATTGGCTTAACAGGGATTAGAGGAAAATATTAAATTAAATGTGAGTTTAAAAGAAACAAAAGGGCATAAAAAAAGGCGAACAGTTGTTCACCTTTTTTTGCCCCAAATCTACCATGAACTTAACCTACTTATGTTATGGTGAGACCAATTTATGCGTATTTTAGATAATCTGTATATTTTTTAGACAAACAGCATTTTTTTCAGATAAAATGTATTTTACTCAATTTATGTATTATAAATTTATATAAATCTGAATTAATAAGCACGTTCATTATTACCTTCATAAAAATTTATAAAAGCACGGTTTACAACTCTATTTCCTCCTACTGTTGGATAGTTACCTGTAAAATACCAATCGCCTAAATGATTAGGACATGCTTTATGCAAGTTTTCAACAGGTTGGAAAATAATTTTTACTTCTGCTTTTATACTTTCGTCACTTAACAACTCCGAAATTTTATCAGAAATTTGTTCATCAGTAAAAGGATCGTAAATTTCTTTTACAAAGTTTTGAACGTTTTTATCTGCTAATTCTGTTTGTTTAATACATTTATTATAAACGTCTTTTACTATATGGTATTTATTATTGTCTTTTAATAATTCTAAAGCAGCTCTAAAAGCTACTAAGCTTTCAAGGTTTGCCATATCAATACCATAACAATCTGGATATCTTATTTGAGGTGCAGATGATACAACTATAATCTTTTTAGGATTTAAACGATCTAGCATTTTTAAGATACTCATCTTTAAAGTAGTGCCTCTTACAATACTATCATCAATAATTACTAAGTTATCGGTAGGTTTAATAACACCATAAGTAACATCGTAAACATGTGCTACTAAATCGTCTCTACTACTATCTTCAGTAATAAAGGTTCTTAGTTTAACATCTTTAATTGCTATTTTTTCAACACGTGCATGCTCCGATAAAATTTCAGTAACTTTTGCAGCCGATAAAGAGCGTTGCCCATTTAAAATAGCACTTGTTTTTGTTTTATTAATATAAGCATCGGCAGTTTCTACCATTCCAAAAAAGGATGTTTCAGCAGTATTTGGTATATATGAGAATACTGTATTTTTGGTATCATTATTAATAGCGTCTAAAACTTTAGGCATTAATAACTTTCCTAGCATTTTACGTTCTTGGTAAATTTCTGCATCACTTCCTCTTGAAAAGTAAATTCGTTCAAACGAACATGCTTTTTTCTCTAAAGGTTCTAATATTTGTTTTAGCCTTACTTCACCAGATTTTTTAGTAATGATAGCTTGTCCTGGTTCTAATTCTTTTACGTCTTCAAATTTTACATTAAAAACAGTTTGAATTACAGGGCGTTCTGATGCTACAACTACTATTTCATCATCTTTATAATAATATGCAGGTCTAATACCTGCTGGATCTCTTAAAACAAATGAATCACCATGACCAATAAGTCCTGCCATGGCATAACCACCATCCCAATTTTTGGCAGCACGTCTTAAAATTTTAGCCACTTTAAGGCGTTCTGCAATAAGAGGAGAGGCTTGTTGTTTGTTATAACCTTCTTTTTTAAGGTCTTTATAAATTTTACTTACTGCATCATCTAAAAAGTGACCAATTTTTTCCATAATAGTAATGGTGTCGGTATACTCTTTAGGATGCTGACCTAATTCTATAAGATTGCTAAATAACTCTTTAACATTAGTCATGTTAAAGTTTCCAGCCATAATTAAGTTTCTGTGCATCCAGTTATTTTGTCTTAAAAAAGGATGAACACTTTCTACGCTGTTTTTACCAAAAGTACCATAACGAACATGCCCTAATAAGACTTCTCCAATATATGGTATATGTTTTTTTTGTGCAGCAACATCATCCATGTATTCAGGATGTGCTTTAAATTCATTATTTACGCGTTCATTAATTTGAGCAAAAATATCTTGAATAGGTTGTTGTGCTACTGATCGTACTCTACTTATATAACGTTCTCCTGGTTTTGTATTTAATTTAATACTTGCAAAACCAGCGCCATCTTGTCCACGGTTGTGCTGTTTCTCCATCATGAGATACATTTTGTTTACACCATAAAAGGCACTGCCGTATTTTTCTTTATAAAATTCTAAAGGTTTTAAAAGTCTTATTACAGCTATTCCACATTCGTGTTTTAAGGCATCACTCATAATTATAAATGTTTTCGCTTACGCGGAAATAATAAATTTTAATTTTAATTAAAAACGCACTCTTTTAGAGCGCGTAGTTTTATGATAATTCTATTTCAAATTGCGTTAATTGCTTAAATTGCAATAATCGCTTATGGACTTCTTCGTTTGATAAATTTTGCATACGCTCGGTTCCAAATTTTTCAACACAAAAAGACGCTAATGTTGACCCGTAAATAACAGCGTTTTTCATGTTTTCAAAAGAGGTGTCTCCTGTTTTTGCAATATAGCCTGCAAAACCTCCTGCAAAGGTGTCGCCAGCTCCTGTTGGATCGAAAACTTCTTCTAAAGGTAAAGCTGGTGCATAAAAAACATTATGATCATGAAACAATAATGCGCCATGTTCTCCTTTTTTAATCACAACATATTTAGGTCCCATTGCATGAATTTTTCTTGCAGCAACAACTAGCGAGTATTCTCCAGTAAGTTGTCTAGCTTCTTCATCGTTTATGGTAATTACATCAATGCGTTTTATTACGTTTAGTAAATCGTTTAAAGCGCAATCCATCCAAAAATTCATGGTATCTAAAATTACCAATTTTGGTTTTGTTGTCATTTGGTCTAGCACGCTAGATTGAACTAACGGGTGTAAATTACCAAGCATCACCACTTCGGCATCTTTGTAATCTTCAGGAACAATAGGATTAAAATCGGCAAGTGTATTTAGTTCTGTTGCTAGAGTATCACGCGAATTCATATCGTTATGATAGCGACCGCTCCAAAAGAATGTTTTACCTTCTTTAATAATTTCAATTCCTGAAACATTTATGTTTTTATTGGATAATAAATCTAAATATTCCTCAGGAAAATCGCCTCCTACAACAGAGACTGCAGCGGCATCAACATTAAAATGTGAAGCAGATAAGCCTATATAAGTTGCGGCACCACCAAGTATTTTATCGGTTTTTCCGAAAGGTGTTTCAATAGCATCAAAAGCTACAGTACCCACTATTACTAATTTACTCATGAAGAGAGTTATAATTTTTGTGCAAAGATAAGATATTTAGCTAGTAAAATCCGAATTTATTTTCTCCCAAAATCGGCAGGAATTTCTCCCCAAGCTTTGGTTTCCCATTTTACAATAACTGTAGTGTAAGTATTGTTTTTTAACCAATCAATAGCTCTGTCTACTAATTCAAAAAGCGCTTTGTTTTTTTTGTTACGTTCAAGTTTGGTGTTACATGTTTTCTTTTTTACCCAACTCATGGCGGTTTTAGAATCGGTATATATTATACGAT
The DNA here is from genome assembly GCA_050294475.1 of Algibacter sp. Lineage (GTDB taxonomy): Bacteria > Bacteroidota > Bacteroidia > Flavobacteriales > Flavobacteriaceae > Thalassobellus. The sequence continues at coordinate 515,046 of JBNKOE010000013.1, read as the reverse complement.
TACTATTGTTTTTTTTAAGTATTGCTAAGCCATGTACTAAAGCTAAAAATTCTCCAATATTATTAGTACCTTGTTCAAAAGGACCTTGAATAAATATTTGCTTTTTTGTTTTGGTATCTACACCACGGTATTCCATAATACCTGGATTTCTACTTGAAGCAGCATCCACTGAAATAGAATTATAATTTGGTTTCCCTATTTTCTTTAATTGCTCGGGAGATAATTCGCTTTTAAAACCTTTGTCTTTTCCAACATAATCGAAGTAGTTTCCTTTTAAAGCATTTTTGGCTGCTTCAAATGTTGAAAACGATTTGTATTGCGCACCTTCAAAATTGGTGATTTGAGCTTTGCAATCGTTCCATTTTTCAAAAACACCTGTTTTATGCCCTTTCCAAACCGTATAATATTTTTTTTTCTTTGAAGCCATTTTTTTATTTCCGCGAAAGCGAAAATCTTTTAATTATAGTTCTGATATTTTCTTAAGACAATAATTTCTCAACAACTTTAGGAAAATGTTCCATTTCTAATTCATGAATTTTCGTTGCGACATCTTCAGCTGTATCCGTTGAGGTTACTTCGCATTTGGCTTGAAAAATAATAGTGCCTTCGTCATAATGTTCGTTAACGTAATGAATGGTTATACCAGTTTCTTTTTCATTATTTGCTACAATGGCTTCGTGTACATGCATGCCATACATACCTTTTCCACCGTATTTTGGTAATAAAGCAGGATGTACATTTATTACTTTATTAGGGAACATATTTAAAATGTTTTCTGGAAATTTCCATAAAAACCCAGCTAAAACAATAAGATCTGGTCGAGACGCTTTTAATATATTAAGAACATCATCTGTTTTTGTAAACGCTACTCTGTTAAAAGAAAGTGCACTTACTTGAAGTGTTTTACACCTATCTAAAACTTTGGCATGAGGATTGTTAGTTAACACTTGAATAACAGAAGCATTATCTCTGTTGTGAAAAAACTTAATTAAATTTTCAGCATTAGTACCACTTCCGGACGCAAAAATTACAATTCGTTTCATCTGTTGGTTTATATTTTTAAATTAATGTCAGATGTAATTCGTAAATCGAATTTACAATAATGTTCAGCAAAATCAACAAGCTCATTTCATTTTACAGACTATTAGTGTAAAGGGTTATTTCAACAAAAAAAAGAATAATTATTAACAATTAAACGGTAAAATAAAAATACTTCAAAGTAATTTTAGTAAATTACCAACACATTTTTAAATTAAAGGTATGTTTTAAAAATAAAGTTTTTTATTTTTGCCAACTAATTAAAACATTTAAATTAAAAGATTATGTCAGACATTGCATCAAGAGTAAAAGCGATTATCGTAGACAAATTAGGAGTAGATGAGAACGAAGTTGTTACTGAAGCTAGCTTCACAAACGATTTAGGAGCAGACTCTTTAGACACTGTAGAATTAATTATGGAGTTCGAAAAAGAATTCGATATCCAAATTCCAGATGATCAAGCTGAAAATATTGCAACAGTTGGTCAAGCTATATCATACATAGAAGCAGCAAAATAAGCAAAATACTTTATGGAATTAAAGCGAGTTGTAGTCACAGGATTAGGGGCTTTAACACCAATTGGCAATACCAAAGATGAATTTTGGGAGGGTTTAGTTAGTGGTAAAAGTGGTGCTGCGCCTATAACATATTATGATACCGAAAAGTTTAAAACAAAATTCGCTTGCGAATTAAAAAACTTTACCGCAACAGACTTTTTTGATAGAAAAGAGGCTCGTAAGATGGACAAATTTGCACAGTATGCTATGGTAGCTGCAGATGAAGCCATTGAAGATTCAAAATTAAATCTAGAAGAAATTAATAAGTTACGTGTTGGTGTTATATGGGGTGCAGGTATTGGTGGATTAGAAACATTTCAGCAAGAAGTATTAAACTTTGCTGCTGGTGATGGTTCTCCTAGATTTAACCCGTTCTTTATTCCTAAAATGATTGCTGACATTGCGCCAGCAAACATTTCTATAAAGCATGGTTTTATGGGGCCAAATTACACAACAGTTTCTGCTTGTGCTTCTTCTGCTAATGCTATATTTGATGCTTTAAACTCAATTCGTTTAGGGTATTGTGATGTTATTGTTACAGGAGGAAGTGAAGCAGCAGTAACTATTGCCGGTATGGGTGGTTTTAATGCGATGCACGCTTTATCTACTAGAAATGAAAGTCCAGAAACAGCTTCTAGACCTTTTGACGGTTCCAGAGATGGTTTTGTTTTAGGTGAAGGAGCAGGTGCTTTAGTTCTAGAAGAATATGAGCATGCAAAAGCAAGAGGAGCAAAAATATATGCTGAAGTAGCAGGAGGTGGATTATCTTCTGATGCTTATCATATGACGGCACCTCATCCAGAAGGTGTTGGTGTTGTTGAGGTAATGAAAAATTGTTTAGAAAATGCAGGACTCAAACCTGAAGATGTAGACCATATTAATACACATGGTACATCTACACCATTAGGTGATGTTGCCGAACTTAAAGCAATTTCAAAAGTTTTTGGTAGTCATGCAAAACATATAAATATTAATTCTACAAAATCAATGACAGGGCATCTTTTAGGTGCGGCAGGGGCTATTGAAGCTATTTCGGTTATATTGGCAATGGAGCATAGTGTTGTGCCTCCAACAATTAACCACAGTACTGTTGATGAAAACATTGATCCAGAATTAAATTTAACTTTAAACAAGGCTCAAAAGCGTGAAGTTAAAGTAGCTATGAGTAATACATTTGGATTTGGCGGTCATAACGCTTGTGTATTATTCAAGAAAATAGATTGAATCCCGAATGAAACACATTCGTAACATATTAAATTCCCGTTTTAAACGCAACGGGAATTTTTTTATGGAATTAACTAAAATTCTAGGGTTTAAACCTAAGGAGATTAAATACTATAAAAAAGCCTTTACCCATCGTTCTATGAATATAAAGGACAGTAAAGGAAATCCTATTAATTACGAACGTTTAGAGTTTTTAGGCGATGCCATGCTAAGTTCGGTTATTGCTTCTCATTTATACCTAGAAGTTCCAAGTGGCGATGAAGGTTACTTAACCAAAATGCGTTCTAAAATAGTAAGTAGAGAACATTTAAATGAGTTAGGTAGAGATCTTAAGCTAATTGATTTAGTTAAAAGTAAAATTCCACCAGGTCAATTTGGAGATAATATTCATGGCAATTTATTTGAAGCATTAATAGGTGCTATTTTTTTAGACAGAAGTTATAAGTATTGTGAAAAATTTATTTTTAAACGTGTTATTATTCCTTATGTTGATATTGAAACTCTTGAAGGTAAAGTAATAAGTTATAAGAGTTTATTAATTGAGTGGTGCCAAAAAGAAAAGAAAACCTTCAATTATAATGTTTATGAAGACACTGGTAACGATGATATCAGGCATTTTTCAGTTAAACTTTCTATAGACGATAAAATTATAGCCAAAGCAAGAGCTACTTCAAAGAAAAAAGCAGAAGAAAAAGCTTCAAAACGTGCTTTCTTTGCTTTTCAAAGTAAGATGTCTAAAATGATTTAGAGAAATTTCTTTAAAAAAAATTTACTACAACGTTTTAGTTATCTTTATTATTAAGATTGAGTAAAATATATCATTCTTAAAACTTTAATATATTATATTTGTTCGTTTAATTAAAAAGTTATGGCTATTCATAAGCTTGTTCTTGACGATGTTTTTGATGAAGTTACATGCACTTTAATCGCTATGCATTGTTCTCTTGAAGATTACCGTTTAGCGTATCTTCTTAATAAGAATTTAGGTATAACTTTAATAAGAAAACCATTAGATTTAGATTATGATAAAGGTAAATCAGCATATTCTATTTTTGAATGGGAAGATGAAAAACAATTAACAACTTGGAATTTGGTTTCTAATGTTTGTAAAACAGAAAGTTTCCAACAGATAAATTATGAATCATTATTTGAAAACCAAGAAAAAATAATAAAAACGACTCATTTAATACCAGAATATAAGCGTGTTAATTATTTTTTAAAAATAAATAACGAGTTCAATTTAAGTAAAGAAAAATATATTGTAGACAGTATATTAAAAATACCTCAAATTGCAACAGCTTATAGTATTGATAGTAGTCAATTAAAATCTAAAGACAATTTAATTTTTAGCTAATGCAGATACAAAAGAAAACCAAAATAGTAGCAACTTTAGGTCCAGCTACAGGTACAAAAGAAGTTTTAAAAGGAATGCTTGAAGAGGGAGCTAACGTGTTTAGAATTAATTTTTCTCATGCTGATTATGCAGATGTTGCAGAGCGTATAAAAATGATTAGAGAACTAAATGATGAGTTTGGTTTTACTGCAGCTATTTTAGCAGATTTACAAGGTCCGAAACTTCGTGTAGGCGTTATGAAAGAAGATGTTGTTGTAAACCCTGGTGATGAAATAGTTTTTGCAACAGGAGAGCGATTTGAAGGCACAAAAGAACGTGTTTACATGACCTATGAAAGATTTCCACAAGATGCAAAACCAGGAGAGCGTATTCTTTTAGATGATGGAAAATTAATGTTTGAAGTTGTTTCTACAAATAATAAAACCGAAGTACTTGCACGTGTTATTCAAGGAGGGCCTTTAAAATCTAAAAAAGGCGTTAATTTACCAAACACTAATATTTCACAACCAGCGCTTACAGAAAAAGATATTGAAGATGCTATTTTTGCTATAAGTCAAGATGTAGATTGGATTGCTTTATCGTTTGTGCGTCATGCTGAAGATTTAATGCAGTTACGCGACTTAATTAACAAGCATAGCGATCATAAAATTCCAATTATAGCTAAGATTGAAAAACCTGAAGCTGTAGAAAATATAGATAAGATTGTAACACATTGTGATGGTTTAATGGTTGCTCGTGGCGATTTAGGTGTAGAAGTTCCTGCTCAAGAAGTGCCGTTAATTCAAAAGCAATTAGTGTTAAGAGCTAAAAAAGCTAGAATCCCAGTAATCATAGCAACTCAAATGATGGAAACTATGATTGATAGTTTAACACCAACCAGAGCAGAAGTAAATGATGTAGCAAATTCGGTTATGGATGGTGCAGATGCAGTAATGCTTTCTGGAGAAACATCTGTTGGTAAATATCCAGTTCAAGTAATCAGACAAATGTCAAATATCTTGAAAAGTGTAGAGGATTCAAACCTTATCCAGGTACCTCAATTACCTCCACATATTCGCACCAATCGTTATATCACAAAATCAATTTGTTATCATGCGGCTAATATGGCAAATGAAATTAGTGCAAAAGCAATTTCAACACTAACAAATAGTGGATATACTGCGTTTCAAATTTCAGCTTGGAGACCATCATGTCATATTTTAGTATTTACATCAAATAAACGTATTTTAACACGTTTAAGTTTACTTTGGGGTGTTCGTGCTTTTTATTATGATAAGTTTGTTAGTACAGATGAAACTATTGAAGATGTTAATGCTATAGCTTGCAAAAAAGGATATTTAGATGTAGGAGATATGTTAATTAGTTTAGCAGCGATGCCTATTCAAGAAAAAGGAATGGTAAATACATTAAGAGTTACAGAAATTACAAACTGTAGTTTTTAAATAAATTTAGAATTCAAATTTTAACTGAACGCTAATAGATTTTTTTTCTATTGGCGTTTTTGGTTTTTCAGTATTTAAATTAGATATAGAAATACCAAGTAAACGTACTGAGTTACTCAATTTTTCTTGATATAGTAAATCTTTTGCTGTTTCTAAAATAATATCCTCATTACTAATGTAATAAGGGAGTGTTTTGCTACGGGTTTGTAATGTAAAATCGCTGTATTTTATTTTTAAAGTTATAGTTTTACCAGCAACCTTACTTTTTGTTAAGCGTCTAGAAACTTCATCAGTAATATGTTTTAGTTTTTCTAACATAAATACCTCACTTGATAAATTTTCACTAAAAGTACGTTCGGCGGCTAAACTCTTTCGTATTCTGTTTGGTTTTACTTCACTATTATGAATGCCTCTAACAACATAGTAATAATAACGGCCAGATTTACCAAAGTTTTCATCTAACCACTCCATAGATTTTTGTTTTATATCTAAGCCAGTAAAAATGCCCTTTTGATACATTTTTTCAGCCGTTACTTTTCCTACTCCATAAAATTTTCTGATGTCTAACTGTTCTAAAAATGGAATTACTTCCTCTGGGTTTACTACTTTTTGTCCGTTAGGTTTGTTATAATCGCTGGCTACTTTTGCAATAAATTTATTTATGGAAATACCAGCTGAAGCTGTTAAACCAACCTCATTAAAAATACGTTCTCTAATTTCTTTTGCAATTAATGAAGCGCTTGGGTTTCCTTTTTTATTTTCGGTAACATCTAAATAAGCTTCGTCTAGAGAGAGTGGTTCAACTAAATCGGTGTACTCATAAAATATTTCACGTATTTTTTTAGAAATTTCTGTATATCTATCAAAATGTGTTTTTACAAAAATAAGTTCAGGACATAATTTAATTGCTAAATTACCAGACATGGCACTTTTTACTCCAAATTTTCTAGCCTCGTAACTAGCAGCACTTATTACACCACGTTTACCGCTACCGCCTACAGCAATAGGTTTGCCTTTTAAAGTAGGATTATCCATTTGTTCTACAGAGGCATAAAAGGCATCCATATCTACATGAATAATTTTTCTAATTGGTAAATCGCTTAACATAATGTAAATTTAGACATTAATACGAATGTTAGTTCGAGTGTTTTCATTTTTTTAAATGAAAATATATCGAGAATTTTGATTGTTTATGATAGAAATAGAACGAAAGTTTTTAGTAAAATCGGATATTTATAAAGAAGAAGCTTTAAAAAAAACTAGAATTGTTCAAGGGTATTTAAATTCTCATAAAGAAAGAACGGTTCGTGTTAGGTTAAAAGGAGATAAAGGCTATATAACTGTTAAAGGGCAATCGTCTAGCAATGGTTTATCGCGTTTTGAATGGGAAAAAGAAGTTGATAGTATAGAAATTGAAGCATTATTAAAAATTTGTGAATCGGGTGTTATTGATAAAATACGTTATGAAGTAAAAGTTGGAAATCATATTTTTGAAGTAGATGTTTTTTCTGGAGATAATAAAGGTTTAGTAATAGCGGAAGTTGAATTAAATAATGAAAATGAAACGTTTGAAAAACCGAATTGGTTAGGAGAGGAAGTTACAGGAAATATAAAATATTATAATTCATATTTAAGTAATCATCCATATAATACATGGATATAAATAATTATAAGTACATGAAAAATTTAATTTTAACAATAGCCATTTTAGCATTCTTTTTTTCTTGTAAAGAAGATGTTAAAACTCCAGTGATATACGATAATGATGTATCATCAGAAAAACTAGATGAAGTAATAGATTCTTTAAAATTAGATGTTATAGAAGAGCCTATTAAATTGACAAGAAAGGAGATTAAAGATTCGCTTATCGCAAAAGGGTTTAAAATGTTTGATTATGTTGATGAGAAGACTCAAGATACTATTTTAATGCAGCAGTATTTTATGGTATTTTTGAAAAAAGGTCCTATTCGTGGTCAAAATGAAGAAGAATCGGCAGAATTACAAAAAGAGCATTTAGCACATTTAAAGAAAATGTATGAGTTAGGTTATGCCGATATTTCTGGACCTTTTGAAGACAACGGAGATATTAGAGGTGTTACAATATATAATGTGCCAACACTTAAAATGGCAGATAGTTTAGCTCACGCAGATCCTATGGTTAAAGCAGGACGTTTAGAAATTGAAATACATCCATGGTGGGCAGCAAAAGAAACGGCTTTAAGATAATACTTAAACTTATTAAAATTGTTTTACAGTCTATTAATGTTGTCTCTATTGTAGCATTATTATCAGTACATTTTATAATAAAGGAACGTACTTTTTTATCTTCTGTAATTTTCTATGCACTTCCTTTGCCTTTAATTATTGTTATCATTTTATTTATTTCCATGGTTCTTACTAGAAAGTGGAGACGATTTAATTTAATACTGGCTGCAATATTATTATTGGTTTGGTTAAGTAGAAGTTTTAAATTACATATTTCAGAAGATATTAAAGAAACTGATTTAGAAGTCGTTTTTTGGAATGCTTCTAGAGATAACGATTACCAAATGGCATTTAATAAAAATGGCAATGTGCCAGATGTCATGGTTTTAGTAGAGTCTAAAAAAACTGATAATGAAGAATTTAAAAGAAAATATCCTGATTATTATTTTTATAAATCTGATAGAGAAATATTCATTTTTTCAAAAACACCATTAGTTATTGAGAGTGAAAATAAATCTAAGTTTAGTACAACAGTTATAAATTTTGAAACGTCTGGGGTTAATTTTTATGCCGTTGATATTACAGGAAGCTTTGATGTTCCAAGGAAATGGGGATTAACATATGTGAATAAATTTATTAATAGAAAAGATAATACTATTGTATTAGGAGATTTTAATACCCCTTATGAATCTATTTATTTAAAGCAATTTAAAAAAGATTTTAATCAAGCTTTTAACGAAAAAGGCAATGGGTTTATAGAAACTTGGTTTAATAATATTCCTTTACTTTCATTAGATCATATTTGGGTTTCAAAAGATTTAAAAGTATTGAAAACCGAGAAATTTTATACTAAAGAATCTGATCATAGTATGTTGAAAACGTATGTTAGAAAGTAGTTTTATTCTGAAATCGTAACCCATCGTTTTGCTTCATTTCCAAATGCATCAATAACGGTAATAAGATGCTTTCCTGTTTTAGGGATAATAGCTAACTCATGAATATCTTTTGTGCTGCCAATAAATGTTTCATCTACATACCAAAACACTGTACTTTCAGGTTTTGAATGCGCTATTTTTAAGATAAGGTCATTGGTTTTTCCATCAAAATCTTTAGGTAAAAAAATAGTGTTATTTTCTTTTGGGTATATGAATTCAATGGAAACTCCGTTTTCTCCTAAGCAATCACTTCTAAATTTAGGTAAGGGTTTATAAAACGGATTTTTAGTTTTGTAATAGTAAGCCATTAACGGTGGTAAAACAAACCATGATTTATGTTTTATGTTATTAATAGCCTCGCATGAAGAATTTACTTGAAATGTTTCTGTTTTATCTAAATGAACAAGCATGTGATACGGACAAGGTTTTGTTTTTAAACCACTTATTTGAATGAATTTAGTTTCTACATCATCACAATTTTGAGAAGCTCTGTAGCCACTTTTTTTACAAATAGATACTTCTTGCATGTCATCAAAAGGTTTTGAAAACCATTCGCTGTTTGGTAATAAATCGAACACATCAAATAAAATAGGAGCAGCTGTTTGCACACCTACCAATCCTGGGCGTCCTTCGCCATCGGCATTACCTACCCAAACACCAACTACATAATCTTTAGTACTTCCAATAGCCCAAGCATCACGAAATCCAAAACTGGTACCTGTTTTCCAAGCAATTTGTTTAGAGCCATCAAAAAACTCCCAATTTTCATCACTTTCAGGTCTGTTTACTTCTTTTAAACTTTTATAGGTTAAATAAACAGAAGCCGCATCAAATAAAGTTTTATCACTTGTTTTTTTTCCGAAGTCAATATGTTTTGAAGCTAAAAAAGTAGGTTCACAAAATTCATTTGAAAAATATTCGCTCGAGGTTTCAGAATAATGATTTAAAGTTGACGAAAGTGCGGCATAACTTTTACATAAATCCCATAAATTACTTTCGGCACCACCAAGAATTAATGATAATCCATAATGATTGGCATTATATTTTAAATCTTTAAGATGTAATGCTTTTAGATAATGGTGAAATCGATCAAGCCCAAATGTTTGTAACATGCGTACAGCAGGTACATTTAAAGATCTTGATAAAGCACGACTAGCAGGCACAGCACCATCGTAGGTTTTGTTATAATTTTCAGGATTGTAGCTTCCAAATTGAGTAGGCACATCGGTTACTAATGTATTAGGAAGCATATCTCCGGCATCTAACATAGCAGCATATAAAAAGGGTTTTAAAATACTTCCTGTGCTTCTTGGTTTGTCAATAATATCAACATCTTTTTGATGTGCTTTATCGGTTGGTGTATTGCCAACATAAGCTAAAACTTGTCGTGTTTTTACATCTAAAACTAAAACGGCAGCATTATAAATTTCATTCTGATTTAATTGGTTATAATGATTTTTTACAATAAGATTAATTTGTTTTTGAAGTTTAGCATTTATAGTTGTTTGAATACGTTTCCCAGTTTTTAATTGTGCTACTTTTTGTAATAAATGAGGCGCTATTTGTGGTAGTGGATACGGTTTCTGTGGTAAGTTTTCTATAACAGATAACTTATAGGTAAGCGAATCTATAATTTGATTGTTAAGTAATTTTTTAAGAAGATTGTTCCGTTTTTGTAATAATCGTTCTTGGTTTTTTCCTGGGTAAATTAAACTAGGAGCATTAGGCAAAACGGCTAATGTGGCGCTTTCGGCCCAAGATAAATCGTTAGCATTTCTATTAAAATAACGCCAAGAAGCGGCATCAAGACCAACCACATTACCTCCAAAAGGTGCATTACTACTGTAATAAGTTAATATTTTTTCTTTAGATGCTCGAAACTCTAATCGTGTGGCTAGTATAAGTTCTTTTAGTTTTTCAAAATAAGACCTTTTTTGTCCTTTTCTAGATAATCGAATCACTTGTTGTGTTAATGTACTACCACCACGTTTTATGCTGCCAGATTTTAAATTATCTCTTAACGCCTTAAATATTGAAATAGGATTAAATCCTGGGTGTTTATAAAAATATTCATCTTCAAATTGAACAATGCAAGTTTTAAATTTTTCAGGAATACTATCATTATGTGGAAATCGCCATTGCCCATCTGAAGCTATTTGTGCTCCCAAAAGTTCATTATTATTACTTGTAATTACGGTTGCTGTGGGGTTATTAAATAAGGGTTTTGGTAAACAAAAATAATAGGCAATTAAAATGAAGGTTATTATTACCGATTTTATTTTATGGCGTTTTATGTAATTGGTTATTTTGTTCATTTCACCCTTCCGTCTTTGATTTTATTTTTGAAATCAAATCCACCTTCCCTTTTTTAAGGGAAGGGGTTGTTTTTTGTTTCAATTTGAAATTAAGTTTTTATTATATTGTTTTCTACTTTTTTTAATTTAAGAAGAGAGCGAAGACGAGGAGGGTTATTTAAAAAACTCATATTCCCGTTCTACTTTACAAATTTTCACGTTATACCAACTGTACCAAACTTGTCGCCCTTTTTGCTGCGCATCTAAATGTTCGGTTTGTTGTTTCCAGTTTTTTATAGCATCAAGATTTTCCCAATAACTTACTGTTATACCTATTTCATTTCTAGCACTATCTATTCCTAAATATCCAGATTGTTGTTTAGCAAGTGTTTCCATTTTGTTTGCCATTTCTGTATAACCTTCAATATGTTCATTTTGGGTTGAAGTGAAAATTACGGCGTAGTAGGACTTGAAATCTTTCATGTTTTATTATGTCTTTTGACTTCTCTGAAATATTTATATAAAGTTGAAATTAAAACCCTTTCGTCTTCAAATCTTATCAGATTTAAATTCACCTTCCCTTTTTTTAGGGAAGGAGTTGTTTGTAGTTTCAATTTAAAAATTCATTTATTATAATATTCTCTATCAATTCCTCTTTCTTGTCTAGAGAGGAGTGGATTCAATTTCGAGACTTGGAAATAGAAGACGAGGAGGTTTATTCAAACCTAAAATCAACTATTTCTCCACAGTTACCCATTTTCCTTTAGTTCTAACCAAATAATCATTATCATACATAGCTTCGGCTTGTATTCCGTATAAATAATAGGTTCCTAAATAGGATGCATTTAGCATCACATTAAAGGTTTTGGTGCTGCTTTTTAAATCGAAATAGAAATTCACGCGGTCGTCTCTAATATCTGTAAAGCGAGCCTGACTTGTCGTTGTGCTTCCAAAATCTGTAAATCTGGTGTTTACAATTTCCCAACCCGAAGGAAAAATTTGAGTTAAAGCAATATCATTAACACGTTCATCTTTTAAATTACTAACACTTACGGTGGCTAAAAAATCTTGTCCTTGTTGTAATTTTGAAACATCAATGTTATTACCTTTTAAATCTTTATAAGTAATAGAAACACTTAAACCGCGTTGTTCTGTGAACTCCTCTCCTAGTGGTAACTTTCCAGAGTTTAAAACACGAACATAAACCAAATTACTTTTATTGTTTGTAAACGATAAAGTGTTACTGCCATCAATAACTTGTAATGTGCGTTCTGCAATGGCATTTTTAGAATTAATAGTTTCAGTTTTTCCGTTAATATTATAATTTAAACTCAATGCTTTTCCGCCATTGGCGTTAACCATTTTTGCCATAGCTAGTAAACTGTAAGCTGTGGTTTGTGTGCTCATCCAGCGGTTACTCGATAAGTCTTTTGCAATATATTCAGCAAGTTCGCGCATTTTAGAATTTTTAGTAAGTACCATTGTTTCTAAAGCCATGGCACGGTTTCTATCAACAGAACCATAAGTATAATAACTGTATCGAACGGGTTTAAAGTTAATGTTTGCCGATTTCGAAATGTTATCACTAGCTTCTTTTTGTCCTACTAAAGCATAAGCTGCTGCGAGTCGCCATTTGGCTTCATTTGAAATTTCTGAAAATTCTCGTAAACGGTTCATACTTGCTAAATCGGCACTTCCTGCTAATGCTAATGTGTATAATCTGTAGGCTTGAGCAAGGTCGGAATTATAACTTCTGTAGCTTGGTCTCCAATCTCTAGCGGCTTGTTTTTGATATCTAATCCAGTTACTTTTAAAGGTAAGCGGCAATACAAAACCTTTCTTTTCGGCTTCAATTAAAAAATGTCCTGCGTAACTAGTTCCCCAATCGTTTGCCGAGTTTTCACCTATCCAATAGCTCATACCACCATTTGGTCTTTGAAAATGACTTAAACGTTTTATACCGTTTTCAATATTGGTTTGAATTTGCTGTTTCTTGTCGAAGGTTAAATCGAAAATATCACCCAAAAATAGCTGAGGAAATACGCTCGAGGTGGTTTGTTCTACACAGCCATGAGGATACTGAATTAAGTATTGTAACCTACGTGAAAAATCCATAGGAGGTAATGTTGAAAATTCTACTGTAGCCGTATTTGTTTCAGTGACACCAAAGGTTGAAAAATTGAGTGTTTTTGTTGCGTTTGCTTCTAAAGTTTCGTCAATAGCTTTTGAAGTTATAGGGTTTGGATTTATAACATCTAACTCAACTTTGTATGTCGATTTTTCGCCATTTCCTGTTGCAATAACTTCAACTGTATTAATGCCTTTAGCTTTACTAACATCTAGCTCAAAATAAGCCATTTGCTCATCGGGGTTTGCAAAAGCAAGTGTTTTCGTTTTTTCGCCAACAACAGTAATGCCGTTACTTAATTTTAAGCTGATTTTTACGTTTTTCACTTTAGGCTCCATAGCAAATACGGTAACTGGTAACGTTACTTTTTCGCCAGGGCTTAATTTCCGCGGAAGCGAAGCCAAAACCATAAGAGGTTTTTTTACTTCAACCGATTTGTCTGTGCTACCGTATGCGCCATCGTTATTGTTTCCTGCAACTACCATAGTACGCACTGCACCAATATAATTTGGTAGTTTTATTGTATGTGTTTTGGTTTTGCCAGCTTTTAATTTAAAAGGACCTAAATAAGTAACCACAGGTTTAAATCGATTAGCTTTTTTGTTTTTTCCTCCAGCAGCACTGCCATCGCCACCAATAGCAAATACTTGGTCTATGCTTCCAGAATATGCGCCAATGACATCATCAAAAACATCCCAAGTTTTTACACCAAGAGCTTCACGTTTATAAAATTCGCTCCATGCGTTAGGTGTTTTAAAGCGGGTTAAATCTAACAAGCCTTCTTCAACCATAGCAATGGTATAGGTCATGGCTTTTTTATTTTTTTCTGATACTTGCACTTTAAAGGTTTGCTCTGGGCGCAAGGTATTTGGCATTTTTAATACGGGTTGTAATTTGGTATTTGGGTCTTCAACCATCATAGGAATAACGCCGTATAAACGAATAGGTAAATCGTTAGCCGATATAGCATGCGGTTGTAATAATGAAATATTTATAAACACATTAGGAGCCATTTCTGAAGTGATAGGAATATTTACAACCGTTTCACCTTGTTGGGTTTTTATCCATTTATAATCTAAAACTTCAGTGCCATTTTCAATACTTACTAAGGCACGACCTTCGTTACCCGAAGCAAAGGTTACTTTAGCTGTTTCACCAACATTGTATTTATCTTTATCGGCAGAAAATACTAACATTTTAGCAGCTTCTTTATCGCTAGATGGTGCTTTTTGCCACCAATTTTTATAAAAATAAGCAGTTCTTCCTGTGGCATGACCACTTATAGGATCTGAAACTCGAATAAGATATCGCCCTCTATCATAATCTGGAATTTTAAGTTTGAAAGTCCCTTTTCCGTTAGCATCAGTATTTATTTTTGAAGTGATGTAAGGTTTGTGATAACTACTAGATACGTAGCTTGATAAATCGTCGTAAGAAGAATTCCACCACCAGCGCCATTCAATTTTATAAACCTTAACTTCAAGATTATTTCTTTTTATTGGTTTTCCCTTTGCATTAACCACAACGACATCGAAAGTTTGATTTTCATCTGTAAAATAAGAACCATAGGCGTTTCCTTTAGGAGAACGCAATCCAACAAACGATTTGTAAGGTGCATATTGTTTAGTAAAAGCATCCATTGAGAAATCGCCACCGTTTTCAAAAGCACGTACTAAAAACTGTACGTTTAGCATGCCAGGTGCATTTTTACCAATTTCTAACTTTTTATTTATATTGGCTATTCCAGCGTCGTTTACATTACCTTCAAATACATTAATTTCTTCGGTATTAAATTGACGTGTTGGGTCGTTAAATGTGTAGTTGTTATAGTTTTTAAAACTTGTATATGAATTACTGAATTTTGCTTTAACTTCTGCTTTTAGGTTTTTTCCAGGTGAGCCATGAAGCCATTTTACATTTAAAGCACCTTTTAAAGGTTCGTTATTAGTGAGGATATCATTTTCAAAATCTATCTTAATTTTTAATCGGTTTGGTTTTACTGTTTCAATTTTTAAATCTTTATAAAATGTAGCACCACCAACCGATACTTTGGCGTTGTAATTTCCTGTTTTATTTTCAGTAGATGTTGGAACCGTGAAATTATAGAAGTTGTTAAGATTGTCTGTTGTTATATTTTTATAAACTAATTTCCCATAAGGATCTGTAATTTCCATTTTAACAGGATGCCCTTTTGGTAACGGATTTGAAATATCGTTAAGCATGAAAGTTAAATGCAAGGTGTCTCCTGGTCGCCAAACCCCGCGTTCGCCATAAATGTAGCCTTTAAGTCCGCGTTGTAATTTGTTTCCAGAGACATCAAATTTACTTAATGATAGTGATTTGCCATCGGCTAGTTTTATATACGTTTTGTTTTGCCCTTTTGATACAATGGCGAATGAAGCGTTTTTGTTTAAATCGAATAAGATTAAACCTTCATCATCAGTTGTTTTACTTGCTAATTCTTGTTGTTGGAAATTGTAAAGTTTAACAGTAGCTTTAGGTTCTGGATTGGTGGTTAAAATATTAGTAACAGCAAAATAATATGAGTTATTAACACTGCGCTTTGCAATAACACCCAAATTAGAGGCTAATAGATTTTGAGAAACTATTTTGTTTTCATTATAATATGCATCGTGGCAAGGGTTATTTTCTTCTCGCCAATTATAGGTGTAGTCTTTATAGCGGTATATTAAATTGTCCCAATATTGTTCTTCGCGTAAATCTTCATCTTCTGATGCTTCGACATATTCCTCCTCATAATAGTCTTCTTCATAATAATCGTCATAATCGTCATAATCGTTATTTTCAGAATTTGAAGTATTCGTGTTTGCCTCACAATTGTAAAGTGAATAACTTTTATTATAACTTAGTTCAACACGATAAATGGCACCTGGATCGGTATTAATAAATTTAGATAAATCAATACTATAAGCTTTCCATTTACCTGTGTTTTCGGCTTCAGTTTGTAATTGAATGGTTTGTTTTGCAATGCGTCTACCTACTTTTTTTATATTGTAGCTATTGTTACTGTTTAAATTATTGTCTTGTAGAAATTGAAGCACATTATCTTCAAAAATTTTAATGACTCTAACATCAACAGCACTTAAATTTACAGCTTCAAAATTGAATTTTAAGGCTTCAGAATTTGGTAAAATAGTACCATTACTTATTAATCGTACTTGAGGTTTAAGCTCTTCAAAAGAAATGGTTTCAGAAAATGGTTTTTTAAGTTTATAATTATCGGTGTTTTTGATGCCTTGAAAAATATCAACCTGAATATTTCCAACTAATTTGCTGTTAGGATATACTTTTAAAACATTACCATCAACTATATATTTCGGGTTTTTTACTTTCTGAATGGTAACTAAGCCATCAAAATTTTGTTGCTTTTTTAAAGGATCGGAAAAGTTGATTGAAAGGTGTTGTTCTGGAGATTGAATAACATCTACATTTATAATAGAGAAGTTGTTAATGCCAGGAATGGTTACATTATTTTCGCCCTTTGTATCTGATTTGATAGCATTTCCATTCCATTTTACTATAATTTCGGAATCTTCAATATGTCGGTTAATGCTATCGATTTTAAATTCAAAAACGTTATTGTTTTTATTCAATTCATTAAAAACAATCGATAGTTTTTTAGTGTTTTGAAATGCTTCAACCAGTTGTTTTGCTTGCTCTAAGGAAATGATATCGGCACTTTTTACAACACCTTCTAAATATTGCCATTTTTTACTATAGGATTGTAAATTGTTGGTAACAAGATTAAAATTTGGCGTAATGGTTTTAAATTGAAACGTATAGGCTTCAAACTCTTTTGGGAGGTTTTTGTAAATATCGTCTAATTTAACGGTAACCGTATATTCTGTTGAAGGATTTAAATACTCATCTGGGGAAAAAACAAGTGTATGTTTATTGGCGGCTTTTAGGGTTCCTTGTACGTAAGGTTCTATTTTTAAAATGTCAACTGAAACGTCTTTGTCTACATCCCAACCTTCAACTTCTTTGCCTAAATTTATTACAATAGGACTTGCAACAGATGTTAAGCCCGATGTGGTATAACTTATATATTCTCTAAACTTAAAAAGGTTATCGGTTTCAACAGGTTTCTTTTTACAGGATATAGCTAGAGTAATAATAAGAACAAAAGCCAGAATTTTTTTTAATGACATAAATCGATGGTTTAATGGGGTGAATATAAAAATATAGGTGTTTTCTTGTTAAAACAAGTACGTTCAGTTTTAAAGTTTTAGTTTTTTAGTAATTTTTAAATTGTTCTTTAAAAATACTTAAATTTTTCGTTTGGACGATTTGATTTGGAAGGAATATGGTATTATTTTAAATTAAATGTTTGAGTGGTCAGTAGATGAAAAAAGGCTACCAAAAAAAAGGTAACCTTTTTAACACTTATTAAGGGATAATCTTTTTTAAAAACTTAAGGTTATTGGTTTATTAAGATCTTTTTATTTTGATTAAAACCATTAGCTGAAATTTTAAGGATATAAGCTCCCGTTTGAATACTTAAAGGAATTTCAATATTGCTTTTAGACGTGTTTAAATCTTTTTCCAACACAATTTGACCAACCATATTAATGATTTGTATAGTATCTATGGTTTGTTTTTTTGGATTGGAAATAATGATATTATTTAAGGAATCATCATAATATGTGAAAAATGAATTTTCCTGTTCTTGGGTTTCGTTTGAAAGCAATTTAGAATTAAATGTAATTTCAAAACGGTCTAAATATTCACCAGGAGTTAAATTGACTATATAATCACTTTCTTTTAAATCGTGATAAATGTCCAATGTTTTATCATGTAAATAAATATTTAAACCATTTGATATGTTCTCTAAGGTATCAATTTTTATTGTTGCCAATCCATTTGTATGAACCTTAACGCCTAAAGGTAGTTTTTGTTCAGAATCAAAATTATTAACCCCTTGAATAATAAAGTTATTGTTGTTAAATAACCAGAACATGTCTTCATTATTGTCCTCAATAAGAGGAGCATCATATCCAATATCAAAAGAACTAGAGGCATTTTTATCTACCCCAACCAATAGTTGGCGATGGTATCCTTCTGGAGAATCGAGCATGAGCCAGATTTTTTGCCTAGTATCGGTATTTGTTTTTGCGGTATTTGATATGGACTTTACATTAGATGATGATTTTATGAACAAAGAAGGATCTGATGCTTCTGTTTTAAAAATACGTTGACTATTTTTAAAAGTTATATTGCCACCAGTTACAGGTGAGGTTAGTCCATCATCTGTTAAACTAGGGTCTAATACAGAAGAAACAAAGAAACCTTGAGCAACAGGGATGTATTGTTGGGGTGTTTTTGTTCCATAAATTCCAGAGGCATTGATTCTTGTGTCATTTGATCTGGCCTTTGTGGCTCCTATTAAGGTATATGTAGCATAACCACCTTCATATTCTTTTAAAATATGGGTGTCATTTGCAAAATGATCCCAAAAATATAAAGCACCATTAATAACGTTTGAAGCAGCTCTACCGGAACCATCACCAATATTATCTAAAATAAATTCATTAGCATCAATAGCTGAAGGGTATGGGTTTCCAACCAAGTATTCATTGCCAGAGGCTAATGGTAATGTAATGTCTCCATTATTTGGTTTCCCATTAAAGGTATAGTTTTGTGTTGAAGTAAATGAACTTCCTGAGCTTTCAACCCCTTTCATGGTAAAACCTTCACCAGCTAATATAGGGTTTGTACTTCTTATGTGCTGCCATTTAGAATAGGTGTCACTTATTTTATTTGCATATTTCCAAATCCAGTAATCGGCAATGCTTATAGGGGTGACTCCTGGATTTCCTGGGTCTCCATTATATCCTGAAGTTAAAAAGTTGATGGTTACGGGGGTAGTTGTTATTGATCCATCGTTAAGTATATCTGGAACTGTGTAACTGTTGTTATTACTTGTTGTATTGCTAGGGCCTACGGGAGAACACCAAAAGTTATAAGTGTATAAATCTTTTGTGCCTTGTTGGTCTCTTTCTAATGTGCCAGAGCTAGAAACATCTAAAACACTTCCTTCAGTTTGAACCAATTGAGACTCATTATCTAAATCAATAAGGCCGTCTAGTTTTAGGTACCAACTGTTGTACAGTTCTTTATCTGCTTCAATGGAGAATTCTTTTCCAGAATCTACTATTAAGCCAACCATCCCTTGGGTGTCATAAGATCCATTTAAGTTTATATTGTTTTTAATGTGGACAATGGAGGCTTCGTCTGGATTGTTTTGTTTAGACATGATATCCCAAACATCTCCATGTAGCCAGGATCCAGTTGTGGTCCAATTACCATCTGCAACGGTTTCATAAGGAAGAGGAGCCGTTTGAAAATAAATATCTTTGATATTATATATTTTGGCACCACTAACGTCTATTGAAGGGGTTGTTTTATCATCCAAAACATCATCGTTATAAGTATCCATTTTGTAGTATCTTACTAACTGGCTTCCTATGGATGCTGAAATATCTGTTGGTATAATTTTTCCTCGGTTAAAGCTATTGGATTCGTCTAATTCTTGATATACCATACGCTTGACTTCGTCTGCTGTTAAAGCGACATTAAAAACCCGAACCTCTTCAAGTTCTCCTTTAAAATAATTGGAATCTGTACTTGAAAGTTTTCCTATGGTGAAATTTGATGTGTCTGTTGTTATAGACCCTGAGGTACTAGTACCTTCATTTTTTCCATTAATATATAAAATGGTTTCTCCTGAAGTTGTTGTTGTTGCAAGGTGTACCCAGATACTGTTTGGAATTACTGTTGTAGATGTTATAATGGTACTGCCATTTAATAAAACACTTACCGTGTTATCTGTATTAATCCGTATGGAATAATTGTCTTGCCCTACCACAATGCGATCTGTACTTAGTGTATTGGCTCCATCTGATTTTATAAAAGCCATGAATGTTGCGTCACCAGAAGCTATAACATTGGTGTCTTCTACGTAATCATTTCTTCCATCAAAATATAAACTATATGAGTTGTTTAAATCTCTTGGTGAACCATAATTGGCATCAAGAGTATCAAAGCTATCCATAATTCCGTCGTTGTCAGCATCGGTAGTATCGTCTATTATACCATCATTATTGGCATCTAAATTACTATAAATGGTTGTGTCAATATTAAAAACACCAGATATATTATTAAAAACATCTAAATAATCTGGGGTTCCATCGCTATCACTGTCAATGGCTCCTAAATAGCCAGTAGTTCCATAATCGTTGGCATCACTATCACTATCATTGCTATCGGCTAGACCTAAAATCCCATCGTCATCTAATTCATCATTGTCTATTCCATTAATTGAAACATCACTTCCATCTCCAATTCCGTCGCCTGAGATATCTAGGTCTCCTTGTCCATCAAATTCTAATACATCAAACACGGTGTCGTTATCTGAATCTAAATCTAGGTAATTTGGCACGCCATCTCCATCAAAATCATTTGCTACTAGACCTTCAAAAGTATCATGCATTCCATTGCTATTGGTGTCAACCCAAGAGGCTCCTGCTGTAGTTGAATCTTGATCTGGATCCGGATTCGTTATCATAGCGGCCTCTATAATATTGGGAATTCCATCATTATCATTGTCTAAATCGAGAATGTCGGCTATACCGTCTCCATCTGAATCGCATAAAGTTTGAGTAATTTGAATGTCGTCCAATGCAAGATCATTTCCATATCCTCCGGGTGCATTATTAACAAATTGAATAACAAATTCATTAACGGGTAATACGGTAGAAACTGAAAAATTTTGCCATTCAGATTCTATGCAACCGCTTGTCGTACATCTTGAAATGTCCCCAGTGTCATAGGAATCTAATAAGGTTGAATAATCGGTAGAATAAAAGTTAACGGTAATATTGGGTAATATAGTACCTGTTTCAGTATTCATAATATTCATAGCCCAAAAGCTATATGTAATAGGCACACCAGGTAAAACCCCTGTGATTTGGGTTTCATAAAAGACACCTGGTGTATAAGAAGCGTTAAAAATAGCCATTCTACCATTTGTGTCTCCGGGGGTATGATCTTCTGTGGTCTGTGTCCAAACGGTGTATGCCCATGAAGCTATATTGGGACCTGTTGATGTAATTGTATTTGTTCCATCTGTAATAGAATAATTAACGGTATATTTTCCATCGGTTAAATTTGGATCTGTATCACACTCATCAACTCCTTGTGCGGTACTACCATCTTCATAACAATAGCTAGTGGTAACACCTGCTGTTTCGCCATTAATTTTAATTCTATTTGTTCCACTACCAAAATCTTCAAATAAAAATTCAGTTTCAACTAATGATGCTAATGGGTTTGAGATACAGCCCAATTGTTCAACGGAGTCCTCAATACCATCATTGTCGTCATCAATATCAATATTATCTGTTATACCATCTCCATCAGTGTCTTTATATATTTGAACTCCATCTCCTGCTATTAAAAAGGTAAAAGGATTGTCATCGGGGTCGTTGCTAGAAATTTGAACTGAAGCACTGAATGATCCAATAGAGTTGGGATCAAAAGCAATGGTAAACGAAACGGAATTTCCTGTTGTAATAACTGTATTGGCAGCTGGTTGACTACTAATAGTAAATTCACTTGAACCAGTTAAACTCACAGGAATTGCTCCTAAAATTAAATCTAAAGAACTTGTATTGGTAATTGTGTAAGTTCTGCTTTTTACTCCTGATGTTGGGTCTTGAATACCAAAACTAGTTAAATTGGCATTCTCTGGAGTGACTGACCCATTGGTAATATTGTTTGAATTTCCAGCTACACTAATGTTAGGAGGGGCAGTAGGGTCGAGTTGTATATTCACTAAATAATCCTCAAATTCTTCAGGTTCACTACCAGGGTTTCCACAAGGGGAGGTTGAAGACCAGTACCTTCTTGTGCCTATTCTCATAATAGTAAGGCCTGTTAATGCAGTAGTAGGAATAGTAATGGATTGTGAAGCAAAGGGAGTTGTTTCAGTGCCACCTGTACCATTTGTGTTATATAGCATTTCTCCAGTATCGGTAAAATCTCCATTGCCGTTTAAATCGATATAAAGAGACCAACCCATAGAATTTGAAGCCCAAGCTTCAGTGGTAATAGAAATCGTTGCGGTATATGATGAACCTTTATAGAAATCAACTGCAGGTACGGTGCTAGTATAATCACCATAGCCTCCATCATCACCAGAAGTATTGTTTAAAGTATAAGTTTCTCCAGGGATGTTTACATTTGTTATATAGTAAGCTCCAGAAGAGCTGCTAGTTGGAGTACACTCTCCAAAACTCACTTTAACATTAACAGTTGCAGAATCGCAGTCGCCATTGGCATCACAAATTGTATAAGTAAAAGTATCACTACCTAAAAAATCAGATGCAGGAACATATTCAAAAACACCATCAGACACCTCAATAATGGTTCCTCCATTGGTTGTTGGAGATGCAGATGTTAATGAGAAATCATCACCATCAGTCCCATCACTAGTACCTATATAATCATTAGTTCCTACGGTTATTTGATTTGAAACACCAGATGTACTATTTTTTAGTACGGTTAAATTATCATCTATTGCAACAGGGTTTAAGGGAGGGGTTATTGTAATGGTATAGTCTTCAGTTTCACCAGAATTAGAGGGATCAGTTATACAGTCCCAGGGTGAATACCAATTTACCATGTTTATTCTCATCCTTTTATCTCCTAAAGTAACTTCATCTGGAACTGTAAATGAAAAACTTCTAGGAGAAGTAGTATTACTAGATAAAATTTGAATTTCTTCATTAGAATCAGAAAAATCTCCGTCGTTATTGTAATCTATCCAAATACCATAACCTGGTGAGTACGAAGTGTTTGCTTTGTTTGTGTAAATACTCATTGTATAAGTATCCCCAATATTTAAACTGGTACTAAAGGCAGTCAGGTCTGAGTAGCTATTTGAGGAGCTTACATACGTTTGGCTATAATCTAATGTGTTTAAGGTAACTCTGCTAATGTACAGTTGTGAAGGATCATTAAAGCTTGGTGTGCAATATTGTGCATATAGTTTTTTGGCTGAGAGAGAGAGAAATAGCAATAAAAAAGCTATTCTAAAATAGTTTTTTTTCATAAAAATGAAGATTTGGGGTGTCTATAGCAAAAATTTTCAATAAAAGCAATAAGATAAGTTGTAAAAATATAATGTTATAATTAAAAGTCAAAATTTTAGCATAAAAAAATTTTTTTTTATAAACAAGTCAAACTTAATTTTTATTATATTTTAGCTAAAACTAAATAATTATTAAAAAACAAAAATAAATGAGTGTAATTTTTAATGATTTTGAAATTAAGGAGTCTTTAGCTTTATTAGGTGTTAAAAGTTTAAATGAAGGCACTTCAACAGGTTTAAAAAACTATTTTGGTAATAATATAATAGAAAGTTATTCTCCAGTAGATAATCAATTAATTGGAAAAGTTGCAATTACGTCCAAAGAAGATTATGAAAAAGTAATGGATGCAGCAACAAAAGCTTTCAAAATTTGGCGAACTAAGCCTGCCCCTCAACGTGGTGATATTGTGCGTCAGTTTAGTGATAAACTCCGGGAAAAGAAAGAAGCTTTAGGAAAACTAGTGTCTTATGAAATGGGTAAAAGTCTTCAGGAAGGTTTGGGAGAAGTCCAAGAAATGATAGATATCTGCGATTTTGCGGTTGGGTTATCTCGTCAGCTTCACGGATTGACCATGCACAGTGAACGTCCTGGACACAGAATGTATGAGCAATATCATCCATTAGGGATTGTTGGAATTATTTCAGCATTTAATTTTCCAGTGGCAGTTTGGGCGTGGAACACCGCTTTGGCATGGGTTTGTGGTGATGTTTGTGTTTGGAAACCTAGTGAAAAAGCACCACTTTGTGGTATTGCTTGCCAGAATATTGCTGCTGAGGTTTTTGCAAAAAATAATTTGCCTGAAGGTATTTCGTGTTTAATAAATGGCAATTATAAAGTTGGCGAGTTTATGACAAAAGATATTCGTATTCCTTTAATTTCTGCAACAGGTTCTACAAGAATGGGGAAAATTGTAGCACAAGAGGTAGCAGGACGTTTAGGTAAAAGTTTGTTAGAATTAGGAGGTAATAATGCCATTATTGTGACTCCAGATGCTGATATAAAAATGACAGTTATTGGTGCTGTTTTTGGTGCTGTTGGTACCGCAGGGCAACGTTGTACAAGTACAAGACGATTAATTATTCACGACTCAATTTATGATAAAGTAAAAGCGGCAGTTACCGATGCTTATAAACAATTACGTATTGGAAATCCGTTAGATGAAATGAATCATGTAGGACCACTAATTGATACAGATGCTGTAAAAATGTATGAAAATGCATTAGCAAAAGTTGTTGAAGAAGGTGGTAAAATAATTGTTGAAGGTGGTGTTTTAAATGGTGAAGGCTATGAAAGCGGTTGTTATGTAAAACCAGCTATTGCAGAAGCTAAACCAGAATTTAAGATAGTACAGCATGAAACCTTTGCTCCTGTTTTATACTTATTAAAATATACTGGTGATGTTGAAAACGCGATTGCTATTCAAAATGAAGTTGCTCAAGGATTAAGCTCAGCAATTATGACAAATAATTTACGAGAAGCTGAAAGGTTTTTATCTGTTGAAGGAAGTGATTGTGGTATCGCCAATGTAAATATTGGAACTTCTGGAGCCGAAATTGGTGGGGCTTTTGGAGGTGAAAAAGAAACTGGTGGCGGACGAGAATCTGGTAGTGATGCTTGGAAAGTATATATGCGCCGACAAACAAATACTATTAATTATACCACTGAGTTGCCTTTGGCACAGGGTATTAAGTTTGATTTGTAATTTATAGAAAACAAAAAAACCTTGCCTCAGTGCCGTTTTTTTCGGGTAGAGACAAGATTTATATCTAAAAAAGATTAATAGCACCGCGAAGCTAATATATTTTTATATGCTTTCAAAACTTAAAAGTTACTTTAAGGTTAAGTTTATTAATAAAAAATGTTAGCTATATTTTACTTTTCGTAAAATCCTTATAGATTCTTTGTAGGAGTTATATAGGGTTTCACTGTGTTTTTTTAAATATGGTTTTGCTTCGTTAAGCTTATCTATGGCATCGTGAAACAGGTTTAAATAACAAATAAGATAAGTTACGGGTAAGTTTTTTAAATCTAATTCTTCAGCTTTAGTAAATGATAATCCTTTTTTTAGTTTTTCTAAAATAGCATTATTGGTATTGTAAATATGATATAATACTTTTTTATCATATTGAGGTGGTTTAAATAAAAGTTTGGTTTCAATATTGTAACTAGCATTATTTTCAAAACGAATATTGGTTTCTTCAAGTTGATAATATTTATTTTGATTTTGAAATCCAAGATTTACGTATTCTACAATTTTAAAACTATCGGCATCAAAAGAAATGGAAACTTCATCTAAGGCAGAAAAAAACAAACGCACCTGTTCGTTTATAAGTTCTATATCTACTCTAGAAAAGAAAACTTCATCTTTAACTACTTTTTTTTGTCCTGCCCAACATACCACAAAATATTCTTTAAAAACTTTGTATTGTGCATTGTAATCTTTTCGAGTATTCATAAAATCGAAAACGCCATTTAAAGTATGCTCTATATTGTTTTGCGCATTGTTTTCAATAGCTTCAACTATTTTAGAGTTGCTGTCTTTTATTTCAATATCAAATACTTTTGGCATACTCATACTACCATCTCTAAAAAATACAGAGCCGCCGTAGTATTTCCATATGTTTTTTTTAAGCGAAGTAATTTTATTTATTGCTCTAATAGTAACTAAACCAACAACTTTGTTTTCTGGTAAATGCGGAAACGGGATGTTTTCGTATTGAATAATTGGTGGGTTGGTTAAATAGGCATTTATAAGATTTTGAATTTTACTATCATCAAAAAAATCGACACCAACAATATTATTGTCTTCATCTTCTATTCCAATAACTATGTAAGAATTGTTTTTTGGATTACTATTTGAAAGGGCACAAACATGTTTTAAAAATTTTGCTTTTCCTTCTTTATGGCTAATATCAATTTTTCGCTTTTTATCATAAAAACTGTTCTCATCATTATGAGCTAAAAGGTGTTTTATAAGTAAGCGTTTATTAATCATAGCTTTATTCCCGCGAAGGTAGAAATCTTTTTTTTAGTTTAAAATTCTATGGGGATGAAAAACTTGGTCTTTAAATGTTTTTTCTTCAAATTAGGCAAAGTATCTAATATTCATTTATAACTCTTTTTTAACCGTTGTACTATTTGCCTGTGCCGTTGGAAATACTAACAAATCAGCAATATTTACATGAGGCGGACGCGATATAGCAAAATAAATAATTTCAGCAATATCATTTGCTTGCAGAGCCTTAAAGCCTTTGTAAACATTGTCGGCAATTTTATCGCCTTTAAAACGAACTTTCGAAAATTCGGTTTCAACTAAGCCAGGGTTAATAGCTCCAACTTTAATTCCAAACGGATTTAAATCAATTCGCATACCTTCTGTAATGGCCAAAACAGCATGTTTACTAGCGCAATACACATTTCCTTTAGCATAAACTTCTTTTCCTGCCGAAGAACCAATGTTAATAATGTGTCCAGATTGTCTTGCTGTCATTTGTGGTATAATAGCTTTGCTTACATACAAAAGGCCTTTTACATTAATATCCATCATGGCATCCCAATCGTCCATATTTCCTTCATTTATGGCGTCTAAACCATGTGCGTTACCTGCATTATTAATTAAAACATCAATTTGTTTAAATTTTTGAGGAATGGAAGCTATGGCATCTAAGGTTCCTTGTTTATTACTTACATCAAAATTTAGAGTATGTACATTTGTTAACTTTTCTAAAGATTTTTGTATAGTATTTAGGCGCTCTAAACGTCTTCCGCAAAGCACTAAGTTAATTCCGTTTTTTGCAAATTCGTATGCTGTTGCTTCTCCAATGCCACTAGTGGCTCCTGTTATTAATGCCGTTTTGTTCATTTTATATTGATTTTTTTGCAATTTGCACATAAAAATACTCAAAAGAGATATAAAATTGTATAATTGTTTTTATAAATAGAAATAACAACAATTGCTATTATTTTTATTCTGCTCAAAATCTCTCCATACTTAGTAACGTAAAATATTTGGCATTAAATAAAATACATTTTTTGTAATAGGATAGTCTATTTAATATTGTGAGTACGTATATATAATTAATTGAATTTCAAATGCATAATAAAAATATAAAACTATGAAAACTTTAAAAACAGTAAGATTATTTTTTCTATCATTTTTAATGATAACCATCTTTGGGTGTAGCGATTCACAATCTAACAAAATAAGTGCTAAAGCACCAACAATATCAGTAAAACTAGTTGATTCTCCAGGTGATTATGATGAAGTAAACGTTAATGTAGTTGGTGTTATGATTAAAATGGATGATAGCGATGATGATAGTGGTTGGATTGATTTAGAAATGATAAAGACTGGCACTATTGATTTATTGAATTTAACCGGTGGTGTTAATGAAGTGTTAGTAGACAGATTTCCAATTCCAGTTGGCACGCTTAAACAAATACGTTTAGTATTAGGAGACGGCAACACAATTGTGATTAGAAATAATGCTGATGAACCAGAAACCTTTGATTTAAAAACACCAAGTGCGCAACAATCAGGTTTAAAAGTTAAAGTAGATGCCGTTATTGAAGAAGGATTTACTTATAACTATATCTTAGATTTTGATGTAGAAAAATCAATTGTTATAGCTGGTAATTCTGATAATATTATTTTAAAACCTGTACTTTATGCTAGTGCAGAAGTAAGTTCAGGAATTATAGAAGGAACTATAACACCAACAGATGTTCCGTCAATGGTTTCTGTATTAGTTGATGATATGGGTAACGATGACCCTGAAGATGATTTTATTATTTCTGCTAATACAGAAGAAACAGGAGCTTTTGCATTATGGGGTGTTCCAGAAGGAACGTATGATGTTATTGTTACTCCAATTGATATAACTTCTGATTATGAAGAAACTATTGTTTCTGGAGTTTTAGTAACGAATGGAGAGGTTACAATTTTATCTGACCCAATTGAGCTTATGCTTAAACCTGCCACCGTTAGCGGAACAATATCTGGTTTAGCTGATGGGGTAATTGCAACGATTTCAATTAATGACTCAAATTCAACAAATGTTGAAACTAACGCTAGTGGCGAATATATTATTGAAGATATTTTACCAGGAGATTATACGGTTACTATTGGTGCTACTGGTTATGTTTCTCAAGAATTTATGGTTACTTTAGAGCCATCAGAAATAGAGATAATTGATGCAACTCTAGTTTTAGAATAAGTTAAATAAAACACCAATTAGAATATAAGGAGCAATGCCAAATGGTAATGCTCCTTTTTTTTAGATTAAATTTTTGGAAAAGTAAAAATTATGATTTACTTATCATAATTAATCGTTAAAGCCTTAAATAAAGGGATTTCACTTGATTTTTTAACCATTCTTTAACAGCGGTTAAAGAAAAATTTTAACAATTTGCAGTGCTCAATTAAGGGCAGTATATTCGAGTTTTTAAAAAATATAAAATGATGGAAGATACCAGTACAATTGATATTAAGACAATTAACGAGAAAATTGAAAAGGAAAGTGCTTTTGTTGATTTACTAATGCTAGAGATGAATAAAGTCATCGTTGGACAAAAACACATGGTCGAACGTTTGCTAATTGGGTTGTTAGGACAAGGTCATATTCTATTAGAAGGTGTGCCTGGTTTAGCAAAAACCCTTGCTATTAATACCTTAGCACAAGCTGTAGATGGAAGTTTTAGTAGAGTACAGTTTACACCAGATTTATTACCAGCAGATGTTACAGGAACATTAATCTATAACATGAAGCTTAATGATTTTTCCATAAAAAAAGGACCTATTTTCGCCAATTTTGTTTTAGCAGATGAGATTAACAGAGCACCTGCAAAAGTGCAATCTGCTTTATTAGAGGCTATGCAAGAAAAACAAGTAACTATTGGTGATGAAACATTTAAGTTAGATAAACCATTTTTAGTAATGGCAACTCAAAATCCTGTTGAGCAAGAAGGAACTTATCCTTTGCCAGAAGCACAGGTAGACCGTTTTATGCTAAAAACAGTTATTGATTATCCAAAAATTGCCGAAGAACAATTAATAATGCGAGCGAATATGAAAGGTGCTTGGGATAAAGTAAATCCTGTAGTATCTATAGATCAAATTCTGAAAGCTCAAGAAGCTGTTCGCGATGTGTATATGGATGAAAAAATTGAGAAATATATTCTTGATATTATTTTTGCAACACGTTACCCAGAGAAATATAAACTTGCCGATTTAAAACCATTAATTTCTTTTGGAGCATCACCTCGTGGAAGTATCAATTTGGCTACTGCTGCTAAATGTTATGCTTTTATTAAGCGTCGTGGTTATGTGATTCCAGAAGATGTTCGTGCTGTTGTTTACGATGTATTAAGGCATAGAATAGGTATTACTTACGAAGCCGAAGCCGAAAATGTAACATCGGTAGATATCATCAATAAAATAGTAAACGAAATAGAAGTGCCTTAAAATTCACAATTGATAATTGACAATTGATTACTAAGTAGAATTAATCAATAATGAATATTCAATAGACAATTGAAAAATGGATACTAAGGAATTACTAAAAAAAGTACGTAAAATTGAGATTAAGACACGCCGTTTGTCTGATCATATTTTTGGAGGCGAATATCATTCAACCTTCAAAGGACGTGGTATGACTTTTAGTGAAGTACGTCAATATCAGTTTGGAGATGATGTTCGGAATATTGATTGGAATGTTACTGCACGATACAGCGAACCATTTGTAAAAGTTTTTGAAGAAGAACGCGAACTTACCATGATGCTTATGGTAGATGTTTCGGGTTCAGAGTTGTTTGGTACAAATGAGCAATTTAAAAATGAAGTTGTTACCGAAATAGCAGCTACCTTAGCGTTTTCAGCAACACAGAATAACGATAAAATAGGACTTATTTTATTTTCAGATAAAGTAGAACTTTATATTCCGCCTAAAAAAGGTCGTTCTCACGTGCTTCGTATTATTCGAGAGCTTATAGAGTTTGAACCAGAAAGTAAACAAACCAATTTTGTTGAGGCTTTAAAATTCATGCAAAATGTAATGAAGAAAAAAGCCATTGTTTTTGTATTGTCTGATTTTATTGCCGATGAGTATCATCAAACTATGAAAATAGTATCAGGAAAACATGATGTTACGGGTATTAGAGTTTATGATAAACGTGAAGAAGAAATACCAAACTTAGGTATGGTTCAAATGGAAGATGAAGAAACAGGTGAGCTCATGTTGGTTAATACAGCTTCAAAAAAAGTAAGACTTAATTACGGAAAGTTTTATAACGAAAAGGTTAATTATTACAAAGATAGTTTTAAAAAAGCAGGTGCTGGAGCTATAGATTGTCGTGTAGATGAAAGTTATGTAAAAAAGCTTTTAGGGTATTTTAAAAGAAGAGGATAATGAGCACCATGTGCGAAGTTAGAGGAATGAAGAAATTAAATATGAAAAAAGAGATATTAAGAAAAAAAGATGCTGGCGTGAAGACTTTAAACTTCAAGCTTCAAGCTTTATGCTTTGTTTTCTTTTTAGCCCTGTCAATGGGTTTAAATGCTCAAGTTACTTCTGCAATAGATTCTACATCTATAAAAATTGGCGAACAAATAACGTATCAAATTCAAGTAGAAACAGATACTACAAATTTGGTGGTTTTTCCAGAAGGGCAATCATTTTCGCCTTTAGAAATGATAGAGTCTTATAAAGTTGATACTTTAAAAAAAGGCGATAAATTCAACCTTATAAAAAAGTATGGATTAACACAATTTGATTCTGGAGCATATACCATACCTAGACAAAAAATTATTATTGGAGATAAAACATTTTTTACCGATTCGTTAAAAGTTGAGGTTAACAATGTTGTAATAGATACTACAAAACAAGGGCTATACGATATTAAGCCAATTATTGAAGTTAAAAAACCATCAAGTAATTGGTGGGAATATGTATTACTAACACTTTTAATAATTGGTATTATTGGGTTTTTAATTTACTGGTTTATTTGGAGAAAAAAACCACTAACGGAAGAGGAACAAATTGCCTTATTACCACCTTATGATCGCGCTAAATTAGCTTTAAAAAAGCTAGATGAAAGTCATTTTTTAGAAAGTGAAGAAATAAAAGAATATTATTCTGAGCTTACATTCATTATTAGAAAATATCTAGATGAAAAAGTTTATGATCGTGCATTAGAGAGTACAACAGATGAACTTATAGGCAGACTTCAATTACTAAAAGAAGGCAATCAAGTAGATTTAAGTAAAGAAGATATTAAAAATCTAGAAAGCATTTTAAAACGTGCCGATTTAATAAAATTTGCAAAGTCGGCTGTAAACGTTGAGCTTGCTAAATTAGACAGAAATACTATAGATTTAGAAATAGATCATGTAAAAGAAGCACTACCCGAACCTACTGAAGAAGAAAAGCTTTTAGACGAAAAATATAGAGAAGAGTTAGAACGTAAAAAGAAACGTAAAAAAATTATAATTACTGTTGCAATTGGTGTATTTCTTTTAATGGCAACATTTGTTGGGTTTGGTATAAAATATGGTTTCAATTACGTAAAAGACACTATTATTGGTCATGAAAGTAAAGAGCTATTAGAAGGTAATTGGGTAACTAGTCAATACGGCGTGCCTCCAGTTACTATTAGTACACCTAAAGTTTTAAAACGAGTAGAATTATCAATTCCAGATGAAGCTAAAGCGAACGTAAGTATGACTTCTTTTGCTTATGGTTCTTTAATAGAATCGTTTAGTATTATGGTAAATACAGCTAACTATAAAAATTTAGGCGATAATAAAATAAATATTGAGCAAGTTTCAGAATTAGCTATAAAGGGTATGGAGCAACAAGGAGCTCAAGATATTGTTGTTTTAAGAGAAAAATACACAACCCCAAATGGCGCTGAGGGTTTAAAGACATATGGAACTTTAAAGTCTAAAAATCCTTTAACTCAAAAAGTTCAAGATGGTAATTATATCTTATTACAATTTGTTTCTGAAAACGTAGTACAGCAAATTGTTCTTACGTATCTTAAAGATGATGTTTATGCAGATCAAATAGTAGAGCGTATTTTAAATTCAGTTGAACTTAAAAAAGCAGAAGAATAATGTTTGAGGGTATAGAATTTTTAAATAAACAATGGTTCTGGTTGTTGCTTTCACTTCCACTAGTAATACTTTGGTATATTATAAAAAATAAAAAGCAAACAGCAGAACTTAAAATATCTAGTTTAAAAGGTTTTAAAGTTACCAATTCATGGTTGCCAAAAGTTAAGCATGTTTTATTTGTATTACGTTTAATTGCTTTAGCATTATTAATA
The DNA here is from genome assembly GCA_050294475.1 of Algibacter sp. GTDB lineage: Bacteria > Bacteroidota > Bacteroidia > Flavobacteriales > Flavobacteriaceae > Thalassobellus. Next base: position 482,370 of record JBNKOE010000013.1, on the reverse strand, counting down.
ACAGCATTAGCAAGACCTCAAACCGTGGATGTGTCAACAAAAACAAAAACAACACGAGGTATTGATATTGTTATGTCTATTGATGTCTCTACTAGTATGCTAGCAAAAGATTTATTGCCTAATAGATTAGAAGCTCTTAAAAAAGTGGCTGCCGAATTTATAAAAAGTAGACCAAACGATAGAATTGGTTTGGTAGAATATGCTGGCGAAAGTTATACAAAAACACCTATTACTAGCGATAAAGCTATTGTATTACGCTCATTAAAAAGTATTAAATACAACACTATTATTGAAAGCGGAAGAACAGCTATAGGAATGGGATTAGCAACGGCGGTTAATAGATTAAAAGATAGCAAAGCAAAAAGCAAAATCATTATTTTATTGACAGATGGTGTTAACAATTCTGGATTTATAGACCCAAAAATAGCTAGTGAATTTGCTGTTGAATATGGTATTAAAGTTTATACTATTGGTTTAGGTACTAACGGAATGGCATTGTCACCTTTTGGTATTTTGCCAAACGGACAATTACAATATAGTCGTGCACAAGTAGAGATTGATGAAGACTTACTAAAAGAAATAGCAAATGTTACTGGTGGCAAGTATTTTAGAGCTACTAATAACAAAAAGTTAGAAGAAATTTATAATGAAATTAATAAGTTAGAAAAAACAGAAATAGAAGAATTTAAGTTTTATAATTACGAGGAAAAGTATCGTCCGTTAGTGCTTTTGGCAGGCTTATTTCTGCTTTTAGAATTACTAGGACGATTTACAATATTTAGAAGTTTTATCTAAGAACTGATTTAAAGAATTAATAGTTAATGTATCAATTAGAAGAAAAAATATGGTTTTGGTTATTAGGCATTATTCCTGTAATATGGCTACTGTTTTTTGTCCTTCAATTTTGGAAATATAAAGTACAGAATAAGTTTGCAGATAAGAAGTTACTTAAAAGATTAAGTCCTAATGCATCATTATTCAAATCGGTTTTAAAAATTATTGTTTTAAGTTTAGCTTTTGCATGTTTAGCAATTGCTTTAGTAAACCCAAAAATAGGAACCAAGTTAGAAACCGTAAAACGAGAAGGGGTCGATATTGTTTTCGCAATTGATGTTTCTAAAAGTATGCTGGCAGAAGATATAGCTCCAAATCGATTAGAAAAATCAAAACAATTGGTAACTCAAATTATTAATAATTTGGCAAGCGATCGTGTTGGAATTATTGCTTACGCAGGAAAGGCTTTTCCGCAACTACCAATAACAACAGATTATGCATCGGCAAAAATGTTTTTACAAAACATGAATACCGATATGTTATCCTCACAAGGAACAGCTATAAATGAAGCAATAGAATTATCAAAAACATATTTTGATGATGAACAACAAACCAATAGAGTATTAATTATAATTTCTGATGGAGAAGATCATAGCGAGCAAGCTGCTGCAGTAGCCGAAGAAGCAAGTGAAGAAGGTATTAGAATTTTCACTATTGGTGTTGGTGATGTAAAAGGAGGTCCAATTCCTGAAAAGAGAAACGGGATTGTTTTAAATTATAAAAAAGATAAACAAGGCGAAACAGTAATTACTCGGTTAAATGAAGAAACGCTTAAAAATATAGCTAATGCTGCTAACGGTGTTTATATTAATGGGAAAAACACAAATAATGTCGTTGAAAATATCCGAGAGATTTTAAATGGCATGGATAAAACAGAATTTGAAGCTAAACAATTTGCCGATTTTAAAGATCAGTTTCAATGGTTTTTAGGCTTTGGTGTTTTTTTCTTATTATTAGATGTTTTCTTATTAGAACGCAAAACAGCTTGGTTAAAGAAGTTAAATTTATTTAATGAGAATCTATAGTGTAAACGATAATATTTTATAATTTTTTTAACGAAGAAAAGAAATCGGGTTTTATATATTAGAACGGAATGAAACAAATAGCAACATATATATTACTATTAATTACAACAATATCTTTTTCTCAAGAAAAAGATAAAGAACAATTATTGGCATTAAAAAAAGCTAATAATTATGTTTATGAAGGCAATAGTTTAATTGGAGAAGATGATTTTGTTTCTGCAGAAATGGCCTATCGAAAAGCCATTTCAGAACAACCAACAACTGTTGCAGGGATATACAATTTAGGAAATTCATACATAAAAAATGGAAGCTTTGACGAAGCATTATTTAGACTTCAAGAAGCTGCAGAATCGGCAACAACCAAAACAGAAAAGCATAAAATATTTCATAACATTGGTAATGTTTTTATGCAGAATAAAAAATGTAAAGAAGCTGTTGAAGCCTATAAAAACGCCTTAAGAAATGATCCGTCTGATGATGAAACACGTTATAATTTAGGTTTAGCAAAAGTGTGTGCAGAACAACAAAAGCAAGACCAAAATAACGAAAACAAGGATAACAAAGACAAGGAAGATGATATTAAGCCTTCTGAGTATGCTAAAATGATGAAAAAGAGAGCAGATGAAGCTGTGAAAAAAAATGATTTCTTGTTGGCTGCTAGTATAATGAATGAGGCTTTAAAAAAGGACGAAACCGTTAAGTATTATCGAAACTATATGAGAAGACTTGAAGGAATTAAAAGTATTATTAAAAAATGAAAATCGTAATAATTGTATTTTTTGTTTTAGTTTCCTTTTCAGTAAAAGGACAAGAATCTGCTTTAGGCTATTTTAATGCTGGTGCTAAAATGTACGCACATAACGAAATAACATCTGCAATTCAAGTTGTTGATAATGGATTAAATAGGTATCCTTCAGACAAAAAATTAAAAGAGCTGAAAAAAATTTTAGAGAAAGAAAAAAACAAAGACCAAAATAAGGACAACAAAGATAACAAGGACAACAAAGATAATAAGGATAACAAAGATAATAAGGATAACAAAGACCAAAATAAAGATAAAGAGAACGATAAAAAAGATAAAGGCGACCAAGACAAAAAGAATAATGACGATAAAAAAGACAATCAAGGAAAGCCTAAAGATGATAAGAAAGACCAAGGAAAAGGAGATAAAGAGAAAAAAGAAAACCAACCATCAAAACAACCTAGACCAGGACAAATGTCTCCTCAGCAAATACAAAATTTATTAGAAGCCATGAATAATCAAGAACAAAAAGTTCAAGAGAAAATGAATGCTGAAAAGGTAAAAGGCGTTAAAATTCAAACTGATAAAGATTGGTAATCTGTTGTTATTGTAAAACAGAAATCCATTGAAATGTTATATTTTGAGAATATAGATTGAAGGAATATGAAGTTTATAAAATACATATCAATAATACTATTTATACTTACTTCAAGTATTGCTTCTGCACAAGTTAAATTTGAAGCTAAAGCAAGTAAGAAAAAATTAGGAGTTAACGAACGCCTACGTCTTGATTTTGAAATGAATCAAGATGGCGATAATTTTAATCCTCCAAGTTTTTCTAATTTCACTGTGGTTGGAGGACCAAATCAATCAGTTAGTAATTCATGGATTAATGGTATTCGAACTTATAAAAAAACATACAGTTATTTTTTAGCTCCTAAAAAGCGAGGTAATTTTACTATTTCACAAGCGAGTATTACCATAGGTGGCGAAATCTATAAAACACTACCTATAAAAATTGAAGTAACTGCTGCTGTAGACAAACCAAAAGATCCTAACGATCCTAATTATATAGCATCGGAGAATGTTCATTTAGTAGCAGAGGTGTCAAATTCTAATCCTTATTTAAACGAAGCTATTACGGTAGTTTATAAGCTTTATGTATCTCCAACAATAGCAGTTGATCCTTGGAATGTAATTGATAGCCCACGATATAATGATTTTTGGAGTCAGAATATAAATACTCAAGGACAAAAAGTTCAAAACGGAACTTATAATGGTGAAGATTACAGGTATTTAATTTTGAAAAAAACGGTTTTATACCCTCAAAAAACAGGAAAATTGAATATTGAGCCTTTAACCTTAGACCTTCCTTTACGTGTTCCTTCAAATAGACGTGATATTTTTGGAAGTAGATTAATGACGCGTGTAAATAGAACCATTTCTTCAGGTAATAAAACAATTGATGTTAAACCTTTACCAGAGGCAGGTAAACCAGTTGATTTTACTGGTGCTGTTGGTGATTTTGATTTTAATGTGTTTACATCAAAAAAAGTATTAGATGCTTCTGAATCGTTTCAGTTAAAAGTTGAAGTTCGTGGAAATGGAAATTTAAAACTATTCAAATTACCTAAAATTTCATTACCAAGTTCTTTAGAGGTATATGAACCAGAACATAAAGAAAATGTAACTACTAATTTATCCGGTATGAAAGGTGTTGTTTTCGATAGTTATACTGTAGTACCGCAATATAAAGGTAAATACCCCATACCAAATATTTCATTTTCTTACTTCGATTTAAAAACAAAAAGTTACAAGCGTTTAACATCTCAAGAAATTATAATTGATGTTTTAAATGGACCAACAAGTGGTTCGAATAGTAATGAAACTACAGCTGTTTCAAATACAGGAAAACAGCCTGTTGTTTTAAATAATGACCAATTTGCTTTTATTAAAACAACATCAAATTTTACAAGTATAAATTCTACACATTTCTTTAAAACGAATTTGTTTTGGAGTTTGTTATTACTACCATTTTTAGCAATTCCGTTAGCAATTGTTATAAGAAATAAAAAAGCAACTAGAGATGCCGATGTCTATGGAAATAGAATTAGAAAAGCAGATAGGTTAGCGAAGAAATATTTAAAGGGCGCTAAAAAATCTCTTGGGCAAAAAGAAGCATTTTATATTGCTTTAGAAAAAGCATTGCATAATTATTTAAAAGCAAAATTGCATATTGAAACTAATGAATTAAGTAAAGATAAAATCAATAATTTACTTAAAGAGAAACAAGTTGAAGAACAGCCAATAAAAGACTTTGTTAGTATTTTAGAAAGTTGTGAATTAGCTCGTTATACGCCAATAGATATTGTAACTATGCAAGAAGATTATGATAAAGCAGCTAAAGCTATTTCTTTAATTGATAAACAAGCACGTTAAAATGAAAAAGCTAATTTACATACTATCGTTTTTGTTAAGTTTATCTGGTTTGTCTCAAAACCAAGCTTTATTTGAAAAAGCGAATAAGCTATATAATGAAGGTAAATATGCCGAAGCTATTGATAATTATAGCACTATTTTAGAAAGTGGAAAGCAGTCTGCCGACTTGTATTTTAATTTAGCAAATGCTAATTATAAGCTTAATAATATAGCACCTAGCATTTATTATTATGAAAAAGCCCTTCAGTTATCACCAAATGATAACGATATAAAAAACAACATGGTGTTTGCGAAAAATATGACTATAGATGCTATTGATGTTGTTCCTGTTACTGGATTTTCAAAACTTGTAAAGAATGTAACAAACTCCATGCCCTTTGATAATTGGGCAAAAGCTTCGGTTGGTTTTGTTTTTTGTTTTGTTATTTTATTTCTAATATATTATTTTGCTTATTCTACATTAAAAAAACGTATAACTTTTATAGGAAGCTTAACTGCGCTTACATTAGTTTGTATAACACTTGTTTTTGCATTTCATAAGTATAACTTAGATAAAAATGATAATCCAGCAATTGTTTTTGCACAGGAAAGCAAAGTAAAAAGCGATCCTAATACAAGAAGCGAAGAGTCTTTTAGATTGCATGAAGGCACTAAAGTTCAGGTGGTAGAAGAGTATGGCGATTGGAAAAAAATAAAACTTTCTGACGGAAAAACGGGTTGGCTTCCATCTAATGACATTAAAATGTTGAAAACGTTTTAATTACTTTTTCATCAAAAAAACTATATATTAGCCTTTTTAAGAAAAAAAATTAAATGAGAAGAAGTATAATTTCTATATTATTATCAACAATTTTCGTTGCACTTTTAGTAGCTCCAACGATTATTCTTATAGTTGATGATTCTATTGATGTTTCTGCTTTTTATGCCTCTTCCGAAGAAGAAGAAGAAAAAGGTATTGAAAAAAGTAAAGACAAAGAAGTTTTCTTTTCAGATTATAGTATAACTGAATCAGATTTTGTTTTAAATGAAACAAAAAGTTACATTCAGTATTATTTTAAGAAATATTCCAAACCGCATTTAAACCTTATTTCTCCTCCTCCAGAATTACACATATTATAATTTCAGATTTTATAGACTGATAAGGTCTAATTAATTATTAACAACTATTTAGTGTGTCTTATACTATATGGTTAAAATTTATTATAATATGTTTAAAACTATTAAAAACGACTTGCCTGCAAGTATCGTTGTATTTTTTGTTGCTTTACCTTTATGTTTAGGTATTGCTCTAGCAAGTGGAGCACCACTTTTTTCAGGTTTAATAGCCGGTATTATTGGAGGTGTTATTGTAGGTGCTTTAAGTGGTTCTAAAATAGGTGTTAGCGGACCTGCAGCAGGATTAGCAGCAATTGTGTTAACGGCTATTGGAACTTTAGGAGGATATGAAAACTTTTTAGTAGCTCTTGTTTTAGGCGGAATAATTCAATTGATATTTGGGTTTTTAAGAGCTGGTGTTATTGGATATTATTTTCCGTCTTCAGTTATTAAAGGTATGCTTACTGGTATAGGAATTATTATAATTCTAAAACAAATACCACATTTTTTTGGTTATGATTCAGATTTGGAAGGTGATTTTGCTTTTTTTCAAGTAGATGGAACAAACACTTTTTCAGAAATTTTAAGAACCATTAATTATATAAAACCAGGATCTACTTTAATAGGTTTATTAGGCTTGGGTGTTTTATTACTTTGGGATAAAGTTCTATCAAAAAAAAGAAAGATTTTTCAGTTAATACAAGGTCCGTTAGTGGCAGTTGTTTTAGGAATCGTTTTTTATATTATCACAAAATCTAATGAAGTTTTAGCAATTTCGTCATCACATTTAGTAAGTGTACCTGTACCAGAAGATGCTGCTTCTTTTTTAGAACAGTTTAGTTTTCCAAACTTTGTAGCCATTACAAATCCAGATGTTTGGATAGTAGCTTTTACTATTGCTTTAGTAGCAAGTTTAGAAACTTTATTATGTGTTGAAGCTACTGATAGGATAGATCCGCATAAAAATGTTACACCAACAAATAGAGAGCTATTAGCACAAGGAACAGGTAATATTTTATCTGGTTTAGTAGGAGGTCTTCCAATCACACAAGTAATTGTTAGAAGCTCTGCCAATATTCAATCGGGAGGTGTTTCAAAAATGTCGGCTATTATTCATGGTTTTTTATTATTAATATCGGTTATATTAATACCCAGGTTATTAAATATGATACCATTATCTGTTTTAGCAGCTATATTATTAATTGTAGGTTATAAATTAGCTAAACCTGCTTTATTTAAAAAAATGTATAAGTTAGGGTGGAAACAATTTATACCATTTGCGGTTACAGTTTTAGGAATTGTGTTTATAGATTTATTATATGGTATTGGTTTAGGTCTTACAGTTGGTATAGTCGTTATATTATTGAAAAGCTACCAAAACTCTCACTTTCTTCATATTGAAGACAAAAGTAACGGCAAGCATAAAATAAAAATGACACTTGCAGAAGAGGTTACTTTTTTTAACAAAGGAGCCATCTTAAAAGAATTAGATAGTTTACCAAGAGACACTTATTTAGAAATAAATATACTTAAAACCAGATATTTAGATAATGATATTATAGAAATTCTTGAAGATTTTGCCTTTAAAGCAAAAGAAAGAAATATAGATATTAAGTTGGTTTCTAAACGTGGAATTGTTGAAAACCCTCCAAGTTTTATTGGGTTTTTTGAAGAAAGACCAAAATCTAGTATAAGTTTAAGTTAAAATATCATGAAAAACGAAAACTGTAAAATATTAATACTGTCAGATTTAAATAATTCTACTAGTACAATACTAAAAAGTACTGTAAGTCTTGCAAATATGTTAAATGGCGATATTGAATTTTTTCATGTAAAAAAAGCCATTGATGTAGTTGAAAAGGAAAGTCAATTATCGGCTTTTCGTACTATCAATGAAGAGCAAAGTACAACAAAAAAAGTAATACAAAATTTTATAAAACCTATTATTGAAACGTATGGCGTAGATATAAATTTCAGTTATTCTTTTGGAAATGTAAAAAATGAAATTGGAGAGTACATTTCAAAACATAAACCCGATATAATTGTTTTGGGTAAAAAGAAGCCTAAAGCTTTTAATATTTTAGGAGATAGTATCACTCAATTCGTTTTAAAAAAACATAAAGGGTTAATTATGATAGCTGCTAATAACAATGCTTTAGAACCAAATAATAATTTATCATTAGGGTTATTAAATGATGTAAATGGTTCGTTAGAGTATGTAAAAAAGTTAGTAAAGCATTCTAAGGTTCCTTTAAAATCTTTTAAAATAGCGAATAATTCAGATATTTTAAGTGGTTCAAATTTGTTTGAAGATAAAAAAACGATAGAATACGTATTTGAAAAGAGTGACAACACAATAGCCAACATTTCTAATTATTTATCAAAAAACAATATTAATTTATTGTGTGTAAATAGAGATAATAAAAAAGCAACAAATAAATTAAGTTTAATGGAGTCTGATATTAAAGAGGTGATAAATAAATTGAATGTTTCTCTATTATTTTCAGGTGCACAAACCATTACAAAACAAGAAATTTTTAATTAAGTTAATAAAATATTATGAAAGCACATACAAGAGAAACACAAGCAACTATGACGCCTGAAAAGGCTCTAGATTTTTTAAAACAAGGCAATCAAAGGTTTCAAAATAATTTAAAAGCCAATAGGAATTTATTAGAGCAAGTAAATGATACTAGCGAAGGGCAATTTCCGTTTGCAACTATTTTAAGTTGTATAGATTCAAGAGTGTCTGCAGAATTAGTTTTCGATCAAGGTTTAGGAGATATATTTAGTGTTCGTATAGCAGGAAATTTTGTAAATGAAGATATTTTAGGAAGTATGGAGTTTGCATGTAAACTAGCAGGAACAAAGGTAATTGTGGTTTTAGGGCATACAAGTTGTGGAGCTGTAAAAGGAGCTTGTGATGATGCTAAGTTAGGTAACTTAACAAAGATGTTAAGTAAAATTAAACCTGCTGTAAAAGCGGTGAGTGAACCTACAGATTCTAATTTAAGAAATTCATCAAACTTAGAGTTTGTTAATAATGTAGCCAATAAAAATGTGCTTTTAACTATAGATAGAATCATGGACGAAAGCCCAGTTTTGGCTGAAATGCAAAATAATGGTGAAATTAAAATTGTAGGAGCTATGTATGATATTCATACTGGTGAGGTTAAATTTTATGATTAAAGAAAATAGCTTTCGATGGGAAATATTTTTATGAAAAAGAAAGCAGCATGGGTAGTATTAGTCTTTGTATTAATGCTACCCTTTTTTACGCAAAGTTAAGATAGCAATTTTGGCAATTGGTTTATTTGCATTGGAAACAAAAAACTTAAAAACAACAGGAATGGAGTTGTTACCTTTACTTGGATACAAAATTTAAGACCATTTGCTATAAAACAAATATCTTAGAAATATGAAAACATCTAAATTTTATACACAGCAAAAAACCAGAGAAGTTAAATTCTCTGGTTTAGTTGTATTTTATTAAAATTAAAATCTGTCAATCTATTTTAGGACGACTCATTAATATGAATTAACTTCGAAATTCTTAAGAAGTATATATGAAAAACTTGTTTTCAAATATTAGAGGAGATGTATTTGGTGGTATTACAGCTGGTATTGTTGCACTGCCATTAGCCTTGGCTTTTGGTGTATCATCAGGGTTAGGGCCAACTGCAGGACTTTATGGAGCTATTTTTATAAGTTTTTTCGCAGCTCTTTTTGGAGGAACGAGTACACAGATTTCTGGACCAACAGCACCAATGACCGCAGTAAGTATGGTTGTTATAGCGGGAATTATTGCTACTAATAATGGCGATATAAATAAAGCGCTGCCTGTAATTCTTACCGTGTTTTTATTAGCAGGACTCATGCAGGTTGGTTTAGGAGTTTTAGGTTTAGGAAAATATATTAGGTATATACCATATCCTGTAGTTTCTGGTTTTATGACGGCTATAGGTGTTATTATTTTACTAACTCAAATTTTGCCAACTTTAGGATATTATCCAAAAGAAGATGTCGAATTTGTTAGTACGTTTAAGCTACAAGCAGAAAATTCTATACTTAGAAATATTGTTGAAGAAGAAGCTAAAGAAGGCATTTTAGTATTAGATGATTTTAATGAAACTATTACCAGATCACAGGCAATTTCTAAAGAAGATATTCTAAAAGAATCACAAAATCTGGCAAAAAATGAAGGCAAAAAATCTTTTGGAGTAATAAAAATTTTACCAAGAGCTGTACAAAATATTAACTGGTTAGAATTAATATTAGCATTAGGTACTATTTTTATAATTTATGGTTTTAAGCGGATTACTAAGGCAGTACCAAGTACACTGGTAGCTTTAATTGTAATGTCTGGAATAGCAGTTGGTTTTAATCTAAAATATAGACCCATTGAAGAAATTCCTAGTGGACTTCCAATTCCAAATATAGAAATATTTACTGGTTTTCAATTAAGTAATATCACACCATATATTTTCACAGCACTTACATTGTCTTTACTTGGGGCGATAGATTCTTTATTAACCAGTGTTGTTGCAGATAATATGACCAAAACAAAGCATAAACCAAATAAGGAATTGGTTGGACAAGGTATTGGTAATAGTATTGCAGCCATTTTTGGAGGTATTCCAGGTGCGGGAGCAACTATAAGAACTGTAGTTAATATTACATCTGGAGGAAAAACAAAGCTATCTGGAATGATAGCTGGAATATTATTATTAATCATATTATTGGCGCTTGGTCCTGTTGCATCAAAAATTCCAGCGGCTGTTTTAGCAGGTATCTTAATAACTGTGGGTATTGGAGTTATGGATTATAAAGGATTAAAAGCCATTCCTAGTTTACCAAAAGATATCAAATTAGGACCATTAAAGCTAAGTTCAGAAGTTTTAATAATGATTGTAGTATTATTACTTTCTACTTTTTGGGATTTAATTTACGCAGTTGGTATTGGTTTAGTTATTGCTTCTTTAATGTTTATGAAAAAAATAGGAGATTTAACGGCAGAAAGAAGTGATGTTAAACCTTTAAAAGAAGAAACTTGGACAGACGAGATAGGGTTTCCAGAAAATTTAAAAGAAGAAGTCTTTATAAAACATTTAAAGGGACCTTTGTTTTTTGGTTCTACTAGCGATTTTCAACAATTATCAGCTCAAATACCAGATACAGCAAAAACGGTTATTATTAGGCTTGGGCGTATGCAATATATGGATCAGTCTGGGTTGTATGCTATGGAAGATATGCTTCAAGATTTAAATAAGAAAAATATTGAAGTACTATTTGTTGGCTTACTTAATCAGCCTAAATATATGATGGAACGTATTGATATTATTCCAGATTTAATTCCTAGAGAACACATTTTTGACAATTTTAAAATGTGTTTAGAATGGATAAAATCAAACGGAAAGGATATAGATTAACAAAAAAGACTATGGATTTAGATAAAGTATTTGAGAATAACAAAGTTTGGATTAAAAATAAACTAGAGGTTCAAAAGGATTATTTTGAAGAATTAGGGAGAGGTCAAAATCCAGAGTTATTATATATTGGTTGTAGTGATAGCCGTGCAACGGCAGAGGAACTAATGGGAGCAAAACCAGGTGAAGTTTTTGTACACAGAAATATAGCCAATATGGTTATTAGTATAGATTTAAATGTTATGTCTGTTGTAAATTATGCAGTAGATCATTTAAAAGTTAAACATATTATAGTTTGCGGACACTATGCTTGTGGTGGTGTAAAAGCGGCAATGCAATCTGCCGATTTAGGAATTTTAAATCCTTGGTTACGTAATATTCGAGATGTATATCGTATTCATAAAAACGAGCTAAACGCTATTAAGGATGAAGAAAAAAAATATGACCGTTTGGTAGAGTTAAATGTGCAAGAACAATGTGTAAACCTCATAAAAACAGCTGCGGTGCAAAAAGCTTCAAGAGAAAGAGGATTAAAAGTTCATGGCTGGGTTTTCGATATTCATACCGGGAAACTAATCGATTTAAAAATTGATTTTGTAAATATTCTCGAAAGCATCAGAGAAATTTACCATTTAGATTAGAACAAAATTATCTAATTTCGTTTTTACGAGTTATTTTCAGAAACAGTATCCGTTTCTTTAGGCTCTAAAAGATTTGGAAAAATCATTGGAAAAATCTGCTTCACAGGTTTGTAAAGTATGGTGTCTTCAATATCTTCTTCATCAACAAACGTAATGGTACTATTTAGTTTGTCAAAAATATTTAGCACTACGCTTAAAATAAGCGCAATTTTTAAAGCTCCAAAAATACCACCAAGCATTTTGTTTAAAATACCAAGTGCTGCAAAATTGGCTAATTTAGTAAGTGCTTTTCCTGCTAAAGCTATGGCTAAAACAATAAGTATAAAGGTGACTGCAAAAGCAACAATATTAATGGTTTTTTCATCCCATTCCGTTTTAGTTTCTAAAAATTCGGCAGCAAAATTGCTAAAATGTATAGCGCCATAAACACCGGCAACAAGTGCAATTAAAGAGGACACTTCAACAAAAAGCCCTTTCATAAAACCTCTAACAAGTCCAAATAAAATTAAAGCTCCTAAAACAATATCAATAACACTCATAAGTACACAATTTAAGCAAATATAAAATAATAGTAACACTTATGTTTATTAACTTTGTTGCTTTAAAATTATTATGGCAAGAGACGAAGAATTAAAGGAACGCTGGGATTTGGTGGTAGAAAAACTATCAAATCAATTTGCTGGTGGAGACACGCTAGATCTCGATGCTATTATTTATTTAATAGGCGTACAAGAACTTGGGCAGTTAGAACAAAGCTTTAAAAAAGAACAAAAGTTAGATTTAATGCATATTGCTATTTGTAAACTGCTAACACCTTATGGTTATTACGAACTCGATTATGTAGATAATGAAGGTTGGCCACATTACAAAATTTTAGAAGCTTTACCACATTTAAAAGCAGGCGAGCAAAGTGTGTTAATGAAAGAAGCCATTGTAAACTATTTTTTAGAGACTGAATATATAGATTAGTTTTTGGGCGTTACTTTTTGAGAAAAACAAAAAGTCAGGCTTTCCGCTATATCTTTTTACAAAAAAGTAAAAAGGATGTCGCTATAATCCTTAACGCAAATCCCAATAATTTGATTAAATTTGCATTCATTTTTGAAATGACGTCATGATAGATAAGATAAAAGAACTTATAGCCGAAGCAGAAGCTTTTAAAGCACAAACCAAAGAAGAAGTAGAAGCATATAGAATAAAGCTTTTAGGACAAAAGGGAATTGTAAAACAATATTTTGCCGAGTTTAAAAACGTAGCAAACGACCAAAAGAAAGAATTTGGTCAAGTTATAAATGCTTTAAAGAAAACAGCTGAAGACAAGGTAAATGCTTTAAAGGTAGAGTTAGAAAGCAAAGAAGAAGTAAAAGGTGTTTACGGCGATTTGTCACGTCCTGGAGAACCTGTTCAAATAGGAGCACGTCATCCAATATCAATAGTAAAAAATCAAATTATAGATATTTTTTCTCGTATTGGTTTTAACGTAAGTGAAGGACCCGAAATTGAAGATGATTGGCATAATTTTACAGCATTAAATTTACCAGAATATCATCCGGCACGTGATATGCAGGATACATTTTTTATTCAAACCAATCCAGATATTTTATTGCGTACACATACCAGTTCGGTACAAGTACGTTATATGGAAAATAATAAACCGCCTATTCGTACTATTTCACCAGGTCGTGTTTATAGAAACGAAGCCATATCGGCGCGTTCACACTGTTTTTTTCATCAAGTAGAAGGTTTATATATTGATAAGGATGTTAGTTTTGCCGATTTAAAACAAACACTTCAACACTTTACAACCGAAATGTTTGGCAAAAGTAAAATACGTTTACGTCCATCATACTTTCCTTTTACAGAACCAAGTGCAGAGATAGATGTGTATTGGGGATTAGAAACCGAAACCGATTATAAAATAACCAAAGGAACCGGTTGGTTAGAAATTGGTGGTTGCGGTATGGTAGATCCTAATGTTTTAGAAAACTGTAAAATAGACGCTAAAGAATATTCAGGATTTGCTTTTGGTGTAGGTATCGATCGTATTGCTATGTTATTACATCAAATAGGAGATATTCGTTTGTTAAGTGAAAATGATGTTAGGTTTTTAGAGCAGTTTAAATCTGCTTTGTAGCTGTCATTCCAGCGGAGGCAAGAATCTTTTCAATTGAATTTCTTAGTTTATTATGAAAGAGGATATCATTATTCCAAAAGTAGAAGACGTTTATGTTGCAATTGTAAATGAGTATAACGACATTTATAAAACACAAGATTGGAATGCCTACATCATTAATGATAAAAACGTTGATTTAGACATGGTGCTTATTGTTACCAATGGTTATTCTGAAAATAAAACAACCTCTACTTTTAGAAAGAAACTAGATAGGCTTCCTAAAAAAAGTTATGCTAAAATTGAGTTGATGCAAGAAGAATTATTTGCATTAAATAACACCTTTAAAGTTTCTTTTTTTGAAGGCAATACCATGTTTGATAAAACTTACTTATTTAGAAAAAATACTATAAATTTAAAAGCATTACAACCTATTCCCTTAATGAATGTGAAAGGTGTTTTGGTAAAGTAACAAATAAAAAATTCCTGCGAAGACAGGAATTTCTTAGTAAATAAGCTACGTTAGAGATTGCAGCGGCATCCTTTTGTTTTTTTGCAAAAGCCCGACCTTTATTCTGAAATTAATTCAGGATAAAGGTAAAGCCCAAATAAATGTTAAGAAATTTTTAATCTAACCGTTCAGTTAATTTTTTAAATACTTTTTTCGGATTTTTGTTTTCGTATAAAATCTCATAAACAGCATTTATAATAGGAATTTCTGTTTTTTTTGCATTTTTTTCATGCAGTAAATGAGCACTTTTTGTAGCATAATAACCTTCGGCAACCATACTCATTTCCATTTGAGCCGATTTTACGGTATAGCCTTTGCCAATCATGTTTCCAAACATGCGATTTCTAGAAAAAACGGAATATCCTGTAACTAATAAATCGCCTAAATAAGCCGAATTATTTATGTTACGCTTCATTTTATGTCTTTTCTTAATAAAACGTTTCATTTCGCGAATGGCATTACTCATTAACACACTCTGAAAATTATCGCCATAACCTAATCCGTGTGCTATTCCTGCGGCAATGGCATAAATATTTTTAAGCATAACGGCATATTCTACACCAATAATATCGTCGCTAATTTTGGTATTAATATAATCGCTTGATAAATTGCTGGCTATGGCTTGAGCTTTCTTCTTATCTGAGCATGAAATAGTTAAGTAAGATAAACGTTCTAAAGCAACTTCTTCGGCGTGGCAAGGACCAGCAATAACGGCAATATTATCGTAAGGTAATTTGTAAACAGAATGAAAATGCTCGCCAACTAAAAGTCCCGTTTCTGGCATAATACCTTTTACGGCCGATACTATTGTTTTATTAGAAATATCAACAGTTAGTTTTTCTAGTTCACTGTGAATAAAAGCAGAAGGTATTACAAAAAATAACACATCGGCATATTCTGCTATTTCGTTTATATCATTACTAACTTTAAGCTGATCCATATGAAACTCTACAGAGCTTAAATAATTAGGGTTATGTTGTTCTTTTAAAAGATGTTCTTTAGTATAAACACTACGCATATACCAACCAATTTCATCTAAGTTTTCAGAAAGCATTTTTACAATAGCAGTAGCCCAACTTCCTGCTCCAAAAACCGCATATTTTAAAGGTTTACTCATAAAATGATAAATCGTTAAGTGTTCAAAAATACATAAAATATTAGTGATTGCTATACCATAGAAATATTAAGAAATTATTTTTTGGCACGCGTTTTGAAACTGTACAAGTAGAAACCATAGAATATTTGATTATGAAGACTATAAAATTACTTTCAAGCTTTGCTTTAATAGCAACACTATTTACATCGTGCTATACAGATGTTATTGTTGAAGAAATTGTTGAAACGCCTCAAATTAATATAAATCAATTACTAGGCGCCTATGAATTATGGTATGTAGATATTAATGCTACTAAAGGTTATGGAGAAACACCTTTTTTACAAAAGGCATTTACTATTTCATTTAAAAATGGAGTTGTGTATGCAAATAACAATATTGTTGGTCTTGGTGATAATGGTAATGGTTTTGGAATAGATATAGGTGTGTATGATGCTTACGAAATGATTTTAGATGTTAATCATGATATTGATGGGTTTAATACTTTTGATGTATACCAAATAGATAATAATACTATTGAGCTTTATAATATAAATAATGATACTTCGTATTTTTTAGATGGTTACCAACGTAGTAATTTTGATTATGATTTTGTGTTTTATGATAACATTCATTATTTCTTGCAAGAGTATGAAGCTTGGGAAAAAACATATACCAGTGAAGTAGGAGCAATTAACGAATTTGATAACGAAAATTATTTGCAATTTTTAGCTGGTGGCAATGACTCTGAATTTAGGAGTTCGCAAGATAGTAATGGTATGCCAGTAAATAATTTACAATGGGATTATACAGGTGTTTATGGGGTTGGAAATGTTAGTGGCGACATGTATTTAAAAACTTTAACATTAGATTATGATTATTTCGACAATGAATATTTCGAATTGAGCGTTATAAATGATGGAAAGATAGAATTGTTTCACCCAGCATCACAAACAGTTTATGAATTTGTAGGTAGAGGTTATATACAGTACTTAAAATCGGCAAATACAAAAGATAAAAAGGCTGTAACAAAAGAAGATAAAAAACGTAAGTTTAGAAAAGATAAAGTAGCAAACCCGCGAGAAAATACAAGGGTTAAATAAAAATTTTGGTTGGTTATTTAGTTGAAAAACCGTTTAAAGCAAATTTGTTTTAGGCGGTTTTTTTATTGTATTCAAAAGAAACTAAGATGATTATCTATAAAAATTCATCTCATCTAAATACTCCCAAACATACTCCGGAAGCATAGGTTTTACGTTTTTACCAGCTTTAATGGCTTTACGAATAAATGTAGAAGAGAGTTGCATAATAGGCGCATTAATAGCGTGTATTTTTTCGTGCCCATTAAATTGTGTATCTACTTTGTTTTCAGAAATTCGTGGATACACATAAATATGATGGTTTTCAAGAATGAGTTGGTAGTTTTTCCATTTATGAAAGCCTTTTAAATTGTCTTCTCCCATAATTAAAGCAAATTCATAATCGGGATGTTTTTCCTGTAGGTAGGTAAGTGTATTAATAGTATAACTTGGTTGTGGTAAATTAAACTCGATATCGCTAGGCTTAAGTTTAGGATATTCTTTAGTTGCCCGATACACCATTTCTAAACGCTGATAGTTATCTAGTAAAGTACTTTTCTTTTTAAAAGGATTGTGTGGTGTTACTACAAACCAAATCTGATCTAAATCGCTGTATTCTGCTATATGGTTTGCAATAACCAAATGCCCAATATGTATCGGGTTAAATGAGCCAAAATACAATCCAATTTTCATCTGCTTATTTTTATTTTATTAATTAGATCAGATGTAACATCCATTTAATTATTTTTTATGCAACACAATTTTTGATTATGAATGTTACATTAAAAACTATTTAAGATTTTAAAAAGTTACTTACTAAACTTTCAGCTTCTACTAAAGCATTTTCTAAGTTGTCATTAACCACAATAACATCAAATAAAGGAGCTGTAGCAAGTTCAGCCGAAGCTTTAGAAACACGCATGTTTATTTTGTCTTCGCTTTCAGTTTTGCGTTTTTTTAATCTAATTTTAAGTTCGTCAATACTAGGTGGTTTTACAAAAACAGCTAAGGTTTGTTCAGGAAACTTTCGTTTTATACGTAAACCACCAGATACATCAATATCAAAAATAACATGCTTACCCATAGCCCAAATACGTTCTACTTCGGTTTTTAAAGTACCGTAAAAATTATCGCGATATACTTCTTCCCACTCTAAAAACTCATCATTCTTGATTTTGTTTTTAAACTCTTTTAGCGATAAGAAATAGTAGTCTTTTGCATCAACTTCTGTTCCTCGTTTTTCTCGAGAAGTTGCCGATATGGAGAATTCTAAATTTAAATCTTCAATACCTAATAAATGTCTTACTATGGTTGTTTTTCCTGAACCAGATGGTGCCGAAAACACGATAAGTTTCCCTTGGTTATTTGTTTCTTTTACTACCACGAATACGCGAATATTTTCTGTTTAACTAATACTGCTACTGAATATGAATACTGTTGACTTTTTAAAGGACGTTCAATAACTGTTCCTTAATTTTTTCTAGTTCATCTTTCATTTGCACTACTAACTGTTGCATAGGTGCATAATTACTTTTAGAACCAATGGTATTAATTTCTCGTCCCATTTCTTGACTAATAAATCCTAGTTTTTTACCGTTAGATTCTTCAGAATTTATACTTTCAATAAAGTAATTAAGATGGTTTTTTAAACGTACTTTTTCTTCGGTAATATCAAATTTTTCAATATAGTAAACCAGTTCTTGCTCAAAACGGTTTTCATCATATTTTTCTTTTAATTCTTCAATTCCTTTAAGTAAACGCTCTCTAACACCTTCAATACGTTCAGGATCCATAATTATTACTTGCTCAAGTAAATTATCAATGCTTTTAACACGCATATTAAAATCTTGTTCAAGAACCTTACCTTCATTTAATCTATGATTGATTAAATCGTCAATAGCTTTTTGTATTTCTTTTTCAATAAGTTGCCACTCATTTTCATCAATTTCTTCGCGTACTGTATTTAAAGCATCAGGAAATCGAACTGCCATTTTAAGTAGATCTATATCGTTACCATCTACGACTTTTTTTAACTGTTGTATGTATTGCTTAACAACAGGAGTATTTATTTGTGTTGAGGTATCTTCAGCCGTAGTTTCAACATAAATAGAAAAATCTATTTTACCACGAACTAATTTATTAGCTATAAGTTTTCTAATAGCAAGTTCTTTTTCTTTATAAATGGAAGGCATTCTTGCATTTAAATCGAGACTTTTGCTGTTAAGAGATTTTAACTCTATACTAACTTTTTTTGAGGGTAATTGCAATACAGATTTTCCGTAACCTGTCATTGAATATATCATAAACGTATGTATTTAAGGTTTACAAAGGTAAATAATCCTGTATATTTATATGTATTTATAGAATTAATATATGTCAAAAATAAAAACACTCTATTTTCATTAAGTTAAGAAAATAGAGTGCTGTAAAACTAATTGTACTCAAGGCGGGAGTACCTTTAAATTTAACTCTATTTAAAACTATTTAAACATGTAAGTATTAGTATTTATATAAGTAATTGTATTTATTTAAATGTAATTAATTCAATTTGTTTTAATTATTTGTCAGTATATTTGTCAGTGATTTTATGTATTTAAATTCATTTTAATATAGATGCAAGTTTCATTCTATTTAGATAAGAGCAATATTGACAAACAAGGTTTGGTAAGTGTGTTTTATAGTCTTACTACTCAAAATAGTCGAATTCGGAAAAAAGTTAAAGGTGTTAAGGTTAAGGAAAAACATTGGATATTGAAATCGAAAAGAATAAAACCCCCAATAAAGTCAGAACCGTATAACAATTATATTGAATACAATAAGATACTTGATGAAACCGAAGCTAACATAAAAACATTGTTTCGTTACATCCTTTTAAATAATATAAAGCCTACTAAAGAGTTTATACTAGAAAAATTAGAAACGGGTTTAGAAAAAATCAATCTTACACATGATTTTTATACTTCATTTGATGAGTTTATTGAAGTAAATAAATCTACTAAAGTACCAAGAACCATAAAATCGTATAATACAACTTTAAATTTTTTAAAGGAATTTGAAGTTAAGAAAGGGGTGTCAATAAGTTTTGACTCCATAGATAATTCTTTTTTTGAGAAGCTTCAGGAATACACTTTTATTGATAGAAAGAATAAAAATAGTTACCTAGCTTTTATTGTTAAAGTACTTCGTACGTTTCTTAATTGGGCTTACGATAGGGAATATCATAGTAATTTAAAGTATAAGAAGTTTAAGGCCAAAGAGGATGAAACAGAAGTTATTTATCTTACTATGGACGAATTAATGAAACTCTATAATCATGAGTTTAAATCAACACGATTAAAGCATGTTAGAGACGTTTATTGTTTTGGTTGCTTTACTGGATTAAGGTTTTCAGATATAAAGGCATTAAGACCTTCAAATGTGTTTAAAACACAGATTAAAATTACGGTTCAAAAAACCAGGTCCATAGATCATAAAATTCCTTTAAATCAATTTGCGTTGCAAATTCTAGAACGCTATAAAGACACAATATATGAGCCATTGCCCGTAATATCTGGGCAAAAGTTTAATAAGTATATAAAGGAGTGTTGTGAGAGTGTTGGGATAGATACACCAACTACAGTTACTAGATATATTGGACAAAGGAGAGTGGATAAAACAGAGCCAAAGCACAAGTTTATTACAAGCCATACGGCTCGTAAAACGTTTGTTACAAATTCCTTGATTTTAGGGATGAAAGAAATGGTAGTGCGCAACATAACAGGACATAAAAAAGAAGAATCGTTTAGGAAATATGTAAAAATAGCAGAGGACTTTAAAAAGCAAGAAATGGACAATACTTGGAATAAAATATCTCAAAACAAATAAAATTATCTATATTTGCTAAATATAGACATATTAAAAACAAAGCAATCATGAATATTAGTTTCACAAAACAACAGGAAAAGTACATATCTGAACAAGTATCTTCAGGTGATTATCAAAACAATAGTGAAGTGATCAGGGATGCTTTACGACTCCATAGTATCTATAGGGAGAAAGTTATTATTGACCTGAAAAAAGAAATAGAAAAAGGATGGTCTGGAGCAACCAGTAAGCGAACCATAAAAGATATTATTGAAGCTAAAAAGGCTCAATATGAACAGTAAAAAATATGTTTTATCTGAAGAAGCAGATTTTGATTTAGATAGCATTTTTGATTACACTAGCACTGAATTTGGTTTTAATCAGGCAATTGATTATTTATCCGAGCTTGAGATGTTGTTTGACAAGTTGGCAAAAACTCCAACTATTGGCAAAGCCCGAAATGAAATAAAAATTGGGCTATTCAGCTTTCCTATGCGCTCTCACATTATTTTTTACAGAGTTATGGGCAATCACATTCGTATAGTTAGGGTATTGTATGGCGGAAAGGATTTGGTTAAGAATTTTGGAGAGGGTTAAGTAAATGATGCTTGGAATAAAATATAATGTCAGTATATGGTAACAAAATCAGTTTTGACTTCCCTTATTGAAGATATAGGACCGGCTAAAGATGGAGTAAACGAAAAGCTCCCGAACAGATTAGAATTCGAAGATAGTGTTTCTCCTTCTGAAATTGAAGGACTTATTTATTATGTTTTAACTGAAACAGGCTTAATTAGTCCTCTAAATAGTAGAGATAGTTTTAAAAAATGGTTAGAGGAAGAAGAAAAAAAAAGAATAGTAACTTGCATTAAAAACTCACTCCTGTTTTCATTTATTTTTAATAAGAAAAAGTATAACAGATACAAATATCTTCCAGAAAATATAGAGAAAATGTTCAAACTTAAACAATTGAACATCAATTTAGGACCCGACTATGCCCCAGTAATCGACTTTTTGAATAAAAAAGCTTTGGATGAATTCAGAAATTTGTTTTTGTACATTCAGAATAAAAACAAATTTAAAAATTTTTCTGAAAACAAACTATCTGAACTACTTACCAGAAATTTTCAAACTTTAAATAACAATGATGCCAATTCCACTCATAGAAACAGGCAATTCATTGAGGGTTGTAGAAAGATCGCTAAAGACAAACATAGTCAATACTATATCAAATTCAAAATATTGAACCCTGCTATGATTAATCCGTGTATATAGTAATTTTTTTTATGTCCAAAAATTTAATTTTCTTTTGAAACGCCAATTATACTTATAATTAGCTATAGCAACTTTTTTTATGAGGTTTCATAATATTAAGCTTGTTCCCAAATTTGCCCTATAGAAACTTAGGATTCAATTTAATCCTAATAAAGCAAATTAAAGATGAGTAATGTATTATTCTACACACACACCAAAGAAGATCTTGTTAGAGCTGTTAAACTAGTGATTAATGAAATTAGAAAAACAGATTCAATTAGTGATTCTCCAATTAACCCAGAAGAAGACCGTCTAACACAAAAGGAAGCAGCGGCTTTTTTAGGTATTTCAATTACGAGTTTAATATCATGGAAAAAGGCTGGTAAAGTTCCTTATTATCAAATCGGACGTTCCATTTTCTTTTCAAAAGCAGAGCTTTTAAAAATAGCCCGAAAAAACCCAAGCTTGGTTAAATCAAGTCGTTCGTGATGGAAAAGTATCAGCCTTCTTATTATTCTATTTTACCTGCGCCGGTTAGATATGATAAAAATCTTACTCCAAATGCTAAAATTTTGTATGCGGAAATAACATCGCTAACAAATCAAGTAGGTTTTTGTTATGCTACAAATAGATATTTTGAAGAGTTATATAAGGTATCTACTCAATCAATAAATTTTTGGCTTCAGCAGTTAGAAAAAAATGGTTACATAAAAAGACACCTCTATAGAGATAAGGGTACTAAAGAAATATTGAATAGGTATATAACAATATTTGAGAAGCCTATTAAAGAAAACTTTAATAGGCCTATACAAGAAATCTTTAAGGAGAATAATAAAGCTTCTAATAATAAAATTAATAATTCTTTAAAAGAAAAAAAATCAATTAAAAATCAAGAAAGAGTTCAAGCTTTAAAATAACCATCGAAAAATGAGGCAGCCAATTTCTATACAATCAATAATTAAAAATTCGTCTTTGAATTTTAAAGAAAGAAAAAAAATTGCGCAAAAAAAAGAAAAAATTATTGTGACTGAGCAATTAAAAAGGATGTTTAATGAAGAGGCAAAAATATACTATGATGCTATAAATAGAACGTTTGAAGTTGATGAAACTAATAAAGTTTTTTTGAACCTTATTTGTAAATATTTTGCACAAGACGAAACATTTGAAACCATTCATAAAGGAGAACTACATAAGGGTATTTTTTGCTATGGAAATCCTGGTACAGGAAAAACCTCAAGCTTTAAAATTATTCAGAATATTTCAAGAAAATATAACATAAAATCATTGTGGTTTCCTATTGTTGAAACTTCAAAAATTGTAGAGAAGTATAACACTGAAAAAAACAAGGATTATATCATTCAAAATTATTCAAAAGGGAATTGTTTGTTTGATGATTTAGGGGCGGAAAACGAAGCCAATAATATATTTATTTATGGTAAGGAAGATATTTTTATTCGCATAATGGAAACTCGATATAATGAGTTTGTAACTAAAGGCACTAAGACCCATATAACTACAAATTTATCCATTGAAGAGATTAAGAAAAGATATGGATCACGAATTGAAGACCGCTTTATACAGATGTTCAATTTTTTAGAATTAAACGGACAAAGTAGACGATTTTAAAAGGTTGCAGAGTAAGCGAGGCGAGACGGTACAGAGTACCGTTTCTCCCCTCGTCCTGCGGAGCTTAAAAATCAAAAGAATTTGATTTTTAGATAGTTAAATAAATTTAACTATCGAGTCGGTTATGGAATTGCATTGCACAACCTCCTGAATACCTTATTAATATTAATTAGAAGTGCATAATGCATAGCATAATGAAATATAAAACGATAAGAATATATGAAAGTGATTTTGAAAAATTAAACACTTTTTGTGAGCGATATAAACTGTCAAAAACAGAGTTAATAGAAGCATTTATAATGTTCTTTGAGAAGACAGATTTGGATCCAAGGGAGCCAACAAATGCAACAAAAGAAATTTCAAAAATGAAAAATCAGTTAATCAGTTTTATTCGCACACAAGAGAAGGATAAATTAAACCCATTAGTAAAGAAACAAGACTTATTAATTGAAGAATTTTCTAAGCTTGTAAGGGATGAATTTGTTACCAAAAGCTTCATGATTGAGTTGGCAACAAAATTGGGTAATTCTATAGTAAATAAATTAAATAAAAATGGTGATTAAAATTCAAACTTCAGACAAATCAAATGGTAATAAAGGGTCTAGTACTGCTCTTGCAAATTATCTTGAAAAAGAAGACTTACAGCAAGAAAAAGAAGCTTTTGATAAAGGTGAATTACCTATGCCAAGAACAGGTTTTTTTTCACATGAAAAAGACGGATTAATGAAAAGCGATGTTATAAATGCTATTGATAATAACAAGAAAGGTTTGGGGAGAGACGACTCAAAATTTTATGCCATTAATATTGCGCCTTCAGAAAAAGAACAGCAACATATTTTGAAAAATATTACAGGGAAAAATGTTAAATCCATAGATGAATTGTCAGGAAAGGAATTAAAACAATATGAAAACATTTTAAAAGACTATTCTAGAAAGACCATGAATGAATATGCAGCGCATTTTAAACGAGACAATTTAAATGACGGAAAGCAATTGATGTATTTCGGCAAAGTAGAGCATCAACGACATTATAAAGGAAATGATGATGAAGTCAAAAAGGGGTTTGCTAAATCCGGTGAAAAAAAGCCAGGGTTAAATTCACATGTTCATTTAATCGTCAGCAGAAAGGACAAGGACATGAAACTAAAATTGTCCCCATTAGCAAACGACAAAGGGAATGGTAAAAATTGTTTAACCAATGGAAATCAGGTGCAACGAGGTTTTGATCGCAATTTGTTCAATGTAAAAGCAGAAGCACTTTTTGATAAAAACTTTAACTATCAAAGAGGGCTAAGCGAAAAGGTTGAATATAGAATTGAAGCTTCTAAGAACCCTATTTTAAAAACAAAAATTGAACTGGAGCAAAACAAAGGGGAAAAAGAGAAGCAACAACAAAAATTGATTTCAGAATATGATAAAAGGAACAATTATAACGAAAAGGACAAACAGATTTCTCAAGAAATTAAACCAATAATAAACAAGTCTAACGAAAAAGAAATGTCATTATGATAGAGTCATTACAAACCATCGTGCTAGTTATAGCATCAGCTTTTGGATTAATTGGAATAATAAATCTTGCAATCCTGTTGTACAAGTCAGACTTTGGAATAATTAAAACAATCTTAATAATTTTATTTTCCATTGTAATGATTGTTGTTATCCCTTTCATCATACATATGTATGTGCTTATGGGCATAATATTTACAATTATATTTGTTTTCAAAAGATTTAAGAAAGCCAAAAGAAAACCAAAAGCCAAAATTGATTTAAACGATGAAAACAGCCTTTATTTAAATTCTTCAGTAGGAACAATTCAAATTGCCAATTCATTTCGAGGCATTATTATAGAAGGAGGTGCTGGTTCGGGAAAATCCAGATCACTTTTTTATCCCATCATCAAGCAACTAATGGATAAAAATTTTTCAGGGGTTCTGTATGATTTTAAATCCCCAGAACTCTCAGAATTTGCTTATGCAATGCATGACAAATCGGGATCCAACACAAGATTTGCCTTTTTGGATTTTAAAGACAGTAACAGATCAGAAAGAATAAATCCGATAGCACCAAAATATGTTACAAAGCAAGCTATAGCATTTGAACTTTCCGCAGTCTTAATGAATAATCTCTTGCCAGAGAACATAAAAAGGCCAGACTATTGGTCCAGGAGCAGTATATCCATAATTGCAGGGGTTATATGGTATTTAAGGAACAACCATCCAGACAAATGCACTTTACCCCACCTTATAGCCATGATACTTTCTTTCCCCTCGGTTTCTCTTATAGATGTAATCTCGCAAGATTTAGAGTGTGTGGGTATGATCTCAAGTATCAAGGAAGCACATGAAATGAAAGCAGAAAAGCAATTATCTGGGGTGGTTGGTACAATCAAGAATGCTTTAGCCCAATTAAATTTCCCCGAGTTATTTTATTTGTTGTCTTCTGATGATGTAGATCTAGACTTGAATAATTTAGAAAATCCAACGTTTTTATGTGTTGGCAATGATAGTACATTGTCAAATACATACGCCCCGATCATTTCATTGGTCATTAGTGTTTGTTTGAGAAAAATGAATGAGCCAAATAAAGTAAAAAGTGCTGTTCTTTTAGATGAAGCTCCAACGCTTTATATTCCTAATTTAGAACAAATACCCGCAACGGCAAGGAGTAATAAAATTGCTACTATTATTGGACTTCAGGATTATAGTCAAATGGTCGATAAATATGGAGAAGATAAAGCTCAAGTTTTAATTTCAAACTTAGGGAATCAATTCTATGGAAGAACCGTAAATGAACGCACAGCAAAAATGATTTCAGCTTTATTTGGAAGCGAGGACAGGGAATATCAATCTAGTTCTGTAAGTAAGGGTAGTTCTTCAGAAGGAAATTCTTCAAGAAATTATAGCACAAGCAGATCAATTCAACAACGAGAACGTGTTAAGGTTTCTGATATTACAAATTTACCTGCAGGTAAATTTTACGGAGTAATTGCTGAAGGCAATCACAAAGAGCTTATGGGAGTGCAATTAAGTCAAATGGAAGTCGAGTACAAATCGTTTGAGGCAAAAACATCCATTGATGCTCCTGTTGTATTTAAAGCTATTTATAATGACGTTAAAAGTTTTTTAGAGCCTTCAAAAGAAGAAGTAAAACAAATAGATAATGATTTCAAAATTGAATTAAATTAAAATGTAAATATCATGAGAAGAAACTATGAAGAGTTAATAAAAAATAATGATTACGATCCAGGTTTAATGGAGACCAAAGAAGCAGAATTATTAATTAATTATATGAATGATTTCAAACTAGAACAATCATATAATTTGAAAGCACATAACTATTTCTTTGTGTTCCTTTTTCCATATGTGGTTCATTTAATGGAGGAAATAGAAGAAAAAATAAAGTTTGGTTTTCAAAAAGGAGAAGCAAGGTCAGAGAGCATGAAGGAGGTGTGTTTTTTAATTGATAATGTATTAATGGAAATGAATAGTTAAGAAATGAAAGGTTTTTACGTTTATATGTTTTTGAACAAAGAAGAAGTTCCTTTATATATAGGGTTGTCAATTAATTTAGCAAAGAGAATAGAATCTAATCATTTTGGTAATGAGAATGGCAATTTATCAAAAAGCTGTCTCTTAGAAACCCACAAAATTTTATATCACAAAGCTTGTTCATTGGATGATATGAAGATAAAGGAGAGATATCTCATTAACAAATTAGAACCAAAATATAATAAATCTTTAAACAATAGTAGTAGGTTTTCATTTAAAATAGAGATAGAGTGGCAGTTATACAGTATAGATAAGATATTATTACTTGAGAAACAAAGAAAGGTAAATTCTAATAGAATTATTAATTATAATGCTGATATTGTAAAAACCCAGAACTCTTGGTTGTCATATGGGGTACGATTCAACGGTGAAAGGATAAAATATTTAGGAATTAAATTAAAGAATAAAAGAGTAAATTCTTTTTCTCAAGAGT
Source organism: Algibacter sp. (assembly GCA_050294475.1). GTDB lineage: Bacteria > Bacteroidota > Bacteroidia > Flavobacteriales > Flavobacteriaceae > Thalassobellus. Next base: position 454,671 of record JBNKOE010000013.1, on the reverse strand, counting down.
GTGAAAGTAATTCAAGTTATCTCTTAAAATTAAATGGTGAAATATATATTAATAATTATGCCAATTTGAGTTATTATGTAGCATATTATAAAAAATTAAGCAGGGTTTATGGGCTTGATGTAAGTTTTGATTTTTTAAATGTAATAGCTCCTTCAGATAATAAGTTGTTTGATTGTTGTTCTCAAAACGATGATCTTCCTGTAATGGTAGAGGGATTATTAGAAGGTGTTTCTTTTATAAGGTATAAAGTGGTTAAACAATATAAGTGGCTTGATGAGAGATTAATAAAATTGATAGACTCGAAACTAAAAAAATACAGTTTATGAAAATAGTTTTTATATCTGATACACATGGTAGGCATGAAGATGTGAAGTTGCCTCAAGGTGATGTGTTAATTCATGCAGGAGATATTTCACGAACAGGAAAAAGTGTTGAAGTTGAAGCTTTTTTAAAATGGTTATCACACCAAACACATAAGTATAAAATTTTAATAGCAGGGAATCATGATTGGTATTTTGAGAGTAATTCAAAAATTATGATTGATTCTAGAATGCCTGATAACATCATTTATTTGAACGACTCTGGATGTGAAATAGAAGGTGTTAGGTTTTGGGGTTCACCTATTCAACCAGAGTTTGGTAATTTGGCTTTTAACAGAAAGCGTGGCGAAGACATAAAAGAACACTGGGATTTGATTCCTTTAAACACAGATATTCTCATAACTCATGGCTCTCCTTATAGTATTTTGGATAAAACGATGCGATACGCGTCTTGAGTAAATAAAAGTGAGCATATTAAGGTTTTACTAAGTCTTTTGATAGCTTAGGAATGTGTTTTTAAGTGGTATAACGATTTCCGTTTTTAGGAGATTCACTTTTCCTTGTTTTTTGCAGTAAGTAATTGGAACAGATATTTAACTTGTTTTAGTCGTTAATTGAGTCTTTGATCTTTATTTGTCAGCAAATCTGTCAGTTTAAAATTAAAAAACCCTTTAAAAACAGATGTTTTAAAGGGTTTTCAGTACTCAAGGCGGGAATCGAACCCGCACTCCGAAGAATCGGATTTTGAATCCGACGTGTCTACCAATTCCACCACTTGAGCTAATTTGGACAACAAAAATATATATTTTTTCTATATTAATCACAAAAATACTAGTCAATATACTTTTTAGGTTAAAATAAATGTATAAATTTGCACCTCGTTTAAAATTAAGGTGCTGTTTTGCGCTATAAAACAACAAGTTAACTATGCCAATTGTAATTACCGAAGCTAAAATTTTTGCATGTACACAGAGTAAAGTACTTGGTGAAAAAATTGCTAAGGCTTTTGGTGCCGAATTAGGAAACGTAATAACGTCTACTTATAGTGATGGTGAATTTCAACCATCTTATGAGGAATCTATTCGTGGGACACGTATTTTTATTATTGGTTCTACAAATCCTGGACCAGAAAATTTAATGGAAATGTTGTTAATGATTGATGCAGCAAAACGTGCTTCAGCAAGACACATAACAGCAGTGTTACCTTATTTTGGATGGGCAAGGCAGGATAGAAAAGATAAACCAAGAGTGCCAATTGCTGCAAAATTAGTAGCTAAAATGTTAGAAGCTGCTGGTGCTACTCGTATAATTACTATGGATTTGCATGCAGATCAAATACAGGGTTTTTTCGAAAAACCAGTAGATCATTTATTTGCGTCTACAATTTTCTTACCGTATTTGAGAAGTTTAAATCTTCCAAATTTAACAATTGCTTCTCCAGATATGGGAGGTTCAAAAAGAGCTTACGCATATTCTAAAGCATTAGCAAGCGATGTAGTAATTTGTTATAAGCAGCGAGAAAAAGCTAATGTTATTTCTCATATGGAACTTATTGGTAATGTAGAGGGTAAGAATGTAGTATTGGTTGATGATATGGTAGATACCGCCGGAACTTTAACAAAAGCAGCCGATTTAATGATGGAGCGAGGTGCCTTAAGTGTAAGAGCTATATGTACGCACCCAATATTATCGGGTAAGGCTTATGATAATTTAAACAATTCAAAATTAGAAGAATTAATAGTAACAGATTCTATACCAGTTAAACCTTTAAGTGATAAAATTAGAGTTTTAAGTTGTGCCGATTTATTTGCCGAGGTTATGGATAAAGTACACAACAATCAATCTATTAGTTCAAAATTTGTAATGTAAAACTTTTACTAATTCGCAAAAGAAAAGAATTAGAAAAAGAAATATTAAATAAGAATAATTATTAATTAAATTATATATAAACAAAGATGAAATCAATTACAATCAACGGATCTCAAAGAGAAAGCGTAGGCAAAAAAGCAACAAAAGCCTTACGTAATGCTGGTCAGGTTCCTTGCGTATTATACGGAGGAGATAAGCCAGTTCATTTTTCAACAACTGAATTAGCGTTCTCTAAATTGGTATATACACCAAATGCGCATACAGTTGTAATTAATTTAGAAAGTGGAGAAACTTTTAATGCAGTTCTTCAAGATATTCAATTTCACCCTGTAACAGATAGAATTTTACACGTAGATTTCTATCAATTATTTGAAGATAAAGAAATTGCTTTAAATATTCCAGTTAACTTAGTAGGTAACTCAAGAGGTGTTAAAAATGGTGGTGTTTTAAGAAGACCATACCGTAAATTACGTGTTAAAGCACTTCCAGCAAATTTACCAGATTTTATTGAGGTAGATATTACACCTTTAAAAATTGGTGATAAAATTGCTGTTGGAGATTTACCAAATGATAAGTATACTATTTTACACAATGATAATGCAGTAGTATGTGCTGTTAGAACTTCAAGAACAGCAGTAGCTGATGATGAAGATGATGAAGATGAAACTGTAGCAGAAGGAGCAGAAGCTCCAGCAGCAGAAGCAGCTCAAGAATAGATATATTCTTAAAATTTATAAAAAAAAGCATTCTGGGTTTATTCAGAATGCTTTTTTTATTTTTACAAAAAGTTAAAAATTTATGTGTCGGTTTTTAATTAATTTGTTTAAGAAAAAAAATCAAAAAGAAGAAGATTACATGAAGAAGTATTTAATTGTTGGCTTAGGAAATATTGGAGAAAAGTATGCTAATACACGCCATAATATAGGCTTTAAAGTTTTAGATTATTTTGCTAAAGAAGAAGGTTTAACATTTGAAACACAAAAATTAGGAGACATAAGTACATATAAATTTAAAGGAAGAACCTTTATATTTTTAAAGCCTAATACTTATATGAATTTAAGTGGTAAAGCAGTTTTATACTGGTTAACTAAAGAAAAAATTCCTTTAGAGAATTTACTAGTAATTACAGACGATTTAAATTTACCTTTTGGAAGTATAAGACTTAAAACCAAAGGAAGTGATGGCGGACATAACGGATTAAAAGATATTCAAGAAAAGTTGAATACTACAAAGTACAATCGTTTTAGATTTGGTATAAGTGATGCTTTTAGCAAAGGAAAACAAATAGATTATGTTTTAGGCGAATGGACCGATGAGGAAAACAAAGGCTTAACCGAACGTTTAGACAAATCTGTAGCACTTATAAAATCTTATGCTTTAGCTGGAGTAAATAATACTATGAATACCTTTAATGGTAAATAAAAATTACGTAGTTATTTTATAATAAATTTTTTAGTAGACCATTTTATACCATCATTTACAATTAATAAGTACAAACCAGATTGCAAATTGTTTAATTCAATTTCCTCACTAAAATCTCCATCTTCTTCAAAAGATTTTTCATACATAAAACGACCTTTAGAATCAAATATTTTGGCATTGATATTACGGTTTAATGCTCCATTTAATTGAATAGTAAATTTGCCTTCATTAGGATTTGGAAAAACTATAAAGTTTTCAAAACCATTGGTCTCAATATTTTCGGTGGGGATAATGTTTAGTGTGTAATCCTCAACTTCGCCTTCAATTATAGTTTGTGAGGGTGCATGTAAACTTTCGTTTGCATATTTGGTAGAAACTCGCATAATAGTATTTCCCAATAAGGCATCAATAGGAATTACAATTTCCAGAGGCGAGTTAGTTGTTGCTCCATTAGTAACATTTGTAGCAGTACCTAAATCATATATTTCTCCAGAATCATCAAAAATAGAATTTTGATTCCAATCAATCCATACTCTTGTGGTTGCTTCAAAATTACCTTTTGTATTTATGTTAACACTCATTGGGTATGAAGAATTTCTATTAACAGTAGTAGAAATAGATGTGTAATCACTGTATTCTGATGGTATTTCCGATATATTATCAATCGTATTAAACTGTACTAATGTTGTGCTTGCTTGTTTGTCACTTATAATATTAATTGAATAATCTTCAACTTCACCATCAAATCCATTTTCACAAGAAGTAGGTATTCCATCATCTTTAAATTTAGTAGATACTCGCATGATAGTTTGTCCTAAAATAGCATTATCAGGTATCGTAATAGAAAGAGGAGAATTTGAGGTAGAGCCATTGGTAACATTTGTAGCATCACCTAAATTATATTCTTCACCAACATCATCAAAACTGCAATTTTGATTCCAATCAATCCATACTCTTGTAGTTGTTGTATAATCACCATCTGTATTTACATTTACGGTTAAATCGTATGAGTCATTTCTATTTACATTAGTTGATGTTGATGTGTAATTACTATAGCCAGAAGGTTTGCTAGAAGCATTGTTAATTGTATTAAACAATACTAATGTTGTGCTTGTTTGATAAGAAGTATTTCCTTTTGAAAGACATTGAGCGTTATAAAAAGGAAGGTTTACTATTTTATTTTTTGTAATTGATGCTGAAGTTCCAGTAATAGTAATTGGGTAATCATTTAAGGGAATACCATCTAAATTACTTATAACCATTGTAACATTTCCTGATGCACTTAAATTTGAAGGTGTAAAAGTAACTGTAGATCCACTCGGGTTTCCTGACGCACTAAATGTAGTATTTTCAGAAAATCCATTAGCTGTTTCATAGTCAAAATGAAATGTAGCAGTAGTTTCTGCACAAGCTATAGGGTCTAAAGTTTCATTTACAATAAAAAAATCAGGGTTTGTTGAAATTGAAAAATCAAAATCAGAAACATCATAAAATATATTATCAGCTGCTTCAATTAATATTCTAGCGTTTGTAGTATTTGGGATTGATGGTACTGTGTAATTATAAGAACCATTATTAGGAATATTATTTGCAATAGAAGTTGGAAATGTTAATCCTCCATCGGTTGATAATTTAATATTTACATTTTGGCAATTTATAGAAGCATTTGCCGTTTCTCCAACGTTCCATTCTATAGTATGAGAAGAACCTTGTGTCCATGAAATAGGGTTTGTTACTGTAAAAGGAGTTACATCTTCTACTGTAATTACCATAGTATCATAACTGCTTTGGGCGCCAGTAGCATTTAATGGAGTTCTATCTCTAACGGTTAATGCCCAATTTAAGGTTCTTCCTATGGTTGCAACGGTTTCCCAATCGCTTCCTAAAGTAGGGTTTGTTTGTATTGTGTTACCTTCTAATACACTGCTAAGTTTAGGTATATATCTTTTTGATGAGCTGGAAGGTGGTAGCGAACGGTTCATAGAACCAGAGGTTATATCTGATCCAAAATTTAAATAATTAACAACGCCACTATCTATTTGTTCCCAACAGTAAGATAAATTATCACTTCCGTCTGCATCGGTTGCAGTTCCTTTTAAAACATAGGCTGTTCCTGCGGGAATATTATAGTCTGGACCAGCATTTGCAATAGGAGGGTTATTATTAATAACTTCTGTCGTTTGGCAGGTTTTAGTTGTTAAATTATCTAATATTTGTTTAATACTATGATAATGAAAATAGACATCACTATTTAGTTCTACGTTATCAGATCCTTGTATACCTGCATAAGCCATTATAGTAGTGCCACTACCAGGTTCAGATTGTACATTAGTTCCTTCATTTTCAAAAGCCCATGTATGATTAGCACCCATTTGATGTCCAATTTCATGTGCTACAAAATCAATATCAAAGGTGTCTGTTTCTGGAATACCATTAGAAGGTGAGGTATACGCACTTCCTTTAGAATTATTAACACATACACATCCAATACAATGGGCATATCCACCGCCTCCAGTAGCTCCAAACAAATGTCCCAGATCATAATTTTCTTCTCCTATTTCTGTAGTTAAAGTATTTTGAAGCTGAGTACTCCATCCATTAGCATTATTAAAATTATCTCCATCAGTACCAACACTAGCATCAGAATAAGGATCTGTGTCTACATTTGTATAAATAAGTTGTGGTGCATCAACTAGCTCGAACCTTACAGCCATATCTGTTTCAAAAACTTCATTTACTCTAGTTAAGGTAGCATTAATTGCAGCAAGTGCATCTGCTATGGCATCTCCATTTGCAGGATTTCCATCATCATGATATATTGTATATTCAGCAGTTGTTGAAATAGCTATTCTGAATTTTTGTAAGGTTTGATTATTGGCACCTCCTTCGTTAATGGTTGCTTTAGCGGTCGTTCCGTTTTTATTAAATTCTTTATTTAAGATATCTATAGTTTTACATTCAAATCTGTTTTTTGAATTGCTTTTAGCTTCTCTATTGTACAGAACATAATCGTCTGAATTTTTAGAAATAGGTTGCATAAAAACGATAGGATTATCTATATAGGAAATCATTGTTTGAACTCCTTGGGGCGATAAACTCATTCTTAATCGTGTTCCCGAATTGTTAATAGCAACTCCAGTATAAGATTTTATGTTTGGGTATTTAGCAGCTAAATCTGGAGAAAAAACAGGGGATTCATAAATTTTAAAAGTTTCAAGTTTTCCGTCTTTTCCAGGGATGCTTATTATAGATGTTTTATTATTTTTTAGACTTGTAGAAGATATACTTTGCTTAAGCGAAGCCTTATCTAATTTGTATAAGTGTGTTTTGTTTTTACTTAAATTTAATTGCGATAATTTTTTAGAATATTTTTCTTTTTCTATCTCTTTCCAAGAACTAGTTTGTCCAAAAGCTGAAAAAACAATCAAAAATATGGTAGTTGCTAAAACATAATGTAGTTTTGCTTTCATAAAATATTATTTGGGGTAATTCTTTAATATTAATAACAAATCTAACTTTTTTTAATTAAATAGAGCAATTTAATATTTTTTATGAGTAGTCAGGTTAAAAATATAGATACATATAAATCTTCTCAATCTACAGTAGTTACTATTGGTACTTTTGATGGTGTACATATAGGACATCAAAAAATTATTAAGCATTTAATAAACACAGGTAAAGAGGAAAGTTTAGATTCTGTTATTCTTACTTTTTTTCCACACCCTCGCATGGTTTTACAAAAAGACTCAAACATTAAATTAATTAATACCATTGATGAGCGAAGTCAAATTTTAAAAGATTTAGGCTTAGATTATTTGCTTATTAAAAGTTTTACTAAAGATTTTTCAAGGCTTTCTGCCGAAGATTTTGTAAAAGAGTTGTTGGTTGATAAGTTACATGCAAAGAAAGTTATTATAGGTTACGATCATAGATTTGGTAGAAATAGAAACGCTGATATTAATGATTTAAAAACTTATGGAAATCTTTATGGTTTTGATGTTGAAGAAATTTCTGTACAAGATATAGATGATGTTGCCGTAAGTTCTACTAAAATTAGAAAAGCTTTAAGAGAAGGCGATGTTGTAAAAGCAAATAGTTTTTTAGGATATCATTTTATGTTAACAGGAACGGTTGTAAAAGGCAAAGCTTTAGGAAGGCAAATTGATTATCCTACGGCTAATATTTTAATAGAAGAAAATTATAAGTTAATACCAAAACAAGGCGCTTATATTGTGAGTTCTAAAATTGACGGTTTATTAGTTTATGGAATGATGAATATTGGTGTAAACCCAACAGTTAATGGTGAAAAAGAAACTGTTGAAGTTCATTTTTTAAATTATAGTAAAGACATTTACGGTAAAAAAATTCAAATAAATTTGTTAGAACGTTTGCGTGATGAGAAAAAATTTGAATCGGTTGAAGCATTAAAAAGCCAATTAGCAAAAGATAAAGAAACCACTTTAGAATATATTGCAAAACATTTTAGCTAGTTATAGCTAACTAAAGATATTATGTTATTCCTTTTATCAATTTTTTTAGAAAGTTAGTTTCAAAATAATTCCCTACTATCTGCACAATTCCCTAAATTTGTCGCTTAAATTTTAAACAAATGTTACAAGTACCTTTTATTAGAGAGAACAAAGATTTGGTAATTACTCAATTGGCAATAAAGAATATTGATGCTACGAGTATGATTGAAGAGGTTATTGCTTTAGATGAAGACCGTAAACGTATTCAAACATCATTAGATAATACGTTGGCAGAATCTAATGCGCTGTCTAAAGAAATAGGAAATTTGTACAAATCTGGTGAAGCTCAAAAAGCTAATCTTTTAAAGGAAAAAACTAGTCAGTTAAAAGACACATCTAAAGAACTTACCGATGAACTTGGTAATAAAGTTAATGAGTTAAACGAATTACTTTATAAAATACCCAACGTTCCACATGCCATTGTGCCTCCAGGAAATTCTGAAGAAGATAATGAAGAAGTTTTTAAAGAAGGCGATATTCCTGTTTTACACGAGGGTGCATTACCACACTGGGAATTAGCAAAAAAATATGACATTATCGATTTTGAATTAGGTAATAAAATCACAGGTGCCGGTTTTCCTGTTTATAAAGGAAAAGGAGCTAGATTACAACGTGCATTAATTGCCTATTTTTTAGATAAAAATACAGATGCAGGGTATACCGAATATCAGTTGCCACATTTGGTAAATGAAGCATCAGGATTTGGTACAGGACAATTACCAGACAAAGAAGGTCAAATGTATCATGTTACAGGAGATAATTTATATTTAATACCAACAGCTGAAGTACCTGGTACTAATATTTTTAGAGATACTTTACTTAACGAAAGCGATTTACCTATAGGTATTACAGGTTATACACCATGTTTTCGTCGTGAAGCAGGAAGTTATGGTGCGCATGTAAGAGGTTTAAATAGATTGCATCAGTTTGATAAAGTTGAAATTATACGTGTTGAACACCCAAGTAAATCTTATGAAGCTTTAGATGGAATGATTGCTCACGTAAAAGGTATTTTACAAGAGTTAAAATTACCATATAGAATTTTACGATTATGTGGCGGTGACACTTCTTTTGCATCTGCTCTAACATATGATTTTGAAGTGTTTTCAACTGCTCAAGACCGTTGGTTAGAAATTTCTTCAGTATCAAATTTTGAAACATTTCAAGCAAATCGTTTAAAACTTCGTTTTAAAAACAGTGAAGGTAAAAACGAACTGGCACACACACTAAATGGAAGCTCTTTAGCATTACCAAGAGTACTTGCTGGGATTTTAGAAAATTATCAAACTAAAGATGGAATAGTTATTCCAGAAGTCTTACAACCTTATACAGGTTTTAGTATTATTGATTAGTAAAAATATTTAACATAAAAAGAAGGTAAAAACCTTCAAATGGGTGAATTTTTATTTTTTACAATCGATTAAGTGCAACATAATCAAGTTGTTTAACGATTTTTGCTACATTTGTTTTGTGCTTTGATAATTGTTTTTAAAATTAGCATAACCAAACCTAGTAAACTTAACCTACCATGAAAAATGTTAAACGCCTTGTGCTTTTATTTGCATTAATTTTTTTCGCAAGTAAGGTTTTGTTTTCAGATTTCGAAATTTCTAAATCCGAAAATAAAACAGCCGCAATCGTAAGTAAATAATTATTGATTTTATGTAAAAGTTCACTTTAATACATTGTATTAAGGTTAGATATATAATGGATATTTTTAATAAAAAAATTAAAAACTGTCCCCAATCATGTACAGCATTGTTTTTTTAATTAACGGTTAGTTAAATTTAAATAGAACATTTATTTTGGTTGGTTTGTGCCCGAATTTTATTCGGGCATTTTTTTATAATAATATTTACAATATCTAAAAAGCACAATTGTTATATTTACAACATGAGATTTTCTATTCTTTTTATTGTATTCTTTTTAACAAGCACTATTGCAATTGCTCAAGCAGATGATATGCTTGCTAAAGATTATTTTAAAAATGGCGAATATGAAAAGGCATTACATGAATACAAAAACCTATATAAAAAATCACCTTCTAATATTACTTATATTAATCAAATAGTTAGTGCACATCAACAGCTAGAGCAATACAAAGAGGCTGAAGATTTTTTATTAAAATTATTAAATCGTGCAAAATATCCAGCTTTTATGGTAGAGTTGGGATATAATTATCAACTTCAAAACGATTTAGAAAATGCTACTATTAATTACAATAAAGCACTGGCTTCTATAGAGGAGAGACCAAGTAATGTGTTTTCGGTAGTTAAAAGTTTTCAAAGTCATTCGCTTTTAAACGAAGCAATTATTTCTTACGAAAAAGCAGCGTTATTAAAACCCAATTATAATTTCAATTTACAATTGGCACAGTTATATGGAGAGCAAGGTAACATTGAAAAAATGTTTGAAAGCTATATTGATTTTGTGGAAAGAAATCCTGGATTATTAAGAAATATAAAACGTTCGATTAATGATTTTATATCTGAAAATAGTGAGGATGAAAATAATATATTATTCCGAAAAATTCTGCTGAAAAAAAATCAGCAAGAGCCTAATATATTGTGGAATAACCTATTAAGTTGGTTGTTTATTCAACAAAAAGATTACAAAAAAGCGTTTATTCAAGAAAAGGCTATTTTTAATAGACAGCCAGAAAGTTTAAATAGTATTGAAGATTTAGCTGATATAGCTTCTAGCGATAATGAAATAGCAAAAGAAATTTATGCATTTTTAATAGAAACAGCTCAAAATCAAGAGACACTACTTAACGCACACTATAAGTTACTTCAGTTAGAAACCAAAGCAGTAACAAAAGAAAATTATAATGATATTAAGGCAAAATATTTGGCTTTATTTGATCAATTCGGTACATTTTCACAAACGCTAATTCTTCAAATTTCATATGCACACTTTTTAGCATTTTATATGAATGAAACAGCAAATGCAACATCTTTTTTAGAAAAAACCTTAGAGTTGCCTTTAACCGAATTACAAAAAGCAGCTGTTAAATTAGAATTAGGTGATATTTTAGTGTTACAAGAAAAATTTAATCAAGCCTTAATTTATTATTCACAAATTCAGCGTAATTTAAAAAATAGTACCATTTCTCAAGAAGCACGTTATAAAGTTGCTAAAGCTAGTTACTATAAAGGCGATTTTAAATGGGCAGAATCTCAGCTTAAAATTTTAAAATCATCTACTTCTCAGCTTATAGCTAATGATGCACTCGAGTTAAAATTACTTATTACCGATAATAAATATGAAGATTCTTTGCAAATAGCTTTAAAATTATATGCAAAAGCCGATTTGTTAGCATTTCAAAATAGAAATGACGAAGCTATTAATTTATTAGATAAAATTTTAAATGAACATAAAACAGAACCTATTAAAGTACAAGCTTTATACAAACAAGGACAGTTGTTTGAAGGGAAACAACAATTTGAAAAAGCAGCCACAAATTATCAATTTATTATAGCAAATTATAGAGATGGTATTTTAATTGATGATGCTCTTTATAAATTGGCAGAACTTTACACAAATCATTTAGGACAACCAGAAAAAGCAAAAGCACTCTACGAGCAAATTATTTTTAATCATGCTGATAGTATTTACTTTGTAGAAGCTAGAAAACGTTTTAGGACTTTAAGAGGCGATGCTATAAATTAGATAATTAATAATTACATGTATATATACAACGTAACTTCAAATATAGACGAATCTATTCATGATGAATGGTTAATCTGGATAAAAGAGCACATTCCAAAAGTGTTAGCAACAGGCAAATTTGAAAAAGCAACCTTAACAAAGGTTTTGGTAGAAGAAGATATGGGAGGCGTAACTTACTCGGTGCAATACCGTTCATATTCTCGTGAAGCTTTAGATGCTTATTACAGAGAAGATGCCGATAAATTAAGGGATGAAGCCATGAAAAAATTTGCCGATAAAATGTTAGCTTTCAGAACCGAGCTTCAAATTGTTGATGAGTATACGGTAAACTTTAAATAGTTTTGTTTTAACTGCAAAGGCAGGAATCCATTTAATAGATTACTTTTGTATTTCAAACATTCGTGAATTCGTGGCAAATAACCCAAACCAACATCAAGTAAAAGCAAAGAAGCATTTAGGTCAGCATTTTCTAAATGATGAATCTGTTGCGCAACAAATTGCAGATACTTTAACTTTAACAAACTATAAAAATGTTTTAGAAATTGGTCCAGGAATGGGTGTTCTTACTAAGTATTTGCTTAAAAAAGACATCAAAACCTATGTTATTGAAATAGATACCGAATCGGTAGAATATTTGCAAGCCAACTACTTAAATTTGGCACCTCGAATTATAGAAAAAGATTTTTTAAAGTTCGATTTAAAAGAAGTTTTTAAAGAAGAACCTTTTGGAATTATTGGAAATTTCCCATATAATATTTCAACACAAATTGTTTTTAAAACATTGGAAATGCGAGATCAAATTCCAGAATTCTCAGGGATGTTTCAAAAGGAAGTAGCGCAACGTATTTGCTCTAAAGAAGGTAGTAAAGTATATGGTATTTTATCAGTATTAGTTCAGGCATTTTATGATGCAGAGTATTTATTTACCGTACCACCAAATGTTTTTAATCCGCCACCAAAAGTTGATTCGGGTGTTTTAAGGCTTACTAGAAAAGATGATTTTTCATTGCCATGTGATGAAAAGTTATTTTTTAAAGTTGTTAAAACAGCATTTCAGCAGCGACGAAAAACAATTCGTAACAGTTTAAAAACATTGAATTTGAGTGATAGTTTAAGAGAAGATAGTATCTTTGGGAAACGTCCAGAACAATTAAATGTTCAACAGTTTATAGAACTCACTAAATTAATTGAAAATGACGTTTAGAAATTTTTAAAATTTTTTCCATTTGTCAAAAGAAAACGAAAACATACAATTTCAGTTAACCGATGAACTTATAGAGAAAGTTGAGTTACTTATCGAAAACCAAAGCGATAAAGAACTTAGCAAGTTACTAGATGAGTTTCACTATGCTGATATTGCCGAAATTTTAGATGAATTAAATCTAGAAGAGGCCATGTATGTTATCAAGCTTCTAGATTCTGAAACAACGGCAGAAATTTTAATGGAACTCGATGAAGATAATCGAGAAAAAGTTTTAAAAAATCTATCATCAAAAGAAATAGCCGAAGAAGTTGAAGAGTTAGATACCGATGATGCTGCCGATATTATTGCCGAATTATCAGAACAACGTCAGCAAGAAGTTATTTCTCATATTGAAGACGAGGAGCATAAAGAAGAAATTAGAGAACTTCTTGCATACGATGAAGATACTGCTGGTGGACTTATGGCAAAAGAGCTTGTAAAGGTATATGATACTTGGACGGTTGCAGGATGTCTTAGACGTATTAGAGGACAAGCAGAAGAAGTAACTAGGGTGCATTCGGTTTATGTTGTAAACAAGCAAGAAAAATTGGTTGGGCGTCTTTCATTAAAAGATCTTATTGTTGCCAAAAACGAACAAAAGATAGCCGATATTTATATTTCTAATGTCGATTATGTTAACGAACATGACGAAGCCGAAGACGTTGCCAGAGTCATGCAGAAATATGATTTAGAAGCCATTCCTGTAGTAGATGATAATCATAAACTTTTAGGGCGTATTACCATTGATGACATTGTAGATGTCATGAAAGAAGAAGCCGAAAAAGATTATCAATTGGCGGCTGGTATTACCAGTGATGTTGAGGCCGATGATAGTATTTGGGAACTTACCAAAGCACGATTACCATGGCTATTAATAGGTATGTTTGGAGGTTTAGGAGCAGCAAGTATAATAAGTGGTTTTAGTGGTGCAATGAACACATATCCGGCATTAATGCTATTTATACCGTTAATTCAAGCTACCGCAGGTAATGTAGGTGTACAATCTTCAGCAATTGTAGTTCAAGGGCTTGCAAACAACTCTATTGACGGCAAAATTTTAAGTAGATTATTTAAAGAGTTTTTTTTAGGTTTAGTAAATGGTCTAGCAATTGCAGCTATTGTATTACTCATTAGTCATTTTGTTTTCGAAACAACGTATTACGAATCTTTAACCATTTGTATAGCACTAATCGCAGTTATTATAATGGCAGCATTAATAGGAACATTTGTCCCCATTTTTCTAGATAAAAGAGGTGTCGATCCTGCCGTAGCAACAGGGCCTTTTATTACAACAAGCAACGATGTTTTTGGAATTCTTATTTACTTTTTAATAGCTAAATTAATTTTGGGTTTTTAATCTTTTGGGCGTTACCCAAAGGGTCGCGCTTTTCGTTATATCTTTTTAAAAAGACTCTAGTAATTAAGTAAGTGATTTTTTACTTATCAAATTTAGCACTTTATTAAAATCAGTTTTTTTAATTTTTTAAAAAGGATGTCACTGCAATCGCTAACGCAAAACTTTGTAATTTTGTAGCATAATAACAAAATATGAAAGTTCTTCATCTTGACACTAATCACGAACTACTAATAAATCAATTAAACGATTTAGGATTCACCAATCACGAAGATTATACATCTTCAAAAGCACAAATTGAAGCTAAAATTCAAGACTACGATGGCATTGTTTTAAGAAGCAGATTTTCAATAGATAAACAATTTTTAGATGCAGCAAAAAACCTAAAATTTATAGGACGAGTAGGCGCAGGATTAGAAAATATAGATTGTGATTATGCAAAAACGAAAGGTGTCATTTTAATTGCAGCACCCGAAGGTAATCGAAATGCGGTTGGCGAACATGCACTTGGTATGCTTTTGTCGTTGTTTAATAAACTAAACAAATCAGATAAGGAGGTTAGACAAGGTAAATGGTTACGAGAAGATAATCGAGGTATTGAGTTAGATGGAAAAACCGTTGGGCTTATCGGTTATGGAAATATGGGTAAAGCTTTTGCTAAAAAATTACGAGGGTTTGATGTTGAGGTACTTTGTTATGATATAAAAGCAGGTATAGGAAATGAAAACGCAAAACAAGTAACACTTCAAGAATTTCAAGAAAAAGTGGATGTAGTTAGTTTACATACGCCACAAACACCGCTTACTTTAGGCATGATAAATTCTGAATTTATCAATGGTTTTAAAAAGCCATTTTGGTTTATAAATACGGCTCGCGGAAAAAGTGTGGTTACAAAAGATTTAGTGGAGGCATTACAATCTGGAAAAATACTAGGAGCTGGACTCGATGTTTTAGAATATGAAAAAGCATCGTTTGAGAATTTGTTCTCCGATAATATGCCAGAACCTTTTCAATATTTAATAGACTCAGAAAACGTATTACTTACACCTCATGTGGCCGGTTGGACTATAGAGAGTAAAGAAAAACTAGCTCAAACTATTGTAAACAAAATAAAAGCTAAATTTTGCTAGTTTATTAAAATGAGCAATTCAGAGAATGAGATACAACCCGATTATATTTTCAGAATAAATAAGGTATTAAAATTTATTGAAAACAATCTAGATGCTAATTTAACTTTAGAAACAGTTTCAAGAATCGCTTTATTTTCTCCATTTCATTTTCATAGAATATTTAAAGCCATTACAAGCGAAACATTAAATTCATACATAACCCGGACAAGAATTGAAAAAGCAGCTTCTGTTTTAATGCGAAAAAAAAATGTTCCCATTTCAGAATTGTCTTTACAATATGGTTTTACAAGTAATGCTTCATTTACAAGGGTTTTTAAAAAGTTTTATGGTGTAAGTCCAACAGCATTTAGAAAGCAAAGCCCAAGTAAATTTAGCAAGATAAGTCAAATTGAAAGCAAGAATAGACAAGAAAACTTGGTTTTTGAAAAATACATTTGCAACATTAATAATCTAAAAAAATGGATTGAAATGAATGCAAAAATTGAAATTAAAGAAACACCAGAACTTAAACTTGCTAGTATTACTCAAATAGGTGTTGATGGTATTGAACATGCTTTTGAGAGATTAATAAAATGGGCGATTTCAAAAGGATTAATGAACCATCCTGAAACAAAATTAGCTAGAGTTTTTCATGATAGTTTTAAAATAACAGCACCCAATAAAGTGCGAATGAGTATCAGTTTATTAACAAACGAAACTTTTAAAGCAGAAGGTGAAATTAAATTAGAGACTATTAAAAAAGGCAAGTGTATTGTTTCTCGTTTTGAAATTTCACCTAATGATTTTGAAACATCATGGTGTAGTCTTTTTATTTGGATGAACGAAAACGGATATACAAAAGCAGAACAAAATCCTTTTGAAATATATCACAACGATTTTAGAACGCATCCTGAAAATAAATGTATTGTAGATTTTTATATTCCTATTGAATAAAACAATTTATTAAACCATAATTAATTTGAACTATTTTGAAATTTTAAGTGATTACCATTTAAGCGTATTACAATGGAGTGCCATTGGTTTAGCAGTTTTTTTATTGGGTTTATCAAAATCTGGAATTAAAGGTATAGGAATTATTATTGTGGTTATTCTTGCTTTTGTTTTTGGCGAAAAAGCTTCTACCGGTATATTGTTGCCTATGCTTATTTGTGCAGATGTTTTTGCAGTTATTTATTATAACAGGCATGCAAAATGGGACATTATAAAAAAACTAATTCCTTGGATGGTTGCTGGTGTATTAGTTGGGGTTTGGGTAGGGAATGATATTTCAGAAACTTTGTTTAAACGCTTAATGGCAATCATTATTATTGTATCGGTATTAATAATGTTTTATACAGAAACTAGAAAGTCTACCAAAGTTCCAACAAATAAATTATTTTCTAGTGGAACGGGATTCTTGGCAGGTTTTACAACCATGATAGGTAATTTGGCAGGCCCTATTTCTAACATTTATTTTCTCGCTATGCGTTTCCCAAAAAACGAGTTTATTGGTACGGCAGCGTGGTTATTTTTTATAATTAATGTGTTTAAATTACCCTTTCATATTTTTGTTTGGAAAACTGTTACAGTAGAAACGTTGGTTTTAAATTCGGTTTTAATTCCTGCTGTTGTTATTGGGTTTTTCTTAGGAGCTTATATAGTTAAGCTTATTTCAAATGTAAATTATAGACGTTTTATATTAATTGTTACCGCTATTGGAGGCGTTATTATGCTTTTTAGGTAGTTTAAAGATTAGTATTTGTAACATTATTGTAAGTTAATATACATACTAGTTAGTATGTAATTCATTTTTTACTATTTTTATATTCTAACCAAAATTATAATATTATGTCTGATGAAAAAAGTTTAAGCGACGACCTAAATGATATGTTAGGAGACGCAAAAGAAGGTGCTAAAAAGGCTGCGGACAAAGCAGGTGAATTTGCAGAAGAAGCAAAAGAAAAAGCTAAAGAATTTGCAAGTGAAGCAAAAGAAACGGCTTCAGAATTTGCTGATAATGCTAAAGAAACATTAAGTGATGGAAAGAATGTAGCTATTATTTCGCATATTACAATAATAGGTTGGGTAATTGCTTTAGTAATGAATAATGGAAATAAAACAGATTTAGGTTCTTTCTATATTAGACAAATGTTAGGTTTATTCATTTTATCTTTTGTACTATGGTTTGTTCCAGTTGTAGGATTCATATTAAATCTTGTTATTTTTGTTTTTTGGATTATGAGTTTAATAGGTTCATTAAGTGGAGAAAAAAAATCAACACCACTATTAGGAGAGTATTTTCAAGATTGGTTTAAATCGTTATAAAATTTATAAAAAAGTCAAAAAACACGTTTTGACTTTTTTATTCCAAATTAACATCGTAATATTGCAATATGTAAATAATACAAAATGGGAATTACTAAAAGCGAAATGTTTACCGAAGATCAAAACGATTTAGCGCAATTTTTTAAAGTGCTTGGTCATCCTGCGCGTGTTGCTATTCTTCAATATATAGGTAATCAAAATGCTTGTATTTGTAATGATTTAGTAGAAGAGATTGGTTTAGCACAAGCAACCATATCACAACATTTAAAAGAATTAAAAAGTATTGGATTACTAAGTGGAGAGGTAGAAGGAAAAAGTATGTGCTATTGTATTAATGTAGAGCGTTGGACGGTTATACAAAATCAATTAAACACGTTTTTTAATACAACTAAGTCAAATTGTTGTTAAGGTTTTTTGTAATTCCAGCGAAGACAGGAATCTTTTAAATTGAAAATAAAATTACTTAATTATGAAACATTCATAACTAAATTTTTGATATTCAAAGGAATGATTAAATGAATGTTACATGTTACCGATAAAGAAACAATAATTATAAACACATGAAAACACAAGAATTATTTAAAGTATTAGAAGACAATAAGGACAAATCTTTATTGTTTGAATATGCTCCTAATTTATTAGTCGGAGCAAATTATCATATTACTGAAGTAAAACACATTACAGTTGATTCTGTAGATTGTGGATCGCAAACAGATGCATGGAAAGAAACCATTATTCAACTTTGGGAAAGCCCAAATGAATTGGGAAAAACTGAATATATGACTGTTTATAAAGCATTAGCCATTCTTAAAAAAGTTGGTAAAATGAAACCGTATGTTTTAGATGCTGAGGTAAAATTTGAGTATAGCAATGCAAACTTTCATACTGCACAATTATTTGTTAACGATTTTGATATAAAAGGGAATAATTTAATAGTTAAATTAGCCATTGAAAAAACAGATTGTAAAGCCAAAGAAATATGCGGTGTACAAGAAGTTGAAGAAACAGTTACAGGGAATGAACCTTGTTGTTCACCAGGAGGAAATTGTTGTTAATTATAAATTTATGAATAATACATTATTTGCTGAAATTTCTAATACTATAGATACATTAGAAATAAATGAAATTTCTAATGATAGGAAAGAAATACTTAAACAGTTAATAGATTATTTAAATGATAAGATTGAAGCAAAGAAATCTATTCGCTTAAATTTTATTTGCACACATAATTCGCGTCGTAGTCATATATCTCAAATTTGGGCACAAACTATGGCAGCTTATTACAATATTAATAATGTGTTTTGTTATTCTGGAGGAACAGAAGCAACCGCAATGTTTCCTAAAGTAGCAGAAACGTTAACAAATCAAGGGTTTAAAATTGTTAAACTTTCAGAAGGGAATAATCCTGTTTATAGCATAAAGTTTTGCGAAAACGAACCTTCTATTATTGCTTTTTCAAAGCAATTTAGTGATGATTTTAATCCTGCTTCAGAATTTGCAGCTATTATGACTTGCTCCTCAGCAGATGAAGGCTGTCCTATGGTATTTGGTTGTGATAAGCGTATAGCAATAACATACGAAGACCCAAAAAAGTCTGATGGAACTTTACAACAAACAGAAACTTATTTAAAAAGAAGTTTACAAATAGCAACCGAAATGAAATTTGTATTTTCTAGTTTAAATTAACTAAATATTTAAAATTAAAAAAGAAGCTATTTATTTTAATAGCTTCTTTTTTAATCTCCATTATTTCCCATAAACTTACGTTCTAGTTCTGCTTGAAATTCTTCCATAACTGGTTTTACAGTACTTTCTGGTAAGTCTGCAATTTTAATATACATAAGTCCGTCTACCGAGTTATTAAATAATGGGTCTACGTTAAATGCTACAAGACGAGCATTTTGTTTAATGTATTTTTTAAGCAGAACAGGTAAACGTAAAGCACCTGGTTCAATTTCGTCAATAAATTTGTCGAACTTATTTAAATCGGCTTCGGTTTCATCAAAAACAAAATCTTTATCGGCATCTTTAAGTTTTACTTTAAACTCCTTTTTAGGATGCACATATTGTGCAATATAAGGGTCGTAGTAATGAGATTTCATAAACTCAATCATTAAGGATTTAGAGAAATTTGAAAACTGATTACTAATACTAACGCCACCTATTAAAAATTTATGTTCTGGAAAACGTAATGTGGTATGTACAATCCCTTTCCAAAGTAAAAATAAAGGCATTGGTTTTTGTTGGTATTCTTTTATAATAAAAGCACGCCCCATTTCTATAGATTGGTTCATCATTTTATAAAGTTCGGGTTCAAACCTAAATAAATCTTGAAGATAAAAACCATCAATACCGTAGCGTTCAAAAATTTTAGAACCCAATCCCATTCTATAAGCTCCCGCTAATACTTTCTTTTCATTATCCCATAAAAACATGTGGTGATAATAGGTGTCAAAAGTATCTAAATCTATGGCTTCATTGGTACCTTCGCCAACTTCTCTAAAAGTGATTTCGCGTAATCTACCAATTTCTCTAAGGATGTTCGGGATTTTTTCAGCTGGTGCTAAAAACACTTCGTAATTTTTACTTTTTAATAGTCTAAAATCACCATTATAAAGTGTTTCAACCTCTTTCGCCATTATTGCACTATCAATAGGTGTTACAATATTTTTAGGCAGTTTAGGCGTTTTTAATGTAGATGAAATATTATCTAATATTTTCGATTTATCTTCAAAAGAATTAGATAACATATAAGTTTTTCGTCTTAAGAATTCTGAAAACTCTTCGATAGCATGATGCTCTTTTTGATCGGCTACTGATATGGGTTTTCCAATTCTTACTTTTATAATACGTCGTTTTTGAGTTAAAACTTCAGATGGTAATTTGGCAGTTCTAAACGTGTCACTAATTTTTGAAAGTTTATAAAATAACTTACTGTTTTTAGCATGAAAATAGATAGGAACAACAGGAACTTCAGCCTTTTTTATAAGCTTCATAGCTGCTTCTTCCCAAGGTCTATCAACTACCAGTTTGCCATCACGATACGTAGATACTTCTCCAGCAGGAAAGATTCCTAAAGGATGTCCTTCTTTTAAGTGTAAAATGGAATTTTTAAAACCTGAAATACTAGACTTTACATCTTTTCTATCCTCAAAAGGATTAACTGGCATGATATAAGGTTTTAAAGGCTCAATACGGTGTAATAAAAAATTAGCAATTATTTTAAAATCTTTTCGTTGCTCTAGCATGAGTTTTAAAAGTAAAATACCATCAACGCCTCCTAATGGATGATTAGATACTGTTATATAAGCACCGTCTTTTGGTAAACGCTTTAAGTCTTCTTCAGGAATTTCAAATTTAATTTGAAATTCACCTAAAATACTATCTAAAAACTCAATGTCTTTTAAGTGTTTATTTCTATTGTAGAATTTGTTTAAGGTAGATATTTTTAACACTTTCATAAGTAACCAACCAATAAAAGTTCCGATAAATCCATATTTATCTATATTTATTGCTTTAGCTACTTCTTTGGCAGTTACCAGTCCCGTATCTTGTTGTTTGGTCATGAGTGTAAATGTACTAAATTGTTTATTTAGTTACTACTTGAACGGTTTCTTGAGTTAATTGTTTTAATAACACGGTTTTATCGGCTTCAATTTGAATTATAGCCTTTTCATTATAGTGCCTAATTGTGTAAAGAGAGACATTTTCATGGCATGTTACTTTAAATTTTGTTTTTAAATGATGTAATAGTTTTTCAAGATTATTGTAAATATTATCTACACAAACAGAAAAGCTAATTGCCGAGTTTTGAATAACATCTACTTTCATTTTATATAAGTGTAAAAGATTGAAAATATCACTAATATTTTCTTCAACAATGTATGAAAAATCTAAAGATGATAATGAGATTAATACTTGATTTTTCTTAACAATAAAACAAGGAATCATAGGTTCTAAAGTAACATTTTTACCAATTTTTGTTCCTGAAGCTTCCGGATTTAAAAATGATTTAACAAATAAAGGAATTTCTTTTCCTTGTAGTGGTTGTAATGTTTTTGGGTGGATAACCGATGCGCCATAAAATGCTAATTCTATGGCTTCTCGATAAGATATTTTGTTTAATAATTGAGCGTGCTCAAAATAACGTGGATCTGCATTTAAAACTCCTGGAACATCTTTCCAAATGGTAACACTCTCAGCATTTAAGCAATAAGCAAATATAGCTGCTGTGTAATCGCTACCTTCTCTACCTAATGTTGTTGTAAAATTATTTGCATCACTTCCTAAAAACCCTTGTGTTATGTTTAATATAGATTTGTTAAAGTTTGATGAAATTAATTGCTGAGTTTCATCCCAGTTTATATTAGCACGTCTGTAATAGTTATCGGTTTTAATATAGTCTCTGGCGTCTATCCAATTATTTTTTAATCCAATAACGTTTAAATATTCGCTAATAATTGTTGTAGAAATTAATTCGCCAAAACCAATAACTTGATCGTATAAAAAATTATAATCAGGCGATTTGTTAACGTTTAAAATACTATTTAGTTCATTAAAAAAAGCTTCTATTTTTTTGAAAATTTCGTGATTCTTGTTTTCAAATAAATCTAAAAGAATATTGTTATGATATGTTTTAACAGTTTCAACTGAGTTTTGAAATTCAGTTTTGTTTTCAAAATAATTTTTAATAACAAGCTCTAAAGCATTTGTAGTTTTACCCATGGCAGATACTACAATAAGAGTGTTTTTAAAACCAACTTTTTGTAAAACAGATGCTAAATTTTTAACACCATTGGCATCTTTTACAGATGCACCGCCAAATTTAAAAACTTGCATATTATAATTTTGATATATAATTTTTAATGCCCTTTTCGTTTAAATGTACAACGCGCCAATCTTCCATAATATTAGCTCCTTTTTTTTCGTAAAATGTTATTGCTGGTTTATTCCATTCTAAAACATCCCAGACAATCCGTTTTGCATTTAAATCATGACCGTATTTTATAATTTCATCAAATAATGCAGAACCTAATCCGGTGCCTCTCATGTTTTCTCTAACTATTAAATCTTCCAAGTGTATGGCTTTACCTTTCCACGTAGAATATCGATTGTAGCCTAAAGCAATTCCTTCTATTTTTGAATTTACTTCTGCAACAAAACAAAAGAATGCAGGATTTGAATTAAACCCATCTTTTTCTAAATCTTCAACAGTAATTTCTACTGCATCGGGCTCTTTTTCAAATATTGCTAGCTCTTTTATTAGTTGATAGACATGTAACATATCCTCTTTATTTGCTTTTCTTATTGTAAAATCCATAATCTAAAAATAATGTTTTTCAAAGATACTTTAAACTTGTGATTTGTAAAGATTAATCTCTAGCGAAATCGTTGTAGTTCATTAAATTTTATAGATATTTGTACGAACCAAAACAACATTTTATGTCTCATAAAAAACAAACATTAGGAGAATTTATTATTGAAAACCAATCATCTTTTAAATATTCATCTGGAGAATTGTCTCGTTTGCTTAATTCAATTAGACTAGCAGCTAAAATAGTAAACCATGAAGTTAATAAGGCTGGTTTGGTTGATATAATTGGGGCTGCTGGAGATACTAATATACAGGGAGAGAATCAGCAAAAGTTAGATGTTTATGCAAATGATAAATTTATACAAACACTAACAAAAAGAAATATTGTTTGTGGTATTGCAAGTGAAGAAGAAGATGATTTTATATCAATTAATAGTCAGGATGAAAATCATCAAAATAAATATGTTGTTTTAATTGATCCGTTAGATGGATCATCAAACATTGATGTGAATGTATCTGTTGGTACTATTTTTTCTATTTACAGAAGAATTACTCCTGTAGGAACGCCAGTTCAGCTTGAAGATTTTTTACAAAAAGGAAGCAAGCAAGTAGCAGCAGGTTATGTGGTTTATGGAACTTCTACTATGCTGGTTTACACTACAGGTGATGGTGTTAATGGTTTTACACTTAACCCAGCAATAGGTTCATTTTATTTATCACATCCATGTATGAAATTTCCTGAAGATGGTAATATCTATTCAGTTAATGAAGGCAATTATATTCATTTCCCACAGGGAAT
Organism: Algibacter sp.; assembly: GCA_050294475.1. GTDB lineage: Bacteria > Bacteroidota > Bacteroidia > Flavobacteriales > Flavobacteriaceae > Thalassobellus. The sequence goes on along the minus strand of JBNKOE010000013.1, from coordinate 430,715 downwards.
TAAAAATTATATTAAATACTGTCAACAAGAAGAAGGAGATAGACCTTATACATCAAGATACATTGGTTCTTTAGTGTCAGATTTTCATAGAAATATGATTAAAGGAGGTATTTATTTATATCCACAAAGTTCAAAAAACCCTAAAGGAAAATTACGTTTACTTTATGAATGTAATCCTATGGCTTTTTTAGCAGAACAAGCAAGCGGAAAGTCTAGTGATGGTTTTACAAGAACTTTAGATGTTGAACCTACAGAACTTCATGAACGTGTGCCATTTATTTGCGGAAGTAAGAATATGGTAGAAAAAGTAGAAGAGTTTATGCGAAATGCTTAGTAGATAATAAAATATTTAGTTTACTTCCATTCAAAATCACCATTTTCAACAGACCAATCATTACCAAAAAAACCGGCACATTTAACGGCTGTCATTCCATTTTCTAAAACCTCATCGTCAAACAATAATAAATCTGGAAATGTACTGCCATTAACTAAATAATGATTCATATAGGCTGCTTTCATGCCTTTTTCTCCTGTCGCTGTTATAACCCCAATACTAGCAAAATTGCTGCTTTTATTAGGTGTAATAAAATACATTCCCCACTGGTTTCCTTGTAGTTTTTTTCCATTAAAATCTACTTCATTATTTTTAACTTGAATAGGGCTATCTTTCAATAATTTTCCCCAAGCGGCATTGTTACTTTTGTTTCCATAAATCACCACATTACGATTGGCGTATTTTTGTAAAGAAAAATCAACATCTTTTACAATTTCTATAGAACCATTAGCTCTATACCAAAAAGTTTCAGCATCAAATTTGGCTCGATTATAATACCATTCATTCTCAAATTCAGAACCCTTAGTTGCATAAATAAATACAACATTATTTCTAAAGGCATCTTTAAAGCCACCATTTCTATGCGGCCCTTTTTCTTGTAAAGAAGGTGCTTTAGACAATGTCCAAGTAGTATCTGTTTTCTTATAAAATTCTTTAGTATTATTAGATATTTTAAATTTGGCTCCGTCAATTTTTATGGAGGTAATGGTATCGTTTAATTTTGAAAAATCAACTTCAATTAAACTTACATTATCAGTTTTTAATACATATGATGTATCTTTATTAAAATTAAAAGAACTTATTTCAAAAGGAATTTCTTGCTGATGTATTGTTATAAAATGAGACTTAGAAGATACACCAGGCGACCCTGTGTAGAATTCTAAGGTTTTTATATCTTCATCATTTTTTATAGTATGCCATTTAAAAAAATTAAAGATGGGATCCCAATCTAAACTATGATTTCCATACCAATGTTCGCCATCAGGATATTCATAGTAATTAAAATCGTTATGAAATTTACCTAAACGTTCTCTCATATCTTGAGCTATATAGGTAGGTACAACATTATCTTTTTCTCCATGTAAAATATAAACCCCGTAATGTAAATAATTACGAATTAACTTAAGAGTTCTACTAGGTGTTCCAGCTCTTTCAATTATAGTTTCAACAGGTGTCTTTGTATATTTTATTTTTAAACGCTCAATGGTTTTTGGTTCCATACCTAATTTAAAAAGACTTTCATCTGGCATTTTTAATGTTTGTTTTAAAAAACTGTCTCTATATAATAGTAAATCTGGATACCCTGCACAAGGCGCAATTGCAGCAAATTTGTCTGGATAAGTTGCTCCTAAATACCAAGTGCCATGACCTCCCATAGAATGTCCTGTTAAATATATATGTTTAGGGTCTGGATTGTATATATTCTTTGAGTCTTCTAAAACTTCTAGAGCATCTAACCTACCCCAATCTTCCCAAGCAAAACCAAATGGTCTTCGATTAGTAGGAGCTATTATATTACCCCAATCTTTTTGCTTATAAGCATTAGCTTGATTTACAGCTTCAACCGAAGCACCATGAACAGATAAAAACAGAGCACCGTTTTTTAAGTTATTATTACTAGATGGTGCCACACTATAATATTGTATACTTCCATCTATATTGCTTATAAAGGTGCGTTTATGATGTTTGTGATTTGATTTTATTTCTAAGGAAATTTCTTGAACACTTATAGATTCTTTTTTCTCATTATTTAATTGTAGTTTTAAAAGGCGTTCGCCAATTTTGGTGTTTTTTGAAACAGGGGCTATTTCAAATGCCACTTTTCTAACACTCATAGGAGAGATGTTTGGAATATTGGTGGTTAATGTAATGCCATTAAATTGAGACGTAATACTATAATTTTTTATCCAATTTTTACTTGCATTTACAACCCGTATTGCACCTTTATATGTATTGTTTTCTTCTATTAAGATGTCAGGTAGTGTTAAATCTCTAGTAGTAAATTGTACTTTAGTTTTTGGTTCAATGAGTCTTGCACGAATTCTTGGAAATCGTCCTACTTTTAAAATAAAAGTATTGACACCTTTTTTTAATGTTAAAGGAATTAAATTCCATCCAAAATCATAATGGTCTCCTTCATGAGGTAGTCCATTAATTAAAACTAAAGAGTGTCCCGAGGCTTCAAAAAGCACTGTTTTTGTGTCTTTTGAATTGTATGTGAAATATATATAGCTAGACCTTAAATTTTTGTCACTAAAACTATTTGTTTCATCTGTTGTTATAGTTTTCCATACCATTTCATTGCCTAAATAACCAATATCAAAGACATTATTATTTTTAACTTTATATTTTGGATTTTTTAAAAACTTATTAAAAATCGGGTCTTTTGGAAATGAGGATGATTCGAAACCTAGCTTTTTAGTCTCTAAAATGAATGCCGATTTAAAGACATGCAAAAGTTTGCCTTCTTGAATATCATTTACTTTTTCTTTTCCAAAATATTCTACAATATTTCCAGTTTTATCTTGAGAGAAAACAATACTAATTGAAAAGAATAAAAAAAGAAAAAAGGAATAATTAATTTTAAGCATACCAAATTTGATTTAAAACAATTAATAAAATTAATTACTTAATCATGGTTTCAAATATATTTCGACTAATAACTTTTAGAACGAGGTAAATAACAAATAAAAAGCCTCAACATAGGTTAAGGCTTTTTTATTTGAATTTATATTTTATTAATTATTTAATGAACACCAACCAAATCGCCAGTAATATCTTTTGTTGGTAAATCTGATTTACCCATTAGGTAAATATCAACTTGACGAGCAGCTTCTCGTCCTTCAGAAATTGCCCAAACAATTAATGATTGTCCTCGGCGCATATCGCCTGCAGTAAATATATTAGGAATATTTGTTTGGTACTTTCCATACTCTGCTTTGTAATTAGAACGCGCATCTCTATTTATCCCTAATTGATCGGCAATAGTGCTTTCTGGACCTGTAAAACCAAGAGCTAATAAAGCTAAGTCGCATGGCCATGTTTTTTCTGTGCCTTCAATTTCTATTAATTTAGGACGTTCACCAGGAATCATTTCCCATTCAACATTTACTGTTTTTAAAGCGGTAAGTTTACCATTTTCGTCTTTAATAAATTCTTTTGTGTTTATTAACCAGTTACGTTCAACACCTTCTTTATGAGAAGAAGAAGTTTTTAATTGTAAAGGCCAATAAGGCCAAGGAGTTGTTGGAGAACGGTGTCCTGGAGGTTTTGGCATAATTTCAAAATTAGTAACCGATTTAGCTTTTTGACGATTGGATGTTCCAATACAATCTGAACCTGTATCACCACCACCAATAACAATAACATTTTTGCCAGTTGCTAAAACTTGGTTTTCTATTTTTTGACCAAAAACTACTTTGGTTTGTTGTGTTAAGAAATCCATAGCTTGAACAACACCATCAGCATCAATACCTGGTGTTGGTAAACTTCTTCTTTCTGTGGCACCACCACAAAGAACAACAGCATCAAATGCTTTTAATTCTTTTACATCGTAGTTTACACCAACGTTTATATTTGTTTTAAATACAATACCTTCTGCTTCTAAAATAGCTACACGACGATCGATAACACCTTTTTCCATTTTAAAATTAGGAATACCATAGCGTAATAAACCACCAATAGCATCATCTCTTTCAAAAACAGTAACTAGATGTCCTGCTCTATTTAATTGTTGAGCAGTTGCTAAACCAGCAGGTCCTGAACCTACAACAGCAACTTTTTTACCTGTTCTTTTCTTAGGTGGTTGTGGTTTTATCCAACCTTCTTTAAAAGCACGTTCAACAATATTTTTTTCAATATTTTCAATAGAAATAGGATCTTCAATAATACCTAAAACACATGCTTGTTCACAAGGAGCAGGACACAAACGACCTGTAAATTCAGGGAAATTATTTGTAGAGTGTAATATCCATGAGGCTTTTTGCCATTCGCCTTGGTGTACCATGTGATTAAAATCTGGAATTAAATTACCAAGTGGGCAACCACTATGGCAAAATGGAATACCACAATCCATACAGCGAGAACCTTGTTTTGTGACATCTTCTTCACTTAAAGGTACTGTAAACTCTTTATAATGTTCTACACGTTCTGGTACAGGCGTGTATGTTTCATCTTTTCTTTCGAATTCTTTAAAACCTGTTACTTTTCCCATCGTATTATGCTATTTCTAATTCTTCAACCATTACTTCTCCCTTTGCTAAACGCTCTAATGCTTTCTTATATTCAGTAGGCATTACTCGAACAAAATTCTTTAAGCTATTGTCCCAGTCGGCTAATAATTTTTTAGCAAGATTACTATCAGTATATAAAACATGTTTTTCAATCCATGCTTTTAAATCGGCAGCATCTTCTGGTAAGATATCTTCAAAATCTATGGTTTCAGTATTACACAATCCATTTACAAATTTGTTTTCTGGGTCGTATACATAAGCAATACCTCCACTCATACCTGCAGCGAAGTTTCTACCTGTAGTTCCTAAAACAATTACTTTACCACCTGTCATGTATTCACAACAGTGATCTCCTACGCCTTCAACAACTGTGGTGGCACCAGAGTTACGAACAGCAAAACGTTCGCCGGCAATACCATTAATGTATGCTTCACCTTGAACAGCTCCAAATAAACATACATTTCCAACTATAATATTGTTTTCTGCAATAAAATCAGCTTTAGCAGGTTTTTTAACAATAATTTTAGCGCCAGATAATCCTTTACCTAAATAGTCATTAGTGTTTCCTTCTAAATTAAAGGTAAGTCCGTGTGCTCCAAAAGCCCCGAAACTTTGTCCAGCAGAACCCGTAAAGTTTATATTTAATGTGTTTTCTGGTAAACCTTCATGACCATGTGCTTTAGAAATTTCGTTACTAATAATGGCTCCTACTGAACGGTCTATATTATTTATAGGAAATTCTAATGTTGTTGGAACTTTATTAGCAATAGCAGTTCTAGAATGTTTTAAGATAGTAAAGTCTAAAACATTGTCTAGATTATGATCTTGCTTTTCAGAATTCTTAACAGGCATTTGTCTGTAAGAAGCTGGTCTATGTAAAATAGAAGATAAATCTAATCCTCTAGCTTTATAATGTTTTATGGCTTTATTAGCATTTATTTTATGAGTTTGACCAATCATTTCATCCATGGTTCTAAACCCTAATTGTGCCATAATACCTCTTAATTCTTCAGCGATGTAGTAGAAGAAATTAATAACGTGTTCTGGTGTGCCTTTAAAGTTTTTACGCAATTCTTTATCTTGAGTTGCAATACCTACTGGACATGTGTTTAAATGACATTTACGCATCATAATACAACCCGAAGCAACAAGAGGAGCTGTTGCAAATCCAAATTCTTCAGCACCTAATAAACAAGCAATAGCAACATCACGGCCTGTTTTTAGTTGGCCATCACATTCTACAACAATACGAGAACGTAAATTGTTTAATACTAATGTTTGTTGTGCCTCAGCTAATCCAAGTTCCCAAGGTAATCCTGCATGCTTTAAAGATGTTAAAGGAGAAGCTCCTGTTCCACCATCATAACCTGATATAAGAACAACGTCGGCTTTTGCTTTTGAAACACCAGCAGCAATAGTACCTACACCAACTTCTGATACAAGTTTTACATTAATTCTTGCATCACGATTGGCATTTTTTAAGTCGTAAATTAACTGTGCTAAATCTTCAATGGAATAAATATCATGATGCGGTGGTGGAGAAATTAACCCTACAAAAGGTGTTGAGTTTCTCGCTGCAGCAATCCATGGTAATACTTTTTCACCAGGTAATTGTCCGCCTTCTCCAGGTTTAGCACCTTGAGCCATTTTTATTTGAATTTCTCGCGCATTAGATAAGTAATGCGACGTTACTCCAAAACGACCAGAAGCAACTTGTTTTATAGCAGAGTTTCTACTATCTCCGTTAGCATCTGGAATAAAACGTTTTCTGTCTTCTCCACCTTCACCAGAATTAGATTTTCCTCCAATACGGTTCATGGCAATAGCTAAATTTTCGTGAGCTTCTCGAGATATAGATCCATAAGACATAGCGCCTGTTTTGAATCGTTTTACGATATCGGTCCAAGGTTCCACTTCATCTAAAGGAATAGGATCTAAATTATCAAACTCAAATAAACCACGAATAGTCATTAAGTTTTCGGCTTGCTCGTTAACTGCTTTTGCATAAGTGTTATAACTAGCTTGGTCGCTTAATCTAACCGCTTGTTGTAATTTTGCAACCGTTGTAGGGTTAAACATGTGGCGTTCACCATTACGTCTCCATCTATAATCTCCTCCAATATTTAAACCTAATCGTTTATCTATATAAGTATCAGGATACGCGTATTTATAACGCTCATTAATTTCTTTTTCAATTTCATATAAACCAATACCTTCAATTCTTGAAGCAGTGTACGGGAAATATTTATCTACGAATTGTGAGTTGAAACCAACAATTTCGAATATTTGAGAACCTCTATATGAATGTAATGTAGAGATTCCTATTTTGTTCATTACTTTTAAAATACCTTTACCAATGGCTTTGTTGAAATTATCAACCGCTTTTTGCTCGTCAATACCTTCAATAAAACCTTCTTTTACTTGCATTCTAATAATCTCATTAACCATGTATGGGTTAATAGCACTCGCTCCATAACCAAATAAAGTAGCAAAATGATGCGGTTCACGAGGTTCGGCAGATTCAATAATAATATCGAAGTAAGAACGCTTGCGTAATCTATTTAATTGGTGATGTACATAAGAACAAGCTAATAAAGATGGAATAGGAGCAAATTCTTTATTAACGCCTCTGTCAGATAAAACGATAATATTCGTTTTTCTTGATAATGCTTTTTCTATTTGTACAACAATATCGTCTAAAGCATCTTCAAGTCCGTTAAGTCCTTTTTCTTTTGGATATAACATTTCAATAGTTTCAGCCTTAAAGCCTTCTATTGTGATGTTTCTTATTTTTTCTAAATCGGCATTAGAAATTACAGGATTTTGAATTTTTAATTTTCTACACTGTCTTTCTGTAATGCTAAATATATTTCTGTCTTTTCCTAAAGATAAACTAATATCTGTTACAATTTCTTCACGAATACCATCTAAAGGTGGATTGGTAACTTGTGCGAATAATTGTTTAAAGTAGTTTGAAATTAGTTGAGGTCTATCAGATAAAACTGCTAAAGGGGTATCGATACCCATAGAGCCAAGTGCTTCTTTTCCTGCAATGGCCATAGGTGTAATAACCTCTTGAATATCTTCAAATGTATAATTAAATAAACGTTGTCTTGTTTTTATATCGATAGTTTCGATAGGACACGTTGTATTAGTATATGGTACATCTTTTAAATGTAATCTAGTTTTTTCTAACCATTCTTTATAAGGTCTTTCAGAAACAATTCTACTTTTAATTTCTTCATCATTAATAATACGACCTTCATTCATGTCTACCAAGAACATTTTTCCTGGTTCTAAACGTCCATGACTTTTAATATCTTCTGGTGCAATATCTACAACACCAATTTCAGATGACATAATTAATTTACCGCTTTTAGTAACCGTATATCTTGAAGGTCTTAATCCGTTTCTATCTAATAAAGCGCCAACATAATCACCATCGGTAAAAGGTACTGAAGCTGGACCATCCCAAGGCTCCATAATACAAGCATTGTAATCGTAGAATGCTTTACGTTCCTCAGACATGGTTTTGTGTTTTTCCCATGCTTCAGGAATCATCATCATCATAACTTCTGGTAAAGAACGCCCAGTATGAGTTAATAATTCAACAACCATATCCATAGAAGCAGAATCTGACTTTCCAGGAAGAATGATTGGGAATAATTTATCTATTTGAGGACCGAAGACATCACTTTTCATAATCTCTTCACGTACTCGCATTCTACTTACGTTACCTCTTAAGGTATTAATTTCACCATTTTGACACATATAACGGAATGGTTGTGCCAATTCCCATGCAGGCATGGTGTTAGTAGAAAAACGTTGGTGTACTAAAGCTAGACGCGTTACTAAATCTTTTTGTTGTAAATCTGTAAAATAAGGCCCAATATCTTCTGGCATTATAATACCTTTATATATTAAGGTTGTAGTAGATAAACTAGGTACATAGAAGTAATCACTTTGAGATATTTTTGAAAGTCTAATAGTATGCTCAGTAATTTTACGAGCAGCATATAATTTAGCTTTAAAAACAGCTTCATCAATAGCTTCTGTTTTTCCAATAAAGATTTGCTCTATGTTAGGTTCTGAAGCTAAAGCTATTTCTCCTAATTGAGAAGAGTCAACAGGAACTTCTCTCCATCCTAGAACAGAAAGACCTTGTGCTTTTATTTCTTTTTCAAAAGTATCTTTACAAAATTGATATTGGTTTGCTATTTTGGGTAAAAACAGCATACCTACAGCATATTCTCTTTGAGCTGGGATTTCAAAATCACATACGCGTTTAAAATAATCGTGAGGGATATCAATTAATAAACCAGCACCATCACCAGTTTTTCCGTCGGAGCTAACACCTCCACGGTGTTCTAATTTTACTAGAATTTCTAACGCATCATGAATGATTTGATTTGTTTTTTCTCCTTTAAGATTACAAATAAAACCTGCGCCACAATTTTCGTGTTCAAATTCAGGTAAATAGAGTCCTTGTTTCTTCAGCATAATCAACAAATATTGGTTTAAAAACGTGAGTTGAAGGGCTAAGATATAACCTAGTTTTTAAATAACAATAGAGGGTAATTCATTATTCCGATTTTTTAAGAGAAGCAAAGCTAAAAATACTTATATATCAATAATAATGAGATTTATTAATAAATATTCAATTGACAATAATTAGTTATAAATACATATATGTGAATTAATAATAAAGAAACTTAATAATGATAAAGATAAAATCATTAAAAATTGATAAATATTAACAAATTCTCAAAGTATTTGATTGTTGAAAAATCAAAAAATCAAAAAATAAACAGAATACCTATAAAAAAATAGGGTAAAAAATAGAATATCGATAAAAGTAACTCAATTGCCCCTATTTTTTATGGGGGTTAAAACTTTTTAATATAGTTTTACGCCATTCTTAAGGAAAAATTAACCAAAAAATTAACAACTTAAAAATTAAACATTATGAAAAAATTAATTACCCTTTCAATGCTTCTTATGGCAACGGTATTATTTGCACAGGAAGAAACTCCTGCTAAAAAAGTATCTATAAGTGGTAGTGTTGATGCTTATTACCAAACAAATTTAACTTCTACAGATCAAGCTATTTTTGGAGATAACAATGACGAATTTCAGTCTTTTGGAACTTCATTTGCAGATGAGACAGGCTTTGCATTAGGTATGGCCAATATCATTGCATCTTATGAAGGTGAAAAAACAGGTGTGGTTGCCGATGTGGTTTTTGGACCAAGAGGTGATGCTGCTGTTGGGGGTTACAATCTTAACCAATTATATGCATACTGGAATGTTTCAGAAAGCACAACTTTAACAATGGGTCGTTTCAATACGTATTTAGGGTATGAAGTGATTTCTCCAGCAGGTAACTTTAACTACAGTACTTCTTATTTGTTTTCTAGCGGACCATTCTCCCATGTTGGTTTAAAAGCTGATTTTGCTTTATCGGATGATTTTAGTTTAATGCTTGCCGTTATGAATCCTACGGATGTTAACAACAACATGACTGGAGGTTATGCTTTAGGAGCTCAGTTAGGTTTCTCTGGTCAATTTTTAAACTTATATTATGATAACAAGGAAGTTTTAGGCTTTGAAATTGATTATACAGGAGGTTTTGATTTATCAGACTCTTTCTTCTTAGGAATCAATGGTGCTTACCAAACAATGGATGATGAAGGTTTTTATGGTGCCGCATTATATCCTCAGTTAAAAACATCTGATGATTTTAGTATTGGATTAAGAGGTGAGTATTTTGGTTACCATGTAAAAGATGCTAGCAATTTACCAAGTGTATTTGCAGCCACTCTTACAGGAAGCTATACAGTTGAAAACTTAATAATTAAACCAGAGATTAGATTAGATTCTTGGAGTAATGATATGCCATATTTAGATTCTGACTTGGCTGCATCTAAAAGTTTAGCTGCATTCACTTTAGCTGCTATCTACTCTTTCTAAGAGTTAAAAATAAAATTCAATAAAGAGAATAAAATAAAGTTTCTGTTCTCTATGAGCAGAAACTTTATTTCTTTTTAACACTAACCTTTAAAATTATATATTATGTCATTATTAAACATGCCCCTTATAATTCAAGACCCTACGGCTGTAGAAGCTCTTGCAGAATCCGTTAAAGGCGACATGGGAATGTTATGGATGCTTATTTCAGGTATCTTAGTATTCTTCATGCAAGCAGGATTTTTCTTAGTTGAATCTGGAATGACAGATTCAAAAAATGCGGTTAACATTGCCATGAAAAACTTTTTAGACATTGCAGTAGGCTCTTTGGCTTTCTGGTTTGTTGGATATTCATTAATGTATGGTGCCGATCAAGGTGGAGGTTTCTTCCACTGGGGAGGTTTTGTTTTTTCTCAAGGAGCTGCCGATTTATTCTTTCAAACTGTATTTGCTGCTACCGCTGCAACTATTGTATCTGGAGCTATTGCAGGAAGAACAAAATATACAACTTATGCTATCTTTAGTATTGTATTAACTGCTGTTATTTACCCTATCGCTGGTGGTTGGGAATGGAATGGTGGTTGGTTAAATAATACGGATGGTATTATGCCTGCTGAATTTATCGATTTTGCTGGATCTTCTATCGTTCACTCTGTTGGTGGATGGGCTGCTTTAGTTGCTGCTTGGATGGTAGGACCAAGAATTGGTAAATATTTAGATGGTAAACCTGTTGAAATGCATGGACACAACCAAATGTATGCTACTTTAGGTGTATTTATTCTTTGGTTAGGATGGTTTGGTTTTAATGGTGGTTCTCAATTAGCTTGGGGTGGCGATGATGCTACTGCTGCTTCTCAAGTGGTACTTGTAACTAATTTAGCTGCTGCTGCTGGTGCTTGTAGTGCTTTATTATTTACTTGGATTAAAAATGGAAAACCTAATTTAGGTATGACATTAAACGGAGCGCTTGCTGGTTTGGTAAGTATTACTGCTGGTTGTGGTAATATGAGCGAAAGTGGTGCTGTATTAGCCGGTTTAATAGGAGGTATTCTTGTTGTGCTTTCAATAGGATTTATTGAAAAAACATTAAAAGTTGATGATGCTGTTGGTGCTATTTCTGTACATGGTGTTGCTGGTGCTTGGGGAACTTTAGTTATAGGTCTTTGGGGTATCGATGGTGATACTGGTATTGGTCTTTTTAATGGCGGTGGTGCTGCTCAATTAGGTGCTCAAGCTATTGGTGTATTAGCGTATGCTGCATGGGCAATTGGTTTATCGTTTATTTTCTTAATAATTATGAAAAAGACAGTTGGACTTAGAGTTTCTGAATCTGAAGAAATTGCAGGTCTTGATATCTCTGAACATGGAACATTAGCTTACCCAGGAAAAAGACAAAGAGAAATGGAAGATTAATTTCTTTCACTATAATACACTTTTTTTGAAAATTTGATAAAAAGATGCCTTATTTATAAGGCATCTTTTAATTGTTTAAAAATGGTGGGTTTAGATTTTAAAAGAACCTAAATATTCTTTAATATTGAATACTAAACAATTTAAGATAATATTATTATGAAGAAAATTGAAGCAATTATTAGAAAATCAAAGTTTCGCGTTGTTAAAGAAGCTTTACATGATGTTGGGGTGAATTTTTTCTCTTACTGGGATGTTACTGGTTTGGGAAATGAAAAAGAAGGTCATGTTTACAGAGGTGTATCTTATAGTACAAGTGATATTCAAAGACGATATATATCAATTGTTGTAAATGATGATTTTGAAGAATCAACTATACAAGCAATTATTAATTCTGCTGGAACTGGAGAGGTTGGAGATGGTAAAATATTTGTGTCAGATGTCACTGAATGTTACAGAATTCGCACAGGAGAAAAAGGAGGAGATACTTTAAAATAACTAACCATCAATAAATAAGACAATAAAATATAATTATGGAATTATTAACAACAAATAATGTATGGATGATGATCTGTACAGCACTGGTTTTCTTTATGCATTTGGGTTTCGCATTTTTAGAAATTGGATTGACTAGACAAAAAAATACAATAAACATATTATTTAAAAACATTTTTATTATTACAATTGGGTTATTGCTATACTGCTTAGTAGGTTTTAATTTAATGTATCCTGGTTTTGCAGAAGGTTCTTCAGGAATTTTTGGTTTTGCAGGATTTGGATTAGATTCTCCATTAACAGCCGAAGGTGTTTTAGATTTAACATATAATGAAGGCTATACATATTGGACAGATTTCTTATTTCAAGGCATGTTTGCTGCAACTGCTGCAACCATAGTTTCTGGAGCTGTAGCTGAACGTATGAAGATTGTACCTTTTATGATTTTTGCAATTATTTATGTAGGTTTTGTGTACCCAATTGCAGGATCTTGGAAATGGGGAGGCGGATTTTTACAAATGTTAGATACGCCTTTTTATGATTTTGCAGGTTCTACACTAGTCCATTCAGTAGGTGGATGGGCAGCAATAGTAGCTGTTTGGTTATTAGGTTCTCGTATTGGGAAATTTAAAGATGGAAAGCCACAAGCTATTCCAGGTCACAATATTCCATTAGCAACAGCAGGTGTATTAATCCTTTGGTTAGGATGGTTCGGATTTAACGGAGGTTCAGTGCTTTCAGCAGATCCAACATTAACATCTTTAACTTTAGTTACAACATGTTTGGCTGCAGCTGCTGGTGGTGTTGTTTGTATGTTAGTTTCTACAGCTATGTATAAAAATTTAGATTTAACAATGTTCTTAAACGGAATACTTGGAGGTTTAGTTGGTATTACTGCAGGTGCAGACCAAATGAGCCCTACCGATGCTATTTTAATTGGATCTATAGCTGGTGCTTTAATTGTGTTTGCAGTAAGCTTTGTAGATAGATTAAGATTAGATGACCCTGTTGGAGCTATTGCTGTACACTTAATTTGTGGTATTTGGGGTACTTTGGCTGTTGGTTTATTTGGAAATTTAGCTGGAGTAGACCAATTTATTAGTCAATTAATTGGCGTTGGTTCTTATGCGGTATTCTGTACTGTAACAGCATTTATTATTATTTTTACTCTTAAGAAAACTATGGGAATAAGAGTTTCAGAAAAAGAAGAATTAGAAGGATTAGATGCTCATGAACATGGTATGGATGCTTATCCAGATTTCAGATTAAATGAACATTAAAATTATATAATAAAACTTTTAGTTAGTGTTATCTTAAAAAGGATGTCTTGCTTTTGCAAGGCGTCCTTTTTTTATTATAAGCAATAAAAAAAGTCTTCGTTACGCGAAGACTTTTTTAAATTATATTACTTTTTCACAAGTATTAATTAAGCAGAATTTCTACTAGCATTAATATTTCCAAATAAAGAGCGAGTTACAATCTTTTCATATATTTTTAATTGTTCTTCGTCTTTTGAGTTACTTTTTATAAGCTCTTGAATTTTTTTAAGAGCATATTGTTGTATAGTAAGTAATGGTAAAACAATAGACTCTCTTACTTCAATAGAGGCTTTTCCAGAAGGTTCGTTTTCCATGAGTTCTTTGTAGCCTGTAAGTTTTAATAAAAGAGATTTTGTGGTATTGTATTCAGTGTAAATAATATTCCAAAAATCACCAAACTCTTCGTCTTTAGACATGTATTTTGTTAAATCGAAAAACGATTTTGTTAAAGACATCATACTATTTTCTAAAAGTGTTTTAAAGAATTTAGAGTTATTGTAAAGTTGTTCTACTTTATAAAATTCACCTTTATCTTCATACTTTTTTAATGCAGTACCAACTCCGAAAAATCCAGGAACATTTTGTTTTAACTGACTCCAAGAACCTACAAATGGGATGGCTCTTAAATCTGAAAATATTAACTTATCTGAACTTCCTCTTTTTGATGGTCTACTACCAATATTAGTTTTCGCATAATATTTTAATGTACTCATCCTTTCTAAATAAGGAATAAACTTTTCATGACTTTTAAAGTTTTTGTATGTTTCATAACTAGTTTCAGCTAAGTCATTCATAACAATTTTATCCTCTCTAGACATAAAATGTTTGTCTTTACTAATACGGTTAGACATACCAGAACTTATTAATTGTTCTAAGTTATATTGCGATGAATCTAAAGTTCCAAAGTTAGAACTAATAGTTTGTCCTTGTATAGTAAGTTGTACTTCTTTATCTTCAATAGTAGGTCCTAAAGAAGAATAGAATTGATGTGTTTTTCCGCCACCTCTAGCTGGTGGTCCGCCACGTCCATCAAAAAATATAGCTGTAACATCATATTTTCTAGATATTTCGGTAAGCAATTCTTTAGCTTTATAAATACCCCAGTTTGCCATTAAATAACCGCCATCTTTTGTCCCGTCTGAAAAACCAAGCATAATAGTTTGTTTATTTCCACGGCTTTTTAAATGGGCTTTGTAAGCAGGGTTTGTATATAATTGCTCCATGACTTTAGGCGCATTTTCTAAGTCGGTAATAGTTTCAAAAAGTGGTGCAACATCTACAGTTAAGTTATCTTTAAAGGCAACCATTTTAAGCATAGCAAATAACTGCATCACATTTAATGCCGTTTGGTTATTGCTTATTATGTATCTGTTAGCACCTCGCTCACCATTAGTTTCTTGTATATCTTTAATGGCTTCAATAGTTTTTAAAGTATTGTAAACCATTTCATCTTCAAAAGCTTCAATATCAATAGTTTCGTTTGATACTTCAGATAAAATTTTAATTTGCTCTTCTTCCGATAAATCATGATAATTTTTAGGGAAAGATGTTGTGCCTTTCTCTATTAATTGATCAATTACTTTTGTAAAAACAGAATGGTGAATTCTGCTATCTTGACGAATATCTAAAGTTGCAAAATTAAAACCAAATAGATGAATTCTATTTATTAAGTTATTTATTTCGCTAACATATAGCGATTGATGTTTTTCAACAATAAGATTTCTTATGCTTAATAACTCAGTAAGAAGTTCTTTAGCAGTAATAGTTTCAGGAGTGTTTAAATTTACACTATAATTATAAATGATAGTTTCTAGGTGAATAATACGCTCTTCAACACCTCTAAATGTAAGTTTTCGTCTTAAATTTTTAAGATCAGAATAGTATTTTTTTAATACGGCTTGTTTAAGCTTATTAGCAACTTTTATTGTAGTATCTGGTTTTACAAAAGGGTTACCGTCACGGTCTCCACCTGGCCAAAAACCAATATTAATTATTTCGTTGTGTTTTTTACTATCGTCGTAAATATTCTGTTGGATGTAGTTGTAAATTTCTCCAAACGAATGATAAAAAACATTTTCTAAGTACCATATTAAGCTTTTAGCTTCGTCATAAGGCGTTGGCTTTTCATGTTTAAAGAAAGGTGTTTTTCCTAACTGGGCAAACAAATCGTTAATTCTAGAAAGGTCATTGTTTTTAATAGCAGCTGTTAAATCGGTAATAATACCAAGCACAGTTCCTGGGTAAAATTGTGTTGGGTGTGCAGTTAAAACAATACGTACTTTAAACTCTTCTAAATATTTTTTTAATTCTTCTAATTTATTTTCAGAAGTTGCTGTTTCCTTAAGGTTTCTTAAAGTACCAATACCTTCCATGTTGTTTACTACAGGAAATGCAGCGTCTTCAACGGCATCAAATAATACAACTTGACGTTCTATATATTGAATAAATCTAAATAATAGGTTTATCTGACTTTCTTTAGAGCGTCTACCTTGGTATTTTTTAAAAAAAGTATCGATTATAGTTGTTGGATCATCTCCATTTGCAAATCCTTTTTCGCAAGTTTCATGAAATAAAGGAAGAAGTACTCCTGTTTTTGTGATTGTGTCAAAAGGTAATGTCATAAATATACTATTGTATATTTGATATTTTGACAAAACACTTTGTTTAAATCGTTTTAATTTTGGCTCTACTGACATAAATCTTTCTATTGAAAATTAGTCATAAAAATAGTAAAGCTTTAGTTAAGGAACATGGTCTTATCTAAGTTTTATTAATTTTTGTTGTTTGATGAATTCTTGTTAAGAATAATTAAAAAAAACGGGAACTATGACGGTATCTTTCTAATTAAAAAGTTGCTTTAAATGCT
This sequence comes from Algibacter sp., assembly GCA_050294475.1. Classification (GTDB taxonomy): domain Bacteria; phylum Bacteroidota; class Bacteroidia; order Flavobacteriales; family Flavobacteriaceae; genus Thalassobellus. The sequence continues at coordinate 414,092 of JBNKOE010000013.1, read as the reverse complement.
GTTTTTTAAGAAACATCATACATGTGAGTATGATATATATCATATTTAGAGCTAAAAGAACACTATACTTTTACAGATTAGAATGTTTAAATAATATAGGTAGATGTAGTATTCATGAAATTATGGATGTTATATGTGATAACTGAAAAAAAATAAAACAAAATACATGAAAAAACCACATTCATTCCATATTCCAGTAATGGGAATTGGATTTACAATAGATTCTCCTTTAAAAGTGGCTCAATACGGTATAGATTCTGTAATTTCTTTGGTAGATGATATTCTTATAGAGAAATTAAGAAAAATGTATAGTGAGAAATTTGAGATTCCATATAATGAAATCACAGATAAAGTTGAAGATTTTAGAGCAAAAAGAATTACTTCATATTTAAATTTGATACACGATGCTGTTGATAAAAAGTTTGAAGCCTTAAAAAACATAACTCTTGAAAAGAGTGATGATATGAAAGCTTATATAAATATGTTGCCTTCAAACTCGTCAATTAAAGCTGAGTTTAAAAAGCTAACAGAATCTGGGTTTAATGTTTCTGAAATTAAGAATTGGGCTTCTAAAAATTTGGTAAAAGGAAGTATTGATGTTAATATCATGACTAAGGTTGATAAAGACAATTATATTAAAGACGAACAATTACCTTCAGAATATAACGATGCGCATGCTGCTTTAAGAGGTTTTGCAAATAGTAAATTAAAAGCTTCAGTCGTATTATCAGCAGGTATGAATCCTAGATTGTATGCTTACATGAGTCAGTTTGATGATTTTTATCCAACTAAAAATGGCGATTTCAACAAGAAAATTATTTTGAAAGTTAGCGATTATAGATCTGCATTAATTCAAGGAAAATTTTTAGCCAAAAAAGGCTTATGGGTTTCAGAATACAGAATTGAGTCGGGGCTTAATTGCGGCGGTCATGCTTTTGCAACAGATGGCTATCTTTTAGGACCTGTTTTAGCAGAATTTAAAGAAAAACGTGAAGAGTTAAGAGCTTCAATTGAAAGTGTTTTAAATCAAGAATTAGAAAATCAAGGACGTATTGTTTCTAATATACCTTTAAAAATAGAAGTTTCTGCACAAGGAGGTGTTGGAACCCATGAAGAACATGAGTTTTTAATGGATAAATATGATTTAGATTCTATTGGCTGGGGAACTCCTTTTTTATTGGTTCCGGAAGCTACAACAGTAGATGATAAAACATTAAATCAGTTAGTTGAAGCAAAAGAGGAAGATTTATATTTAAGTGATATTTCTCCACTAGGTATTCCATTTAATAGTTTAAAAGGAAATACAAAAGATTTAGAAAAAGATGTGCTAATTAACAAAGGAAGACCAGGAAGCGCTTGTCCTAAAAAGTTTGTGTCGTTAAATAAAGAATTTAAAGAAAAAGGAATTTGTGTTGCTTCAAGAGAATATCAATATTTAAAAATTAAGGAGTTAGAAAATGAAGGTTTGCCTGAAAGCGAATTTCAAAATAAATACGATAAAATTATTGAAAAATCTTGTACCTGTGTTGGTTTAGGTACATCGGCTTTATTAGCTTATGGTTTAGACACAAGAACTGAAGGCGAAGGTGTTTCTATTTGCCCAGGGCCTAATATGGCATATTATTCAAAAATAATGAGTTTGAAAAATATGACAGATCATATTTATGGAAGAGATAACATGGTTTCTAGAACCGATAGACCTAATTTATTTATTAAAGAACTATATATTTATATTGATTATTTGAAAAATAAATTAGCAGAAGTAAATTCAAAATTAACAAAGAAAGAAGAGAAATATTTCTTAACATTTACTTGTAATATGAATGAGGGTGTGACTTATTATAAATCGTTGTTTAACGAATTGAAAAACACCTTTAAGGATATAAAAGAAGATATTTTAAATGAACTAGATCATGGCGAAAAAACATTGAAACTTATAGCCATAGAAATCGAGAATTTGTCAATTAATTATCAAACCTCTAAAGTATTAGTCTAGTTTCAATTTTATTTTTAAAAAACAGAGTTTTAGTTTTATTAATTAAATAAGCGTTTGTTTAATGAGAATTTAAATAATTGCTAAAAAGCTAATATGTCTTTAATTCTGCTTTATTTTTTGAGGTAAACACAATTCATTATAATTTTAATTAAGATATTTGTAAAAAGTAAAGCCTTGGCATAACTATTGGTTTTGATTAAATCAACAACTTTTGGGCAAGCCTATAAGACTTCTGAAAATATATTTTGATTTAGAGACAAGCCTTGGGGAATTAAACCTTCAATGAGGGATTAAAATAAATAGTTTTAATTAAGAATGGATTTAGTAAAAGAAATTAAAAGACTTAAAGAAGAAAAGAATGCAGTAATTCTTGCTCATTATTATCAGGTTGCTGAAATACAAGACATTGCTGATTATGTAGGAGACAGTTTAGGCTTGTCGCAAAAGGCAGCAGAAACCGATGCCGATATTATTGTATTTGCTGGGGTTCATTTTATGGCAGAAACAGCTAAAATTTTAAATCCTACAAAAACTGTAGTTTTACCAGATTTAAATGCAGGTTGTTCGTTGGCAGATTCTTGTCCACCAGATGCTTTTGAAAAACTTACCAAAGCTCATCCTAATCATGTTGTTATTACTTATGTGAATTGTTCGGCAGAAATTAAGGCGTTGAGTGATATTGTTTGTACATCTTCAAATGCTTTAAAAATAGTTGAATCTATCCCGAAAGAAACTCCTATTATTTTTGCACCTGATAAAAATTTAGGCGCTTATATTATAAAAGAAACAGGTAGAGATATGCTTTTATGGGACGGAAGTTGTATTGTACATGAGGCTTTTTCTATGGATAAATTAATTGAATTACATAAAAAATATCCAGATTATAAAATTATAGCACATCCAGAATCAGAAGAGCACATTTTAAATACGGCAACCTATATTGGTTCTACTTCTGGGATGATAAATTATGTAAAAGAACATCAAGATCAAAAATTTATTGTAGCTACTGAAGCAGGTATTTTGCATAAAATGCAAGAAGAAATGCCTAATACAGACCTTATTCCTGCACCTGCTAAAGAAGATAATACTTGTGCTTGTAGCGAGTGTCATTTCATGAAAATGAACACCCTTCAAAAATTATACGATTGTTTACTTAATGAGTCGCCACAAATTGATGTGCCTGAAGAAATAAGAGAGCGTGCTTTATTACCAATTGAACGTATGTTAGAGCTTTCTAAATAAACAACAATGAAAACAAATTATTTAGTAATTGGTTCTGGAGTTGCAGGTTTAACTTTTTCGGTTAAAATGGCCGAGAAATTCCCAAATAGAAGCGTCGTAATTGTTACTAAAGCGAGTGAAGACGAGTCAAACACTAAATATGCTCAAGGCGGTGTAGCTGTTGTTTTAGATAAAGAAAATGATTCTTTTAAAAAACATATTAAAGATACTTTAATAGCTGGCGATGGATTATGTAATGAGGAAGTTGTAAAAAAGGTTGTTAAAGAAGGTCCTGATAGACTTGAAGAACTCATGAAATGGGGTGCAAATTTTGATGTTAATGCTAATGGTAATTTCGATTTAGGAAAAGAAGGCGGACATTCTGAATATCGTGTATTACATCATAAAGATATTACAGGTTTTGAAATTGAACGCGCTTTACTTAAAAGAGCGCATCAATTATCAAATATTACTATTTTACCACATCATTTTGCTATAGATTTAGTAACAAATCATCATATAAAAGGTATTGAAGAAGAAGAATTAAAGTGTTTTGGTGCTTACGTTTTCGATCAAAAAACAGGAAATATTTTCACTATAAAAGCTAATAATACACTTTTAGCTTCTGGAGGTATTGGTTGTGTTTATGGGCATACTACAAACCCAGTAATTGCAACGGGTGATGGCATTGCAATGGCATATAGAGCTAAAGCGCGTATTAAAGATATGGAGTTTGTTCAATTTCATCCTACAGCATTATACGAAGAAAAAGGAGAATCAGCGTTTTTAATTTCAGAAGCTGTTAGAGGTTTTGGTGCTTATCTTAGAAATAAAAATGGTTACCGTTTTATGCCAGATTATGATGAACGGGCGGAACTAGCATCTAGAGATATTGTATCTCAAAGTATTGATAATGAATTAAAAAAATCGGGTGATTCTCATGTGTATTTAGATTGTACACATTTAGATATGGATGCTTTTATAAAGCATTTTCCTAATATTTATAATAAGTGTTTAGAACATCATATTGATATAAAAACGGAGTGGATTCCTGTAATTCCTGCATCTCATTATTTGTGTGGTGGTATTAAAGTGAATAAAAAAGGGGAAACAACTATTGCTAATTTATTTGCCTGTGGAGAATGTTCTAGAACAGGCTTACATGGTGCAAATAGGTTAGCATCTAATTCATTATTAGAAGCCTTGGTGTATGCTCATAATATTTTTAAATTTTTAGCAAAACATGAAGAGTCAATTGTTGAGGTAGCAATTCCTGATTGGAATGATGAAGGTACTACCATACCAGAAGAACACATTTTAATACAGCATAATCTTAAACAATTACAAGCTTTAATGCGTAATTATGTTGGTATTGTAAGAAGTAATAAACGTTTAAAACGAGCTATAAAACATTTAGATTTAATATATAATGAAGTTGAAGATTTATATAAAGAATCTAAAATAACAACATCGCTTTGTGAGTTACGAAATATGGTAAATGTAGCACATTTAATTATCAGACAGTCTTTAGATAGAACTGAAAACAAAGGTGGTTATTATAATATTGATAATGTTAAAAAATAAACGAGACTTCTTTTGTAAAGAAATCTCGTTGTAAAAATATAGTAGATTAAGAGTTATTTGCCTAACATTAAAAGTTCGCTACAAACTACCTCTGTAATATAGCGTTTGTTCCCATCTTTATCATCATAACTTCGCGATGTTAATTTACCTTCAATAGCAACTTCTTTTCCTTTAGTTACATACTTTTCAATTACTTGAGCTGTTTTCCCCCAGGCAATAACGTTATGCCATTGTGTATCAGTAATCTTTTCCCCTTTATTATTCGTGTAGCTTTCATTAGTAGCAATATTAAATTTTGCTAAAGTTTTCCCTGATTCTAGATTGATGATTTCTGGATCGTTTCCTAAGTTACCAATCAACTGTACTTTGTTTCTAAGCGTGTTCATAATTTTAAATTTTTATTGTTAAACAGTTAATACTATCGAGTTCTTATGTTTCGACACTGCAAAGATGCCTTAGCCTCCAAATGTTATTCGGTAAATAAATGTTTAAATTCGTTTGTAAATGTTTGTAGTCGTTTGTAAACGATTAAAAATTGTATATATTGCATCTATAACATATCAAGAAATGAAATTCCATATAGAAACAGAACGACTTATTTTAAGAGAATTACGATTGACTGATTTAGACGGTATGTTTGAATTAGACTCCAATATTGAAGTTCATAAATATTTAGAAAATAAACCAATTAAAACTAAAAAAGAAGCTGAAAACAACATTCTATTTATTCAGCAACAATATAAAAACTTCGGTATTGGTAGATTTGCAGCCATTGAAAAATTGTCTGGAGATTTTATTGGATGGTCTGGTTTAAAATTAAACACAGGAGAAAAAGAAGTACTAAATAGTAAAACAGGATTCTACGATATTGGTTACAGGCTTATTCCACGTTATTGGGGGAAAGGATATGCATCTGAATCTGCTTTTGCTACTTTAGATTTTGGTTTTAAAAAATTAAACATTGAAACTATCTGTGGAGCTGCAGAGGTTAGCAATATAGCATCAAATAAAGTATTACAAAAAATAGGTTTAAAATTTATAAATGAATTTGATTTTGAGGGAGTAAAAGCTAATTGGTATGAACTAAAAAATAAAGATTATGCAAAAACAATGTCCTGAATGTGGTGATAAAATTATTGGCAGAATAGATAAGAAGTTCTGTAGCGATGGTTGTAGAAATGCTTATAACAATAAGATTAATAAAGATAGTAAAAATTTAATACGGAATATTAATAATAGGCTTCGTAAAAATTATAGAATATTAGAAATCCTTAATCCAGATCAAAAAACGAAAACTACTAGAACAAAATTAATTCAGCAAGGGTTTGATTTTAATTACTTCACAAGTATTTATACTACTAAAGCAGGAACCGTTTATTACTTTGTTTACGATCAAGGATATTTGCCATTAGAAAACGAGTTTTATGCCTTGGTAAAACGAGAATGAATATTCTACTAATAATAAGTAACATTTTATAAGTATTATACACTAATACAGAAAGGATTTAAGAAAACTATGCAAAAAAATTCAGAGTTGTTGGTTCCAGTTTTAATAGTTATTGCGATAGCTACAATTATTTTTTTTGCAATCTATTTTAGTAAAAAGAATATTATTTTAAGAAAATTATCTAAGTTTAAGTTAAAACGAATTTCTCAATTTAGAAACAATGAACTAACAAAAGTATCTGGAAAAGTTTTACAAGTTGAAAACCCTTTTATAGCACCATATAGTAAACGAAAATGTATAGCTTATGTTTTTGAAGTTAAACAAAAAGTAAGTTCAGGTAAAAATTCTCACTGGAAAACACTAGTTAAAAAAGAAGATATTCAAAATTTTTTTATAGAAATAGAGGGCGAGTTAGTTATGGTTAAACCATCTATTGAAATTAGTAATTATTATAGTTATATAGTTGAAGATAAAAGTGTTTCTTCTGGAACATTTAATGATCCTTCACCTGAGTTTAAAAAGGTTTTAGATGATTATGGAATTGAAAGTGAAACATGGTTGGGTTTTAATAAAACCTTGAAATATTCTGAAAGAATTATAGAAATAGGCGAAACTATTACTGTAGGCGGTATTGCTAAATGGAAAGTTTTAAATGAACCCATTGAAGGATATCATTACAGCAAAATTGCAGCTTTAGAAAGTAATGGAGTTCAAAAACTTATAATTACAGATTTACCTGAAGCTATAGAAGAAACAAGAAAAAGACTTTGATTATTTCCAGGTTTGTCCTTTAAGTTTCATTGCAGCTTTAAGAACATCTTTTTGACTTATTTGACCAACTAATTTTCCGTTTTCTACAATAGGAAACCGACGCCTTTTAGCTTTTAAAAATTTGTTGGCAGCATCAAAAATATTCATATTACCATCAATAGTTTCTACATTTAAAGCCATATGTTTTTCAATGGTTTTATCTTGCATAGGCATATTGTAATAACGACTTTCACTTATTTGCTTTATACAATCACCTTCAGATATAATACCAATTAATTCATTTTTTTCATTTACAACAGGTCCACCAGAAATTCTATGTTTAATTAACGCCTGCATCACACTTTCAATAGTTTGATTAGGAGTAAACGTAATTAAATTTGTAGTCATATAATCACTAACTTTTAAAGGTGTGTTATCTGTAATATTTGCTTGTTGCCTTCTAGCACCTTGAAAACTCTTTATCCCCATAATAAATAATTTAGTAAAACTAAATATAGATATTTAATTTTAGAATACCTAATAAAAACAGCTTCTAAAGTGTTAAATACGTGACTTTTTGCGTTTTTTTGTTTGAATAATTAAGTAAAGGATATAATAATTAAAACAATTAGCATTCTTTTAAGAGTTTAAATGTTAATTTTTTATAGTTTTAGCACATTAAATAAGAAATAAAATGATGAAAAAATTACTAGCCTTGCTATTGTTGGTGGGAAGTTTGCATTTAGGTGCTCAAGAAAACACAAATTTATTAAAACATTATGAAGCTTATTATGAGCAAATGAAATTCCAAGGCGATGTGCAAGGTATTATAAATGCGATGACGCATTTAAATATTCTATCACCTTCTGAGGCAAGAAAAGACACATTGGCTTACATTTATATGTCTGAAGGTAAATATTCACAAGCATTAAATACAATAGGAATAGAAAGAAAGTTAGACGATTCTGAAATTGCCGTTGAGGTTAAGGCTATTTCTTTAAAAGCGCTTAAACGACCAAAAATGGCTATTGATCATTTTGAAGAAATGTTTAAACGTAATCCAGATGCTGGCATAGCTTATGAATTAGCAGAACTTAATTTGCAAATACAAAATATTCCGGCTGCAGAAAAACATATTAATTATGGTTTAGCAAATGCTAAAGATGATATGAAAAAAGCATTTTATGAAACACAAACACCTTACGAAGTGCCTTTAAAATCTGCTTTTATGTACTTAAATGCTTTGTGTACTTATAATAAAGATACAAAAGCAAATATTGATGCTGCTGTAGATATTTTAGATGCAGCATTAAAAACAGCTCCTAATTTTAATTTGATTCAATTAACAAAAACAGAGTTGTTAAGACAAAAACAGGTTATACAAGCACAGGCAGCACAATCTAAAAATTAATATTTAGTGTTATAAAAAAAGAAGAGCCGTTTCTAATTTAGAAACGGCTCTTTTTAATTAAAATCAATTTTTAAGGCTTTTCAATTTTATTATTGTCTTTTTCTATTTTCTTATTCATTTGAAAATTAAGGTTAGAAAAAGATTCTAAAAATTCTCTAATAGCTTCCTTTAGTTCTCCTTTTCTAGTGCTTGATAATGATGATAAGCTTTCCAGTTTGTAAAGTTTCGTTTCTAAAACTGTTATTCTGGCTAAAGTAGGATTTGTGTTTACTGTAGTAGGAATCGTTTTTTTAGCATTTTTAATAAGTTCTGCTATTGGATCTCCATCGTTATCAAAATAACTTAAATCGCCTTTTTTTACATTGGTTACAATAATTTGTAATTCTTTATAATCATTCCAATTTTCAATGGCTTTTTCAGTTTTTTCATCTAGAGTAAATTCAATATACTTTAGTTTAGAAATATCTTTTTCTGTTATATTGTTAATTGTGGTTTTATCTTTGTCATCCTCAAAATTAGTTTCTTGTTTTTGCTTACAAGAGAAAAATATAATAAATAAACTTAGTACTGTTAAAAATTTAATATTCATGATCTGTTTTTAAAAAGATACTTGACAAAGATATAGTAATAGTTGCTTTTTAATGAAAGTAACGTTAATCAAATTAAAAATATTATAGAATATATTGAGATGCTAAAGAACGGTAAAATAATATGATTTTATAAACATGCAATTAGTTGTATATTTGAACCACCCTAAATTTTAATTATTATGTTTGAAAACTTTTGGTTTAATGTAGAATATGGTATAAACCATGTACTAGATATTAATGCTTACGACCATGTTTTGTTTCTTACCGTTTTAACTGTTCCTTACATGTTTAAAGACTGGAAACGTGTTTTATTATTGGTGTCTATGTTTACGTTGGGGCATACTTTGTCATTAGTTTTAGCGGCATATAATGTGGTAAAAATAAATGCTGGAATTATTGAATTTTTAATTCCTGTAACTATTTTAATTGTTGCACTTTTTAATGTGTTTACTGCAGGTAAAGGAGCTCAAAAAGAAAAAGTAGGCATTTTGTTTTTGTCTACCTTGTTTTTTGGTTTAGTACACGGTTTAGGTTTTGCTCGTGAGTTTAAAATGTTATTAGGCGATTCTGATAATAAGTTTGAATTGTTAATTGAGTTTGCTTTAGGAATAGAGATTTCTCAAATTATTATTGTGTTTGTAGTCTTGCTTTTAGGATATATAACACAAACTGTATTTAGGTTTTCTAAACGCGATTGGGTTATGGTAATTTCTGCTATTGTAGTAGGATTTGTAATTCCAATGATACAGAATAGATTCCCTTTTTAAAAGAAGTTTCAATAGAATTTATTAAACTTTCGTAAAACTTTAACGAACTTGTATTGTAATTAAAATACGAACCAAGTATCTTCGTTATATAGTTCTGCGTTAAGGATAACTCATTGTGTTTTATTTCAAATTATTGAAATCGTTAATACAATGTATTTGCAGAGAAAATCCTTTTGCTTTTTCGCAAAAGATTATAGCAAAAGCCTTATCCAAATTATAATAAGATTTTTTTTATTTTGAAATTTTAAATGCGGGTAACGTCATAATCAAAAAAAATAATGCCAGTAAACAAACAACTTAAGTACGATAAAGCTTATTTAAGAATTGCAGAAGAGTGGGGCAAATTGTCATACTGTAATCGTAGACAAGTAGGAGCGCTTATTGTAAAAGATAGAATGATTATTTCTGATGGGTATAATGGAACACCATCTGGATTTGAGAATTTTTGTGAAGATGATGAGGGTTACACCAAGTGGTATGTTTTACATGCTGAGGCAAATGCTATTTTAAAAGTAGCAGCATCTACTCAATCGTGTAATGGCGCTACGCTTTATATAACCATGTCGCCTTGTAAGGAGTGTAGTAAATTAATACATCAAGCGGGTATTGTAAAAGTGGTTTATAAAGTGGGATATAAAGATGATTCGGGATTAAAATTCTTGGAAAAAGCAGGTATAGAACTTAAGCAAATTGAAAATATAGAAGCCTAATGTCTTATCAAAAAAAATATTTACCCTTAATTTTAGGTGTTGCAATTGCAACAGGTATCTTTATTGGAGGTAAGTTAAATTTTGCTGATTCGCCAGAACGTTTGTTTTCTAAAAACACAAAAAAAGATAAGCTTAATAGGCTTATTGATTATATAGATTACGATTATGTAGATGAAATAAATACCGATAGTATTGTTGATATAACAGTAAATGGTATTTTAGAAAATTTAGATCCTCATTCGGTATACATTCCTAAAGAAGATATGCAGCGTGTTTCCGATAATATGAAAGGCGATTTTGTAGGTATTGGTATTCAGTTTTACACGTATAAAGATTCTATTGCGGTTATAAGAACTACTGAAGGCGGACCAAGCGAAAAAGCTGGTATTAAAAGTGGCGATAGAATTGTTATGGCAGATGGCGATTCGTTATTTGGTAAAAATTTAGATGATGGCGAGCTTATAAAAAAGCTTAAAGGCACTATAAATTCTAAAGTGAATTTGAAAGTTTTTAGAAAAGGCGAGCCAGAGCTTTTAGATTTTAAACTTAAGCGTGATAGAATTCCTTTAAAAAGTGTCGATGCTGCTTATATGCTAACCGATAAACTTGGTTATATTAAAATAAATCGTTTTGCAGAAAGCACGTATAAAGAGTTTAAACAAGACTTAGATGAATTAAAAAATTTAGGAGCAACCAAAATTGCTTTAGATTTAAGGGATAATCCAGGTGGCTTCTTAGATGTTGCAGTACAGATAGTTGATGAATTTTTAGAAGATGATAAGCTTATTCTGTTTACTAAAAATAAACGTGGTAACGTTGAAAAAAGTTTTGCTACAGAGAAAGGTGATTTTGAAGATGGAGAAATTTATGTTCTTATAGATGAAAATTCAGCTTCTGCTAGTGAAATTGTTGCAGGAGCATTACAAGATAATGATAAAGGTACTATTGTTGGGCGTCGTTCTTATGGAAAAGGGCTCGTACAACATGAAATGGATTTAGGTGATGGTAGTGCAGTACGTTTAACAGTGTCGCGCTATTATACGCCAACAGGTCGTTCTATACAAAGACCTTATAAAAAAGGACATAAAGATTATTACGATGAATATTACACAAGAATTCAAAGTGGTGAGTTGTTAGATTCTCTTAAAATAGAAGTAGTTGACTCTTTAAAGTATACAACTCCTGGGGGAAAAGTAGTTTACGGTGGTGGAGGTATTATTCCTGATGTATTTGTACCTATTGATAACACCATGCACAACGAAACACTTACTTTTTTACAACGTCGTGGTTTTATTGGTTATTTTATTTTTGAAGAATTAGAGAAAAGTCGAAATATTTATCAAGACGTTACCAAACAAGATTTTATAGATTCCTATGAAGTAGATGACGATATGGTATTTGCGTTTCAAGATTATATAAATGTAAGAACCAATTCTAAAATTACATTTGTGGCGTATCACGAAGAAGTAAAGCAATATTTAAAAGCAACACTTGCAGATCAATTATATGGTACTGATGCTTATGAAGAAATTTTAAATCAGCGTGATATTATGGTTGATGAGGTTATTAAATTGAGTAAGGCTGAAGAGTAATTTACTCTGCAATTTTATAAATGTATTTGATTAAGAAAATATTTATAGACATCCATAATATTTAAATAATTTCTTATAAAAAACATTGTGTTTATTGATAATAGTATTTAGTTTTGTAGGGGACTTATAGAAAAGTTTAGTTTCCCCATAAATGATACATTCAAAATATTTATTATACTTTTTAGTTACTTTTTTTCTTTTTTTTAAAATTACAGCTCAGAATTCAATTTCTTCTAAAATATTTGATTTTAACAAGAATGTACCTGTTCAAGACGTTTCTGTATTGGTTAAAGGCAGTAATACAGGAACTTATACTGAAAAAAACGGCGAATTTTATTTAAATAATATTGATGATAATGCTATTATTATTTTATCTAAAATAGGTTATACTTCGTTAAGTTTAAATATTAGCGATATAGGGAGTATTATTTATTTAGTACCTGAAGTTAGTTTGCTAAAAGAAATAACAATAAGAGGTTTTTCTAGTAGTCAATTAAAAAAAGTAGTTCCAGATCAAATTCACTTTTCTAAAAAAGACATAGAGCGACTTCCTTTTATTTTAGGAGAAAAGGATGTTATTAAATTAATTCAATATACACCAGGGGTTCAACAAGCAACGGAAGGCCAATCGGGGTTATTTGTAAGAGGTGGTAACGGAAGCATGAATTTAACTTTATTAGATGATATGTATTTGCATAATACATCACACTTAGGAGGGCTGTTTTCTGCTATAAATTCCGATTTTGTTCATTCTTTAGAGTTTTCTAAAGCTGGCTTCGATGCTAGTTATGGAGGGCGATTATCTTCTGTTACAGATATAAAAACCTTAAAAGCATCAGATAGCACTTATTTTAATGGAAGTATTGGCTTGTTATCTATGAAATTGACAGGCAATATAAAAATAAACAAGAAGCATAGTTTATTAATTTCAGGAAGGAGAACGTATTTAGAGATTTTTAAACCTTTTATTGAAGGGGACGATTCTGTATTAGGAAAAAATAGTAACTATTATTTATACGACTTTTACGTAAAGCATAGTTTTTTATTGTCTAAAAAAAGCAAAATAGAAACTAAAATGTATTTAACAAAAGATGATTATACTGATAAAACTAAAGGAAGGAATAGAAAATTAAATTGGGGGAATTCGTTATTAGGTATAACTTATAACTATCAATTTTCTAGTAATTTAAGTTCTAAAACGACCATTAGTAATAGTTTTTATAAATTTTCTTTAAGTAGTGATGATTTTATTTATGATTATGCTGCTAATAGTACGTTTAATATTTTTAGTTTAAAGCATAAATTTTTATTGAATAAGCCTCATTATTTATTTAAAGTAGGTGCTAGTTATAATAAAAACAAAACGCTTCCTAAAGAAGTTTACGCAAGTGTTGATAATTCACCTATAGAAATTTTAAATCAAGAAACATTCGAATATGACGATATAAATATATTTGGAGATTTAGAGTTTTCTATTTCAAAAAAAATAAAAGTTAAAACAGGATTAAGGCTTTCTGCCTATTTAACTCGGTCAAATGTATTAGTAGACAGTGACAAAAAATATAATTTAGAGCCCAGATTAAGTGTTCGTTATAAACTTTCAGATAACCAAGCTTATAAATTTAGTTACCAAAAACTAAATCAGTTTGTGCATCAAGCTTCTATTAGCTCATTTAGCTTACCAGCAGACTTTTTTTTAGCGAGTACTAAAAATATACAACCTCAAGTTGCCAATCAATTAAGCTTAGGATATATTTATGAAGTAAACGGGTTGCAATTTAATAGTGCGGTATATTTTAAAAACGTGTCTAATTATACCGAATTCACAAACGGCTCAATTAATAATCTATTTTCAAATAATATTTATGAAGATATAGTTGTTGGTATGTTTAATGCCTACGGGTTAGAATTAAGTGTTAATAGAAAAATAAACAAATTCACCCTGCAAGGAGCTGTTACGTTATCTAAAACGGTTGCTAAATTTGACGATATAAATCAAGGAAATTACTTTTCAACTAGTTTTGATAGACCAATAAACGTTAACAGTATAGTAAACTATAAGTTAAATGATAGAATTGAATTAGGAGCCATATTCCTGTTTACAAGTGGTCAAAATTATACTCGACCAATAGATATAAGAATTATAAATGAACGTCCTATTATTAATTTTGAAGCTAAAAATGCGTCTCGTTTTCCTAATTATCACCGTTTAGACTTATCTTGCACTTATGCTTTTAAAAACAAGGGCAAATGGAAATCAAAATTAAATTTAACGTTGTATAACATTTATAATAATAAAAACCCATTTCAAATAGATTTTTCAACAGTAGGGAATACAGATGATTCTTTTATAGAGATTATTGAAAACAGAGATGACCTCTTTCCTTTTTTACCAACAGTAAACTGGTTGTTTTCTTTTTAAATTTAATTAGTTATGAATAAAATACTTTTTTTAATAGTAGTTTTTGTTACGTATAGCTGTGTAGAGACAGATATTTTGTCTTCTGATAAGCTTACTGTTGAGGGTGTTATTAAAGAAGGGGAGTTTGCTGAAATACGTTTAACTAATAGTTTGTTTTTTAAAGGCATTATTGATTCTCTTGAAGTTGCGAAATCAATTGAAACCAAAGCAAAAGTTGTTATTTCTAATGGGAAAACATCAGAAATACTTACTTTAAAAAGAGAAAATTCTAAATTCCCTTTTTTATATTATAGAAGTAATATTATAAAAGGAGAATTAGGTGAAAATTACGATTTATCAATCACAGTTAGAGGTAAGGAGTTTGTTTCAAGCACAGAGCTTCCTGAAAAGCCCGAAATATTAGATATTAATTTTTTAGAGTTTATTCAAGATGGCGTGCCTAATCCAGCTTATAGAGATGTTAAATTAACTATTAATAACAATGTTTCGTATGTAAAATATTATAAAATACTAGTTAAAACTGAAAGTGAAGAAAAGTTTGATTTGGGTAGCCCTTTTCTTTTTAATACTGAAAATGTTTTTACAGATACATTTCCTCTTATAGTTAGATACCCAAAATTTAAGAAAGGAATAGAAAAACAGAATCAATTTAAAGTTAATGAAGTTATTGAGTTACAACTTGTAGCTATTACAAAAGAGCAATTTGATTTTTGGAAATCTGTTAAGGGAGATAAATCTACTTTTATAGAAAATGCTTCTTTTACTAATGAAGTTGTTTCTAATATTAGTAATAATGCCTTCGGCTATTGGTCTGGAGAAAATGTTGAATCTATCAAATTTAAGATTCTTGAAGAATAAAGGCCACCTAATTATTTAAGTAGCCTTTATTAAGTAAATTAAATATTATATTAATTTACATCTTTAAAAAGTGTTTCATAAGCATCAAAAACAGCGTTATATTTGTCTTCTAGTTCGGTAAACGATCCTTCTATATAAGTGTCAAAATCATTAGTAGTACCATCTTCAAACATAAATCTTATATTAACAATGTCTTCGTTTACTTCAACTTCTTCATATTGTTGCGTGTTTGAATTGTAAACATAATCAGTATAAGTATCTTGATCCTTATAAAATTCTGATTTAGCAATAGATTTATTATTAATACTTAATTCTCCAGTTGTATTACTGTTTAATAAATCAACTTTTTGATCTACAGAAAGTTCGATATCAGAATTAAAGTTGTCATCTTTAGCAGTTATATCTAAATTGGCATTTAAAAATTGAAAGGATATAGCAACATTATCTACAGTATCCTCAATGTTGCCATCTTCATTATTGAAATTACCATTTGTAGAATAGTTAAAGCTAGTAATAATAGTGTCAGAAATTTTAAATTCAAAAGTTTGAGTAATTGATTTGTTATCTGTATTGGTATAAGATGTTGACATTACAAAATCACCAATAGTTGTTGTATTATTAATACTAGATGGAATTAATTGGTCATTTTGAAATGATGTTGTGAAGTTTTGAGTAAATACAGTGTTATCATTTATTTTTAAATTTGCTTTAGCTAAAGTTGGCACTTCAGTATTGCTGCTTCCTGTAGTTGTAGTGATAAAGTCTGTAATAGTGAATACCGCTACTTTAGAATTGTAATCTATATTGTAAATAATTTTATCGCTCTCATCTGTTTTATCAAATTCGCTAGTTTCTGCATTCCATTGGTATATTCCTGTTTCTTCTTCAAAAGCATCAGCAAGAGGTGTGTCAGTAATAAGAACTATTGATTGTTTTGCGTTAAATAAAATAAGATCTGTATTTTTAACTGAAGCAACGTTACTTACAGTATTTAATGCTGTTTTTTTAAATCCTGTTGATTTAGAAGTAGATGCACTAGTTAAAAATTCTGCTAACTCAATAATTTCATTTAAAGCATTATCATTTTTAAAGTCTTCTATTTTGTTCAGAATCTCAATGCTGTTATCTTCTAATTGTTGTTTTCCTTCTTCAACTGTTAGTGTTCCTGTTGTTTCAGAATCTTTTTCATCTTTATCATTATTACATGATATGTTTGAAACTAATATCAAACTTAATAGAGCTAAACTAATTTTTCTTTTCATTATTGGGGTTTTAAAAGTTAAGGTGTAAATATACATGTTTAATATAAAAAACGTACAAAAAAGGTTTTTTAAGAAAGAAAATAAGTACCTAAATAATGGTAGTGTTTTAGTTGATTGTTGGTTTTGAATGAGTTACCTATAAAGTATTGATGATTAAATTTTATCATGTACCTTAGTATGCTTCCCGTCATTCCAAAGTGTTAAAATATCGGTTGCTACATGTGCACCACTACCAGAACAAATGGCAAATTGACTACGCCAACCAGCTAAAGAACCAGTAACATACAAGCTTTCTTCAATTAAATGATCTATGTTTTTTAACCAAATACGGTTTTTTTCAATAGCAGTTCTTGGATGTGGTTCAATATAGCTTTCAAGCCCTTTAATAGTCATTAAATTGGTGTAGCCAACGGCTATAACTACAATTTTAGAAGTATAAGTGTTTTTGTTAGTTGTAATTTTAAATCCGTTACTCGATTTAGAAATGTCAGAAACTTTTTCTTTTTCTATTTGTTCAACATGCGGATATAAAGAAGCAAGTTGCTTTTTGCCGTTTTCTAGAATAGAAGTGCCAGTTGTACCAGATTCTAACCCTAAAACATTATTAAATAAGGCTGTTTGTAAGTGTGAATTTTTTTGATGTGTAATAATGCCAATACGTTTGTTTTTAGCAAAGGCTTTGTTTTTGGCAGAACCTAAAACTAAGGCACAAGACATACCTGCCGCTCCACCTCCAATTATTAAAGCATCAAACATTATTTTTTTTCTTTCACTTTTTGTTCAATACGCTTTGATATTCTTAAAATAGCCATCATTAATATAACACAAAGAGAAGCTGCAATAGTAATTAGTGCAACGGTGCTTTCACCTTCAAAAGGGTTGTTAAAATCAACTTTAGTAAAGTTAAAAATCATTAATCCTAAAGCAATAATACTTATTATAATAGTTAATATTTTCATGTGTTATAATTTTTTATACAAGATTAAATAGTGCTTTTATATTGTGTGCAAATAATTTAACAGCAATAGCTAGTAAAATTACACCAAAAACTTTGCGTATAATGTTTATGCCGTTGGTGCCTATAAAACGCTCAATTTTTCCAGATGTTTTTAATACTATAAAAATAATAATAACATTAATTAAAACCGCAACAATAATGTTTTCTGTTTTAAATTCTGCTCTCAATGAAAGTAAAGTGGTTAAACTTCCTGGGCCAGCAATTAAAGGAAAAGCTAAAGGAAAAATAGAAGCAGTTAAAGCAGTGTGCTCTTCTTGTTTATATAAAGTAATACCTAAAATCATTTCTAGAGCAATAAAAAATAAGATAAAAGCACCAGCTACAGCAAATGAGTTTACATCTATACCAATAAGGTTTAAAATGCTTTTTCCTAAAAACAAGAATAGAATTAAAATAACCCCTGCAATAATAGTGGCTTTACCGCTTTGTATATGACCAACTTTTTTGCGTAAATCAATTACAATAGGAATGTTTCCTATAATATCTATTACGGCAAATAATACCATAAAGGCTGTAAATATTTCTTTAAAATTAAATTGCATTATTTTAAGTTTTGTTGTTTTTACTTAAAATCTAGAAGATAATAAGTTAATCATTTCAATTTTTCGGCAAAAGTAGCTTATTATCTTATATTAAATTCACCTAAAGTTAACTATTTTTGCAGACTAGAAAATAAAATAATTTATGTTTCAATTAGGAAAAACTATTGTTTCTGAGGATATTATAGAAAAAGATTTTTTATGCAATTTATCTGCTTGTAAAGGTGCTTGTTGTATTGATGGTGATGCAGGAGCGCCACTTGAAGCCGATGAAGCTAAAATATTGGAAGATATTTACCCTAAAGTAAAACCATTTTTACGTAAAGAAGGTATTGAGGCTATAGAATCTCAAGGAACTTATACAACTTCTGAAGAAGGAGAATTAGAAACTCCACTAATTAATGGAGCCGATTGTGCATATGTTATTTTCGATGAAAAAAAAGTGGCGCTTTGTGCTATTGAAGAAGCTTATAACCAAGGAGAAGTAACTTGGAAAAAGCCAGTTTCTTGTCATTTATACCCCATTAGAGTTCAAGATTACAGTGAATTTTCTGCTGTAAATTATCATAAATGGCAGATTTGTGATGATGCTTGCGAGTTAGGTGAAGAATTAGGTGTGCCTATTTATAAATTTGTAAAAGAAGCTCTAATTAGAAAATTTGGTGAAGATTGGTACGCTGAATTAGAAAAAGTAGCAAGCTCTAAAAAAAATTAATCAAACCTTGTTATAAATCCTATTAAAACACTTAATTTTTGTACATTTTAAAAATTAAGAATCCTTGTTTTATAGTACTTAAGCGATTTTATTTAAGTGTAATATATTGATAATCAACATATTATAACGAAAATAATTTTTTGTAATTATCAATAATTGTTAAGTTTTGTTAAAAACTTGTTGACAATGTTTATAACTATACCTTTCATTTATGGCTACATTTTTCAATCTTTGTTAACCCTAAATCGAAGTAAATTTTCGTTTAATTTCATTAAAAAGTAAAAATCAATGTCTCAGGTTATAGAACCCATTCTTCAAGAAAACAAAGATCGTTTTGTTATTTTTCCAATTCAACATCATGATATTTGGGAATGGTATAAAAAGCAAGAAGCAAGTATCTGGACTGCAGAAGAAATTGATTTACATCAAGATCTTAATGATTGGAATAATAAATTAAATGACGATGAGCGTTATTTTATTAAACACGTTTTAGCATTTTTTGCAGCTAGTGATGGTATTGTAAACGAAAATTTAGCAGAAAATTTTGTGTCAGAAGTGCAATATTCTGAAGCTAAATTCTTTTATGGTTTTCAAATAATGATGGAAAACATTCATTCTGAAGTGTATTCTTTATTAATTGATACTTATGTAAAAGACGAGAAAGAAAAAGATGCTTTATTTAATGCTATTGAAGTGTTTCCTGCTATTAAAGAAAAAGCAGAATGGGCACTTAAATGGATAGATTCGCCAAGTTTTGCAGAGCGTTTAATTGCTTTTGCGGCGGTTGAAGGTATTTTCTTTTCAGGAAGTTTCTGCTCTATATTTTGGCTTAAAAAACGTGGTTTATTACCAGGTTTAACGTTCTCTAACGAACTTATTTCTAGAGACGAAGGTTTACATTGCGATTTTGCTGTGCACTTACACGAAAATCATATTGTAAATAAAGTGCCTAAAGATAGAATCACACAAATATTAACAGACGCCTTAGATATTGAACGTTCATTTATTACCGAGTCGCTTCCAGCAAGTTTAATTGGTATGAATGCTAAATTAATGACAGAATATTTAGAGTTTGTAACCGATAGATTATTAACTGAATTTGGATGTGATAAAGTTTATAACTCATCCAATCCTTTCGATTTTATGGATATGATTTCTTTGCAAGGAAAAACTAATTTCTTTGAGAAACGCGTTGGTGATTACCAAAAAGCAGGTGTCCTTAATAAAGAAGATGATAAGGATAAATTCAGTTTTGACGCAGATTTTTAATTGAATTTTTTCAATTAAAATGACATTCCATATAATAGGAAGACTAAACTAAGTCCCATTTATTAAAATTAACTAAAGTAACTGAATTTTAGCTTTGTACCACAAAAGCTAAAATGTAGAATAATTAATTAACCATTTTTCTGAAGGTGTATCAGGAAAAACTAAAACCGTGTAAAAAATGTATGTAGTAAAAAGAGATGGCAGAAAAGAACAAATTATGTTCGACAAAATTACAGCTAGAGTACGTAAACTATGTTACGGATTAAACGAATTAGTAGATCCGTTAAAAGTAGCAATGCGTGTTATTGAAGGACTTTATGATGGTGTTACCACCAGTGAACTTGATAATCTTGCGGCAGAAATTGCTGCAACTATGACTACATCTCATCCAGATTACGCTCGTTTAGCAGCGCGTATTTCTGTTTCTAATTTACACAAAAACACAAAGAAAACCTTTAGTGATGTTATGGAAGATTTACATAAATATGTAAATCCTAGAACAGGAAAACATGCACCACTATTAGCAGATGACGTATATGAAGTTATTATGGCTAATAAAGATCGCCTAGATTCTACTATTATATACAATCGCGATTTTGGTTATGATTATTTTGGTTTTAAAACATTAGAACGTTCTTATCTTTTAAAATTAAACGGAAAAATTGCCGAACGTCCACAACACATGCTTATGCGTGTTTCAATAGGAATTCATTTAAACGATTTAGATGCTGCCATTGAGACATACGAACTCATGTCTAAAAAATATTTTACACACGCTACACCAACATTATTCAATTCAGGTACACCAAAACCACAAATGTCTTCATGTTTCTTGCTAACAATGAAAGAAGATAGTATTGATGGTATTTACGATACATTAAAACAAACAGCAAAAATTTCGCAATCTGCAGGAGGTATTGGTTTGGCTATTCATAATGTACGTGCTACAGGAAGTTACATTGCAGGTACTAATGGTACAAGTAATGGTATTGTACCAATGTTACAAGTATTTAATGATACGGCGCGTTATGTAGATCAAGGAGGAGGAAAACGTAAAGGTAGTTTTGCAATTTATATTGAAACTTGGCATGCCGATATTTTTGATTTCTTAGATTTAAAGAAAAATCATGGTAAAGAAGAAATGCGTGCACGTGATTTATTTTATGCGATGTGGATTTCAGATTTATTCATGCGACGTGTAGAAGAAGATGGTCCTTGGACCTTAATGTGCCCTAACGAATGTCCAGGAATGGATGAAGCACACAGTGAAGCTTTTGAAGCTTTATATTTAAAATATGAAGCAGAAGGAAAGGGGCGTAAAACTATTAAAGCACGAGAACTTTGGGAAAAAATATTAGAATCTCAAATTGAAACTGGTACACCATATATGTTGTATAAAGATTCGGCTAACCGTAAATCGAATCAACAAAATTTAGGAACCATTCGTTCTTCAAATTTATGTACTGAGATTTTAGAGTATACGTCGCCTGATGAGGTTGCTGTATGTAATTTAGCGTCTATAGCTTTGCCAATGTTTGTTAAAAATGGTGAGTTCGATCATAAAGAACTATACCGTATTACAAAGCGTGTTACTAAAAATTTAAATAGAGTTATTGATAGAAATTATTATCCTGTAAAAGAAGCAGAAAACTCTAATATGCGTCATAGACCAATTGGTTTAGGTGTTCAAGGATTGGCGGATACGTTTATTCAATTACGTTTACCTTTTACTAGTGATGAAGCCAAAAGATTAAATCAAGATATTTTTGAAACACTTTATTATGCAGCGGTAACAGCAAGTATGGAGGAAGCTAAAGCAGATGGTCCATACCAAACTTATGAAGGTTCTCCTATAAGTAAAGGTGAATTTCAACATAACCTTTGGGGATTAAATGATGCCGATTTAAGTGGTAATTGGGATTGGGAGAAACTACGTAAACAAGTGCTTAAAAACGGTGTGCGTAACTCATTA
This sequence comes from Algibacter sp., assembly GCA_050294475.1. Lineage (GTDB taxonomy): Bacteria > Bacteroidota > Bacteroidia > Flavobacteriales > Flavobacteriaceae > Thalassobellus. The sequence continues at coordinate 391,969 of JBNKOE010000013.1, read as the reverse complement.
TTGGTAGCACCAATGCCAACAGCATCTACATCACAAATACTAGGAAACAACGAGTGTTTTGAACCATATACATCTAATATTTATACACGTCGTGTATTATCTGGTGAGTTTATTGTAGTTAACAAACATTTACTTGAAGATTTAGTAGAGTTAGGTTTATGGAATGAAGGTTTAAAACAAGATATTATGAGAGCTAATGGTTCTGTACAAAATATCGATATTATTCCTCAAGATATAAAAGATCTTTATAAAACAGTTTGGGAATTAAGTATGAAAGATATTATTGATATGTCTCGTCAGCGCGGATATTTTATAGATCAATCACAATCGCTTAACTTATTCTTAGAAGGAGCAACTATGGCTAAGTTAACATCAATGCATTTCTATGCATGGAAAAGTGGCTTAAAAACAGGTATGTATTACTTACGTACTAAAAGTGCTGTTGATGCTATTAAATTTACTTTAAATACCACTAAAAAAGAAGAACCCGTTGCAGAGGTTGTAGAAGTTAATGACGCTGTTGCACAACAAGAAGATGCAAAGAAAAAGAAATTAGCTGCTCAAAATGCTGCTAAATTTGCAAAACAAAACGCACCAGAAGTAGAACCTATGACTGCTGAAGAAATGAAAGCACTTATAGCGCAAGCTAAAGCTGCTGAAGGTGATGATTGTCTAATGTGCGGATCATAGTATATATATTGGGTTAGTTCCCTCGAAAGAGGGAACCCCAAATTTTTATTAAAGCTCTAAAGCCTTTTTAACATCATTATTCATTAATAATTCTGTTGGGTTTTCTAAAGCTTCTTTTACAGCTACTAAAAAGCCAACACTTTCTTTTCCATCAATTATTCTATGATCATAAGATAAGGCAACATACATAATAGGACGAATTTCAACCTTGCCATTAACAGCAACAGGACGTTCTACAATATTATGCATACCTAAAATACCACTTTGTGGAGGATTAATAATTGGCGTAGACAACATACTACCAAATACACCTCCGTTTGTAATAGTAAAAGTTCCTCCAGTCATTTCATCAACAGTAATTTGACCATCTCTAGCACGAAGCGCTAAACGCTTAACTTCAGATTCTACTCCTCTAAAACTTAAATTTTCAGCATTTCTAATAACTGGTACCATAAGTCCTTTTGGTCCAGAAACGGCTATACTTATATCGCAAAAATCATAAGTTAACATTTCTTTTCCATCTATCATAGAGTTTACAGCAGGATACATTTCTAAAGCTCTAACAACCGCAAGAGTGAAAAAACTCATAAACCCTAAACCAACACCATGTTTTGCTTTAAAGGTTTCTTTATATTCATTACGTAAAGCAAAAATAGGAGACATATCAACCTCATTAAAAGTGGTTAACATAGCTGTTGTGTTTTTTACTTCAACTAAACGCTCTGCTACTTTACGACGTAACATAGACATTTTACTTCTAGAAGTTCCTCTATTACCTCCTGTTGGAGTTCCCATAGAAGGTACTGCATTTATAGCATCTTCTTTAGTAACTCTTCCATTTTTTCCTGTTCCAGAAATTGAAGCGGCATCCATACCTTTTTCTGCTAAAATCTTTTTTGCAGCTGGACTTGCAGAGCCTGTAGCATATGTTTTAGCTTCTGGTTCAGATTTTTTTGGAGCTTCAACTTTTGGTGCTTCTTCTTTCTCAGTTTTTGGAGCATCTCCTTCTGGTTTTGCTGCACTTGTATCAATTAAACACACTATAGCTCCTACAGCTACTGCATCACCTTCTTCAGCTTTAAGTGTAATAGTTCCACTAGCTTCAGCAGGTAATTCAAGTGTTGCTTTATCACTGTCTACCTCAGCAATGGCTTGATCTTTTTCTACATAATCGCCATCTTCTACTAGCCATGTTGCTATTTCTACTTCTGTAATAGACTCGCCTGGTGAAGGCACTTTCATTTCTAAAATCATTTTTTATAATTTTATTTTAATTGATTTTCTTTTTTATAACTAATTTTTATCAAAAACAGCATCAATAACATGACGTTGTCTTCTTTTATCTCTTGTACTAGAACCTGGAGCTGGAACTGAATTAAATGGTCTAGAATAAACTTCTAATTTAACTAAATCCATACGTTGTAATAAGTAACTCCAAGCACCCATATTTTTAGGTTCTTCTTGTGCCCAAGCATACGTTTTAACATTAGGGTAACGGTTTATTACTTCCTGAATTTTTTCTAAATGTAAAGGAAATAATTGCTCTATTCTAACTAGGGCAACATCTTCATTTCCTAATTCTTCTCTTTCGGCTAATAAATCATAATAGAATTTACCTGTACAGAAAACAAGTTTTTTTACATTTTCTGGATGTATTGTATCATCTATAACTTCTTGAAATTTTCCTGAAGCTAACTCATTTAAACTTGAAACTGCTTTTGGGTGACGTAATAAACTTTTTGGAGTAAAAACAATTAGTGGTTTTCTAAATTTACGTTTCATTTGACGACGTAATAAATGAAACATATTTGCAGGCGTTGTACAATCTGCAACTATCATATTATCATTACCACAGAGCTGTAAATAACGTTCTATTCTTGCAGAAGAATGCTCTGAACCTTGACCTTCATACCCGTGAGGTAATAACACAACAATACCATTTTGTGCTTTCCATTTATCTTCTGCTGCCGATAAATATTGATCGAATATAATTTGAGCACCATTACTAAAATCACCAAATTGTGCTTCCCAAATGGTTAATGTATTTGGATTTGCCATAGCATAACCATAATCAAAACCTAGCACACCATATTCAGATAAAAATGAATTAAAAATATCCATTTTACCTTTATTCTCTGGGTTAGTGTTTAATAAATTAATTCGTTCTTCAGATATTTCATCACGTAAAATTGCATGACGGTGGCTAAAGGTACCACGCTCAACATCCTGACCTGAGATACGCACATTGAAACCTTCTTCTAATAAACTGCCATAAGCCAAAGTTTCGGCCATACCCCAATCTAAAGTATCGGTTTCAAAAACCATTTTTGCACGACCTGCTAAAATTCTTTCTGCCTTTCTTAAAAACTTAACGCCTTCTGGAACCGTTGAAACAATTTTAGAAATATTTTCTAAATTATTTTTAGGAAATGATGTGTTTACTGATTTTAACATCCCTTCAATACCTTGTCGTTGAAAATCTGTCCAACGTTCTTGCATAAACTCTCTAACTTTAGAAGAATCTGCTTCTTTAGATTTAGCATACTCGCTTCCTAAAGTTTCTTTAAACTCTGCAACAATACTATCTGTATATGCTTTATCTACTGTGTTTTCTGCAATTAATTTACTAGAATATATTTGAAAAGGATTTTTATGCTTTGCAATTTCTTTATATAATTTTGGTTGTGTAAAACGAGGCTCATCACCTTCATTATGCCCATATTTTCTATAACCCAATAAATCTATATAAACATCCTTTTTGTAACGCATTCTATAATCTAGCGCTAATTCTACTGCATGTACAACCGCCTCTGCATCATCTGCATTCACATGTAAAACAGGCGATAAAGTTACTTTTGCAACATCTGTACAGTAGGTACTTGAACGTGCATCTAAATAATTAGTTGTAAAACCAATTTGGTTATTTACGACAATGTGTAAAGTACCTCCAGTTTTGTAGCCATTTAACAGACTCATTTGAGCTACTTCATATGCAATTCCTTGTCCTGCTATTGCAGCATCACCATGTACTATTATTGGTATTATTTTTTGATCGTCTCCATCGTAATCTATATCAATTTTTGCTCTTGTAATACCTTCTGCAACAGATGCAACAGTTTCTAAATGTGATGGGTTAGGCACCAGATTCATTTTAATGGATTTACCATTTTGATAGGTTTTGTCTAAGGTTAAACCTAAATGATATTTTACATCTCCATCAATATTTTCATCTTCAAAATCTTTGCCATCAAATTCGCTTAAAAGCTCATTCATTGGCTTTCTAAAAATATTTACAAGTGTACTTAAACGGCCACGATGTGCCATTCCTAAAACACATTCTTTTACATCATATTTTTCAACAGCATAAAAAAGCACATTGCTTATTGCTGGAATTAATGATTCGCCCCCTTCTAAAGAAAATCGTTTTTGCCCAACATACTTTGTTTGTAAAAAGTTTTCAAAATTTACCGCTTGGTTTAATTTTGAAAGGATATATTTCTTTTTATCTGAAGAAAAATTAGGTTGATTATCATTAAAATTTAATTTCCCTTGCCACCATGAAATCACCTCAGGATTACGCAAATACATATATTCTACACCAATAGAACTACAATAAATTCGCTCTAGATGAACAATAATTTGTCTTAAAGTTTGTGTGCCGATACCTAGAATTTCACCGGCATTAAAAACAGTATCTAAATCGTTTGCAGAAAGACCGAAATTTTCGATATCTAATGTTGGTGTATAGGTTCTTCTATTACGAACAGGATTTGTTTTAGTAAACAAATGCCCACGCATTCTATAACCATCAATAAGTTTTATTACTTGAAACTCTTTTTGAAGATACTCTGGCATTTGAGCAGAAACACCTTCTACTATTTCACCTTCTAATCCATAATTTTCACTACCAAAATCATAGCCTTGAAAAAAAGCTCTCCAACTAGGTTCTACACTATCAGGATTCTGTAAATATTGATCGTATAAATCGGCAAAATATGCTGTATGTGCTGCGTTTAAAAAGGAAAATTTATCCATTATTATTATAATTCACTATCGTTTAGTCAAATTTGGGGTCAAAAATACAACTTTTAGCAAAAACAGTGGTTTCTTTTATTATATTTATAAGATAACAAGAATTGTTATCATTAATAAGTGATTTTTAATGTTAATTTTTTAATGAATTATAAATTTATGCCCATAATTTCTACAATCAATAAAATAAAGCTATTAATTTTTTTAAATTTTATGTGTTTTTCTCTTTTATTAAATGCTCAAGAAAAAACAAATAATTTCTGGAATGATGTACGTTTTGGCGGTGGCTTTGGATTAAATTTTAGTAATAATTTTTTTAGTGCAACTATTGCTCCAAGTGCTATTTATGAATTTGATAAAACAGTAGCGCTTGGTTTTGGACTAAATACAACTTTTAATAACCAAAAAAGCATATACAAATCGACTATTTTAGGCGGTAGTATTATTGGACTTGTTAATATTATTAATGAAATTCAACTATCGGCAGAATTTGAACAATTAAATGTTAATAGACGTTATAATGTTAACTTAAATATTGAAGACGATAATTATTGGATTCCAGCTTTATTTATTGGAGCAGGTTACAGACAAGGAAATATTACTTTAGGTATTAGGTATGATATTTTATATGACAACGAAAAAAGTATTTATTTTGATCCTTGGGCACCTTTTATAAGGTTTTATTTTTAGTCTATAAATGTCCTTAAAATTTATCAAGAATATTTATTTCTAAACCAAACCTTTTGCCATTCACGTTTTAATATTAAAAACGATACTTGTTCTGATAGTTTTAATATATCATTACCATCTAATGCTTTTACCTGTTTTTCAGGAACATCAATAATATAAAGTAAGTTTAAATACTCAGTGAATTTTTCTTGTATGAGTTTATAAACAGTTTCATGAAGTATCAATTTTAAACTAGAAGGAAATATTTCTTCATGAAAATCTAAATCGATATTAGCCAATAAAAAGTCTTTATTTAATTGTTTTATAAGCTTTTTGTACAAATCTAATTGATTGGCTTCTTCAATTAAATTCTCGAAGGATGTTGGTAATTGCATTAAACAGTTCTATTCATTAAACTATTGCCAAAATCTTTTAATAATTTCTTTTTATCATCAGAAATATTAATACTCTCCAAAACTGTATAAGCCTTTTCTGTATAATGCTGAATAGCTTTTTTAGTAGCTTCAGCAGAACCCGATGATAAAAAATATTGTTTAACTACTTCTACTTTTGTAGCAATATCTTCTGGGTTTGATGAAAAAAGTTGTTGTAATTCAACCTTATCACTATCATTTGAAAACTCTAAAGCTTTAATGTATAAATACGTTTTTTTGTTTTCAATAATATCACCACCTACTTGTTTTCCAAACGTTTTTGGATCACCAAAAGCATCTAAATAATCATCTTGTAATTGAAATGCAATACCCAAGTTTTTTCCAAACTGATAAATATTATTTTGATCTTCTTCTGAAGCATTCGCAACAATAGCTCCCATTTGCATAGCAGCTCCAACCAAAACAGCTGTTTTGTATTCAATCATTTTTAAATATTCAGCAATCGTAACATCGTTTCTAGTTTCAAAATCAACGTCATATTGCTGTCCTTCACAAACCTCTAAAGCTGTTTTGCTAAATAATTTAGCTAAAGCTTGAAATGTATTGGGTTCGTAGTTTTCAAATAATTGATACGCCATAATTAACATGGCATCACCAGAAAGAATTCCAGTATTTACATCCCATTTTTCATGAACGGTTGCTTGCCCTCTTCGTAAAGGTGCGTCATCCATAATATCATCATGTACCAACGAGAAATTATGAAACACTTCGATACTTAAAGCAGCATTTAAAGCTTGTTTGTAATCTTTATTAAAAATTTCTGAAGTCATTAAAGTTAATACAGGACGTAACCTTTTACCTCCTAAATTCAATATATATTGAACAGGATAATATAACGTTTGTGGTTCTTTAACAGTTGAATATTTTTCTAAATATTGAACAAAAACCTGTTGGTATTTTTCTATTGAAAGCATGTTGTAAAAATAAAGCAATTAGTGGTATTAAAAAGCTTTAAAGTTGATTTAGTGTTAAAAAATTATAAAACTTAGGAAACTTTTTAGGTTTTTAAAGTTTCCTGTTGTAGATTTGCCCCCGAATTATGAGAGAAAAAATAATACATAAAGCAGCTGAAATGTTTTTAACACTAGGTTTTAAAAGTGTTACAATGGATGATATTGCTACAGAACTTGGCATGTCTAAAAAAACAATATATGTGCATTTTGCTAATAAAACAAAACTTATTGAAGCTGTAACTTTTGAAGTTTTTGAGAATATCTGCGAAGGTATTGATGGTATTTGTAATACCTCAGTAAACCCTATTGAGGAACTTTATGATATAAAAATGTTTGTGATGCAGCATTTAAAAAACGAAAAAACGTCTCCTCAATATCAATTAAGAAAGTACTACCCTCAAATATACGATGTCTTAAAATTTAAGCAATTTGATAAAATGCAAGATTGTGTAAAAGCAAGTCTTCAAAAAGGCGTAGACACTGGATTATTTAGAACAAATATAGACGTTGAATTTATTTCTAGAATGTATTTTAATGGTATGACAGGAATTAAAGACGAAACTATTTTTCCGCAAAAATTATTTACTATGGATTATCTTATGGAAAGCTACCTAGAATACCATTTAAGAGCCATTGTTACAGAAAAAGGACTATCAATATTAAATAAATTTATAACATCAAATCAATCATAAAATGAAGAACAAACTAATTTTAATTTTTAGTTTACTAATTATATTCAAAGGGTTTTCTCAAGAAACCACTCTAAGTTTAAGCTTAAAAGAAGCTATTGATTATGCTTTAGAAAACAACAGAACGGCTAAAAATGCATCGCGAGATATCGATGCTGCAAAAAAACAAAAATGGGAAACCACAGCTACAGGACTACCGCAAATAAGTGCATCTGTGGATTATCAAAATTTTTTGAAGCAGCAAATTATTCCTGTTGATTTTAATAACGATGGCATTGACGAAGAATTTATTTTAGGAAAACCACAGTCTATAACTGCCACCGCAACGCTAAGCCAAAAACTATTTGATGGCTCTTACATAGTAGGTTTACAATCTGCAAAAGTGTATTTAGAAATATCTAAAAACGCTAAAGAAAAAACAGATTTAGAGGTTAGAAAAGCGGTTATCAACGCTTACGGAAATGTACTTCTTGCTGAAGAAAGTGTGAAAATTTTAGAACGAAATATTGATGTACTGAAAAAGAATCTTAACGAAACTACTAAAATTTATGAGAATGGATTGGGTGATGAAGAAAGTGTAGAACAACTACAAATTACTTTATCTGGTATTGAAAGTACTTTAAACAATACATCTCGTTTAAAAAAACTAGCATATCAAATGTTAAATATTACATTAGGATCTGATATAAACACTACTACTATTCTAACTGATAATTTAGAAAGTTTAACCGCTCAAAATATTAATTTAGAACTACTAGAAACCAAAGACAATATTGATAATAACATCGATTTTAAAATAGCTAAAAACGATAAAAAATCTAAGGAGCTACTTTTAAAGTTAGAAAAAAGCAAAGCATTACCAACATTAAAAGGCTTTGTAAATGGTGCTTACTCTGGTTATAGTAATAATTTCGACTTCATAAGTAAAGACCAAAAATGGTTTGGTTCATCTTTATTAGGTGTTAGTTTGAACATTCCTATTTTTAGTTCTTTAGGACGAAGTGCTGCCACACAACGAGCTAAAATAAATCTTGAAAAAGCAAAAGAAGATTTAACTGAAACCGAACAAAAATTAAAATTACAAATAGCATCAGCAAAAAGCGATTACCAATTTGCTATTGAAGATTACGATAACAAAAAACAAAACCTAAACCTAGCAGAACGTATAGAAGCTAAAAATCAAACCAAATTTTTTGAAGGTATTGCTACAAGTTTTGAATTAAGACAAGCACAAACACAATTATATAGTTCGCAACAAGAATTTCTTCAAGCCATGCTTGACGTTATAAATAAAAAAGCAGAACTAGAAACGGTATTAAACACAATAAACAACCAATAAAATCAATCATAAAATGAAAAAAATATATTCACTCTTACTAATAACCCTTCTTTTAACTTCTTGCGGAGGAGATAAGAAAAAATCTGTTGAAGATATTATTGCAACTAATAATTTAGAAAAAATTAGAGAAAGAAAAACCGCTTTAGATATAGAGCAACAAGCCATTGCTGCACAACTAAAACAACTTCAGGCAAAAATTAAAGAATTAGCCCCACAAGAAAGAGTTCCTTTAATTACAACTTTTAAAGTAAAAGAATCTACTTTCAATCATTATGTAGAACTTCAAGGAAGTGTAAGCACCAAACAAAACCTTGTTATTTTTCCAGAATATTCTGGAACACTAACTCGTGTTTTTGTAAAAGAAGGACAAAAAGTTTCTAAAGGACAAATATTAGCCAAAATTGATGATGGTGGATTAAACCAACAAGTAGCTCAATTACAAATTCAAGCAGATTTAGCAAAAACCACTTTTGAACGTCAAAAACGTCTTTGGGATCAAAAAATAGGTAGTGAAATTCAATATTTACAAGCTAAATCTTCATACGAAGCACAACAGCAAGCTGTGAATCAAGCAAAACAACAAGTAGCAAAAACAGTTGTTAAAGCGCCTTTCTCTGGAACTATTGATGATGTTATAACAGAACAAGGAAGTGTTGTAGCTCCTGGTCAATCACAACTATTCAGAATCGTAAACCTAGAAAACATGTATATTGAAACCGAAGTTCCAGAACGTTATATCTCAACTATTAAGGCAGGTAAAGATGTACAGATAGAATTCCCTATTCTTGGAAAAGCTATGGATGCTAAAATTCGTCAAGCAGGGAACTTTATTAATCCAGCAAACAGATCTTTTAAAATAGAAGTTGCGGTTTCAAATAAAGATCAATCTATAAAGCCAAATTTAACTGCAAAATTAAAAATTAACGATTATACAAACGATAAAGCCATATTAATTCCTCAAAGTATTATTTCAGAAAATGCAGAGGGAGAACAATATGTTTTTACCATAGCTAATAAAACAGGCGAAACTGCAAAAGCTAAAAAAGATATTATAACAACAGGTAAAACTCAAGGTGATTATATTGAAGTGCTTTCTGGTTTAGAACATGGTAACGAAATTATTAATGAAGGTGCTCGTAGTGTTACAGACGGACAGAATGTTAAAATTCTTATTAGTAAATAGCTTTTAGACATTAGTCTGTAGAAAATTAACACTACAATCATGAAAGAGATTAAATTCAGTTTCGAAGATTTAAAAGTATATCAAAAAGCACTAGACTTTATTGATATCACTTATGAATTGATAAATAATTTTCCTGTAAACGAAAATTATGCTTTAAGCTCACAATTTAGAAGAGCATCAACTTCTATTGCACTAAATATTGCAGAAGGATCATCTGATACTAACTCTCAATTCAATAGGTTTTTAAATATTTCTAATGGATCTATAAAAGAATGTGTAGTCTGTTCATCTATAGCAAAAAGATTAAATTATATAAGTCATGAAGATGATTATAAAAACAGACTTCTCCTTGAAGAATTGTCAAAAATGATATCAGGTCTTCAAAAACACTTAAAAAACACTAACGTCTAAAGACTAAAAACTAATGACTAATAAAAAGAAAAAACAAGTAGATAAAGAATTTGGATTATCATCTTGGGCAATTAATAATAAAACAACCATGTATGTTTTAATTGTTTTAATCCTATTTCTTGGTGCAGGAGCCTATTTTAGTATGGCTAGAGAAAATTTTCCTGAAATAAAAGAAACAAAAATATACATAAGTTCTATATACCCTGGAAATACTGCCGAAGATATTGAAAAGCTAATTACAGATCCTATTGAAGACAAGCTAAAAACTGTTAGCAATGTTGTAGAGATAACCTCAACATCTCAAGAAGATTATTCTATTATTGTTGTAGAATTTGATGAAAAAATATCGGTTGAAGCAGCAAGACAAAAAGTAAAAGACGAAGTAGATACTGAAACTTCTGGCGAAGATTGGCCAACTTTTAATGGCGCCAAAGTAGAGCCTAATATTTTCGATTTAAGTATATCTGAAGAAATACCAATACTTAATATTAATATTTCTGGAGATTATCCCATTGAAAAACTAAAAGAATATGGCGAATATCTTGAAGATGAAATTGAAAGCTTACAAGAAATTAAACAAGTAGATATTCGTGGTGCACAAGAAAAAGAAGTAGAAGTTGCAGTAGATATCTATAAAATGATGGCTGCACAAGTTAGTTTTGATGATATTATTAATACAATTAGCAGAGAAAACATGACAATGTCTGCTGGTAATTTAATTACAAGCGGACAACGACGCACCATTCGTATTTTAGGTGAAATAGAAAATCCTAAAGAGCTTGAAAACTTTGTTGTAAAATCTGAAAGAGACAACCCTATTTACTTAAAAGATATTGCGAAAGTAACATTTAAGGAAGAAGACAAAACAACTTACGCTAGAGATTTTGGTGCTCCAGTAGTTATGCTGGATGTTAAAAAACGTGCAGGGAAAAACATGGTAGCAGCTGCCGAACAAATTGACGTTATTGTTAAAGAAGCAATTGCAAAAGTGTTTCCATCAGATTTAAAAGTAACCATCGCTAACGACCAATCATCAAAAACAATAGGGCAAGTTGATGATTTAGTAAACAATATCATATTCGGTATTATACTAGTTGTAACCGTTTTAATGTTCTTTTTAGGATTTAAAAATGCCTTATTTGTTGGGTTTGCCATTCCTATGTCTATGTTTATGTCGCTCATGATATTAGATATGATGGGATTCACCATGAATACAATGATTCTCTTTGGATTAATTATGGGGCTTGGTATGTTGGTTGATAACGGCATTGTACTGGTTGAAAATGTTTATCGTTTAATGAGCGAAGAGGGCTTAAGCAGAATAGAAGCCGCAAAAAAAGGTATCAGTGAAATTGCGTATCCTATTATTATTTCAACAGCAACAACCGTTGCAGCATTTGTTCCTTTAGGCTTATGGCCTGGTGTTATGGGGCAATTCATGATTTACTTCCCTAAAACTCTGGGTGTTGTTTTAGGATCGTCGTTATTTGTTGCTATTTTCTTTAACTCGGTAATGGTATCTCAGTTTATGACTACAGAAGACAAGGATATGCCATTAAAACAAATTATTAAAATTTCTATAATATTTAGTGTTATAGGTCTTTTTATTTTCATTATTGGAGGAAGTTACAGAGGCCTGGGAACATTAATGATTGTTACTGTTATTTTACTTTGGGTTTATAGATTATTTTTACGAAAATGGTCAAACAACTTTCAAAACAATAGCTTACCACGTTGGGAACGTCTCTATGAAAGAACATTACGTTTTGCTTTAAGTGGTAAAAAACCCGCATTAATATCTATAGGAACATTTGTTTTACTAATAATTGCTTTTATGGGCTTTGGAGCTTCCGTTGGTAGTCAACGTACCAAAGTTGAGTTTTTCCCAGACAACACGCCTAATCAAATCATTGTTTATATTGAATATCCTGAAGGTACCGATATTGAAAAAACGAATGCTATCACAAAAGATATAGAACAACGTGTTTATAAAATTATAAATGATCCTATTTATTTTGATGGTGATTTTAATTTTTTAACTGAAAGTGCCGTTTCTCAAGTTGGAGAAGGTGCAGGAAATCCGCAAACAGATGGTGGATCTGCTGCCGAAATGCCGCATCGTGGAAAAATAACAGCTACTATGCGCGAATATAAATTTAGAAATGGAGCTAATAGTAATGTTTTACTCAAACGAGTACAAGAAGCTTTAAAAGACATTTATCCAGGTGTTGCTATTTCTGTTGAAAAAGATGCCGTTGGTCCTCCTGCTGGATACCCTATAAATATAGAATTAGAAGGAGACGATTATTCCGAATTAATTAATACAGCTGAGAAAATGCGTGAATTCATCAACTCGAAAAATATTCAAGGTGTTGATGAATTAAAAATTGATGTTAATAAATCAAAACCGTCAATGCAAGTTCACGTTGATAGAAAAAAAGCAGGAGAATTAGGAGTTACTTCCGGACAAGTAGGACAACAATTGCGTAATGCTGTTTTTGGAGCGAAAGCGGGTATTTACAAAGAAGATGGCGATGATTATGATATTAATGTGCGCTTTAATAAAGAAAACAGATACAATACTAGTGCTATTTTTAATCAAAAAATAACATTTAGAGATATGGCATCAGGTCAAATTAAAGAAATCCCTGTATCTGCTGTTGCTAAACAGAATAATGCTTCTGGTTTTAGTGCCATAAAACACAAGGATGTTAAACGTGTTGTAACATTATATTCGGCATTAGCACCAGGTTTTACAGATGCGGGAGCTATTGTGTCTCAAATTCAAAATGAAATGCAAGGATTTACTGAAAAACCTGATACTGTAAAAATAGATTACACAGGACAAATTGAAGAACAAAATAAACAAATGGCCTTTTTAATGGGTGCTTTTTTTACTGGTTTAGGTTTAATTTTCTTCATTTTAATATTCCAATTTAACTCAGTTTCGAAGCCAGGTATCATAATGATTGCTATTTTCTTGAGTTTAATAGGTGTATTTGGTGGTATTGTTATTACAGGAAGTTCTTTTGTTATTATGATGACCATGATGGGTATTATATCACTCGCTGGTATTGTAGTAAACAATGGTGTAGTACTTTTAGATTACACACAATTACTAATTGATAGAAAGAAAGCAGAACATCATTTAGATGAAGAACAATATATTGAAAATAGCGAACTATTAGAAGCTATTGTAAAAGGAGGAAAAGCACGTTTACGACCAGTATTACTAACAGCAATTACAACCATTTTAGGGTTAATTCCTTTAGCTATAGGGTTAAATATTAACTTTTTTACACTTTTTAGCGAATTTAATCCACATATTTATATGGGAGGTGATAATGTTATTTTCTGGGGGCCTCTTGCTTGGACCGTAATTTATGGACTATTAATAGCTACTTTTTTAACATTGGTAGTGGTTCCAATACTTTTTTATTTAGTAACCAAATTTAAAATGTGGCTCTATAAAGATCGAGTTGCTACATACCAGGTAGCACCTCAAAAAGAAGTATTTAATATGGATAAAAGATTAGAGTAATTTAATTAAGTGACTAATTCAAATTACAGTAAAAAGGCCTCAATAAAACATTGAGGCTTTTTTCATTTTTATAGTCGTATAACTTATGTAAATTTGCACTTCAATTATACAACAATGTACAGAAGTCATAATTGTGGCGAATTAAACGCTACAAATATTAATACAGAAGTAACCCTTTCAGGTTGGGTTCAAAAATCAAGAGATAAAGGTTTTATTGTTTGGGTAGATTTGCGAGATCGGTATGGTATTACACAGCTTGTTTTTGATGAAGAGCGTACCTCAAAAGACATGATGGAGCAAGCTCAAAACTTAGGACGTGAATTTGTTATTCAGGTTAAAGGTACTGTTATTGAACGTGCTTCAAAGAACCCTAATATTCCAACTGGTGATATTGAAATTTTAGTATCTGAACTTACCATTTTAAATAAAGCTTTATTACCTCCTTTTACTATTGAAGATAAAACGGATGGTGGTGAAGATATACGCATGAAATATCGTTATTTAGATATTCGTCGTAATCCTGTTAAAAACAGTTTAATTTTTAGATCAAAAGTATCTCAAGAAGTTAGAAATTATTTATCTAAACAAGACTTTATAGAAGTAGAAACACCATATTTAATAAAATCGACTCCAGAAGGCGCAAGAGATTTTGTGGTGCCTTCAAGAATGAATGAAGGTCAGTTTTATGCACTTCCACAATCACCTCAAACCTTTAAGCAATTGCTTATGGTTGGCGGAATGGATAAATATTTTCAGATTGTAAAATGCTTTAGAGATGAAGATTTACGTGCCGATAGACAACCAGAATTCACACAAATAGATTGTGAAATGGCATTTGTTGAACAAGAAGATATTTTAAATGTATTTGAAGGTTTAACTCGTCATTTATTAAAAGAAGTAAATGGTGTTGAAGTTGAAAAGTTCCCAAGAATGCTTTATGACGATGCCATGCGTTTATATGGTAACGACAAACCAGATATTCGCTTTGGAATGCAATTTGGCGAGCTTAACGAAGTGGCTCAGCATAAAGATTTTGGAGTTTTCAATAATGCTGAATTAGTTGTTGGTATTGCAGTTCCTGGAGGAAATAGTTATACAAGAAAAGAAATTGATAAATTAATTGATTGGGTAAAACGTCCGCAAGTTGGCGCTTTAGGAATGGTTTACTCTAGATGTAATGAAGATGGAAGCTACAAATCTTCGGTAGATAAATTTTACGATCAAGATGATTTAGCAAAATGGGCGGAAGTTACAGGTGCTAAACCGGGCGATTTAATTTGCATACTTTCAGGCGATAAAAATAAAGTAAGAGCACAATTAAGTGCTTTACGAATGGAATTAGCAGAACGTTTAGGGTTGAGAGATCCTAAAGTATTTGCACCGCTTTGGGTTATAGATTTTCCTTTATTAGAGTTAGATGAAGAAACAGGGCATTACCATGCCATGCATCATCCATTTACGTCACCTAAACCAGGGCAATTAGAATTATTAGATACTAATCCTGGAGACGTAAAAGCAAATGCATACGATTTAGTTTTAAACGGTAATGAAATAGGAGGTGGCTCTATCAGAATTCATGATAAAGAAACACAAACTATTATGTTTAAACATTTAGGATTTACTGAAGAGGAAGCAAAAGCGCAATTTGGATTTTTAATGGATGCTTTTCAATATGGCGCACCACCACATGGTGGATTAGCTTTTGGATTAGATAGATTGGTTGCTATTTTAGGCGGTCAAGAAACTATTAGAGATTTTATTGCTTTTCCAAAAAATAATTCAGGTCGCGATGTTATGATTGACGCTCCTGCACCAATTGACAACGAACAATTAAGTGAACTTCATCTTAAAATTGAACTATAACGTTGAAAAAAATAAAATATCCATTGTTAACATTTAATCAAACATTATCATAGTTAGACGAATGTTACATCTGACTATTAAAAAACAAATAAAAACAAACAGATGAAAACCAAAGGGCATGTCAAGAAATTAAATCAACTAGCAGCCACGGCTATTTGTGGTAACGACATAAGCTCTTCTGTTTTATATGTATCGGCTCTTGCTATTGCTTTTGCAGGTCAATACGCATGGATAACCTTATTAATAGTATCTATCGTATTATTTCTTTTTAGAAAAATATATGGTGAAGTTGTTGGAGCACTTCCATTAAATGGCGGTGCATATAATGCCTTGTTAAACACAACTAGTAAATTTTTAGCATCATTTGCAGCAACGCTAACACTGCTTTCGTATATGGCTACAGCTGTTATTTCTGCTAATGAAGCCATTCATTATTTGCATCATCTAATTCCTTCTATGCCTATAATAATAGCTACAATTGTACTATTAGGTATTTTTGCTGCACTTACAATAGGAGGAATAACAGAATCTGCTAAAGTTGCCATCGGTATTTTTCTTTTCCATTTAACTTCTTTAGCTATTTTAAGCGCATTTATAATATATTTTTTAAGTCAAAATGGTATAAGTGTCTTTTTTGAAAACTGGAAACTTCCTGTACATGGAGGAAGTATAGCAACAGCCATTTTTTTAGGTTTTGCTGCTTCCATGCTAGGTGTGTCTGGTTTTGAAAGTTCTGCAAATTTTGTTGAAGAACAAGAAAAAGGCGTTTTCCCAAAAACACTTAAAAACATGTGGATAGTTGTTAGCGTAATAAATCCTTTAATGGCCATATTTGCATTAGCATTATTTGCACTTCCTGTTTTACAAAGCGATGCGTATCAAAATACATTATTAACCGAAATGGGAGCTCATGTTGGTGGAAACTGGATTGCTATTTTAATATCTATTGATGCATTTTTAGTACTAAGTGGTGCCGTATTAACTAGTTTTGTTGGTGTTTCTGGTTTATTGGAACGTATGACTTTAGACCGAATTTTACCTCCGTTTTTTTTAAAGAAAAACACTAAAGGTAGCTCGTATAGAATCATTTTAATGTTTTTCATATTATCCATTTCTGTTTTACTTATTACCAATGGGAATGTTAAATTATTAGCAGGTGTTTATACTATTTCATTCTTATCGGTTATGGTGTTGTTTGGTATTGGGAACATTTTACTTAAAGTAAGAAGAAAACAATTACCAAGACCTGAAAAAGCATCATGGGGTGCTGTTCTTTTAGCCATTTTAGCTGTTATAATAGCATTAGTTGGAAATATTTTAATGACTCCAAAAGACGGTAGCCCAAGTAATTTAGTGGTATTTCTTGATTATTTTATTCCTGCTATTATTTTCATCATTATAATGCTTAATAGAATAGTACTATTGAATTTCTTATTAAATGTAATTCATAGTGTTTTTGACCCTATTCGTAGTTTAGTTTTAAGAACAGATAAAAAAATACTATCTACAATCAATAAAATAAATTCACAAGAGTTCGTTTTTTTTACTAAAGGAGATAATATCGCTACGCTCAACAAAGTCATGTTATATATTACTAAAAACGAACATACAAAAAAGCTTAAAATCGTTTTAGCTTTGGACAAAGGAGCTATTCTTCCAAAAAACTTAGAACAAGAAATTGATTTCTTAAACAGAGAATACCCAGAAATTGATATCGAATTTATTATTGAAAAAGGCAAATTTAACCCAGAGCTAATTAAAACTTTATCAAAAAGATGGAATATCCCCATTAATTTTATGTTTATAGGGTCTCCGAGTGATAAATTCCCATATAAAATTCAAGATTTGGGTGGCGTTAGACTTATTATATAAATAACACACCAAATAAATAATTATACTCTGACATTAACAGAATTTATTATATAACATCATGCCAAAACAAACCATATTAAAACAAATTCTAATCTGGAGAGCAAAACACATCTCTCATAGGCAATTTGTATATATACTAAGTGTTATTATTGGTTTTACCTCTGGTCTTGGTGCTGTTGTTTTAAAAAATATAACGCACTTTATTCAACATTTATTAGAAGGTAAATTAATAAATGAATACCATCATGCGTTCTACTTTCTATTCCCCATTTTAGGACTTTCTCTTGTATATCTTAGCATTAAATATGTTATTAGACATAAGGTAAGTCATGGTATTCCATCAACGCTATATGCTATTTCTAAACGAAAAGGCATCATGAAACAATTTCAAATGTTTGGCTCTATTTTAACCGCTCCACTTACAGTAGGTTTTGGAGGGTCTGTTGGTTTAGAAGGTCCAACAGTTGCAACAGGAGCTGCTATAGGTTCAAACATTTCGAGAATGTTTCATTTAAACCAAACATCTCGAACACTTTTAATTGGTTGTGCTTCAGCTGGTGCTATGTCTGCCATATTTAAGGCGCCTATCGCTGCTATTATTTTTGCCATAGAAGTGTTTAGTTTAGACTTAACAATAGCTTCCATGCTTCCGCTTTTGTTAGCATCGCTTTCTGCTATATTAACCTCTTATTTTTTCTTTGGTGACGATATTTTACTACCGTTTAGAATTGAAGACAAATTTGTTATTTCAGATGCACCTTTTTATATCATTTTAGGTATTATAGCGGCGTTTGTTTCTATTTATTTCACTGAAGTATACGATAAAATTCATACGTTTTTTGACAAAATAGAATCTCTCATAAAAAAACTAATTATTGGAGGTATTGGTATTGGTCTTCTTGTTTTTTTAATTCCTCCTTTATATGGTGAAGGTTTCGATGTTATAAATAATTTAATTGTTGGTAACCCAGAAAAAGCTTTAACAAACAATCTGTTTCAACTAGATTTAGACAATATCTGGATTGTAGTTTTACTTTTAATAGGACTCTTGCTTTCTAAAATTGTTGCAAGCTCATTAACATTTGGAGCTGGTGGTGTTGGTGGTATTTTTGCTCCAACGCTTTTTATGGGAAGTATCATGGGGTATTGCATGTCTAAAATAGTAAACAACTGTGGTTTATTTAGCTCGCCTATTTCCGAAAGCAATTTCACCTTAGTTGGTATGGCAGGCTTATTAGCTGGTGTTTTACATGCGCCACTAACGGCTATTTTCTTAATTGCAGAACTTACTGGAGGTTACGAACTTTTTATTCCATTAATGCTTACAGCAACCATTTCATATGGAATTACTCGATATTTTAAACCGCACTCGGTTTATAATATGGAACTAGGTAGAAAAGGTGAATTAATTACACACGATAAAGATCATGCCGTTTTAACACTTATGGACATAGATAAGGTTATTGAAACTAATTTTATAACAATTAGACCAGAAATGACCTTAGAAGAAATGATACATAAGGCTGTTATAAAATCTAAACGAAATATTTTTCCTGTTGTAAAAAAAGAAACTCATAGACTTCAAGGTATTATTCTGTTAGATGATTTAAGACCAATTATGTTTGATCAAAGTTTATATAAAGAAGTTGTTGCTACCGATGTGATGCAAAAACCTCCCGAAGTTATAAATTTAGACAAAGATAAAATGACCGACATTATGCAAAAGTTCCAAGACAGCAGTGCATGGAACTTGCCTGTAACAAAAAATGGCGTTTATTTTGGCTTTATTTCTAAATCTAAACTACTAACAGCATATAGGCGTCAATTAATAACTTTACAAGGTAATTCTTAAAAGCACGAAAAATTATGAAACATTCATAACTATTTTCGATACTTAAGGAAATGATTAAATGAATGTTACATGTGACCTATAAAAAACAATAATTAAGAAACACATGAAATACCTTATCCTATTATTAGCTATAGCAACATTAACAAGTATTATTTTAGGTTTTACATTAGATTTAGAAAACTCTCAAAAACTTATAGGCTTTGGTGTTATTGGTCTTTTTTTAATCGTATTCCCCTTATTTGCTTACTACCGATGGAAAGACAAAGACATTAAAGACTATATGCTTACTAAAGAAAATTTAGATAAAATGCGAGAACGCGAAGGCGACAATCGTCAATAATTTAATTTTTTTGGTGTTCCCTTTCAGGTCGGGCTTTCACTACTCGCTTCCTCCTACGTCGGCGAGCTCAAACAAACCGTTCAATCCCTAACACGAGTTTAGTAACACATTAAAAACTCAGAAACAAAATAAAAGCTTTAGTGTGATGTCTCAATCGTTCCTCATTTCAACATGACGAATTAATTTAAATTGCGCTTTTCAATAAAAAAACGTTTTAAAAGCGAAGAAGCTTCTTTTGCCATTACACCGCCTTTCATTATTGTTTTAGGATGTAGTTTTGTTTTTAAATTAATACACCCTCGTTCTTCATCTCTTGCACCATAAACAATATTAGAAATCTGACTCCAATACAAAGCACCAGCACACATTTGGCATGGTTCTAAAGTAACATATAGTGTACATTCTTTAAGATATTTACCTCCTAAAAAATTAGCAGCAGCTGTAATGGCTTGCATTTCGGCGTGCGCTGTAACATCATTTAAAGTTTCCGTTAAATTATGTCCGCGTGCAATAACTTTGTTATCAATAACAACAACGGCACCTACAGGAATTTCACCTTTATCTAAAGCAACCTCAGCTTCCTGAAGTGCCTTCTTCATAAAATAAGTATCATCAAAAGGCTTTATCATAATAGCAAAAATAAAAAAAACTACTAAAAAGCAACCTTATTGCCTTAAGTAATTTGAAATCTCATATTCAGAATCACTTCCAATTTTCACCTTCAAAGTTGTAGCTGTTAATTCAAGAATTTCTAATGTTTCTCTTTCACTTCCAAGTTCAAAATACATAGTATCACCTTTTTCATTTAAAGTATAAGGAAGAGTAAATGATTCCACCGAAGACTCACAATTTTCCCCATAATAAGACCTAGCACTTATGGTAGTCTCCGAAATTATTGTTTCATGAGGACAAGCTCCTTCTTCTTCAGGAATATATTCCTCTCCATCTTCATCTATACTTGATATTAGCAACCATACTCCAACTAATCTAGAATCAGAATCATCAAGGATTGAATCTTCATTACTACAAGCTATTATTAAGCCTATAAAAAGAAATAAAATAATTTTTTTCATAATAAATTTAGTTTTCATTTTAATTACACAATAGTATAACGAATTATACTACAAGACAAATAAAAAGAGTCTTAAATGATTCATCTATGAATATTATTCTTAAAACAAGTGTCATATATAACTTAAATCATCTTAGCAAAAAATATAATTTCAAAATGGCTATTTCTAATTTCGGCAGGAAATTTGATAATAAAAAACTCTAAACTTTCCATTATGAAAAATTACTATTCCATTTCAATTCCGAAGCCTTGCCATGAAGATTGGAATAAAATGACTCCAAAAGATAAAGGTAGGTTTTGTAATTCTTGCGTTAAAACAGTAGTTGATTTCACAAAAATGGATTCCTGCGAAATTCAAGATTTTATAAACGAAAATAAAAACACTCGTATTTGCGGACACTTTAAACAAAGTCAATTAGATAGTATAAACATCTATATTCCATCTCAATTTTTAGAGCAACACCAAAGTTTTCATAAAACCTTTTTATTAGCTTTACTCATTATTATGGGAACCACTTTAATGAATTGTACCAATAAAAATGGAAGCAAACAAAAAATTGATAGTATTGAAGTTATTGATACCTTGAAGAATAATAAAATTGATATACTTGGAGGTTTAGGAGAAATAACCGAAATTGATTCTATTCCAAAAAAATCTTGTAAAACAAAAATCAAAAAAGGAACACTTACTGAAATAGAAACTGAAGGAGAATTAGTTATAGAAACTGTTGGTGATATTGAAATTACTGAACAACCTCCAATAAGTATAGACTCATTAGATATTCCTGAAATACCAACAAACTTAACAGGAATTATGACTTATGAAGAAGAGAAAGAAATCGTCTTAGGGATGATGATAGTAGAAATGCCACCAGAGTTCCAAGATACTCCTAAAAATTTATCAATTCAAGAAAAAAGAAATTACTTTTCTAAACGAATATCAGAAATTGTTTCTAAAAACTTTAATAAATCTGTTTATTTAGATTTAAAAGGCAAACAAAAAGTCTACACACAATTTAAAATTGATAAAAACGGAAATGTAATAGATATAAAAACTAGAGCGCCACATCCTTTATTAGAAAAAGAAGCAAAACGCGTTCTTAAACTTTTGCCCCAATTTATACCTGCAAGACAAAAAGATGAACCAATAGAAGTAGTTTATAGCCTACCTATTATTTTTCAAGTAGAAGAATAATAAAAACTTGTACTTTTGCCATGTGCAAAAATCTATTTTAAAACATATTAATTCACCTAAAGAACTTCGTCTTTTAAAACAAAAAGACTTACAGCAACTTGCTAAAGAGTTACGTGATTTTATCATTAATATTGTTGCCACAAAAGAAGGACACTTAGGTGCTAGTTTGGGTGTGGTTGAATTAACTATTGCACTACATTACGTTTTTAACACACCAGACGACCAACTTATTTGGGATGTTGGTCATCAAGCTTATGGGCATAAAATTTTAACAGGTAGAAAAGATAATTTTCATACTAATAGGCAAATAAATGGTATTAGTGGCTTTCCAAAACGGGAAGAAAACATATATGATGCTTTTGGTGTTGGGCATGCATCAACATCAATTTCGGCGGCATTGGGTATGGCTATTGCTTCCAAATTAAAAGGCGATATAAACAAACAGCATATTGCTGTTATTGGTGATGCTAGTATTGCTGGAGGTATGGCTTTTGAAGGCTTAAATCATGCTGGTGTTACAGATGCTAATTTGTTAGTAATTTTAAATGATAATGCTATTGGCATCGACCCTAGTGTTGGCGCTTTAAAACAATATTTAACCAACGTTAAAAAAGGGATTCAAAGAAAAAATAATATTATAAAAGCCTTAAATTTTAACTATTCAGGACCTATTGATGGTCATGATATAGATAAACTTATTTCGGAACTTAAACGCTTAAAATCTATTAATGGTCCCAAATTTTTACATGTTATAACTACAAAAGGAAAAGGCTTAAAACAAGCTGAAGAAAACCAAGTAAAATATCATGCCCCAGGGAAATTTAATGCTTCTACGGGAGACATTATTTTTAAATCGCCTTCTGACTTCACAAAATATCAAGATGTTTTTGGGTATACTATTGTAGAACTTGCTAAACAAAACGAAAGTATTGTTGGTATTACACCTGCAATGCCTACTGGTAGCTCGTTAAAATATATGATGGATGAAATACCTGAACGTGCTTTTGATGTTGGTATTGCTGAGCAACATGCAGTAACATTAGCTGCAGGTATGGCAACTCAAGGTTTGATTCCGTTTTGCAATATATATTCTACATTTTTACAACGGGCTTATGACCAAATTATCCATGATGTAGCTTTACAAAAATTACCCGTTATTTTTTGTTTAGACCGAGCTGGATTGGTTGGTGAAGATGGCGCTACACATCATGGTGTTTATGATTTAAGTTTTTTAAGATGCGTTCCTAATCTTATTGTTTTCGCTCCTAGAAATGAAATTGAATTAAGAAACATCATGTACACTGCGCAATTAGGTTTAGATCAGCCTATTGCGATTAGGTATCCAAGAGGGCGTGGTGTTACTATTGATTGGAAAAAACCTTTTTCTAAAATTAGCATTGGCAAAGGTGTGCAACTTAAAAAAGGAAAAAATATAGCTGTTTTAAGTATTGGAAACATGGCTCAAAATGTTTCGGCAGCAATTATAAATATAGATGTTTCTCATTATGATATGCGTTTTGTAAAACCTATAGACGACGTTTTACTCCATGATATTTTTGAAGAATATAATACTATTATTACCATTGAAGATAATAGTATAAAAGGTGGTTTTGGAACTGCTATTTTAGAATTTGCTGCTGAACATAATTATAAAAACACCATAAAAATATTAGGAATTCCTGATACTTTTATTGAACATGGTAAAGTTGATGAACTTCGAAAACTGATTGGTTTGGATGCTAAAAGCCTAAATATTTATATAAGTAATTTACATAAAAAAAAGGAAAGTATTTAGCTTCCCTTTTTTTATACATTTAGGTTGTTTTCTACTTAATAAGTATCTTATGAGTTGATTGCTTGTTTTCTGAATTAAATTTAACAATATACAATCCGCTTAATGCTTTAAGTGAAATATCTTGTGTTGAATTTTTGTTAAAATCAATCTTAGTTTTATAAACCTCTCTTCCATTCATATCAAAAACACTTAACAAACCATTTCTAATTTCATTACTAGCTGAAATTTTAAAATTTCCCGAAGACACTGTTGGATAAACTTTAACTAAATCTTTAAAAGTATTATTATTTACTGATAAAGAACTTGCATCTGTAGTAAATTTACCCGTAAAAATTCCTCTTCCATAAGTTGTAGCCATTACAGTATTATCTGATGTTCTTAAATCAAAACTAGTAACAATAACATCTTTCATTCCATTTTGAGATTGATACCAATTAGGGTTTGTATCATTAAAATTAAAAGTCCCCCAAACCCCAAGGTCTGTAGCTATTATAACTTCATTTGTATTTAATGGATTAGCCATTATTGCTCTAACAGGAATATCTGGTAAATCGCCTTCTTTATTTTGCCATGTTGTACCACCATCTGTAGTATAGAATATACTTGTAACACCATAATTATAGAAAGTTACATATATTTCCATATCGCTAGAACCTAAATTAATTGAAGAAATACTACCTAAAAAAACACTTCCTGTTATATCTTCCCAAGTTTCTGTGCCATTAGCATTTGTTATCTTTAACAATTTCCCTGTTTCTGTTCCGACAAATAAGGTTTGAGTAGTATTAGTTGAAGATTTAAAAGCAGTAGGAGAAGAATCTAACAGTGCATTACTCATTGTTTTAGACGTTGCACGATTAACTAATATTCTGTACCTATTAATTTGATAGATTGTTGTAGGATCATTAGTCGTTCCATCAGAAAAAAGATAATTTGTTTCACTATCTAAGGCTGCAGGATTAATAAATTGCCCCCCAGCACTTGTACCTTCAATTGTATATCCACTTGTTTCACTAGTAGCATAATCTCTATAATAATAGTTACCATTTTGGCTTGATGTTATAATATACTGATTATCCTTATCTATAAACACATAAGTTCCATCACCTCCTGTAGGAGATAAAGATTCGTTTATACCAGTTGAAGCATTATTTATTAATTGTGATCCATTATCCTGAGCACCAGCTAAAAGCTTTTCATTAGCTTCTTCTTGCCCTATTGAACCATGATAAAATTGTAATGTGTTATAATTTTTATTTCTGGGAGTTATAGACGGGGTTCCTGATAATGAAGTGGCATAATATACACCTCCATCATTTCCATTTACAGCTTTTGTTGGATCTGATGGATCAAAAACAAAAGCATGTTGATCAGGATGAACCTCGCTTAACCCTGTACTAGAATAATATTCTGAAATTTGTATCCAAGTGTTTCCTGAATCAGACGACCTAAAAAGATCTATCCCTCCAGTATAAACAATAGCATCATTTGTTGGATCTACCTCTATCGTTAAATTATAATATCCTTGCCCATTTGTAAAATCATTTGGATCAATACCTGTATCAAGATCTACAGGTAAAGGTAAAGTAGTTGTTGTAGTAAAAGCATCATCCGTATGTATAATTTTAACAGGAGTTGTTTCAGATAAAGTTTCAGACAAAACATATAAAGTTGATGCATTTGTTCCTGAAACTGCAATTTCTGTACGCTGACCAGAAGGAACTTTATATTTCAATGTAAAATTAACGCCATCAGAAGATGATAATATTTCTCCACCGCCATCAGTAAAAACATCTGTTGTTGTTGCAACCCAAACAGTATTATCTGCACTTATCTCTATATCATTTGGTTGAAGTTGATAATCATTACTATTTGAAGATGGTAACAATGTTAATTTAGACCAACTTGACCCACTATTAGTAGATTTATATAAACCAAATTCTTCTGGACCTAACAATACGCTAGGTGTTGCTTTACCATAATACGAAGATCCAGCTGCGACATAAACTTCACTATTTCCATTACCAACATCCCTTACCACGATATCGTTTATGTGCTGTACCCCTGACTTAGCAGTATAACCAGAGTAATTTGCATAACCATTTAAAGAAACATTTACTCCGCTTCCTAATTGATCAACTATAGCTTGCCCATCAGTCATTGAAAGCATTAGGGAAGGAATGGTAACTAAATCACCTTGTGATCCTGCAGCCATTATACTCGGGTTACCAGCAACATTATTAACAACAATTACTGCAACCGCTCCTGCATTTTGAGCATTTAATACTTTTTGTGAAAAATCACAAGTACCTCGATATAAAATAGCTATATTTCCATTAATAGCATTTGCATTAACCAATGGGTCACAGGCCTCATTAGGAGCCGCTGTACCATCATCAGCAAGTACTAAACTACCTGATATTGATGTTAAACTTTCTCCAAAAGCTGCTCTAATACCAAAATAATCACCTGCAATACCTGCTGGACTATTTACCGTTACTCTTGCGTTACTTGGGTTAGATGAACCTGGGATAATATTCGTGTTTCCAACCAATCCCCCAAAAACTTTAGACCAACTAGTTCCTCCATTTGTAGATTTCCATACACCATTACCATTCACACTTCCTTGAACATAAGACTCTCCAGTTCCTACATAAAAAATCATTGGATTATTTGGATCGTATGTTATACAAGAAATAGCTAGGTTATTAGGAATATCAACCTCCGACCACGGAGAAAGTGAAGATGTTATATCATTATTTACCCATAAACCTCCACTAACACCTCCTGCAAATACTCTTTTGTTTGAAGCATCATTCGGATCAAACATTATAGCTCTAGTTCTTCCTCCTACATTATTAGGGCCTCGTTCTTCCCAATTATTTAACTTTTCTCCTGGTACTTTAGAAAACAAGGCTTGTTGTTTTAGTTTTTCTTGAAGTTGAAACAATTTTTCGGGCTCTGGTGCTCCAATTGTTGGATTCATTGTAAGTTCCCACATTCTTTCAGAATACTTATTAGGTGGTAATCTTTTTGCCTTTCTGTCTTTCTTTGAAAGCTTCAAAGTTTCTTTAAAAGGGCTATTCTTTAAAAATTCTTTGTGCTGGATTCTTAACTCAGCAATATTATTAGATTCTTTTGATTTATTTATGAATAAACCAAAACTAATTACTAATAACACCCCTAATAAGGAATATAATATTCTTTTCATACCATTTTTTTAATTTACCAAATATACATTTTTCGCTATAAAAAATTAAAATTTATTTTAAATTCACTAATGTCAATTACACTTTAATAAGTTATAACGCATATCTAGTTTCATATTGAATTAAATACTTATCCCTTTTATTTTCTTATAATCTAAAATTGCTTTACTATCTGAAAGTAACGACACATAATAACACACACTAGATAAACGCTCGTATAAACTATTACTTTCTATTTTTATTGATTTTGGCAAACCTTTTATGATGAGTTTGTCATAATTAGAAGCTGTATTATTAAAACAATTATTTACAGCATTGGTATAAGTGCTTAATAACGTATTAATAACACCATATCCTGCAATTTCCTTATCGATTACTTCGGTAGATTGGTAAATATTATCTATACTAATTTTTAAAATATCGTTTATTTGAGCTTCGTACTTACTTTTGTCCAGTAATGCACAGTCAAACTCGCCATTTAAAATAGCCTCTTCATGTTTCATAAAAATATCTACAGCTTCATTTATAAGTGTTCCAATGGCAAGAGCTCGTAAATAACCAATGCGATCTTCTTTTGTAGAAAGAGCATAATAATTTTTGGGCTTAATAGTATCTCTTATTATTTTTGATAAATATTCTAGCGCAAATTCTTCTTGAATTAACCCAAGATTAATGCCATCTTCAAAATCGATAATGGTATAACAAATATCGTCTGCAGCTTCTACCAAAAAGGCGAGCGGATGTCGCGCGTAACTAATAGCTGCATCACTTCGCTTTAATAAACCTAGTTCTTTAGCGATATCTTTATAAGCATTTTTTTCACTTTGAAAAAACCCATATTTTTTGTCGGCAATATGTGTTGTTGGTTTTTTAGGTAAAGACTCTTTTGGGTATTTTGTAAAAGCACCCAATGTTGCATAACTTAAACGTAGCCCTCCAACTCTTCCTGCTCTACTTTCTGTTAAAATTTTAAATCCGTTAGCATTTCCTTCAAAATCACATAAATCTTGATATTCGTTTGCTGTTAATTGTTCTTTATATTGTTTTCCTTGTCCTGTTTTAAAAAATTCGCCAATAGCTTTTTCTCCTGAATGCCCGAAAGGCGGGTTTCCAATATCATGTGCCAATGCGGCGGCTGCCACAATAGCTCCAAAATCGTTTGCCTGATATCCATGTATACGTTGTAAATGTGGATGTTTTTCCAATAATCTTTTTCCAACCAATCGCCCTAACGAACGACCAACGACACTAACCTCTAAACTGTGCGTTAAACGCGTATGTACAAAATCGGTTTGCGATAAAGGAATAACCTGCGTTTTATCTTGTAGACTCCTAAACTCCGATGAAAAAATAATTCTATCGTAATCAACTTCAAATCCTAAACGTGTTTCGTCTTGCTCTTTTCGTATACGTTTATTGGTATCGCCAAAACGTTTTAAAGATAATAGTTGTTCCCAGTTCATAGTAATTTATTAAGTGCTGGCAAGATAATAAAAGCTTAGCTTTTTAATTTGACTTAAACTATCAAAATTTAAACTCTTACCTGTTAACATTAAGGTAACATTTTAATTATAAATCATTAACCTTTTGGTAACACATACTTATTGAGTAATCTTTTTCTTTGTTATGTTATTTATTAGCAAGTTACATGAAACATTTATTATACATTTCTTTATTTCTTTTTACCGTTTTTTCTTTTGGTCAAAACACAGGTATAATTGTTGGTAAAGTACTAGACAAAGAAATGAACAATGCTCCTTTAGTACTTGCTAATGTTACTGTTAAAGGAACCTCTATAAAATCTGAAACAGATTTAACTGGATTATTTGTTATTGAAAATTTAGAAGATGGCGACTACACTTTAGTTTGTAGTTTTGTTGGTTATGAATCTCAAGAATTTAACGTTCATGTTGATTCAATGAATCCTACTGAAGTAAAATTGTCTTTAGCTGCAAGTACAGTTTCTTTTAATGATTTAGCTCTAGTAATGGCTAATGCAGATTCTGACACCAAAACGACTTCTGCTCAATAAGCAGTAATCATTTTAACTTCTTTTTTACCTTAATCTAAATGCAAACTTAAAAGAACTTTCTTTTGTGTGCTTTATATTCCTTTAATTTTTATTATAAAAGCCATTCACTTTATAATGTTAATTAATTGTAACCAATAGGTGTTTTTAACAACATTTACTTAACATTTATCTAACACTTTTATCACAGTTCTTTAATCTACTGGTAACACTCTTTTTACAATCCTGTAGTTTCTTTGCGCCAAGATAAAAACTAAAAGAATGAAAAAAATCACACTATTGTTAATGCTACTTTTAGCAGTAGTATCACAAGCACAAAACACTGGTTCTGTGACTGGAATACTAACAGACAAAGAATATAATAATGAACCTTTAGCGTTTGCCAATGTTTTAATTAAAGGCACAACAAAAGGTACAACTTCAAATTTTGACGGCTTATATACTTTTGAAAACCTTGATGCTGGAGACTATACATTAATATTTAGCTTTGTTGGTTACGAAACACAAGAAATTCCTGTAACTATAGTTTCTGGAAAAGTAACAGAAGTAAATGTATCAATGGGTGCAAGTGCAGCCTCTTTAGATGAAGTTGTTATTACAACTACTACCAAAAGAGAAAGTGAAACTGCTTTATTATTAGAACAGAAGAAAGCTGTTGCTTTTAAAGCCTCTATCGGCGCAGAGGAACTTTCCAAAAAAGGAGTTAGTGATGTAGCTGCTGCTGTTACTAAAGTTAGTGGTATTTCAAAACAAGAAGGTTCAGGAGCTGTTTTTGTGAGAGGTTTAGGTGATCGTTACAACGTTACCACCTTAAACGGATTGCCATTACCTTCAAACAATCCAGCAAATAAAAATATAACTTTAGATATTTTCACAACAGATATTGTTGAATATGTTGGTATTAGTAAAACATTTGAATCTCAAAACTATGCCGATTTTGGTGGTGCTAATATTGATATTGTTTCCAAAAAATTCTCTGGCTCTCCGTTTCTTTCGGTTGGCGTAGGTTTAGGTGCCAATATAGATGTTTTAAATGTAAGTGATTTTTATTTACAGGATGGTCCTTCTTATTTAGGGTTTGATTCAGGAAGCATGCCAAACAATCCCTTACAACCATACAGTTATTCAACTAGTTGGGACAGAGTAAAAAGCAAAAACACACTTAATAATGCCTATTCGTTATCTGGAGGAAGGACATTCCACTTAAGTGATGAAAGTAGAATAAGCACATTTATTACAGCTTCTTTTGATGCCAAAAACAAATTTTTAGAAGGATATAGCAGAGGTAGTTTAACTTCAGATGGAACCATTAATTCAGACTTTTATAGAACATCCTACAAACATAACACGAACACAACGGTTATGGGTACGGCAAATTATAAAATCAATACTAAAAACTCTGTATTATTCACATCGTTATTTTTAAACTCCAGTTCACAAGATTATAGTGAATATGAAGGAACTAACGTAAATTTTGACGGTGGTGGACCAAACGATACAGAAGGTTTTATTAAACGAGGGACTTTTGAAAAGACTCAGTTATTTGTAAACCAATTAGTAGGAAAACACGAATTTAACGAACAATGGAACGCAAATTGGGCTGTAGGTTACAGTATTTCAAAAAACGCGGTTCCAGATCGTATGCAAAATTCGTTTGTCCATGCTTCTAATGGTATTGACTATACTTTTTTCACAAATTCTAATATCCATAACCATCGCTTTTTTCAAGATTTAGAAGAAAAGGAGCTTTCTGCCAATGTTTCGGTTTCTTACAATTTTAATAAAAATAAAGACGATGATTATAAAGGAAAAGTAACTTTAGGATATTCAGGAAAATTAAAAAACGCTGATTACTTAACTCAACAATATTCGTTTTTCCCAAATAGAATTGGTGTCTCGTTCCCTAAAGAAGAGATAAACAATGTGGATTATTATTTTGATGCTTCAAACTTTAATGGATATTCAAATAAAGTTCAGCAATCATATAATGGAAACGCTGATATACATGCAGCATTTGCAAACATACAATATTTAGTTACAGATAAATTAACCGTGATATTAGGGGCTAGGGTAGAGCAAACCACTCAAGATGTTTCATTCTATACAATTCTCAATCCAAATGGAGATACATCTAACTATTCACAGGTAAATATTTTGCCAAGTTTAATCTCTAAGTATAAATTAAACGACAAACAAAATCTAAAATTTGCATTTAGTAAAACATATACTTTGCCTCAGTTTAAGGAAAAAGTACCTATTGCTTACGAAGATGTAGCTCAGGCATATGTTGGGAATCCAGATTTATATGCCTCTACCAATTATAATGCAGATTTAGGTTGGGAATTTTTTCCAAAGGATGATGAACTACTTTCTGTAACGGCTTTTGGTAAAATTATACAAAATCCTATTAATGAAATATTTCTTAACTCGTCTTCAAATGATATTTCGTATGCAAATACAGGGAAAAAAGCAACCGTTGCTGGAGTTGAAATAGAATTGAGAAAAAATATTTTTGAGATAGAAAACGATAACGATTTAAAAACCAAATTGTCTTATGGCATCAATGGATCTTATCTTTACCATAACCAAGATTTGGATATTAATAAAGTAAACAGAGAAAATTCCATTAGTACTAATTTTACTTTTGATAAAAGTAAATTATCAGGAGCGTCAAACTTTTTAGCAAATGCTGATGTTACATTTTTAAAAGAATTTTCTGAAGATAAAGATTTGACAGCCACTATATCTTATGCTTATTTTTCAGATAAATTGGCTGTAATAGGGGCGTCACAAATAGGAAATATGGTTGATAAAACCGTAAACAAACTGGATTTTATTTTAAAAGCTGGTTTAACTAAAAAATTAAAGTTAGGGCTATCTTATAAAAACATCTTAAACCCAACTTATAAACGTGTTTTAGAACAAGGTAAAGTACCTAGTAGAAGTAATGTAGGTGATATATTGGTAAACAGCTATAAATTGGGTTCAGACTTTGGGCTTTCTTTAAATTATACGTTTTAATAAGTCTTTATATAACTTAACTAAAGGGTGATTAACATATGCTAATCACCCTTTTTGTTTTATATATTTTGATATGTAAATTTTACGTTAACACACGCCTTTTTTTTGGTCAAATACTTAACAGCAAAGTAATATAAACGTAACATGTTAAAAACAATTTGTTGCTTTATTTGCACCATAAAATGATTAATAAAAAATTAAGAAAAACTAAAAAATTATTTAAATGAAAAAATCAATTTTAGCAGTAGTAGCAATCATAGCAATTGCGCTAACAAGTTGTAGTAAGAGTGATACCCCATCATCAAGTTCTTTTGAATTAAAAGTAGATGATTTAAAAGGGAATATTACTGATGGTACTGTAACATTAGATCCATCAAAAACGTATACATTAACAGGTGGATTAATTGTAAAATCTGGAGCAACTTTAGTAATTCCTGCTGGGACAACAATAAAAAGTTCTACCACTGCAGCAGCTACTTCTTTATACATTGCTGTAGAAAGAGATGCAATTATTAATATCAATGGTACCGCTGCTAACCCAGTAGTTATGACTTCTGGAAAAGCAAATCCTGCACAAAGTGATTGGGGTGGTTTAATTATTTGTGGTAACGGTAAAGTTAATACAGGTGATAACGGAACATCTGAAGTAGGTGGTTTAAGCTACGGTGGTAATGACAATACCGATTCTTCTGGTAACATCAACTTTTTAAAAATCATGTACACAGGTTCTAAATTCTCAGCAACAAAAGAATATAATGGTATATCTTTCTTTGGTGTAGGTAGTGGAACAATCGTTTCTGATATTTATTGCTATGAAAGTGGTGATGACGCTGTTGAGTTTTTTGGAGGTGCAGTAAACCCTTCCAACTTAGTGCTTATAAATTCTTATGATGATTCATTTGATTTTGCAGATGGCTACCAAGGTACTGTAACTAATGTTTACATAAAAGGTATTACAAAAGCTGGTGTTGAAGGATCTAACAATGAGAAAAGTCCAGATACCGCTACTCCTATGACCGATGCTAAATTAGTTAACTTTTCAATCGTAAAAGGTGGTGCCAATTTTGAAGCTGGTGAATATTCAATCAATTATAAAGAAGGTGGTGGGAAACAAGCCTATACAAACTTATTTGTAGCTGATGATATGCCTGCTAAACTTTGTAAATTAGCTTCTGATGCTGGAGCTGTTGCAAATATGGAAGCAGGAAACTTTAAAATTACAGATTATACTTTTGCTTCTCAAGTAACTGTGCTAGATGGTCCTGTTTTATCTGGTTCAAGTAGTGGTGCTACTGGTGCTGGTGCTGGTGCATCTTTACCAACTTGGGCTGATTGGACTAAATAAAAAGAAAATCAATCCATAAAAAAGAGGTCGTCTAAAAAGTAATTTTTAGACGACCTCTTTTATTTATGCTTTATTTAGATTTAAAAATCATTTCCGCCTTTAGCGTCTGTTTCTTTTAAACCAGCAATAACATTAGCGTTATAATCTACTTCTTTAATAGTTTCATTAGTGTAATAAAACCATTTGCCGACTTTTTTACCATTATCATAATTTCCAGAAATTGTTTTTTTACCTTCTGCGTTAAAACTTAACCATTCACCTTGTAATTTACCATCTGTAGTGTAATGCCCTGTTTGGCTTACCTCTCCATTGTCATGATAATAAACAACATCGATTAAATTGGTTTCTTTATTAAGTTTTAAATCTCTCTTTTGCTGAGCAAAAGATACCACAGTAATTAAAAAGGTAAAAAATAAAATAAACTTCTTCATAATTATGGGGGTTTTAACATTATATATCAAAGATACATATTAGTTAATATTTAAACAACACTTACATAACATTAATTTAACATTAAAAACATAGAAACCTGTTTATCAGGTGTTTAATTACAAAGATTTAACATTGGAATATTAATAATTACTTAATATTGAGGTTACATTAATATTACCTTAAACCTTGATATTTGTAATGTCTTAAGACAAACAATTAGTATTTCATATAATCTATTAGTTTTTGTCGACTACATTATTATGATTTCTAATGAGACTGCCTTAGGCCAAGGCAGTCTTTTATGTGCTTACATTTAACATTAAGGAAACATTAAGTTAACATTGGTTTTAGTTCTTTGCAGCGACAAAAACTAATAAATACAATGAAACTAAAAATTACGTTAATTGCAGTAGCTCTACTCGCAATTAATTTTTTAAATGCGCAAGAAATTAGCGATACATCATTCGGCAAAGGATTAATCAACTTTACAGCAAAAGACAGTTCATTTAGCGTTAAATTTGCACCTCGTTTTCAAGTAAGATCAATGTCTTCATGGGATCATGATGGTAATCAATACGGAAGTCCAGATCATAATTTTATTGTACGTCGTGCACGTTTAAAATTTAGTGGTTTTGCTTATAGCCCTAAATTAAAATACAAATTAGAATTAGGGTTATCTAACAGAGATATTTCTGGTGCTAATGAATTTAACAGAAACACTCCTCGTTATATTCTAGATGCTGTAATTATGTGGAGTTTTGCAAAAAACTGGGAACTTTGGGCAGGACAAACAAAATTACCTGGAAATGTAGAACGTGTAGTATCTTCTGCAAATCTTCAATTGATAGATCGCTCTTTATTAAATAGTCGCTTTAATTTAGATCGTGATTTAGGAATTCAACTTCGTCATAAATCAAATTTAGGAGGTAACTTTATAATGCGTGAAAAATTTGCAATCTCTCAAGGAGAAGGTCGAAATGTTACAGAAGGAAATGAAGGTGGTTTACAATATACTGGTCGATTAGAGTTTCTTCCTTTTGGAACATTCAAATCTAAAGGAGATTATATTCAATCAGACTTGAAACGTGAAGAAAAACCAAAATTAATGTTAGGGTTTACCTATAACTACAATCAAGATGCTGTTAGAGAAAGAGGCTTTGCAGGTGATTATATGATTAGAACTGATGGTTCTATATATGAAACAGATCAAACCACAGTTTTTGCAGATGCTATGTTTAAATATAATGGCTTTTCATTTATGGGCGAATATGCAAAAAGAACAGCTAATGATGAAGTTGCAACAGAATTAGATGGAACAACTCCTACTGGAGATATTGTTTTAACAGGTAACGCCTTAAACTTACAAGCTGGTTATTTATTTAAAAGTAACTATGAAATAGCGGCTCGTTTTACAACTTTAGAATATGAAGCTATTACTAATACTTTACCTACCAAACAATACACGCTAGGTATAAATAAATTTATTGTAGGACATAAGTTAAAAGTGCAAAGCGATATTAGTTATACAACTCTAGATGGAAACAAGGATAATATTACCTTCAGACTAGGTTTCGACATTCACTTTTAATTATTAAATATAACAATTACATAACATTTTAATCATATATTGTCATGATATTTGCAGACCTTTTACAATTAAGACCAATGGATAATATTTATTTATACATGATTATTGCCTTAGCCATTTTAGCAGTTGCTGATTTGGTTATTGGTGTAAGCAACGATGCTGTAAACTTTTTAAACTCTGCTATTGGCTCTAAAGCCATATCATTTAGAACTATAATGATAGTTGCTAGTTTAGGTGTAGCAATAGGAGCCGTTTTTTCAAGTGGTATGATGGAAGTAGCAAGAAAGGGTATTTTTAACCCTGGTGAATTTATGTTTGATGAAATCATGATTATTTTCATGGCAGTCATGATAACAGATATTTTATTGCTTGATTTCTTTAATTCTGTAGGTATGCCTACATCTACAACAGTATCTATTGTATTCGAATTACTTGGAGCTGCAGTAGCAATTGCCTTAATTAAAATAGGTCATGATGGAGGAAATTTTGGAGATGTTATTAACTATATAAATACATCAAAAGCCTCACTCATTATTTTTGGAATACTACTCTCGGTAGTCGTCGCTTTTTCTGTTGGTGCCTTGGTTCAATGGGTTTCAAGATTACTATTATCTTATAATTTTGAAAAAAAGGCAAATTGGGTAGGTGCTTTATTTGGTGGTTTTGCTTTAACGGCTATAACCTATTTCATTTTTATGAAAGGTTTAAAAGGGACATCTTACGCAAAAGAATCTTTTGATATTCTTGGAGGAAGAACAATGAAAGACTTTTTAGAAAATCAAGTGTTACCAATTCTTTTAATTAGTTCTATTTTTTGGTCTTTACTATCTTATGCTTTAATTGCATTTGTTAAAACAAATATTTACAAATTAATTATAATCGTGGGTACTTTTGCATTAGCCCTAGCTTTTTCAGGAAACGATTTAGTAAACTTTATTGGTGTACCTGTTGCCGCTTATAATTCGTTTTTAGCTTGGACAGCATCTGGTGTTTCTGCTTCAGAATTTCCAATGGAAGTACTAGCAGCAAAAGTGCCAACAAATAACTGGTTATTATTTGCTGCAGGTATGGTTATGGTATTAACTCTATGGTTTTCTGCAAAAGCTAAAAATGTAGTAAAAACATCCTTAGATTTATCAAGTCAAGGAGAAACTAAGGAGCGTTTTCAACCTAACTTTTTATCACGTGGATTTGTTAGATCTGCTATATTAATGTCTCAAATGTCATCATATATGCTACCAAAATCATGGCAAGCAAAAATTGAAAAACAATTTGAAGTGCCAGTAATAGCAATATCTAAAGACAAAAAACTTGAATTACCAGCATTCGATTTGGTTCGGGCTGCTGTAAATTTAGTGGTTGCTGCTGTTTTAATCTCTATCGCAACATCTTACAAACTACCTCTTTCTACTACTTATGTTACATTTATGGTTGCCATGGGTTCTTCTTTAGCTGATAGAGCTTGGGGAGCAGAAAGTGCTGTTTATAGAGTTGCTGGAGTATTAAATGTTATTGGAGGTTGGTTTTTTACAGCCTTTAGTGCCTTTACTGCTGCTGCTTTAGTGGCTTACTTATTAAACTTGAATATAAATGTTATGTTCCCTATTCTATTAGTAATTGCTTTTGCATTATTAATAAGAAGTTATGTTGCACATAATAAAAAGAGTAAACAAGTAAAAGCTGAAGATAGCTTAACAAAAGCAGAAAGCAGTTCTATTCAAGGTGTTATAGTAGAAAGTGCTAATAACATTGCAAATGTTATAAAAAGAGGAAACAAGATATACACCAATTCTATAAATGGTCTTGCAAAACAAGATTTATCATTGTTAAAAAAGAATAATAAACAAATTGTTAAGCTATCTGCCGAGGTTGATGATTTAAGAGATAATGTTTTCTATTTTATCAAAAACTTAGATGAATCAAGCATTGGAGCCAGTGATTTTTACATTAATATTTTAGGATACTTACAAGATATAACACAATCTTTAGAGTATATATCTAAAGTAAGCCATAAACACGTAAACAATAATCATAAGAAATTAAAATTCAATCAAATAAAAGAGCTTAAAGAAGTTGATGCTCGTTTTGAAGTGTTATTTAACAATACTAAAGCTGCATTCGACACAAGATCTTTTGAAGAAGTTGGAAATATTTTAAGCAGAAAATCTGAAATAATTTCTTTGGTTACTAACAAAATACAAAAACAAGTAGAACGCACTCGAAATGAGGAATCAAGTCCAAAAAATACCACGTTATACTTTAGTATTTTACTAGAAACAAAAGATTTATTAAATGCAACAATGAACCTTTTAGAAGTATATTATAATGCACATGATGGTTCTGTAAAGCCAGCAAAAATAGATACTGAAACAACTGCTGAGAGTAATAATGATGAACTAAAAGCAGAGTAAAGAGGAATAATAAATTTTATAAAAAACCCTTATTAGTAAATATTTACTAATAAGGGTTTTTAGTTTTAAAGAGTTTCTTCTAATAACGAATCGTTTTTACTATATAACAATTCGGCAACATCAATTAATTTTTTAATCATATCATTTACATTGGTATAATCATTAAATAAAGACGAAGCCATTTCTGCAGTAATTAAATCTTTTCTTATTAATCTGTCAATCGATTTATTACTTTGTCTGATATTATCTCTAGCATTCTTTTTTAACTGTTTTAACTTTGCAGCATACTTTTTCGCATTATTTTCTTCGGTTCTAAACAAATAAATAACTCGTAATACTTTCGTTAATTTTTTTCTGTAACTATTATATTCACTTTGCAAATATTTGTTATCCATATTTAATACAAGAGAGATATTTTTATTTAACTCTCTAGCATCTTTAATTATTTCTACCATTTTTCTATTGGCAATTTTAATATCCATAATAGCTTTAGTTTGCCTATCATTTAAACTTAAAGTGCTTTGGGCAGTAGAAGCATATTTAATAATTTCACCATAAATAGATTTTACTTTTGTATAATATAAATCTTCAATATTTGTTTTAAAATCTGTGTTAGATTTTTTAATAATGGTTTTAAGTTTCTCATTAGACATTATATCTTCTCTATGAATATTTAAAGCATGCGACACTATTTCGAACACACTGTTTTTATATAAATATTTAGATTCCTTTAATAATGCTGAAATTGCAGATCCAGGAAATTTTAAAGTAGCAGGATTAAGATACTTTGGTTCATCAATATCCTTATTAATTTTTTCTTTATAAAAGCGTAATAAAAAACGTTCTAAACGCTTAATAAAAGGTAACATTAATAATACTCCTAAAACATTAAATATAGTATGAAATAACGCTAATTTTAATGTATAATTTGATTCATCAATATGTAAAATTGCTGATAGGTTATTTACCAATCTTGCCAACGGAAAAATTAAAACAATAGCCACCAAACCTGTAATACTATTAAAAATTAAATGAGCTGTTGCCAACCTTTTTCCAGCACTATTTGAGCTTAATGCACCTAAAACTGCTGTAATAGTTGTGCCAATATTGGCGCCTATTGCTAACGCTAAAGCATTTTCGTATTCTATTTGTCCAGCAGCCAAAGCCGTTAATATTAAAGCTAAAGTTGCACTACTAGATTGTAAAATAGTAGTAATTATAATTCCAAGACCTGTATAAATTAGCACTCCTAAAAATCCTGAAACGGCATATTCTGATAAGTCTATATGAGCTTTAAAAACATCAAAACCTTCTTTCATATAATGAATACCAAGAAAGAAAAAGCCTAAACCCGCTAAAACATTCCCAATACCTTTAAAAGATGATTTTTTTTGGAAAGAAAAGATAATTCCAAAAACAAGCATTGGCATTGCTAATGCCGATATTTTTATTTTAAGTCCAAAACCTGCTACTAACCAAGCCGTTGCAGTGGTTCCAATATTAGCTCCAAAAATTAATCCTAATCCTTCTGCTAACGTAATTAAGCCAGCACTAATAAATGATATAGTAATAACAGAAACTAATGAACTAGACTGTATTAATGCCGTAACAAAAGCCCCAGCTGTAATACTTTTATAAAGTTTGTTTGTTGCCTTTTTTAAAATGTTTTGTAATGGCCCTTTTGTAAAAACTTTAAAACCTTCTTCTAACATTATCATTCCAAAAAGCAGAATAGCAACACCTGCAGAAATTGTTTTAAAATTGGGGTTTAAGTAAAGGACAATTCCTAAAGCAACTAAAAGTCCGAAGAAAAAAGACTTTCTTATCATATTATAATTATTTAGAATTAATACCAAAAAGATAAAACTTATTAGAACTTAAATATCTTGTTCAACACCAATTTGATCTAATTCGTTTTGGGCTTTCTTTTTAGCTTCAAACTTAGCTATATTAACCACATAGGTTTTAGAGATTGAATCATGCCAACCTCTTCCCTCTGATCCTAAAAAAGAAAATGCTTCAAAAGGTATTATTCTAGAAAAACTTCGTTTTAAATAATCTATGGTATCAGGATTAGAACCATCTTCTAAAACTACTTTTGTTTTAGTTATATACTTCGCTACTGTTCTTCCTTTTAATATCGTCTCAGATGCAAAATACATTAAGGCTAATATAGTTCCTGTTAAAATTCTGTCTAAAAAAGGATTAATATTTTCTAGTTCATAAATAAAATTATCTATTTCAGTTGTATCATCAGCAAACGAATAAAATAATAATGAAGCTAGAATTATTATTCCATAAAACAACACAATAAATATAATAATATCAATTATATAATTTGTGAAACGATTTCCTTTACTAGCGTATAAATCTGGGGTTACCATAAAATCTGGGGTATTCATCTTTTTTTAAAATTTAGTAAATAAATTTAAATATAGTATTTTTGGCACGAAAAAACTATTTATGATTTTAACAAACGAATATTTTGAGGGAAATGTAAAATCTTTAGGCTATACATCGATAACAGGAAAATCTACCTTAGGTGTTATGGAAGCAGGTGAATACGAATTTGGCACGTCTACTCACGAAACTATGACTGTAATAGAAGGCGAAATGACTGTTAAGCTTCCCGGAACTTCAGATTGGTTAACATATAAAGCTGGTGAAGCTTATGAGATTGATGCCAATGAAAAATTTCAAGTAAAAGTATCTACACAAACGGCTTATTTATGTCAATATAAATAGTTGGCAAAAAAAAATATTCTTCTTCATAATCTATAATGAGCTTCATTACGTAAATGATGTAAACCTTAAGTTATTATTATGAAGAAAATTTCAATTTTATTATTAGTTACAATTTTTACTATCTCGTGTGTTTCAAAAAAGAAATACATAGCCTTACAACAAGAAAATGGAGAGATTAAAAGTGAATTACAAAAAACAAAAGTTGCTAAAGAAGATTTAGAGGCTAAGTTTGATAAAATTCAAGCTAGAGTTAATGCTTATAACTCTAAAATAGCAACTCTTAAACAAGAAAATGACACGAAATTAGATGTTGTTGGTAATGTTGCTGTAATATCAAATGATACTAAAGTAAAAATGCGCGAAACGTTAAAAAACGTTGATGCTAACAAATTAAGTCAAGCCAAAACGCTTAAAGATTCTATGAATTTAGCTGTTGCTTACAATCTTGAAAAAACGATTAGTGAGAGCAACATGAATGAAGATGATGATTTTGCTGTAAACATTAATGAAACTGTTGTTATGATATCTATAGCTGACGATATGTTATTTAATACTGCTAGCTACAGATTAAGTTCTAAAGCGGATACTGTTTTACAAAAATTAGCTGATATTATTAACTCTGAACCAAGTTTAGACGTAATGGTTGAAGGTCATACAGATTCTAGATCTATAAGTACTGCAAATATTGCAGATAACTGGGATTTAAGCGTATTAAGAGCTACATCTGTTGTTCGCAAATTACAAGAAAAATATAATGTAGCACCAGAAAAATTAATTGCAGCTGGTAGAAGTAGTTACCAACCAATAGCTGATAATGATTCTGCAGAAAATAGATCTAAAAACAGACGTACAAGAATTATTATTCTTCCAAACATTGACAAGTTTTTTGCTTTAATGTCTGAGAATGATAACTAGTTGTAGAAAATAACATTTTAGATTAAATTATAAATTGAATTTATTGAGTCGTCCTAAAATCTATCAACCTATTTTAGGACGACTTATATATTATAAACTATGTTGACCAGAATATTAATTGATATAACGACTATTACTAGTATTGCTAATCCTATTGTTAAGTATTTTTCGAGAAAACTATTCTTTTTTTTCATGGTTTGAGCTTATAAGTAGGTTTTTAGGATTGATGCAAGTTAAACTCTGTATTATTTTAGCACAGAATGTATTAATCAAAACCACCGTAAAAGTATATTGTAAAAAGGATATAAAAAATAAGCACTTCTACGTATTTTTAATATCAGGATAGTTTGTAAAAGACGAAAACTCTAAATCATAACAATTTAGAGTTCTCTATAATTCTCCCTAAGAACTAATTAATAGCACTGTAAATTTAGAGTATATATATGTAAAAAAAAATACGCACTTCTACGTATTTTATAATTTTGTTTTGTTAATATTTGCCCAAATTGAAAGTGATGTAGGTTTGTTGTCTAAGTTTAACTTCGAAACTATATTACTCCTGTGCTTGTCTACTGTGCGAACCGAAATGTTTAGCTCTTTAGCAATGTCTTGACTCGTTTTATTCTCTGAAATAAGTTTCGTTATTTTTAGTTCAGACTTAGTTAGTAATTCTAAACCTTTTGGTTTTTCATTATGTATGTTGTGATTTAAATAAGATTGTATTTCTTTACTAAAATAAGGTGTATTATTAATAACATTTTTAATACAAACTTCAATTTCTTCAATAGCAAAATCTTTTAAAATATAGCCATATACATTATGTTCTTTGGCTGTATCATATAATTCTTTTTCTTTATCAAAAGTGATAAGAATAATTTTTGTTGGTAAATTGTTTTTTTTGCAAGCTTCAGCAATTTCTAATCCTGTTTTATGCGGCATTCTTATATCTAGAATGGCAATTTCTGGTTTTAATTTTACGATAAGATTATATGCGCTATTTCCATCAGTTACGCTACCAACAATATCAAAGTTTTTAGACGTTAAAAAATCTGTTAAACCTCGTAGCATTAAAGGATGGTCATCTGCAATTACAATAGAGGTGCTCATTAGTTAAGGGTTAAATGCTATTTATAACTTTAAATATAGATATTTCTTTTCGTAATCTATAATGGCTTTTCCTTTTTTCAAAATATCGGCTCCAATAATACCGTCTACAGGTTTTGAGTTATGATTAATTAAGGCTGTATTTACATGTGTAAGGTTAAATAAAACTAAAACTACTTTATTGTTTTTCCATTTACCAATTTTCACTTTGTTTTTTTTAGACATTTTAGTGTCCATATCTGTAGCTCCAGCTCCAGCAGCTTTAATCTCAGAATCTTTAACTTTAAGATTAAAAGTATCAACAGCTTCAAAGCCAACACAAGAACTTGATGCTCCTGTATCTAAAATAAATAATCCTTTTTTTCCATTTATTGTTGCTTTAATTTCAAAATGGTTGGTTTTAGTAAGTTTTAATTTAATTTTAGAATAGTCTTTATTAATAAGAAAATCTTGAAGTGTTTCTTGCATGGTTGTTTAATTTAAAAGCTAAAAATACTA
Organism: Algibacter sp.; assembly: GCA_050294475.1. Classification (GTDB taxonomy): domain Bacteria; phylum Bacteroidota; class Bacteroidia; order Flavobacteriales; family Flavobacteriaceae; genus Thalassobellus. The sequence continues at coordinate 348,721 of JBNKOE010000013.1, read as the reverse complement.
TAATCAAAATAATTACAATCCCAATTAAAATATAAAATGAAAGGTTGCTGTTTACAGGTTGATTAACTGCACCATAAAAAACAAAAGCACTCCAATAATAAGGTGATTTTTTAGCATTAGAAATGTTAGTATTTTCTAAATAGTTAATTTTTGAAATGTGATTTGAAATGTAACCCGATTTATTGTTATTATACTCCTTATAAAACGATTGCATAATTTGTGAGGTTGATAAATCGTTTATTTGCCATAAGGAGAATAATAGATTTTTGGCACCTGCGTATTGAAAACCTCTAGCTATACTCATTGTGCCTTCGCCTTTAAATTGTTTTCCAACGCCTGTTTCACAAGCACTCATAACTACCAAATTTGCTGAAATATCCATGCTGTATAGTTCATTTAATAATAAGGTGTCATTATAAAATTTCATATTTGCTGGAACTATAAAATCACCACTACTTGCATGTGTTGAAAGGTGAATAATACCGTATTGGTCTGCATTTTTTATGAAATTAATTTTAGAAGCCTCAGCATTCATAAATAGTTTTGAAGTCATTTTTTGGTTTTCAATAGCTTTTGCTTCATCAATTGAATAACTTAGAGATTGATTGGTATTTTCAAAAACAGGAAAAAAACCAAGTACTTTGTTATTATTACTGTTTTCAATTTCGTTTAAATAAAACAAAATACTCGTATTGTATGCTATATTTTGATTTTTTACAACAAAAGGCATTTTTGAAAAAGAATATGTATTTGTTTTGGAAGTTAAGAGTGCTTCAAACGGAATGAAATTTAATGAACCATCAGGAATTATCAATACATTTTTATATGATGAAAGCTTGTTGAAATTTAATAGTTTGTAAATTTCAAAAGCTTGTATCGTATAATTAGATATGTCATTATTTATTATAGATGGTGTATCAAAAAGATGAATAAAATTGATAATTTCATCTTTCTTTTTTTCATCTAGAGAAATTTTATTTAAAATAATTTCATCTGTATAAATAATAAATTGGTATATATCATTTTTACCAAAAAAGTATTCTGTTAAAGCGATGTTATCTTTTAATAATTTGTTTTGAAGTGTTTTTAATGAAAATGAGATTTTTTCTTCTGGATGTTTTTTGTTAATAGCTTCTTCTATGGTTTTTAATTCAAAATTTATATCACTGAATGTTTTGTTTAAAATATTAATTTTTGAAGCGTCGTTACTTCCTAATTGCTCTTTTATTAAAAGTGTTGTAATATGCTCTTGTTCTTTTAAAAGATCAAATTCTTTATTTAAAAGACTGTCGTTTGGGAAGTTTTGTAAACGTAATTTTTTCTGAAAAATGTCTTTTAAAGTAGATACTTTATTGTTTTCAGAATATTGAAGTGCTTTAAATAAAAGTGCTTTATTTTTAGTTTGGTTATAATAATTATAAAGAATATTGATGCATTTTTCACTTCGAATTCTATTATGAGTTTCGTTTAGAATTTTTGTTTCTTGTGATGTCCAGTTGTATCCTAATAAATTTGAAACATGAAAGCTTAAATCATAACTCCGTAAGGCATCATTAGGATTCGATTGAAGTTCGGCATACAAATCAAAAATATCAATAAATGTATTTTCGGCATACAATTGGCTTTTATTTGGAAAACCATTGGCTTTATAATTTGGCAACAATATTTTTAGGGCAGTTTTTAGACTTTTTAAAGCTTCATTTTCATTTTTTAATAAATAGTGCAGTTGTGCTTCTTCAAAATAAAATTTAGATAAAGAGCGTGTATCTAAGTTTGTGCTATTTAAAAGTGCTTTTGCTTTATTAAAAAAAACTAATGCACGTTCATAATTCCCTTTTTTTAGCTCAATTTGGCTGTTGTTTATTTCAACATTAAATGACGACGAATTTGTTAAGGGTTTTTCTGATAAGGTTTTTTCATATTCGTTAATAGCTAACAAGCTCATCGTTTTTATATTAAGTAGATTCGCTTTTTTTGAAGCAGAAATATTAGGTAGTTTAAGAGCGTTTTCAATAATTTTTATAACAGTTTTGTGATCACCTAGTGTTTGAAACAGTATTGCTAAATTAATAGCTCCACTAATTTGATGATTGATATTTTTGTTTTTTTTGGCTAAAAAGACGTATTGATTTATTGTGCTTTCAGCATTCGTAAAATCGTCTGTTTTGGTATATAGATTTCCTAATGGTTTTAAGCAACTTTCAATAATATCAAAGTCTGAAAAGGTTGAAAGCTTATTATGGTTGAATCGTTTTAAGGCATCTTCATAAGTTTTAATAGCATCATTTAATTTTGAGTGTTCATCAAGATAAGAGCCTTTGTGGCATTGCAAAAAAACTAAAGCCAATTGTTCATCTTTAGTTTTTACTTGATTTTTAAAATGAGCTTCCTGAGTATTTAATACTTGAAGAGATGTTTCATTTTTATTTGCTATAAAGGTTTCGGCAGCGACATAAATAGTTTCTTCAAGAGTTTGCGAAAACCCAAACGAGGACATTAGAAATAGAAGAAAAGCAAGTTTTTTCATAAGTGTAAGTCGCCAAATGAAGCTTAGCTTCAGAATTTCCAGATGGCGTAAAATTGCCAATAGTTAAAATTGTTTTCAAAGTTCATAATATAGCGAGTGCCTAAACTCGGACCAATTCTTGCAAAACCAGCAGTGGCTTCAAATAATAAACCACTTCTTAAATTGGTAAACGAATTTGTTATACTATTAGTTTCTTTAAAGGTATTAAAAACCGGAGCATCAGTAGACTGACCTTCAAATTGTTCAGTTAAAATGTCTTGCTGTTGTTGTTCGCTAATTGAAATGGTGTTGTTTAAACCTGCACCAAGACCTATATAGTTGTTTACGTTATAGCGTATTAAAATAGGAATGTCCCAATCTATATTTTTATAAGATGTGTTTGTTGTTGTGCGTTCTAAAAACCGAAAACCTTGAGCATCTTGTACAAAGCCTTCTGTTATATCTGTATTAGCTTCATAGTTATGAAAATTATTCATTAATTCTAATTGCCAGTACCAACGGTACGATTTATAAGGAGAAAGAGTAACACCAATAAAATAACTTTCAGAATTTTTTAAATTTGAAAATGAATTATATCCCATTTTAGCTCCAATTGAAATACCTGGTAAAAACCGAGTGGTAGAGTAATTGGTAATTATTGGGTCATTTTTATCAAAAATAATGGCGGTTCTACTTTTTGTTTTTTTCTTATGAAAATCTTCAGCAAATTTAATCTTGTATTTCACAAAGCCTTTGGTAGAATCGTATTCTTTAACATTTTTTTGTTCACTTCCGGGCAAATAAATATTTTTAAAAGTAAAAATAGCCTGCTTGTCTGTAAATGTAGTATCTAAGCAACTATATAGAACGTCTCGTTTCGGACATATTTCGCATTTTGGGTACATGTCTACAACTTCTAAAGTAGATTTGTCTAACATCTCTGGAATATCGGTTTCTAAACGAATTGTATTTGCTGGTCCTTCGCCATTATTTTGAAACTTAATTTTGTATTTTAAAGTTTTAAACCGTACTAATCTATAATTTATAAAGGTGCCGTTTGATGACATTTTATTTGGATCGTGAGAGGTAACTATTTCCATTTCCATGTCTTTTACTTTGTGGTTGTCGTAATTACCATCAGGCACATAAATGCCTCTTACAGATATAATGGCACTGGTGTCTTTAACCATTTCTGGCGTTGTTTTTAAACTGAAGAATATGTTGCGTTCTTCTTGTGGTTGCATATTGTTAAATTCTAAAACACTCCAGTTTTTATAATAGGATTTAGATTCTGCTATGGTTAATGGTAAGTTGGTTTTTTCGGTAGAATCTTGTTCTATTTGAACATCACTTATAATATTTGTATTTAATGAGGCTAAATGAGTTTTATCATCATCAATATTTCTAGTAAAAGCAAAAGTATTTGTTGAAAGCTTTTTTTCATTATGATGTGTTCTGGTGTCAATCAATTCAAAATTGTTAGCTTTATATTTTAATTCATTATAGAATAGATAGATTTTTCCGTTTGTAACATAATTTTTAATGTTTTTATAGCTTAAAATGGTTACTATTTCTTCATTAGGTACAGGTTCTCTATTGCGTTTTAATGTGAAATCTTCATCCATTGTTGCGATGTCTTCATAAACATCAGAAATAGTATTAATAGCTATTTTTTTAGGTCTTGTTTTTGGAGGTTTACCTGTGTCATAATTATTGGTCGCCCAAAGTTTTACTTCGTATTCTCCTGTTTTTTTATAGATGTGTTTTGGATTTTCTTCTTTGCTATAATAACCATCTCCTAATTCCCAGTAATGGGTGTAAAAAGCTTTTGGTGCGCCTGCAATTTGATTTAAAGTAGGAGTTTCTGGTGTTAAAACTACAGAGTTGCCGTTAATGTTTGCTTTTATAGTTGCAGTTCTTGTAATGGTGTCATTAACTAGTTCTTGAGCAGGACTATAAATAAAATAAGTAAAAAATAGATATAAGGTAATATATTTTTTCATGTGTTTATAGTTATTGTTCTTTATCGGTTACATGTAACATTCATTTAATCATTCTCTTGGTTGTTGAAAATTTAGTTATGAATGTTTTTTATGATACATATAGCGTTTAGTTGTTGTTAAATATACAAAAAGCGATTACTTATTAAAAAGCATTGCTATTAGATACTATCATAGCGATATTAGCACTTATCATTAAGAGTATAAAAAGAACGAGTATTAATATGTAAATATGTTTTTTCATAACAAATAGTGTGTACATTTTTATATCAACAAAATGAGTATTTTGTTACCTATAAAAAAACCAGAAGCAAAATGCTTCTGGTTTTAAATAAATAGGTTAAAAAATTGGGCATAATATTAAGTAGGAAACTACAAGTGTAGATGTTTATGGTAAACCATTAATAATGGTTGTTAATTGTGCTTGTGTTACGGTAGAGGTTTCTCCTTCTGTAATTGTTATTACGCCATTTTCAACAATAGTTACGGCTTGTATGGCATATTTCCAGTCATTAGCATCTTCTGTTACAAATATTACATGACATTCTAGTCCGATAGGAATTTGACCGTAATGTTCGCTAAATAAACCAGAATTAGCATCATAGGTATCTAAATTTGCAAGACCAGTATCTTCGCCATCGTAAGATAAAAATACAGAACAGTTTGTGTTATCGTATCCTTCAGGGACATCAACTAAAATGGTAGTTTTTGGACGAGGATCGTTATAAAATCTATCAACGTTAGACCATCCGAAATCACCTATAAATGCATAGTATTGATTGCCTTCTGAAAATACACCTCCTTGTCCATTTGCTCCATCACGTTTGTTTTCGTTCCAGGCAAGATCGCCATCTTCATCAATAGTACCATCCCATAAAATCATATCATTGTCTATTCCACCAGTTAAATCTGTAGGAATTCCTAATTGGATGTCACAATTTGTTTCAAGTACGTTTCCGTTTTGAGTTGCTTCAATAAAAAACTCACCACCAGAAATTAATAAGGCTTTGTCTCCATTTGGCATGACTCCCATGGTTGGCTTATTTGTAATAAGCATATTTCCTTTTTCAAAAAGCTCAACAAATTCTAAATTTACTTCACCTGTAACAGCGTTTCCGTTTAGAGTTAAACATGATCCGTTAATATAAATACTTACACCATTTTCTGATGTTAATGTAATGTTGCCATCTTCGGCATTAAATTGAAAGTTTTGTGTTAAATCTCCTAAAGCTTCTTCTTTTAAATTATTGAAGTCTTCTGCTGTAGCTACGCATAATCCATCGCAATCGTTGTCTATGCCTTCATCTTTACTACAACTTGTAAATATTAAAGCGGTTACAAATAGTGTTCTTAAAATGTGTTTTAAATTTTTCATGATATTAAGTTTTAAATTGTTATTCAAGTTTATATAAACAGGGCAATTATTTTGTTACCCTGTTTTGGGATTTATTTTTAAATTTTTTATTGTTGAGGTTGACTTATGATTATTTTTGAGATTACAGCATCACCAGAGGCTACTAATTCTATTATTTTGTTAGCATAATCTTGAGAAGATGCATAACCTTTTGCTTGTCCCGAAGCAGTTTTTACTTCCCAGAAATAATTTCTTTTAGCGTTTATTTCAGATTTTAGTACTAAATAGCTTTGAATTTTTTTTGCTAAAACAGTTTCTCCAGAACTAGATAAAGCAATCATCTTTTTTGCGTTTTTGAGAGAAAGCGATGTGCCTGAGTATTTGCCTTTGTTTGTTACAACGTTCCAATCAAATACTTGAGCAATGTTGTTTTTTGTGATTTCTATAACTTCAGTAGAAGTATTATTAAGTGTCGTTTTTTTATTTGTAGCGTTTACGTTTAATATTGATAATGCTACCGTTGCGATAATTAAAATTGATTTTTTCATGATTTCTAATTTTTATGGATTAATTAAAGTTTGTTTAGTCTTAATTTTTTGACTGTTACACCCTTATATCAAAACCATTTAAAAATTGTTACCCTTTTATTTGAAAGTTTTTTTACTTTAGTAGCAAATACAAGGGTTAATGAGCAAAAAAAAAATACATGAAGATCAGAAATACATAGATGGATTGTTGCAAAACAACTCATTTATTATACAGTCTATATATGATAAGTTTGTGCCCAAAGTGGTTAATTATATTAAACAGAATAGTGGGAGTGCAGATAAAGCTCAAGATGTTATTCAAGAAACATTGATAACCATATATAATCAAGCGAATGAAAAAAAGTTACAGTTAACGTGCCCTTTTGATGCTTACTTCTTTTTATTGTGTAAGCGCAAATGGTTGAACGAATTAAAAAAATCTTCTAATAAAGAGGTAACAATTAATGAAGAAGTATTATCTAAAGGTGACGAGGCTCAAGAACTAGCATTTGAAACATCTGTATTTGGCGAAAAACAAGCTTTATTTTCAGAAATGTTTAGTAAGCTAGGAACGGCTTGTAAAGATTTGTTAACCGCAACTTTTAAAATAAAATCTATGGAAGAAGTTGCTAAAAGTTTAGGTGTTACTTATGCTTATGCTAGAAAAAAGAAATCTTTATGTATTGGTAAATTAACCGAACTGGTTCATGAGTCGCCTAAATTTAACCAACTTAATAATTAGTTATCATGCAAGATGAAAATTACATACAGTTTGAAGCTTACCTTTCTAAAGAAATGTCTGAAGAAGAAATGGTTTCTTTTAAAACACGATTAAAAAACGAACCAGAATTTAATCAAGCTTTCAATACTTATAAAGGACTCTCTACTTTTTTAGAGCATAAATTTGGAAATGAAACAGCATCAAATGCGTTTCAAGAGAATTTAAAAAAGATATCAAACAACTATTTTGAAAACACAGTTATTGTTGAAAAAAAGGAAACAACATTTAAAAAAATTAACCTTTTTAAATATGCAATAGCAGCAAGTATAGCATTGTTGTTTGGTGTTTTTACGTTTAATCAATTTACAAATCCATCATATAGTGATTATGCCAATTATGATGCAATAAGTTTAACAGTTAGAGGTGATAATGATGAATTATTACAAACAGCAGAGAATGCGTTCAATAATAAAGATTTTGCTAAAGCCGAAGAAGCATTTAAAAGCTTAATTAAATTAGATAGTAAAAATTCAGAATTGATGTTTTACAGAGCTATTACTAATATTGAGTTAAACAATTTTGAAACTGCCGATAGTTTGTTAGAGCATTTAAAGGAAGGCAAAACGGCTTATAAATATAAAGCAACTTGGTATTTAGCTTTAAGCAAGCTGAAACAGAAAGATGAAAAAGCTTGTTTAGCTATTTTGAAAACAATTCCAAAAGAAGCCGATGATTATAAACAAGCTCAAAAACTTATTAATAAGCTAGATTAGTTATTAGGATTATATACTAGAGAGCTTAATTTCTTAAAAATATAAATCATAAAAAAGTTATCTTTAATTAGATGACTTTTTTACTTTTACCCCATGATTATTACAGACACACATACACATTTATATAGTGAAGCTTTTGATGAAGATAGAGATGAAGTAATAGATAGAGCTATAAAACAAGGTGTTTCAAGATTTTTTATTCCGGCTATTGATTCAACGTATACCGAATCGATGTTGCAATTAGAAAAACAATATCCTGATAATATTTTTTTAATGATGGGATTACATCCTACGCATGTAAAAGAGAATTATAAAGAGGAGTTAAAGCATGTTGAAGAGATGCTTGCTCATAGAAAATTTTATGCTGTTGGAGAAATAGGAATCGATTTGTATTGGGATAAGTCTACACTAGAAATTCAGAAAGAAGCATTTAAGCATCAAATACAATTAGCAAAAAAATATCAGTTACCCATTAATATTCATTGTAGAAATGCTTTTGATGAGGTATTTGAAGTTTTAGAATCAGAAAAAGGTGAAGATTTATTCGGCATTTTTCATTGTTTTACAGGAACTTTAGAACAGGCCAAACAAGCCATTTCTTATAATTTAAAATTAGGAATAGGAGGAGTAGCAACTTTTAAAAATGGAAAGATAGATCAGTTTTTAAATCAAATAGATTTAAATCATATTGTTTTAGAAACCGATTCACCATATTTAGCGCCTACACCTTATAGAGGAAAGCGAAATGAAAGTGCCTATACATTAAAAGTATTAGAAAAATTAGCAACCATTTATAATTTAACTCTTGAAGAAGTTGCAAAAATTACAACTCAAAATTCTATAGACGTTTTTAAAGTTTAAAAAAATGAATAAATCAAAAGCTAAAATACTACTAATATATACCGGAGGTACAATAGGTATGATTAAGGATTTTAAAACAGGAACATTAAAAGCTTTCGATTTTAAAACACTTTTGAAAAAAATACCAGAGTTACAATTATTAGATTGTAATATTGATACGGTTTCATTTACCGAGCCTATAGATTCTAGTAATATGAAACCAGAGTTTTGGGTGCAAATAGCAGAACTTATTGAAATAAATTATGAGAAGTTTGATGGTTTTGTTGTTTTGCACGGAAGCGATACTATGAGTTATACCGCATCCGGATTAAGTTTTATGTTAGAAAATTTAGCGAAGCCTATCGTATTTACAGGCTCACAGTTACCAATTGGCGATTTGCGAACCGATGCAAAAGAGAATTTAATAACATCTATTCAAGTAGCATCATTAAAAAACGAAGGTAAACCTTTAATTAAAGAAGTGTGTTTGTATTTTGAATATAAATTATATCGAGCTAATAGAACAACAAAAATTAATGCGGAAAATTTTCAAGCGTTTGCATCTTTTAATTATCCAGATTTAGCAGAATCTGGAGTACACTTAAAGATAAATAATAAATATTTATTCAAGCCTAATTTGAATAAAACGCTTCAAGTACATAAAAAATTAGACAATAATATTGCTCTTATTAAGTTGTTTCCAGGTATATCAGAAGCTATAATTAGTGGAATTATTAAAACACCTAAGCTAAAAGCTGTAATTATTGAGACTTTTGGTTCTGGTAATTGTACCACAGAAAAATGGTTTATTGATATTTTAAAAGAAGCTATTTTAAAAGGAATACATATTATTAATATAACACAATGTTCTGGTGGTAGTGTTATGATGGGGCACTATGAGACTAGTAATCAGTTAAAAGAGATTGGTGTTATATCAGGAAAAGACATAACAACAGAAGCAGCAATTGCAAAGTTGATGTTTATGTTAGGGCAAAATATTTCAAATAAAAAATTTAAAAGGATGTTTGAAAAATCACTAAGAGGGGAAATGTCTTAAATTTAACTGATAAAATTTTAGCGTTTAAACTTTTTTTCGTTATTTCATGCCCTGTAATTTAACTGAGATTAAATACAGAGAGGTGGCCGAGTGGCTTAAGGCGCACGCTTGGAAAGCGTGTATACGTTAATAGCGTATCGAGGGTTCGAATCCCTTTCTCTCTGCTGTTATTTTTTACTTTTAATTACTTTATTTTTTATATCTTTAACACTTTAACTAATAAAATTAAGATCGAGAACATGAAAAGATTATTTTCTATCCTTGCTATCGTTGGAATGATGGCATTCGGAACTGCTAATGCAACTACAAATACTAGTGCTAGTGCAGCTGTAACAACAGTAACAACAACTCAACAAGAAGAAGATGGAGCGCCAGCTAAAGAAACGTTAGGGTTTCATCAAGAATTAAAGAAACGTTTTATTGAAGGTGGCCCAGGCTTTATGGGAATAGTACTTTTATGTTTAATTCTTGGTTTAGCAATCGCTATTGAAAGAATTATCTTTTTAAATCTTTCTACTACAAATTCAAAAAAATTAACGCAATCTGTTGAAGATGCATTGTCATCTGGTGGTGTTGAAGCAGCAAAAGAAGTTTGTAGAAACACAAAAGGACCTATTGCTTCTATTTTCTATCAAGGTTTAGATAGAGTTGATGAAGGTGTAGAAGCTGCAGAAAAAGCAGTTGTAGCATATGGAGGTGTACAAATGGGTCAATTAGAGAAAAATGTATCTTGGATTTCATTATTTATAGCATTAGCACCAATGCTTGGTTTCATGGGTACAGTAATTGGTATGATTCAAGCATTCGATAAAATTGAAGCAGCTGGAGATATGAACCCTTCTTTAGTAGCAGGTGGTATTAAAGTAGCACTTTTAACTACAGTATTTGGTTTAGTTGTAGCAATTATACTTCAAATTTTTTACAATTATATTATTGCTAAAATTGATAGCATAGTTAATGATATGGAAGATTCTTCTATTACATTAATGGACTTGTTAATTAGAAACAAGAAGTAATAATTTAAAATTGTAAGTATTATGAAATGAGCCATAAATAATTAGGTTTATTTATACTAATCTTAATCAGATTATTGGCGAATGACATCTGACTTATTAACACAATAAAATTTAAACAGATGAAAAAAATATTAACTATATTATTAGCAGTTGTAGGGGTACTTTCTATAGTGTTTCTAGCTATGATAATATCAGCAGGAGATGAAGCTATAAAAGCTGGAGAATCAAGTGGATCTGTAAATACATTTATGTATATAGGATACGTTGTTTTCTTTTTAACATTAGCTTTTGTAGTTATATTTAGTTTGAAAAACATTTTATCTGATGGAGATAAGCTTAAAAGCACTTTAAAAGGTCTTGGTATATTTGCTTTACTATCAGCTATATGTTATTTTGGATTAGCTACTGGGGTTGAAACACCTTTAAAAGATGGAGGTTCTTTATCAGCAGGAGGTTCTCAATTATTAGGAGCAGGTTTGTACTTGTTTTATGCACTTATTTTAATTGCAGGAGGATCTATGTTGTTTTTCGGAATTAAAAAAATGGTAAAATAATATGGCAAAAAGAGCAGCACCAGAAGTTAATGCAGGCTCAATGGCTGACATTGCTTTCTTACTATTAATCTTTTTCTTGGTTACTACTACCATAGAAAAGGATTCTGGTATAAACAGAAAATTGCCTCCTATTGATGATTCAGATGTTGATGTTATTATTAAACAGAAAAATATTTTTACTGTTTTAATAAACAAAAACAATCAATTATTAGTAGAAGATGAGGAAATGCAACTCAAAGATTTAAGAGCAGCTGCTGTTGAATTTTTAGATAATAATGGAGATAAGTCTTGTAGTTTTTGTCAGGGAAAAAAGGATCCATCTTCATCTGATAATCCTGAAAAAGCAATTATTTCTTTAGCTAATGATAGAGAGACTTCTTATTCAGCGTATATATCTGTACAAAACGAATTAGTAGCAGCTTATAATGTATTAAGAAATAGAAGAGCACTACAGTTAGGCCCACAAAAAGGGTTTCCTGGAATGAATTTTGTTCAAATGCAAGAGAATTACAAAAGTGTTCAGTGGCCTGGTAATAAGGATAAGTTGAAAGCACTTATAGATTTGATTAAAGAAGAAATTCCTCAAAAGCTATCGGAAGTACAAAATTAGGTAATGTAGAATTATATAAATAGAGAGTAATATGTCTAAATTTAAAAAGAAAAAAGATGGAGGATTAGCTCCAATTAACACAGCATCATTACCAGATATTGTATTCATGTTATTATTCTTTTTTATGGTTGCTACTGTAATGAGAGAAGATACGCTAAAGATAAAGAATACGTTGCCTTTAGCTAATCAAATAGAAAAGCTAGATAAAAAGAATCCTGTTAGTTATATATATATGGGTAAACCTAATGATAACTATAAGAATTTTGGTACTGAGGCAAGAATACAATTAAACGATAATTTTGCTGATGTTGCTGATATAGCTGCTTTTATTGGGGCAGAAAGAGCTGCGTTAAGAGAAGAGCTTATTCCATTTTTAACAGTATCTTTAAAAATTGATAAAGATGCAAATATGGGTATAGTTGGTGATGTTAAGCAAGAGTTAAGAAAAGTAAATGCATTAAAAATTAACTACACAACAGGTAGTGGTGATGCATTGAGTAATTAAGTAAAATAATCTTAATTTGTTAAATATATAAGGGTGTTCTTTAATAGAATACCCTTTTTGTTTATGGTAACTATAATTTTGTTTTGATGAAGAAATTATTGACTTTGATAAATGTTGTTTTTTTTGTGATTACAATTAATGCACAAGAAGTTGTTCTTAAAGATATTGATTCACTTTATCGTGAAGATCAATTTTATATTGGTGTAACAAATAATTTATTTGGAAATAAACCAAAAGATTTATCTCAAAGTGGATTTTCTAGTGGTTTCCATTTAGGCTTTATAAGAGACATGCCTGTAAATAAAAAGAGAAATGTTTCTATTGGTTTAGGACTAGGCTATTCAGCTAATTCTTTTAATGAAAATATACTTGTTAGTAAAGACAATCAAGGCAATGTATCGTACAGTATTTTATTAGATGATAATACATATACCAAAAATAAATTTTCTAATCATTTTATTGAAGTTCCTTTAGAATTTAGATGGCGTACCTCGACACCTACAGAGTATAATTTTTGGCGTATTTATACGGGTTTTAAGCTTAGTTATATGTTTGCAAATAAAACTAAATATATCGGAGATTTAGGTGATTTTAAGTATACTAATATTGATGATTTTAATAAAATTCAATATGGTTTAACATTAAGCGTTGGTTATAATACATGGAATGTTCATATGTATTATGCTTTAAATTCTATTTTTTCTGATGAAGCTAAAGTAAGTGGACAGCCTTTAAATATGAATGTTATAAAGATTGGGTTAATGTTTTATATTCTATAACCAATATTGGATTAATATGAGCTGTGGAATAATGCCAACAAATAATCCCATAATTAATTCTTTATAAGTATGAGCTTTTAAATGTAACCTAGAAGTTGCAACTGCTCCTAAAACAATCATCATTAAAGCCAAAGTACCGTTAATATTAATGCTAAAGTGAATACTTAAGGCTGCAAAAAACATAAAAACTCCAGAAACAGAGATCATATGTATACTTGCCTTAAATTTCATAATTGCAAGTAATAAACACGTCATTGTAGAAATTAAGATCCCAACAAAAAAGTAGTAAAGCTCTAATACTTGTGTTGGTGTTAAAACGCGTTGTATTACAATAATAATGACAATGGAATTAAGAGCTAAAGGGTATATACGTTCATTTGTGTTTTTTAAGTATATCGATTTTACTTTTCCTAATGTTTTTAGCAAAAAATAGAGAATTATAGGTAGAAGAACAGTAAGTATAATTAAAGAAACAATTTTTGCTTGTTTAATCTCTGCAGGTATAAATCTAGGTGTTTTTGAGAAATAAAATAGAACGCCTAAAAGAGGCATTAATAATGGGTGAAAAATATACGATATACTTTTTAAAAGCCAATTCATTATATTTTTTTACGTAAACGAGCTACTGGTATATCCAGTTGCTCTCTATACTTTGCAACTGTACGGCGAGCAATAGGATACCCTTTTTCTTTTAAAATAGATGCTAAAGTTTCGTCGGTTAATGGTTTTTTCTTGTTTTCTTCTTCAATAACAGTCTCTAAAATTTTCTTTATTTCTCTGGTTGAAACATCTTCACCTTGATCATTTTTCATAGATTCAGAAAAGAATTCTTTAATCAGTTTTGTGCCATAAGGTGTGTCAACATACTTACTATTTGCTACCCTTGATACTGTAGAAACATCCATAGATATTTCATCTGCAATATCTTTAAGAATCATAGGTTTTAAATTGCGTTCGTCTCCAGTTAAAAAATACTCGCTTTGGTAGTGCATAATAGCACTCATTGTTATAAATAAAGTTTGTTGGCGTTGTTTTATGGCTTCAATAAACCATTTAGCAGCGTCTAATTTTTGTTTTATAAAAGTAACAGCGTCTTTTTGTGATTTCGATTTATCTTTAGATTCTTTGTAGCCATTTAGCATATTACTATACTCTCTAGATACATGAAGTTCTGGTGCGTTTCTTCCGTTTAATGTTAACTCTAATTCACCATCAACAATTTTAATTGCAAAATCAGGAACTACGTGTTCAACAATTCTATTATTTCCTGCGTAAGAACCTCCTGGTTTTGGATTTAAGTGCTCAATATCTGAAATAGCATCTTTTAATTGAGCTTCAGTAATATTAAATTTTTGAAGTAATTTTTGATAATGTTTTTTAGTAAACTGTTCAAAAGCATTATCAATAATATTAATTGCTAATAAGCAATCTGGTGTTTTTTCTTTTCTATGTAATTGAATACTAAGACATTCTTGTAAGTTTCTTGCTCCAACGCCAGCAGGATCTAATTGGTGAACAATTTTTAAAACTTTTTCAATATTTTCTTCTGTGGTGTAAACATTTTGAGTGAAAGCCAAATCGTCCATAATGTCACTTATGTCTCTACGTATATAACCGCTTTCATCTACACTACCTACTAGGAACTCTGCAATATCTCGTTCTTCATCAGATAGTCTGTAGGTGTTTAATTGATTTATTAAGTGTTGAGTAAAAGATGTTCCAGCGGCATAAGGCATGGTTTTTTCTTCATCATCACTACTGTAATTATTTGCCTGTGTGCGATATTCTGGAATTTCATCATCACTTAAATATTCATCAACATTAATATCTTCTGCATTAATTGTTTCACTATCTCCAAAATCATCGGTATTGTCTAAATCAGAATCATATTCATTTTCAATATCTTCTTTCCCGCCTTCAAGAGCTGGGTTTTCTTCCAATTCTTGTTTTAATCGTTGTTCAAATGCTTGTGTAGGCAACTGTATCAATTTCATTAATTGAATTTGCTGCGGTGATAGTTTTTGCGATAATTTAAATTGTAAATATTGCTTAAGCATGTTTCGATTTAAGGTTGTTGCTCAAAGATAAAAAAAGGAATTAGCCTACCAAAGTTGTGCCAACTTTCCTTTTTTATGAAAATTTACTAAAATTGTGCATTTTGAGGTGTTCTTGGAAAAGGAATAACATCTCTAATATTACTCATTCCTGTAGCAAACATAACTAAGCGTTCAAAACCGAGTCCGAAACCAGAATGTACTGCAGTACCAAATTTACGCAAATCTAAATACCACCATAAATCTTCTTCGGGGATATTAATAGCAGCCATTTTTTCTTTTAAGATATCTAAACGTTCTTCACGTTGTGCGCCACCAACAATTTCACCAATACCAGGGAATAAAATATCCATGGCTCTTACGGTTTTACCATCTTCATTTAAACGCATATAAAAGGCCTTAATATTTGCAGGATAATCAAATAGTATTACTGGACATTTAAAATGTTTTTCTACTAGAAAACGTTCGTGTTCACTTTGTAAATCAGAGCCCCATTCATTAATTATATATTTGAATTTTTTCTTTTTATTGGGTTTGCTATTTTTTAAAATGTCGATTGCTTCAGTATAGCTAACACGTTTAAAGTTGTTTTCTATTACGAAATTTAATTTTTCAATTAAACTTAAATCACTTCGTTCTGCCTGAGGTTTTGTTTTTTCTTCGTCTAGTAAGCGTTTATTTAAAAATTCTAAATCTTCACGATTATTTTCTAAAATATAAGTTATTACATATTTAAGGAAATCTTCAGCTAAATCCATATTGCCAGCTAAATCCATAAAAGCAACTTCAGGTTCTATCATCCAGAACTCTGCTAAATGCCTTGATGTATTTGAGTTTTCAGCTCTAAAAGTAGGTCCAAATGTATAGACTTTACCTAAAGACATGGCGTAGGTTTCTGCTTCTAGTTGACCAGACACAGTAAGGTTGGTTTCCTTTCCAAAGAAATCTTTAGAATAATCTATATTTCCTTCGTCATTTAGAGGTGGGTTTTTGGCATCTAAACTAGAAACTTTAAACATTTCACCTGCCCCTTCAGCATCACTTCCTGTAATAATAGGTGAGTGCATATAATAGAATCCATTTTCATTAAAATATTTATGAACAGCAAATGATAAAGCAGAGCGTAAGCGCATTATAGCACTAAATGTGTTTGTTCTGGTGCGTAAATGGGCGTTTTCTCTTAAAAACTCAAAGGAATGTTTTTTAGGTTGAATAGGATAGGTTTCAGGGTCTGAATCTCCTAAAACTTCTAAGTGATTCACTTGTATTTCTACTTTTTGTCCTTTTCCTTGGCTTTCAACTAATTCGCCTTTAATATGAATAGCTGCACCTGTAGTTATTCTTTTTAAAAGTGATTCATCAAACTTTTCAAAATCTAAAACACACTGTATATTATTAATTGTTGATCCGTCATTTAAAGCTATAAATCGATTAGCTCTAAAAGTTCGAACCCATCCTTTAATTTCTACTTCAGTTAAAATAATGTTTTGCGTTAATAATTCTGAAACGGAGCGTAATTGCATAAATACTTATTTTGAAATGTAAATATAATGGTTTAAATTGTTAAAATTGAAATTATAAATTCCAAAAATTCGGTGTAATTTATTTTTTTTAACATAATTAGGTTCTAAACTGTAATTTGTATGTTAAAATTCTTGTTCTTCTGTATCATCTTCATCAGGAATGATATTAATAGAAGGTTTTCTTAGTACTTCTTTATTAGCAATACTACGTTCTAAAGAGAGTAATAGTGATGGAAGTAATAAGAGGTTTGAAAGCATTGCAAATAATAAAGTTGTAGAAACTAAAGCACCTAGAGCTACGGTGCCACCAAAGCTAGAAATTGTAAAAACAGAAAAACCAAAGAAAAGTACTATTGAGGTATAAAACATACTTACTCCTGTTTCTCTTAAAGCACCATAAACCGATGTTTTAATTTTCCAATTATTAGTTTGTAATTCTTGGCGATATTTTGCTAAAAAGTGAATAGTATCATCTACCGAAATTCCAAAAGCAATACTAAAGACTAATATGGTTGAAGGTTTTATAGGAACTCCTATGTATCCCATTAAACCAGCAGTAATAACTAGCGGTAATAAGTTAGGAATAAGAGAAATCACTATCATTCGCCCAGATCTAAACATATAGGCCATAAAAATTGAAATTAAAATTATGGCAAGCGATAATGAAATGGCTAAATTTTTGACAAGATATTTAGTTCCTTTTTGGAATACTAAAGCCTTTCCTGTTATTGTGATATCGTATTTTTCTTTTGGAAAAGCTTTATCTATTTTAGTTTGAAGGTTTTCTTCAATACGCTCCATTTTATCGGTACCAATATCTTTCATAAAAGTTGTGATACGAGCATATTGACCAGTTTTATCAACAAAGTTGTTTAGTAAGTCTACATTTGAAGTCGATTTTTTTGCATAAGATAAAATGAAACTATTTTCTTGAGACGTTGGTAATTGATAAAATTTAGGATTACCATTATAGTAAGCCTGCTTAGAATATTTTACTAAACTTACAACAGATATTGGTTTAGATAATTCTGGAGTTTCAATAATTAAATCTTCTAGTTCATCCATACGTTTTAGCGTAGAAAGTTTCATAACTCCTTTTTTACGCTTGGTATCTACCATGATTTCTAGAGGCATAATACCATTGAATTCATTTTCAAAAAAACGAATATCATTTACAAATTCTGACTTTTGAGGCATATCTTCAATTAAACTGCCTGAAATTTTTATTTGATAAATACCAATTATACTAACAATAAGAAGTACTAGCCAAGTAGCATAAATAGCAATACGTTTTTTGCGAACCATCCATTCCATCCAGTTAACAAACCCACCTATCCATTTTTTATTTAAATGTTCTAAATGTCTATCTTTAGGATAAGGTAAAAACGTGTAAATAATAGGTATAATAAGTAAACAAAGAATGAAAATAGCTAAAATACTTAGTGAGGCTACGATACCAAATTCTTTTAATAAGGAGCTTTCTGTTAGAATAAAAGTGGCAAATCCAGATGCGGTAGTTACATTAGTCATTAATGTAGCATTCCCAATTTTTGTGATAACACGCTGTAACGATTTTACTTTATTACCATGTAACTTTACTTCGTGCTGATATTTGTTTATTAAAAAGATACAATTAGGAATACCAATTACAATAATTAATGGAGGAATAAGAGCTGTTAAAACACTTACTTCATACCTTAATAAGCCTATAATTCCTAAAGTCCATGCAACTCCTATACAAACAACAATTAAAGAAATAATAGTTGCTCTAAATGACCTAAAAAAGAAAAAGAAAATAAGTGAGGTTACCAATAAAGCTGCAATAACAAAAAGGTTTATTTCCTTAATAATATTTTGCGAATTTAGAGTTCGAATATAGGGCATGCCCGATACTCTAACATCTAAATTGTATTCAGTTTCAAAGGCTTCAATATTTGGAATTAATACATTAACAACAAAGTCTTTTCTTGCCGAGGTATTTACAATATCTTTATTTAAGTAAATAGCACTTCTTATAGTTTTAGTTTCTTTATTGAATAAAAAGTTATCATAAAACGGATACTTGTTAAAAAGCTCATTTTGAAGTGTTTCAATTTGCTTAATAGTAGAAATAGAGTCCTTAATAAAGGGTTCTAAAGCAAATTTTTCATTCTTAGTATCTTTTACTAGTTTCTGTAAATCTTTTATAGATATAACAGATTCTACAGCAGTATCTTTTTTAAAGCTATTACTTAATTTATTCCAAGCATTTAATTTTTCTACAGTAAATAAGGTGCTATCTTTTACACCAATTACAATTAAGTTTCCTTCTTCTCCAAACTTTTGTAAAAAGTCATTATAAGTTATATTTACCTCATGATCGTCAGGTAGCAAATTAGCTTCGGTATACGTAAAACGCATATATTTCCATTGCGTACTAAACAATAAAGTAATAATAACAATACTAATTAAGATGATAATTTTATTGCGCAAAATCAATCTTGCAATTACGTCCCAAAAGTCTTTAGAAAAAAGTTTAAACATGCCTTGTGTAAAAAGATGCGCAAAGGTAGAAAAAACAAGTGTATTACCTCATAAAGAGACGTTAAATGTAAACTTAAAAGCAACATTATCTCCAAATTCAGGTAAGTGGAATGCTCCATATCGATAAGTAAAGCTTAATCCGAAGCCAAAAAGTAATTTATTAATTTCAAAGCCAGATTCTGTGTACCCTTTTTTTAATGAACTAAAAGTAACATTTTGATGTCTTTCAGGGTTTTTTATATCACCAATAGCATAACGTGTTATTAGTACCAGTTGTGGCTTATAGCGTTCGGAAACATTAAAAGGTTTTAGGTAATGTTTAATTTGAAGTGTTGCAAATTTATCAGAAAAAAACTCGTTAAAAAACATGGTTTCAAAACTATTTATCCCAGCTACTGAGAAACGTTGCAAAATAGTTTCTTTATTTATGTTGTTTGGGTACGCATGGTATAAATGAGTTAGAGGCGTATTTCCTTTTGTAATTCCAGATACTAATATAATTCTAGTTAACCCATTATCTTTTGTTCCTATTTGATGAATGGTTCTAAAATCTAATTTAGAAAAGTTAAAATCACCATTAAAAACATCTTTAAAACTTTTGGTGTATTGAAGTGTGAATTTTGGAAACCCTTCTTTAGTTTCTTTAACTATTTTTTGTGAAGTTTTGTAAGTATTAAATGGACTCCACTGTAGTGCGACTTTAGCAATACTTAAATCGAAATTTTCAAATGTATTACCATCAAAATTAAAACTGTAGTTATAAGTTGGGTCTATTTTGCTTATTGCAAATTGAGTTTCAGTTAATAAAAAAGGTGTTAACTGATGTTCTAAATCTATTGACTTTGTTATATGTTTATGAAACAAATCAATGTTTAACAAACGAGGTTCAAAAAATTGAAAAAAACGTTTGTCTGTTAAAAATTTGGTGCTACCTGTTTCTTGTAAATCATCTGTATAAGAAAAATCAAGCCAAGTATTAGTTTTTTTAGCAATTCTTAAACCACCACCAATACTGTATTTAAATCGATGGTCTCTAAAGCCATAAACTAGGTAACTATTAACTCTGAATTTTTTGGAGAATCTATCATTAGTGATACCGCCTATTCCTGTTCTAAGAGCTTCGTATTGATTATATTTAATTAAATATCTTAAATCGAAGTTGAAGTATTTAGTAGGCAGATAACCATTACCAAGATGTTTTATAAATTCACTTTTATTAATAGAATCCTGTGTAGGTTCATTGATGTTTTGTGCATTGGTTTGACCATGCATTGTCACATTGTAAAAAATAAATAAGAAAAGAAAACAATGCTTAAACATGTGCTACAACAAATAGGGTTTATAAAAAAAGCGACATTTTAGTCGCTTTTCAAATTATACTGTCATGATTTCTTTTTCCTTATTATCGAAAATTTCATCAACCTTTTTAACGTACTTATCAGTCATTTGTTGCACATCAATTTCGGCATTCTTTTTTAAGTCTTCTGAAACATCATCATTTTTTTTGATGTCGTTATTAGCATCTTTTCGTGCAGTTCTTATACTTATTTTAGCATCTTCAGCCTCAGACTTAGCTTGTTTTGCTAAGTTACGTCTGCGCTCTTCGGTTAAAGGCGGAACATTAATAATAATAGTTTCTCCATTATTCATTGGGTTAAACCCGAGATTTGCATAAGCAATACCGCGTTCTATTTCTTGTAACATGTTTTTTTCCCAAGGTTGTACCGTTATAGTTCTACCATCAGGAGTGTTTACATTAGCAACTTGACTTAGCGGTGTTTGTGAACCGTAATAATCTACCATAACACTACCAAGCATTGCAGGACTTGCTTTTCCTGCTCTAATGTTGGTCAATTGTTTTTCTAAATGCTTAATAGCATTATCCATTGCTTCTTTTGTGGTATCTAATATAAATTGTATGTCTTCGTTCATTGTTTTTAAAATTTAAAATTCAATAAATACAAAAATTACGCCAAATGTTATAGGTTTACTTCGGTTCCTATGTTTTCTCCAGAAACGACTTTAAGTAAATTACCTTTTTTGTTCATGTCAAAAACAATAATAGGTAATGCGTTTTCTTGACTTAAAGTGAAAGCCGTTGTGTCCATAACTTTCAAACCTTTTCTTAAAACATCATCAAAGGAAATGTTATCGAATTTTACCGCATTTGAATCTTTTTCAGGATCGGCATTATAAATACCATCAACACGTGTTCCTTTTAAAATAACATCCGCTTCAATTTCAATAGCTCTTAAAACTGCTGCCGAATCTGTTGTAAAATAAGGATTTCCTGTACCGCCACCAAAAATAACAACACGTCCTTTTTCAAGATGACGCATCGCTTTTCTTCTTATAAAAGGTTCTGCTACTTCATTAATTTTAATAGCTGTTTGTAATCTAGTTGGCATTCCTGCATCTTCTAGTGCTCCTTGTAGTGCTAAACCATTAATAACAGTTGCAAGCATGCCCATATGGTCTCCTTGTACACGATCCATACCTTTACTAGCACCAGCAACACCCCTAAAAATATTACCACCACCAATAACTATGGCAACTTCTATACCTTTATCGGTAATTGTTTTTATGTCTTGTGCATATTCGGCTAATCGCTCAGGGTCTATACCGTATTGGCGAGTTCCCATTAAGGCTTCACCTGATAGTTTAAGGAGTATTCTTTTGTATTTCATGTGTTGTTTATGAGGTTTCCATTTTCCATAGTTGTGGAAACAAAAGTTTAGCAAAGCTACATAAATTTTTTATTTTTTGAATTTTTATAAATCGCGAATTTGTGTATAAAAAAACCACTACTCTCTTTTGAGTAGTGGTTTTTGTTTTATAAAGTTTTTGCTAATGCAAAAATTATTATCCTAAAGTAACACGTTTAAAACCTGTTAAGGCAACATCACCGTATGATGCTACATATTTAGAAACATCTATTTTTTCATCTTTAATAAACTTTTGATCTAATAAACATTGTTCTTGATCTAAAGTTGTATTGTCTGAAATGAAACGTTCCATTTTACCAGGTAAAATTCTATCCCAAATTTGTTCTGGTTTACCTTCAGCTTTTAATTCAGCTTTTGCAGCTTCTTCAGCTTTTGCAAGAACTTCAGGAGTTAATTGTGCCATTGAAATATATTGAGGTACGTTTTTAAGAGTTTTACCTAAACGACCTAATTCAATATTATCTTTTTCAATAACAGCAATTCTTGCTTCAGTTTCAGATGCGATGTATGCAGGATCAAAATCTTTATAAGATAATGTAGTTGCACCCATTGATGCAATTTGCATAGCAATATCTTTAGCTAAAGTTTCAGCGTTATCTACTTTTGCAGATAAACCAACTAAAGCAGCAATTTTGTTAATGTGTACATAAGTTCCAATGTAAGGAGCTTCTAATTTTTCAAAAGCGTTGATTTCTAATTTTTCACCAACAACACCTGTTTGCTCGATTAATTTATCGGCAACAGTCATACCTCCAAAATCTGCCGCTAAAAAAGCTTCTTTAGTTTCGTAGTTTAGAGCAATTTCTGCTAATTGATTAGCTAAAGCTAAAAAGTTTTCGTTTTTACCAACAAAATCAGTTTCACAACCTAATACAATAGCAACACCAGCAGTGTTGTCTGCATTTATTTTAGAAACAGCAGCACCTTCACTAGACTCACGGTCAGCTCTTTTTGCAGCCACTTTTTGACCTTTTTTACGTAAAACTTCTATAGCTTTGTCGAAATCGCCTTCAGCTTCAACTAAAGCTTTTTTGCAGTCCATCATACCTGCACCAGTAGCTTGTCTTAATTTATTTACTTCAGCCGCTGTAATTTTTACTGTAGTACTCATAGTTATTATAATTTAAAAAAGTCGCTCAATAAATTTTCAATAAAGAAAAGAATTAAACGACTTATTTGTGTTGTATTAATATTGTTTATTCTTCTTCTTCAGCAATAGCTTTTTTAGCTGGAGCTGCTTTAGCTTTTGGAGCTTCTTCTTTTGAAGATTCTGCTGCTTCTTTTTCAGCTTTACGTTCTGCTAATCCTTCAGATACTGCAGATGTTACGTGAGATAAAATTTTATCAATAGATTTAGAAGCGTCATCGTTTGCTGGGATTACATAATCAACTTGACGAGGGTCAGAGTTGGTATCAACCATTGCAAAAATAGGAATGTTTAATTTTTGAGCTTCTTTAATCGCGATGTGCTCACGTTTAATATCTACAACAAATAAAGCACCTGGTAAACGTGTCATATCTACTATAGAACCTAAGTTTTTTTCTAACTTAGCTCTTAAACGATCAACTTGTAAACGTTCTTTTTTAGATAAGGTTAAGAAAGTACCGTCTTTTTTCATTCTATCAATAGAAGCCATTTTTTTAACAGCTTTTCTAATAGTAACAAAGTTAGTTAGCATACCACCTGGCCATCTTTCAGTGATGTAAGGCATGTTAATTTCTCCTGCTTTTTCAGCAACGATATCTTTTGCTTGTTTTTTTGTTGCAACAAATAATATTTTACGTCCAGAAGCTGCAATTTTAGCAAGTGCTGCACCTGCTTCATCAATTTTAGCTGCTGTTTTGTAAAGGTTTATAATATGGATGCCATTACGCTCCATATATACGTAAGGAGCCATGTTTGGATCCCACTTACGTGTAAGGTGACCGAAGTGTACACCTGCTTCAAGTAATTCTTTTACTTCTACTGCCATTTTGTAATAGTTTACGTTCTGTTGAATTAGCAATAATTAAGTGGTCATTATTAAAATTCGCCTTAACTATTTAGATGCTAAACTAAATCCTGTTTTTACACTAGGACAACAATAACTTGTTTAAATTTTGTTTTGTTTGAAAATGATAAAGGATTCTGATTACCAGATCCTGAACCAAGTTCAGGATATTAACGTTTAGAGAATTGAAATTTCTTACGAGCTTTCTTCTGACCGAATTTCTTACGTTCAACCATTCTTGGGTCTCTTGTTAATAAACCTTCTGGTTTTAATGTTAATCTGTTCTCAGCATCAACTTCGCACATAGCACGAGAAATTGCTAAACGAACAGCTTCTGCTTGACCAGTAATACCACCTCCATATACATTTACTGTAATATCAAAGTTGCTGTCATTGTTAGTCATAACTAATGGTTGTTTTACTTTGTACTGTAAAGTAGCAGTAGTAAAATAATTAGTTAAGTCTTTTTTATTAATCGTAATGTTTCCTTTTCCTGGAGAAACATAAGCACGAGCAACAGCCGTCTTTCTACGGCCAATTTTGTGAATTACATCCATTATTTGAATTCGTTTAAGTTTATTGTTTTTGGTTTTTGAGCAGCATGTGCATGTTCTGAACCAACAACAACTGTTAGATTACGGAATAAAGTTGCACCTAATTTGTTTTTAGGTAGCATTCCTTTAACTGATTTTTCTACGAGTCTTGCTGGGTCTTTCCCAAACATTTCTGTCGCAGTTAAACTTCTTTGACCACCTGGATAACCTGTGTGACGAATGTACGTTTTGTCATTCCATTTGTTTCCAGTTAAGTTGATTTTTTCAGAGTTAATAACAATTACGTTATCTCCGCAATCAACGTGTGGTGTGAAGCTAGGCTTGTGTTTTCCTCTTAAAAGTATTGCTACTTTAGAAGCTAAACGGCCCAAAGTTTGACCTTCAGCATCAACTAAAACCCACTGCTTATCTGCAGTAGCTTTATTGGCTGAAATGGTTTTGTAGCTTAATGTGTCCACGTTTTTAAATTATTTTTATTAAACATTCCTCTCTCAAAAAGAGTTTGCAAATGTACGATAATCTGATTGATTACCAAATAGTAACATAGTAATTTTTTCCTAGATTAATCAATATACTTTTATAAAATAAAAATGCTTGATTATAAGGGTATTGTTAGGGAAATGATATGTTTAAGAATCTTGTTTTAAAAATTCATTTAAAATCTTTATTCGAAGGGTTGTAGCTTAATAATCTAAGTGCATTTAAAACAACTATTAAAGTTGAACCTTCATGACCTATTACAGCTGGTCCAAGTGCTATAGTTCCCAGAATGGTTAAAGGCACAAGAATGGCTACCATACCTAAACTGATAATTAAATTTTGTTTTATAATGTCTTTTGCTTTTCTGCTTAAACCAATAGCAAAAGGAAGGTTGTCTAATTTGTCGGCTAACAAAGCAATATCTGCTGTTTCTAATGCAACATCAGAGCCTGCTGCTCCCATAGCGATACCAACAGTACTTTTTACCATGGCTGGAGCATCATTAACCCCATCGCCAACCATGGCAACATGACTTATTTCTTCCTTTAATTTTTCTATTGCTTTTACTTTTTCTTCAGGAAGTAAACTTCCTAATGGATCTGTAATACCAATTTTTTTGGCAATGGCATCTGCTACTTTTTGATGATCTCCTGTTAGCATAACCATTTTTTTTATGCCCATTTTCTTTAAAGCTGTAAGAGTTTCTGCTGCTTCAGGTCGGGGAATATCCATAACAGATATAA
This sequence comes from Algibacter sp., assembly GCA_050294475.1. Lineage (GTDB taxonomy): Bacteria > Bacteroidota > Bacteroidia > Flavobacteriales > Flavobacteriaceae > Thalassobellus. The sequence goes on along the minus strand of JBNKOE010000013.1, from coordinate 322,885 downwards.
TTCCTAAATAGGTGTTGTCTTGATGAACAATCATCGAGGTATGTCCGCTAGATTCTAGCTCTAGCATTTTTTCATGAATTTCGGTTGGAACCTTTTTTCCTGTTAATTCTTTAAAGAGTCTGCGATTACCAATATGTACTATGCTGTTATTCCATTGGGCTTTAATGCCTCGTGCTGTTAGTGATTGTAAATTATCTGCAGGTAAAATACTAATGTCTTCAAGTTCCTTTTCTCCTCCTTGAACAATAGCTGCTGCTAGTGGGTGATCGCTTAATTTTTCTACTGCAATTGCGGCTTTTAGTAATTGTTCTTTAGTGTTTTTTTTAAATGGAATAGCATGAGTAAGTATTGGTTTGCCTTGGGTAAGGGTTCCTGTTTTATCAAATGCAATAGCACGTACACTACCTAAGTCTTCTAATGGTCGTCCGCCTTTAATTAATACACCTTGGCGAGCAGCTCTTGCAATACCAGCTAATACAGCACTTGGTGTAGAGATGGCTAAGGCACAAGGTGAGGCTGCTATTAAAACAGACATGGCTCTGTAAAAACTTTCCTGAAAGGTTTCATCTATAATTAAAAACCCAAAGCATAGTAAAAATACCACAGCTAAAACTGTAGGAACATAATTTTTTTCAAATTTATCAGTGAGTTGTTGTGTTGGCGATTTTTGAGTTTCGGCTTCTTTAACTAGGTTTATTAAACGAGATAGCGTACTATCTTTAGCCTGTTTCAAAACCTTTACCTCTAAAGCACCATTACCATTAATGGTTCCAGCAAACACTCGATGTTCAGCTTTTAGTTTTGTAACCTCATTTTTATTTTGCCAATTCTCAGATGAGTATTTATCAACAGGAACACTTTCACCTGTAATAGGCGCTTGATTAACAGCGCTTGTTCCTTTTATAACAACACCGTCTGCCGCAATTTTAGAATTAGGTTTTACTATAATAATATCACCTAGTTCCAGCTCTTCTATAGAAATTTCAGTAATAACATCATGTATTCTTACTAATGCTATTGGCGGTGTTAAATTGGAAAGCGCAGCAATCGATTTTCTTGCCCGTTTCATGGCGTAATGTTCTAAGGCATGACCTAAACTAAATAGAAAAAGCAGTAAGGTACCTTCGCCGTATTTCCCTAAAGCAGCTGCGCCTAGGGCAGCGAAAAGCATTAAAAAATCTATTTGAAGTTTTCCTTTAAGAATATCTTTTCCAGCTGTAATAAAAGTAAAATAAGCACCAAAAAGACCGCCTATTATAAAAAGAACAATTGATACAATTTCAGGAATATTAGAGATAAATGAAGTAACAACACCTAAAAACCAAAAGCTTCCGCTCGTTATTGCAAAATAAAGTTCGGTATTTTCTCCAAAGAATTGAAGATATTTAGGAACATAATCTTGGTCTTCCTGCTTAGTCATCTTGTGATTTCTAAATATTCTATAGTTTTAAAGCATTAATATCATTTCTTTTAAAGAATTGAACCGTTTAAAAGACGAAAACTTTCAACATATAAAAGTAGGCTATTTTTGATTTAGAAACATTCTATTTTATAGGGTTGAATGCTTTTTAATTTGATTTTTTTATGAACATATTAGCTATGAATTTAAATGATTATCAGTTGCTAAAAGAATGAGCAAAAACCAATAATATTATATGAGAAGCTATTTTTATCTATTTTTGCAGGGCTATGCAAGAATTAAAACTTTCAGATTGGTTACCTACCACAAACAAAGAGGTTAAAATACGTGGTTGGGATGCACTAGATGTTATTCTATTTAGTGGAGATGCTTATGTAGATCATCCATCTTTTGGTCCCGCAGTTATTGGTCGTATTTTAGAAAGTTATGGATTGCGAGTGGCCATTGTACCGCAACCAAATGTAAATGATAATCTTCAGGATTTTGTAAAAATGGGTAAGCCAAAATTATTTTTTGGTGTTACTGGAGGTTGTATGGATCCTATGCTTAGCAATTATAATGCTAATAAAAAGCGTCGTGATAAAGATGCTTACACGCCTAATGGCGATATTGGTTTTAGACCAGATTATGCAACAACTGTGTATTCGAATATCTTAAAAGAAAAATGGCCAGATACACCTATTTTAATTGGCGGTATTGAAGCCTCATTGCGTCGTGTAACACATTACGATTATTGGAGTGATACTTTGATGCCTACCATTTTAGAAAGTTCTAAAGCCGATATGTTAGTGTATGGTATGGGCGAACAACCTTTACGCGAAGTCGTGCGTTTACTACAAAAAGGCGTGCCGTTTTCTAGTATTAATACTATTAAACAAACGGCTGTTTTATTAGATGCCGATGCTAAAATTCCTAAAAATAGTAATTGGGAAGATGTTGAAATCGCTTCACATGACATCTGTTTAAAAGATAGGAGAAAGTATGCGTCTAACTTTAAGGTTATAGAACAAGAATCTAATAAATTAGCGGCAAGACGAATTTTTCAGAAAGTAGGAGATAAAACGTTGATGATTAATCCGCCATATCCTACGATGACGGAAGCTGAAATTGATGCGTCTTTCGATTTGCCTTATACACGTTTACCGCATCCAAAATATAATAAGCGCGGTCCCATTCCTGCGTTTGAAATGATTAAGTTTTCCATCAACATACACCGTGGGTGTTTTGGTGGTTGTAGTTTCTGTACTATTTCGGCACATCAAGGTAAGTTTATTGCATCTCGTAGTCAAGAGTCTGTTTTAAAAGAAGTTGATATTGTTGCTAATATGCCTGATTTTAAAGGCTATTTGTCAGATATTGGTGGGCCAAGTGCTAATATGTACAAGATGAAGGGAAAAATACAGTCTATCTGTGATAAGTGTGTAGCACCTTCTTGTATTTCGCCTGTAATATGTAGTAATTTAGATACTTCTCATAAACCACTAACCGATTTATATCAAGCAGTTGATAAGCATCCTAAAATAAAAAAATCGTTTATAGGTTCTGGTATTCGTCATGATATGTTAGTGCCCGAATTTAATAAAAATGCCGACCCTAAAGAGTTAGATGATTACACCGAAGAAGTGATGACTAAGCATGTTTCTGGACGACTAAAAGTAGCTCCAGAGCATACTAGCGATCCAGTTTTGAAATTAATGAGAAAGCCGTCTTTTAGGTATTTCCATAAGTTTAAGGAACGCTTCGATAAGATTAATATTAAGAAAGGATTGAAGCTACAATTGATTCCTTATTTTATTTCGAATCACCCAGCTTGTGAGGTTGAAGACATGGCTAATTTGGCTGCCGAAACTAAAGACATGGGTTTTCAGTTAGAACAAGTACAAGGATTTACACCAACACCAATGACGGTGGCTACCGTTATTTATTATAGTGGTTATCATCCGTATACCTTGCAAAAAGTAAATACACCAAAAACCCGAAAAGAAAAGGATGAGCAACACCGCTTTTTCTTTTGGTATAAAGATGAAAATAAAGCTTGGATTAAAAGTACCTTAAATAAATTAGGACGTAAAGATTTATTAAAAGTATTGCTTCCAGAAAAATCAGAAAAGTGGCGAAAAAATAAACCAACAGGTGAAGCTAAAAATACTTATGATGACGCTATTCCGTTTAATAGGCGTAAAAACAAAGTCAAGTTTAAAAACAAAAAGAAAAGACGTTAATATTAGTCTTTAAAAGTTGCTCTTTGCAATCTGTCGTTTATAGATTTTCCTTAACCGTAATCAGGAAATTTTTCAGCAATTATAATATCTAAATGGTTGCTATTAAGTTGATGCAATGTATTATATAAATTTGTTGCAGCTTCATTTAAATCACTTTTTTCAGAAAGTGTAATTAGTTTTTTAATAGAATCATTTTTTATTAATCTATTAAACACAATAACACCAATTTGTTTGCTAGTGAGTTTTTTAATTTTATCAGAAATAGTATCAGTTAAGATGGTTTCTGTTGATGGTGCATAATGATGAGTTAGCATGCTAGGAGCATCTGGTTTAATTTTATTATTATTAACTGAAATTTTACTAATTACAGATTCTATATCTTCAATTGAAATTGAGCCTAAACGATAAATAACAGGATTGCCATTTTCAAAACCTACGATGCTTGATTCAATACTATTTTTACAGGCACCTCCATCTAAAACCATTTTAATATCATTTTTAAAATAGTTCTCAGCTTGTTTTGCCGATGTTGGACTGATACTCCCAAAAGGGTTTGCACTTGGTGCCGTTAAGGGAAAATGAAGTTGCTCTAACAATTGTAGTGTTAAAGGGTGATTAAGTATTTTAACTGCTACTGTATCTTTATCAGCAGTAATTGCATCAGGAATATCTTGTTTAGTACGTGTTTGGTTAATCTTTCCAAGAAAAACTATTGGTTTAGTTTGTCCCTTTGAGGGGACTTTAGGGGTGTTTTTTAAACATTAATTCCTAAAAATTATTCAACCAAATCTTTTACTGTTTCTTTAATAACCAATAAAACACTAAACATATTTTTTTTAACGTCTTCATTAGAAAATCTTAAGAATCTAATACCGTAGGCTTCTAATTCTCCTTGTCTTTTCGCATCATATATAAAACGATGGTCGTGACTACTTCCATCAATTTCAATAGCTAAACCAATTTCATGACAATAAAAGTCAACAATATAATTAAGCATGGGTACTTGTCTGTGAAACTGAACACCATAAGCCCGTTGTTTAATGTTTTGCCATAATAAAACTTCAGGTAGGGTACTATTTTTTCTTAATTGTCTAGCTAAAAGTTTTAGTTCTGGGTTATATGGAATTATTTTGTTTCTCATTTATATTGACACCCCTATAATCCCCTCAAGGGGATATTTGTTTACGTTAATATTTTAGTTTTTATATTAATATGTTGATTTATAAGTTTTATAATAAATATTATTGGTTTAGCTTGTCCCTTTGAGGGAATTATAGGGGTGTTATGACTGTTAATGCGCCTCCAACCAATCAACACCAATACCAATTTCAACATCTAAAGGTACATCTAGTGTAAACGCGTTTTCCATTTCGGTTTTAACCAAGGTTTTAATGGTTTCTAGTTCGGGTTTGTAAACATCAAATACCAATTCATCATGCACTTGTAAAAGCATTTTGGTTTTATAGTTGCCTGCTTCTAGCTTGTTATAAATATTAATCATGGCAATTTTAATAATATCGGCAGCGCTACCTTGAATAGGTGCATTAACGGCATTACGTTCGGCAGCACCACGAACTACGGCATTACGCGAATCGATATCTTTTAAATACCGACGGCGTCCTAAAACGGTTTGCACATAGCCATTATCGCGAGCAAAATCAATTAACTCACTCATGTAAGCTTTAAGTTTTGGATACGTTTTATAATAAGTGTCAATAAGTTCTTTGGCTTCACCACGAGATAAATCGGTTTGATTGCTCAATCCGAAAGCAGATACGCCATAAATAATTCCGAAGTTTACGGTTTTGGCATTGCTACGTTGCTCACGAGTAACGTCTTCTAAAGGCACATTAAAAACTTTTGAAGCGGTAGACGCGTGAATATCTTCGCCATTTTTAAAGGCTTCAATCATGGTTTCTTCCTTACTTAATGCGGCAATAATACGAAGTTCTATTTGCGAATAATCGGCAGCTAATAAGATATAATCTTCATTTTTAGGAACAAAAGCTTTACGTACTTGACGTCCGCGTTCGGTTCTAATAGGAATGTTTTGCAAATTCGGGTTATTGCTACTTAAACGTCCTGTAGCTGCAACGGTTTGCATATAATCGGTATGGACACGTCCAGTAGTTTCTTCAACTTGTGTTGGTAGCGCATCAACATAGGTGCTTTTTAGTTTCGCTAATCCGCGATAGTCTAAAATATTCTGAATAATGTCGTGCTCTTTAGCTAAATAAGATAAAATATCTTCACCAGTAGCATACTGTCCTGTTTTGGTTTTTTTAGGTTTATCGACTAATTTTAGTTTTTCAAAAAGAATAATACCTAACTGTTTTGGCGAAGCAATATTAAACTCTTCACCAGCGGTTTCATAAATTTTTGTTTCTAAAGTTTTTATGTCGTTATTTAAATCTTCCGAAAGGGAATTTAAAAAAGCTACATCTAAATTAATACCTTCAACTTCCATGGCAGCTAATACACGAAGCAACGGAATTTCAATATCATCAAATAGTTTTTGAGTATTAGCATCGCCTAATTCTTTTTCAAAATGTTCTTTTAGTTGCAAGGTAATATCGGCATCTTCAACAGCATATTCGGTTTGTTTTTCTAATGGAACTTGGCGCATCGATAATTGATTCTTACCTTTTTTACCAATTAATTCTGTAATAGAAATGGGTGTGTAGTTTAAATACGTTTCTGCCAATACATCCATATTATGGCGCATATCTGGATTGATAAGGTAATGCGCTAACATGGTATCGAATAATTTTCCTTTTACGGTAATATTATATTTTGCAAGAACTTTAATATCGTATTTTAAATTCTGACCAATTTTCTGAATGTTGTCGTTTTCAAAAAACGGGCGTAATTGTTCTATAAGTTTTTGGGCTTCTTCTTTGCTTTCTGGAAATGGTAAATAAAAGCCTTTACCAACTTCCCATGAAAAGGCAATACCAACCAATTCTGCAACAAGCGGATTTAAACCTGTGGTTTCGGTATCAAAACATACCGAGGTTTGATTCATTAAGTTTTTAATAAATAGTTTGGTTGCCATACCATGTGTTACACTTTGGTAAAAATGTGAGGTGTTTTCAGAAGTTTTTCTGGTGAATTCTGAAACAGTTTCAGTTTCTGTGTTACTAGAAGGATTTACTCCAAATAATGAAAATTGTCCAGCACCTGCCGAAGCGGTTTCTTTTGGTGTTGCTTTTACTTCGGCTTTTTCTTTAGTTTCTTCAGTAGCCGAAGCAGGAGTTTCAACTGAAAATGTTTTAGTAAAATTATCAATTAGGCGTCTAAATTCTAATTCTTGAAAAATCTCTACAACTTTCGGAATATCAGGGTGGTCTAATTCAAAATCCTTGGCATTAAAAGTTACAGGTACATCTAGCATGATAGTGGCTAGTTTTTTAGAAAGGATTCCTAATTCGCTATTAGCTTCAATTTTTTCTTTCATTTTACCTTTTAGCTCGTGGGTATTAGCTAAAAGGTTTTCCATGCTTCCGTATTGTGCTAAAAACTTTTTAGCTGTTTTTTCGCCAACACCAGGTAATCCAGGAATATTATCGCTAGAATCTCCCATCATGCCTAAAAAGTCAATGACTTGTAATGGATTGGTCACTTCAAATTTCTTTTGAACTTCAGGAATCCCCCAAGTTTCATAACCACCACCAAAAACTGGGCGGTACATAAAAATATTTTTGGAAACTAATTGCGCAAAATCCTTATCTGGTGTAACCATAAACGTTTGATAGCCTTCTTTTTCGGCTTGTTTTGCTAATGTTCCAATAACATCATCGGCTTCAAAACCTTCTTTAACCATAATAGGAATATGCATGGCTTTCAAAATATCTTGAATTATTGGAATTGCTATTTTTATGGCCTCGGGTGTTTCATCTCTATTAGCTTTGTATGCTTCAAACATTTCAACACGATCGGCACTTCCACCTTTATCGAAACAAACGGCTAAATGGTCTGGGCGTTCGCGTTTTATAACATCTAAAAGGGAATTCATAAACCCCATAATTGCTGAGGTGTCTAATCCTTTTGAATTGATTCTTGGGTTTTTTATAAAGGCATAATAGCCACGAAAAATTAGGGCGTAAGCATCTACTAAAAAAAGACGTTTTTGGTCTGACATAGTTTTTGTTTTGATAGAAAACCAAAGCTACAAAAAGTTATTCTTAAAATTTGGATTAATATTTTTGATAATTTCTTAATAGTTTTTCTGTAGTACAATTAATAACACTTATTTTTTTACATTTGTTCGTAAAGAATTATTGATTTGCAAGAGTTTAAAAGGATACTTGAGAAACTTAAAGAAGGAGATAGGGAAGCTTATAAATTTTTGTTCAATACATTTTACCCTAGGCTTTTTTCTTTTTCATTAAAGTATGTAGAAGACAAGTATGTTGCAGAGGGTATTGTGTCCAATACTTTTTTGAAGGTTTGGGAAAAAAGAAATCAAGTAACAAAAATTGAAAACCTTAGAAGTTATTTGTATTCTATGGTTAGGAATGAATCTCTAGACTACATTAAAAAAAGAAACAAAGAAATTCCTTTCAATATTAATAGTCATGATTCTGTTTCTTTAATGAATGACTTGATTTTAGAAGAAGAAGTACATTCATTAATAAGTAATGCCTTAGAGTCTTTACCTCCTAAATGCAGAGAAATATTTAAACTATCATGTATTGATGGTGTAAAATATAAAGTGATAGCTAAAGAGCTTCAAATTACTGTAAATACCGTAAAATCTCAGCGAGCTAGGGCTATAAAACTTCTAAAACTTAAGTTAAAAGATTATCCTTTTTAAGTGTTTTTAAAAATTTATTAATTTTTTTCCACCCTTTTTGTGTTTTTTTAAGTCATATAAATAAAACCTTGAAGAATAATCGTTTTTTTGGGAAAAAACTAATACTTATTTAGATGAATACTAAGATTTCTAAATTAATATTCAAATCTGTTTCTAAGACAATATCTGAAGAAGAAAAAGTAGAGTTGAATAAATGGTTGTCTAATCCAGATAACAAATTGTTATATAACAAAATTACTAAAAGTAAGGCAATTAATAAAAAACTTAAAATCTATAATCAGTTAGATATAGAAGATGCGTACAGAAAAGTTGAATTAAAACTTATTAAATCATCAAAACCAAGATTTACAAACTTTTTAAAATATGCAGCGGTATTTGTTTTGTTGTTTGGTTTGGGGTACTATTTTCAAAAAGATGTTTTTAATAATTCAAATACAATAGAAATTGTAGAAGAAAAAATCACACTTCAATTAGATGACGGTACTGTAAAAACAATTAATGAAGCTGTTAATACTTCAATTGTAGACACTAAAGGAAACACAATTGGAGAGCAAAATGGTAGTCAGCTTATTTACACTAATGATGCTGTTGATGAAACACTTGTTTTTAACACGTTAAGAGTGCCTTACGGAAAGCGGTTTGAGTTAGTGTTGTCAGATGGCACTAAAGTGCATTTAAATGCAGGAACATCTTTAAAATATCCTGTGAGGTTTTTAGGTAAAGGAACTAGAAAGGTTTTTTTAAATGGTGAAGCTTATTTTGATGTTGCAAAAGATTCTAAACGCCCTTTTATTGTTAATTCAGATGAGTTAAATGTTCAAGTTCTTGGAACAGAATTTAATGTGTCTTCTTACCCAGAAGATGATGCTGTTAATGTGGTATTAGTAGAGGGTTCTGTAGGGTTATATACAGAGTATAGTTCATCAAAAGATATTGTGTTAGCCCCTAGTTTTAAAGCATCCTATAATAAAAATGACAAAAAAATATCTACACAAAAAGTACAGACCTATCTTTATACATCTTGGATAAATGGCGAGCAACTTTACAGAAACATACCATTTAAAAATATTTTACCAAAGTTAGAGCGCTATTATAATGTTAAAATTATTAATACTAATTCTGCATTAGAAAACGAATTGTTTTACGCTAGTTTTAAAGATCAAACAATAGAAAATGTTTTAACCTATTTTAATGAAGTTCATAAAATTCAGTATGAAATAAAAAACAATCAAATATTTATAAAATAAAATATTAAACGCTTATGACATAAAGAACAACTTAAAAAACAAACCAAAGAAAATTGGAAGATGCTGCAACATCTCCCAATCTATTGTTAAACTTTGTCTAACTAATTAAAAGTTAGGCTAAAATACAAACCAAAATTATGAAAAAATTACTTGAAAAAGGAAGCACTAACTGCCTATTTTTCAAATTTGATTTAAAAATGAAATTAACATCACTTTTATTTTTAGTAGCTGTTTTTAGTATTCAAGCTAATACCTATTCACAAAAAACAAAGCTTAGTTTAGATTTAGAGAATGTTTCAATTAATGATGTAATTAGTGAAATAGAATCTAAAACAGAATTCAGGTTTATTTATAAAGTTATTGAAGTAAACACCCAAAGGAAGGTGTCTGTTCATGTTAACAAAGAGTACATAAACAGAGTTCTTGATATACTATTTAATAATTCTAATATTGATTATAGAGTAAAAGATAGACAAGTTATTTTAAAAAAGAAAACGCCCCAATTACAGGGTAATTCAGACACTTATAAAGAGCAGCAAATTAAAGTAAGTGGGGTTATAAATGATGAGAACGGTATTCCAATATCTGGAGTTAATATCATTATAAAAGGAACGAACACAGGAGTTGCTAGTGATTTTGATGGGGGATATTCATTACCTGTTCCTAGTAAAAACAGTATACTTCAATTCTCTTTTGTAGGCTATATTACTCAAGAAATCACAGTAGGTTCTCAAACAGAAATTAATGTAGTTTTAAAAGAAGACTCATTAGCTTTAGATGAAGTAGTCGTTCAAGCTTATAGAAATACTACCGATGAAAAAAATGCAGCAGCAATTGCATCAATTAAAGCAGAAACTATTGAAAACAGACCTAATGCTTCAGTTATAAACACTTTGCAAGCTCAGGTTCCTGGTTTGGTAATTGGCTCTGGTACAGGACAACCAGGAGCTAATTCTGCTATGATTATTAGAGGAATTGGATCTATAACAGGAGATATAGAACCATTAATTGTTGTTGATGGTACGCCTGTAGATAAAGATGATTTTAGAGGTATTAACCCTAATGATATAGAAACCGTTTCTGTGTTAAAAGATGCAGCAGCTTCAGCAGCGTATGGAAATAGAGGGGCTAATGGAGTATTAATTATTAGTACTAAAAAAGGAACATATAATTCTGGATTAGAGATTTCTTATTCAGAGTCTTACGGTAGATCTTATCAACAAAAAAACAACTATGGACTTATGAATTCTTTTGATTTACTAACACTTCAAAAGAAATTAGGTATAGGTACAGGTTCAAATTTAACAGATGCTGAAATTAGTACATTAGCAAATCAAAATAATACAGACTGGACAGATTTTATACTTCAAAAGGGTGTTGTACAAAGCAGACAGCTTAGTTTGTCATCAGGTAGTAAGAATTTAAAGAATTTCACATCTTTTGGTTATACAAATCAAGAAGGAATTATTAAAAAAACTGGCTTAGAGCGTTTTACTTTAAGAAGTAATTTTAATGGGAAAAGTAAAGACGAAAAATTTAATTATGGATTAAGTTTAACAGGAGCCTTTGCTGAATCTGATTTTACAACAGATATAGGAAGTGGGCTGGTATTTTTTAACCCAATGGTAGGAGCCATTTGGGGACAGCCATATCTTAACCCATATCGTCCAGATGGCACTGTAAACGATGATTCTTTTGATGAATTTCAGCCTCTATCTGCTTCACCATATGTAATATTAAATAATTTTCGTTACAACCCTAACACCAATAAGCAAATAAAAAGTGTTATAAACCTTAATGCTAGCTATGAGATTATAGAAGGATTAAAATTAAACGGTAGTATTGGTATAGATTACCAACAAAACGAAACCTTACGAATAATTCATCCAGAATCTACTAACCGTTTATTCTATCCAAATCACTCTGATGCAGAAATACAGGGAAGGCAAATAGAAGACTATAGCAGGTTGTTTTCTATAAATATGAATGCGTCACTTAATTATAAAAAATCATTTGGTAAACATACTATTGATGCCACTTTGTTTACAGAAACGTTTGAATCTTCTATAAAATCATTCGGATATGTTCAATTAGGGCTTAATCCAAAAACATTCTATCCTGGAGATGGTGATAGTTTTGTTTCTGGAGACACACGAGTTAGCGGTGAATTTGTATACATTCCTAGTGTTAGATCAAATAAAAATAAAGGAGGATTATTTTCTTATTTTACAATAGTTGATTATGATTTTGATGATAGATTTGGTTTTGCAGGAACATTAAGACGAGATGCTTCTTATAAGTTTGCTAGTTCAAACCGTTGGGGAACATTTTATTCAGTTTCTGGTAGATGGAATTTAGATAAAGAAAGTTTTATGGAATCTGTAGATTTTATAGACCTTTTAAAATTAAGAGCATCTTATGGAGTTACCGGAAATCAAAATATAAATGGTTCGTTTTTATCGGGTGGAAGTTTATCAAGAACACTTTACGAAACAGGTACAGGATATAACAACAGTAACTCAATTTATAGAGGGACTTTAGGGACAGATACTTTGAAATGGGAAACTGTGTACCAAACCAATATAGGGTTAGATTTCGGACTATTTAATAGCCGTTTAAACGGTACCGTTGATGTGTATGATAAAACTACAAAAGAACTGTTTACAGAAGGAAGAATTTCTGGTGTAAATGGTCAATATGCTATTAACTTAAACGATGGCTCTTTACAAAATAGAGGATTAGAATTATCTTTAAATTACAGACTTATAGATAATGATAATTTTAAGATAAATGTATTTGGTAACGCATCATATAACAAGAATAAGGTTCTAAAACTTGCTCAAGGAGATATTGATAATACAGATACGGTTATTTCAGAAGGACATCCTATTAACTCTTATTATTTAGTGCCTTATGTAGGTGTAAATCCTGCAAATGGAAATGCTTTATACAGAACTAAAGAAGGTGGTATTACAGAAGAGTTTAGTTTAGATGATCGTGTGATTATGGATGCTCAAATTCCTATATATCAAGGAGGTTTTGGCACTTCTATCGATTACAAAGGATTTTTCTTAACATCTAATTTCTCTTTTGTGGCAGATGTACATCGTTATAATGACCAAGCAAGATTTTTTGCCAATAACCCTCAACAAGCACTTAACTTTAACGTATCACAGAGGTTTAACAGAGCTTGGACACCAGAAAACACTATTACAGATCAAGAAGGTTTGTTTAGTTTGCAAGCCAACTATTTAACAGATAAGTTTTTACATGATGCTTCATATTTAAGACTTAGGTTTTTATCATTAGGCTATAATTTTGGTGATAAAATATTAAAAGCTACTAAGTTTTTAAAAGCAGGTAAAGTTTATGTACAGGGAGAGAACCTGCTTACTTGGACTAAATGGGAAGGTTTAGATGTTGAAGCAGATTTAAGAAGCTTTGATTTTGGTAATTACCCTACACCAAGAATATTTACGGCAGGAATAGAGGTTAAATTTTAAAAAAAGAACTTATGAAGAATATAAATAAAGTTACAATCATACTATTTGCTATACTATATTTCTCTTGTGAAGATGTTGTTGATGTTATTCAACCAGGAGAATTAGGAGCAGATGCAGCATTTCAAAGTATAGATGACTTACAATCTGGTTTAAATGATGTTTATTTTGGTTTAAATACAGAACAAGCTATTCAAATAAGCAGTTTATTTACTGATGAAACTTCTATAGGCTTTGAAAATGGAGGACAAAATATTAACCTATATCAATTTCAAATTAATACAAACAGTGGTATAGCAAGTTCATTATGGGTTGATAACTATTATAATATAAACCTAATAAATAGAATTTTAGCAGCTTCTGAGAACATTGAAATAGAAAGTACAGAACAAGATAGGTTTAATAATATTTTAGCTCAATTATATGCAGCTAGAGCAGCAGAATATTTTGAGTTATTAACGTATTTTTCTACAGATCTTACAGATGATAATGCTTTAGGAGTGATTAAGGTAGATTATGTAACGTCTATCTCAGAGCAATTAACAAGATCTACAAACGGAGAAATTTTTGATTTTATAGAAAGTGACTTGAGTTTAGTAAAGAATTTGTTAGATGATTCTATAACAAACCCATTATATATTACTAAAGGTTTTGTAACAGCATTAGAAGCAAGAATGGCATTATATAGGGGAAACAACAATTTGGCCATGTCACTAGCGCAAGAATTAATAGACACCTATCCACTAGCTAATCGTGCTGAATACTATAACTTATTTAGAGATGTTAGTAATGTAGGTGTTATTTTTAAAGGAGAGCGTAACCAAAGTAACTCATCTGGCCAAATAGCAGCCAATTTCTATTTTAGAAATGTAGGGATTAATGGAGGAGCTTTTATGGAGTTAAGTAGATCATTATATAACTTGTTAGACACAGAAGATATTAGGTTTAATACTATTGTACATTCAGAATCTGAGCCAGATACAGATTATCAATCTAATGGGGGGAAAGATGATATTCTTTTAATAGGTAAATACCCAGGTAGTAATGGGCAACCAAGACAAAATAGCTACAAATATTTTAGAGTAGCAGAAATGTATCTAATTAAAGCTGAAGCACAAGCTAGAGAGAATGATATTAATGGTGCTGCAGCAACGTTAAAAATATTACGAGATGCTAGATTTCTATCTTCTACAACTTTAGATTCATACAGTACAAAAACAGAAGCTTTAGAAGCTGTGTTAGCTGAAAGAAGAAAAGAATTAGCTTTAGAAGGACACAGATATATAGACATCAAAAGATTTAATTCAGAGTTAGGTATTACTATAGACAGAGACCCTATTGATTGTGAGGCATTCAATGCATGTTCGCTGTCTGCAGATGAGTTTTACAAATTCACATTCCCAATCCCTCAAAATGAGCTAGCAGGAAATGTGCCTATTAGAGAACAACAAAATCCAGGTTATTAAAAAAGAATAATATGAAAAAAGTAATATATATAACACTTTTAGTACTTATTGCTGTGGCTTGTGGAGAACAAGATATAGCTCAATATGATGCTTATGGAGATGAGGCTTTAGTACAGTTTGAAACTAACAGCACACTTGTGTCAGTAGGAACCGGAAATCAGAAAACGGTAGAAATACCTATTTCTATTAGTACATATTCTAGTGAGGAAAGAACAGTTACAGTGACTGTAAACCCAAATCCAGTAGGTGTAATAAATCCAGCTTTAACAGAAAATTACAGTTTTAACGGTACGGTAACTATACCAGCAAATGAACTTAAAGGTAGTTTTAGTTTTACAGGAATTAACCCAAGCGGTTTGTCTGAGACTGTACAATTACAGCTTATTATTTCAGCGTCTAGTATAAGCGAAGCTACTTTATCTCCAGCTATACATACTGTAAATATTGCTCCTGAACCAGTACTATGGACAGGGCCTTCAATTACTTTCGTTTATGAAGGAGATGGAGATGCTACTTTACCAGAAAACCAAGATAGAATGACAGATTTAGTGTGGATAGCAAGAAATGCTAAGTGGCCTATTTTTAATGCAGCCAGAGAAACTCAATTTGTTTTTCATAGTAGTACTTATGCACAGTCTTTATCTCCAGTAGGCACAGAATGGGCAGTTGGTAGCATCTCGGATGGTGTAGAAAACTTAAGATTTAGCACCTTTGCAGATGTTGTTGTTTCAGGTTATATTCATATAAGAAACGGAAATGCGCCATTAGTTGTACACTTAATTAACGAAGATATATATGTAGATCTTACTTTTATTGACTGGCACAGAGGAACTGGAGCCGATGGTGGCTTAGGAGGTTTTAGTTATACAAGATCTACGCCTGAAAACTAAACCCTATTAGTAATGAGTTTATTAATAAAATTTTAAGAAATAAAAAATAATGAAATCATATATAAAACTTATTTTCCCACTAAGTATTTTCTTAGCCTTAGTTATTTGTGCATGTGATGACAGTGCAAATCAATTTGGAGGAAACAACCCTAAATCGGGTTATGTAGAACTACTGTCTAATAGTCAAATAGTAACTTCAGAAAATTCTGTACTTACATTGCCTGTAGAACTGAATACATCAATAAACCCTAATGGCATAACCATATCATATATGGTTGATGTTATAACAGGAGAGTTACCAAGTGGTTTTATTGATGCTTCTAATGGTGTCTTGCATATTAATGCTGGAGAAATAGAAGGAGAAATAGAGATTATAATTCCTCAAAGTGAAACGGAATATGGATTTAGTGTATCATTAGTAAGTGTTGATGATTCAGACTTTAGTATAGGTCTTTCAGATAATTCTAAAGTTGTTAGCACAAGCGTATTTGTGGTATCTAATGAGCCAATAGCTTTAACAATAGATGAAAACCCTAGTCAAGACCAAGTTTTAACAACTATGGATAAAATTTTTGGCGACGGAACGACATTCTCTTTAGAAAGCGAAAGTATTGAAGGTGCTTTTAGTGTAGACTCAGAGACAGGAGAGTTAAGTGTTTTAGATCGTTTAATTTTCGATTGGGAGATAAACCCAACACTTACTGCTACTGTAGGGGTTGCTTTAGGCTCATCTTCAATAACAAAAGAGGTGGTAATAACCTTAAATGATGTTACCAATTTATGGACAGGTCCTAGCATATCTTTCGTTTATGAAGGAGGTGGAGACGTTACTTTAGCTGAAAACCAAGATAGAATAACAGACTTGGTATGGTTTGCTAGAGATGTTAAGTTTCCTATTTACAATGCAGCAATAGAAACAGGATTTGTTTTTGGAAACTCTTACCCTGAATCTGTTTCTCCAGAAGGAACATTATGGGCTGTAGGTAATATTTCTGATGGTGTAGAGAATTTATCTTTTAGCACATTTGCAGATATTGTGGGGTCAACCTATGCCTATATTAACAGTAATGGAAACGCCCCTTTAGTAGTATATCTTATAAAAGATGATGTGTATCTAGAACTTACTTGGATTGATTGGCACAGAGGAAATGGAGCTGATGGTGGTCTAGGAGGGTTTAGTTATTTAAGATCAACTCCTCTGTAATAAATAAATTATAGTTGTGAAGAGTATGTTTTTACTCTTCACAACTTAACTGTAAAAATAAATTATGAAAAAGATAATTTCTTTAGTGTTAGTATATAGTGTGTTTAGTTTTTCAATATTTTCTCAAAATGAGATTAATTTTGTTGAGAATCAACTAATAATAAAGTTTAAACCAAATAAGAAACCAAATTCTAAAACAGCCGTTAGTAGTAAAAAGTTTGGAGACGCGGCCTTAGATAATTTAAATAAAAGCCATCAAATAAAGTCTGTTAAACTAATTGGTAATAAAAAATTAGCAGACACTTATATTCTCAAGTTTAATTCAAATCAAACAATATCTGATTTGATAAAAGCATACAAAAACACAGGGCTTTTTGAATATGTTGAGCCTAATTATATAGGTAAAGGACATGGCATGTTTCAAACTACACCTAATGATGCCTTATTTAACCGTCAATGGTGTCATCATAATGATGGAACATTTTCAACTTCACCATCAATTAATGATGCTGATATGGATACAGATTTAGCTTGGGATATCACTCAAGGAGCTTCAGATCTGGTTGTTGCTATTTTAGATACTGGATTAAAATTAGATCACCCTGAAGTAGTAGATAGAATTTGGGTTAATACTGATGAAACCAATGGTAATTTTTTTGATTCCGATAACAATGGATACATAGACGACCACTATGCAGGATGGGACTTTGTTAATGATGACAATGACCCTACTGATGATTATGGACATGGTACTAATGTTGCCGGAATAGCTATAGCAACTGGTAATAATGATATTGGTTATGCTGGTATGAATTGGAATTCAAAAATAATGGTGTGTAAAGTGTTAGATGATAACAATACTGGGTATTATTCTGATTGGGCAGACGCTATTCGTTATGCAGTTGATAATGGTGCAGATGTTATTAATTTATCTGCAGGAGGCAACTCCGCTTCTAGTTATTTAGAAGATGCAATTAATTATGCATATAATAATAATGTTCCTGTTGTTGTTTCAACAGGTAATCAAAATTCAGCCGTACAATATCCTGCAAAATATGTCAATACTTTTGCTGTGGGTTCTACAGATGCCGATGATACTAGAAGTGTGCCGTTTTTTTGGGATACTTCAAGCGGAAGTAACTTTGGCTCAGAAATAGATTTTGTAGCACCAGGAAACTATATTTTTGGATTAAAATATGATTCTAATACAAATTATAATACGTATTGGGGAGGCACATCACAAGCAGCACCACAAGTAACAGGATTAGTATCTTTATTACTGTCTGTTAATCCTAGCTTAACCGTAGATCAAATAAGAACTATTTTAGAGGAAACCAGTGAAGATCAGGTAGGAAATCCTGGAGAAGATACTGCTGGGTGGGATCAATATTACGGTTATGGTAGAGTAAATGCTTATAAGGCACTAACCCATGGGTTGCTTAATAATAGTAGGCACGATTTTGAAAATTTTGCTGTTTACCCTAACCCAGTAAAAGATAGAGTGTTTATCAAATCGAAATCTAAAATTAAAAGAGTTATTCTCAGAAATATTTTAGGGAAGAAAATCTTAGATATCGAAGATGACAATGGAGTAAACTCTTTAAATGTTTCTTCTTTACAAGAGGGATTCTACATTTTGTCAGCTGTAAATGAAATAGAACAATCTATAGCTATAAAAATTGTAAAAGAGTAGCAAATGGTATTATTTTGTAATACTGTATCTTTGGCTAAAAAAGGAATATGCTGCGTTGGGCTATTTTTATAATCATTTTCGGTATTATCGATATCTATGCTTACCAAGCATTTCGGACGGCAAGTAAAAACCTATGGTTAAATATTTTATATTGGGTAGTTACTCTTTTGGTGATTGGTAACTTTGTGTTGCACTTTTATGGTTTTAATAGAAGGGATGGATTTACTCATAGCCATGGTTATGCCTTTGGTTTTCTAATAGCTATTTTAATTCCAAAAATGATTTTGCTTATAGTCATGCTTGGAGAGGATATTTTTAGGGTGCCTATGGCTATTTACCGTTATTTTGCTGAAGGAGAAGTGGCTAAAGGGAATTACTTTCCTGCACGACGTCAGTTTGTTAGTAAAATTGCTTTAGGGCTTGCATCTCTGCCATTTGCTTCTGTGTTATATGGTATTTATAGAGGAAAGTACAATTACAAGGTTTTAAAGTATACACTTCATTTTGAAGATTTGCCCGATGCCTTTAATGGGTATCAAATAACTCAAATTAGTGATATTCATTCCGGAAGTTTTGATAATATCGAAAAGGTGAAATATGGTGTCGATTTAATTAATGAGCAGAAAAGTGATGTGATTTTATTTACGGGCGATTTTGTAAATAACAAATCCGACGAATTATTACCTTATGTAGAGGTGTTCAATAAATTAAAAGCCAAGGATGGTTTGTTTTCAATATTAGGAAATCATGATTATGGCGATTATGTTACTTGGGATTCAGATGCGGATAAGCATCAAAATTTAGAAGATTTAAAAGCGCTTCAAAGAGAAATAGGATTTGATTTACTTTTAAATGAAAACAGATTTCTTGAAAAAGATGGAGATCGTATTGCGCTTGTAGGTGTTGAGAACTGGGGTGTTGCTGGTTTTAAACAAGCAGGCGATTTACAGCTCGCTGCAGAAGGTATTCATAAAGACGACTTTAAAATATTAATGAGTCATGACCCATCACATTGGGAGAAAAAAGTGATTCATGATGACTATCATTATCATTTAACTTTAAGCGGACATACACATGGTATGCAATTTGGCATTGAAATACCAGGTTGGTTTAAATGGAGTCCAATAAAATGGCGTTATAAATATTGGGCAGGTATTTATAAAGTAATGGGACAATATATTAATGTAAACAGAGGTTTTGGTTATTTAGCTTTTCCTGGGCGTGTGGGAATATGGCCAGAAATTACTGTAATAGAGCTTAAAAAGGGTGTAGAGCCTGCTTAAATGCCTATAATTATTGGAAATAAAACAAAATTGTTTATATTTATAAATAGGTATAAACCAAAGTGTTTAAAACGTTGATTTTCAAACCAAATAAAAATTGTAGGTTTGTAAAATTATAAGTTCACTTAAAACTTTAAGATATGTCAAAATTTGGAGAACTTATCGATGTAGATATTCCTGTTCTGTTAGATTTTTTTACTGAATGGAACGAACAATCTACTGCTATGCATCCTGTATTGCGCGACGTAGCTGCAGCTATGGGAGATAAGGCTAAAGTAATTAAAATTGATGTTGAAAAAAATCAAGAATTAGCTGAAGCTTTGCGAGTAAAAGGTTTACCAACATTAATTGTTTACAAAAATGGCGAAATGAAATGGCGTCAAAGTGGCGAGCAAGATGCTAATACACTTATTAGTATTATCCAAGAATATATTTAAAGCGTAATTGATTTGAATTTATAGTTTAAATTGCTAAAGTGTTCTAGCACTTTAGGTAAAGCATATTGCATGTTTTTTGATGCTTTTACACTATCATGAAAAACAACAATACTTCCGTCTGTTGTTTTTTTTATCACATTATTTAAGCAAGTTTGTTTACTTATATTAATATCCCAATCAAAGGATAAGATATCCCACATGATAATATTATACCCTTTATTTCTAAGGGTTCTTCCTTGTTTTGGTGTGATTTGTCCGTAAGGTGGACGAAACAAATTCACTTGATTAGGAATTATATTTTGAGAGTTTATTACTTCTTGTGTTTTAATAATGTTTGTCAAATA
Source organism: Algibacter sp. (assembly GCA_050294475.1). Taxonomy (GTDB): domain Bacteria; phylum Bacteroidota; class Bacteroidia; order Flavobacteriales; family Flavobacteriaceae; genus Thalassobellus. The sequence continues at coordinate 302,363 of JBNKOE010000013.1, read as the reverse complement.
ATTTTCTGTATTTGTGCTCCAACCTTTAATATGATTGTGTGTATGGTTTCCAATAGCATGTCCTTCCTCTATAATGTTTTGAAAGATGTCTGGATGTTTTTCAATGTTATTTCCAATACAAAAGAAAGTGGCTTTTGCATTAAATTTTTTTAAGGTTTTTAATGTCCAGTTTGTAATTTCTGGGGTTGGGCCATCATCAAAAGTAAGATAGATAGTTTTATTAGTTGAGGCGATGTCCCAAATATAATTTGGGAACATCTTTTTTGCAACTAATGGCATTTTTATAGGTATTAAGGTCATAACCTTAAGCTATTCAATTTTTAAGCTACTATCTGTTGGGATGTCAATATCTTCTCGTATATCATTCGGAGTTTCATCTTTACCGTATAATGATTTTAATAACATTAAATAATTATTAAATGTTTCACCTTCGGTTTTAGCAAACTCTTTATCGTATTGAGCTAACACATCAATTAAACCTTTATATCGCTGAATATCGGTGTAAATATCTTCAAATAAATGTTCTTGACTATCTTTTTCTAAAGTACTGTAATAGGTTAGGTTTTCTTGATATTTATTAGCAACCTCTTTAAATAATTGTTGTGCTTTTTCTTTATTTCCAACTTGGTAATAAGTGTCAATATAAGGTTCTAAAAGAGTATAATACCCAAAGTAATCTACTGGCATATTCGTCATAGCTATATCAGCAATTTCTTCAGCTTTGTCTAGTTTGTTTTCATTAATTAATGATTCAATTAATCGTGCTAAATTACTTCTATAACTTATTGAGTTTTTACGAGTTTCTGGGTCATGATAAATATCTGGGCTACCACTATTTCCCCAATCCCATTTTTTAACTTTTTCGTACATTAAATCGGCATCTACACGTCCCATTTCAAAAGGGTTGTTTTTATTAATTGTTGTTTTAATAGGTACTAATTTATAGCACATACCGTCTAATTGTAGGTAGTCTTTCATCCAAAGATAATCGTCGTCACCATAACTACCACCAGTAAAATAAATAGGGCGTTTCCATTCATTGTTTGCTACAATGTCAAGCATTAATAATCTGTTTTTGTAAAGAGCTCCACCCGAAACATGAATATCAATATACGGAACAATTTTATCGGCATCTTTTTCTTTTACAATTCCAGATTTTAAAGCATTTTCTTTGTTTACAGGAATTCGTATGTTTGGAGTTGGCATATAACTTGCCTTTAAATCTTGCTGTCTTACTTGATTAATATCTACACCTTGTCTTTTAAGTATATCGCCATATTTTGCTCTTGGATCATCGCTTGATATAAAATTTAAAAGCCTTTTAATATTTAATGTGTCAGGAATTACATCTTCAATAACTATGTAATCGTTTGTGCCATATTTATATAAATCGTGTGTAAGCTGAGATGGAATTGGGTCACTTTCATAAGCTTTACGTTTCATTTGGTCTATATACCAATCTGTTTGAAATAAACTGGTATTAATTACACGTACATCGGTTCTGTAACCTTCAATTTCTTGAGCATACCAAAGAGCAAAGGTGTCGTTATCACCAATAGTAAATAAGATAGCATCTTTTCCGCAAGAATCTAAATACATTTTAGCCATAGATCTAGCTGTATATTTTTCAGATCTATCATGGTCATCCCAATTGTTAGCAGCCATAATACTTGGTACTAAAATTAAACAGGCAATTGATATAATAGGTGCTGCTAAATTTTTAGGCAGATATTTTTTAAGGGTTTCATAAATAGCATAAACACCAAAACCTATCCAAAGTGCAAATACATAAAAAGATCCTACAACCGAATAATCTCGTTCTCTAGGTTCAAAAGGACGTACATTGGTGTAAACTTGTATAGCAATACCAGTAAAAAGGAAAAATACAAGCATGACCCAAAATAGTTTTTTATCTTTATTGAATAAAAAGAAGAATCCTATTAATCCTAAAATGAGAGGAAGTAAGTAATAGGTGTTTCTTGCTTTGTTGTTTTTAACATCACTAGGTAAATTGTCTTGCGAGTAACCTAAATGCCATTTGTCTAGTAGCTTTATTCCAGATATCCAATTACCATGGTTGTCGTAACGACCTTGTATATCATCTTGTCTTCCAGAGAAATTCCACATAAAATAACGCCAATACATATAACCTAATTGATATTCTAACATATAGGCTATATTGCTGGCTAATGAAGGTTTTTCAATTTCAATAAAGTTTTTTTCTTTTGATAAAAAGTTATCGTAATCTTCGTAATCAACATAGCCTTGGGCTACTTGGTTCTTAAATTTGTTTATTTTACTTTTATATTCTGTTACTCGGTTTAAGGCATATGTATTTGCTTGTTCTTCTGAAGCACCTGCGTTAATGGCATTATTATAAAACGTGTTTTGTAAACTAGGTTTTACCTTAAAATCTAAAAAACCAGAAAACATCATGTAGTTATCAGCATGTTCCCCACTCCACATACGTGGAAGAATAGAAGCTTGTTTAGAGTTGTAGTTTTGTTTTGCTTTTTTATAATCGTTTACAATAACATATTCTCCTTTTTTTAAGTCTTTTTCATATTTAGGTTTGTCGTCTACATAAGGAGTTTTTTCATCTAGATAAGCATATTTATCTGTAAACTGTGGTCCGTAAAATAAGTGAGTTTCTGGATACTGTTCTAAATTATAGTAGGCTAATAATTCTCTAGCACTCGATGGATTGTTTTCGTTAATAACCACATTAGCATTGGCACGAATTGGTAACATTAACCAAGTAGAAAAACCTATAATAACAAATGTTAAACAAAGAATAGCGGTGTTTAAATGTGTGTATTGTTTTTTTCTAGTGTATTTTAAACCATAGTAAATAATTGCAACCAATAATATACCTGCAATAATAGATCCTGAATTAAAAGGAAGCCCAATAGTATTTACAAAAAAGATTTCTAAAACACTAAATATTTTAAGAATATTAGGCGCTAATAATTTAAAAACAAATAATAAAACACCAACCGAAACTACATTAGCAATAATGAAATTTTTAATAGTGATGTCTTTATAATTTTTAAAATAATAGATAAGCCCAATGGCAGGAATGGTAAGTAAGCCCATAAAATGCACTCCAAAAGAAAGCCCAATTACAAATGAAATTAAAATAAGCCAACGGTTACCACGAGGTTTGTCCATGTCTTGTTCCCAGCGTAAACCTAACCAAAATAAAACAGACATGATTAAGGTTGCCATGGCATAAACCTCCGTTTCAACGGCATTAAACCAAAATGAATCTGTAAAACAAAACGCTAAACTTCCTACTAAGCCACTTCCTAAAATAGCAATGGCTTGATTTTTATTAATATCATCATTATTACCTACAAGTTTTTTAAGTAAAATAGTAATAGTCCAAAACATAAACAGAATAGTAAAAGCACTAGAAACGGCGCTCATCATATTCATCATCCAACCAATCTGAGAAGGTTCAAAAGCAAATATTGAGAAAAAAGCACCCATCATTTGAAACAAAGGCGCTCCAGGTGGATGACCTACTTGCAGTTTAGATGATGTTAAAATATATTCTCCTGCGTCCCAAAAACTAACAGTAGGTTCTACGGTTAAGCTATATGTAATAAGTGCTATTAAAAAAGAGAACCATCCAATAATGGTATTCCATTTTTTAAAATTAAAATCTATCATAAAAGTTTCTGTTTATTTGCTTTGGCGAATTTAATAATAAATATGAAATGAGTCATAACTATTTAGTTTGTCTTAACATAACTAGTAATAAATTTAGAGGTGTTAGTCTAAAGAAATAAAGATAAATAATTGAAGAACACCTAATCTAGATAAAAAACGATATTTATTTAGTATTATTTTTTAAAAAATACTTGCGCAAAGAAAAATTTCTTCTAAATTTGCACCTGCTTTAGCGAGCGGTAGCAAGCTAAATTACATAATGGCCCATGGTGTAACTGGCAACACGTTGGTTTTTGGTACCAAAGAGTCTAGGTTCGAGCCCTAGTGGGCCAACAGTTTAATCCTAATTTCGCAAGAAGTTAGGATTTTTCTTTTTATAATTAAATTTTAAAAGTAATAACGGGTCGTTTTGCATGATTTACCAAATCTTCACTAATGCTTCCATTAAAGAAATGAGAAATACCTTGTTTGCCATGGGTGCTCATACCAATTAAATCGGCGCTTACAGATTCAGAAAAATTCATAATGCCTTTTTCTATACTTACGTCGTTATAAATATTTATTGAGTATTTAGAAAAATCGAAACTTGTTGCAAATGCTTCCATTCTTTTTTGAGCTTTGCTAGTAGTAATAAACTTATTGGGTGTATTTACCATAAGTAAATGTAATTTAGCTTTTAAAATTTCAGCAAATTCAATCGCCATTTTATACGATGTTTTGCTTTCATCTTTAAAGTCTGAAGCAAAAACAAAGTTTTTAATTTTGAATTTATCATGCTCTTTTTTAATAACTAAAACAGGTGTTTTAGAGGTTCTAACTACTTTTTCGGTATTACTTCCAATAAGTATTTCTTTAAAACCACTTGAGCCGTTAGATCCCATAATAACCAAATCTATATGTTGTTTTTTACACACATGAAAAACACCTTTAAATATCTCATGAAACTCTACATGTTCATGTATAGTTATGCCTTTTAGGTAGTCTCTTTTTTTGAATTCTTCAAATTGTTTATGGGCTAATTTCATAAAGTACATAGCTTCAGGTAAGTCGTTGTAAGAACTATAGGCATCAACTTTATGAAGAGGCATTTCAAGTATATGAAGTAGGTGTATTTCGCAAGCATGTTTTTTTGCTAGTTGGGCAGCTACTTTTAAAGCGTTTTCTGCTTGTGTAGAAAAGTCGGTAGGAACAAGTATGTTTTGCATAATTTAGTTTGTTGGAGTACTGTATAAATTTATAAATAAATACTTTATAAATCAATTAAAATATCATATATTTGCCACGTTGAAAGGCGAATTAAGAAATGAGGGGACGGAGAGTCCCCTCTTTTTATACTAAAAAATGTTTAAAAATACCGTTAAAAAATTACTTGAAACTGCTCTAGACGAGCGTCAAGATTTATTTCTAATAGATTTTTCTATTCAAGGAGATAACCAAATAAAAGTTATTATTGATGGTGATAACGGTGTTTTGGTTGAAGATTGTATGTTTGTTAGTAGAGCCATAGAGCATAATTTAGATAGAGAAGAACAAGATTTTTCTTTAGAAGTTATGTCGGCAGGAGCAACAGCTCCTCTAATAAATACAAGGCAGTATAAAAAACACTTAAACAGGGTGCTTAGTGTAAAAACAGCTTCAGAAAAAATTGAAGGAACACTTACAGAAGCAACCGATAATAATATTATTTTAGAATGGAAAGTTAGAGAGCCTAAGCCAATAGGTAAAGGTAAGGTAACTGTAAAGAAACAAGCGAATATCGCTTATGAGAATATTGTAGAAGCAAAAGTTATGATTAAATTTTAATTCAAAAAGAGTTATGGAGAATATCGCGTTAATAGAATCTTTTTCAGAATTCAAAGACGATAAGCTAATTGACAGAGTTACGTTAATGGCAATTTTAGAAGATGTATTTAGAAGCGCCTTGAAAAAGAAATATGGCGATGACGATAATTTTGATATTATTGTAAATCCAGATAAAGGGGATTTAGAAATATGGAGAAATAGAGTTGTTGTAGCTGATGGTGAAGTTGAAGAGCCAAATCAAGAAATTTCTTTAACAGAAGCTCGTAAAATTGAGCCTGATTTTGAGGTAGGTGAAGATGTATCTGAAGAAGTAAAGCTTATAGACTTAGGAAGACGTGCTATTTTAGCTTTACGTCAAAATCTGATTTCTAAAATTCATGAGCATGATAACACCATAATTTATAAGCAATTTAAAGATTTAATCGGAGAGATTTATACAGCAGAGGTTCATCATATTCGTCATAGAGCAGTTATTTTGCTAGATGATGAAGGAAATGAAATTGTGCTTCCAAAAGACAGACAAATTCCATCTGATTTCTTTAGAAAAGGTGATAATGTTAGAGGTGTTATTGATAGTGTAGAGCTTAAAGGAGCAAAACCTACCATTATGATGTCTAGAAGTTCTCCTGCTTTCTTAGAAAAATTATTTGAACAAGAAATACCAGAAGTTTTTGATGGTTTAATAACTATAAAAAATGTGGTTAGAATACCAGGAGAAAAAGCTAAAGTAGCGGTAGATTCTTATGATGATAGAATAGACCCAGTTGGAGCTTGTGTAGGGATGAAAGGATCAAGAATTCACGGTATTGTTCGCGAATTAGGTAATGAAAATATTGATGTAATTAATTACACCAATAATTTACAATTATATATTACTCGTGCATTAAGTCCTGCAAGAGTAACTTCAATAAAAATTAATGAAGAAACAAAACGTGCTGAGGTTATTTTAAAACCAGAAGAGGTAAGTAAGGCTATTGGTAGAGGCGGTCATAACATTCGTTTGGCAGGTCAATTAACTGGATATGAAATAGATGTGTTTAGAGAAGGTGCTGAAGAAGATGTTGAGTTAAGAGAATTTACCGATGAAATTGAAGGATGGATTATTGAAGAATTTAGTAAAGCTGGATTAGATACTGCTAAAAGTATTTTAGAGCAAGAAGTTGCTGATTTAGTAAAAAGAACAGACTTAGAAGAAGAAACAATTAAAGACGTTATAAGAATTCTTAAAGAAGAATTTGAAGAATAACATATATTTGAGTATTTTAAAGGCGATTTATGGCTGAAACAATTAGATTAAATAAAGTATTACGTGAGCTTAATATCTCTCTAGATCGTGCAGTAGAATTTTTAGATTCTAAAGGCGTAGATATAGAGAAGCGACCTACTACAAAAATTTCTGAAGAAACATATAAAATTCTTTCAGATGAATTTCAAACAGATGCAAGTAAAAAAGTAGCATCAAAAGAAGTTGGTGTTGCTAAATTAAAAGAGAAAGAAGTATTGCGTGAACAACGCGAGCGTGAACTTGAAGAAAAACAAAAAGCATCAGCTAGAAGAGAAGAAGTTGTAAAAGCCTCTAAAGTTATTTCTGGCCCTAAGAAAGTTGGAAAAATTGATTTGGATTCGAAGCCTAAAAAAGCTGAAGAAAAACCAGCTGAGGTTAAAAGTGATGTAAAAGAAGATGTTGTTAAGCCAAAAGTTGTTGAATCTGTAAAAGAAGTTTCTAAAGAAGACGTTGCAAAAAAAGAGGTTAAAGAAACTCCTAAGGCAACAGATTCTCAACCATCTAAAGATGATAAGCCAAAAGCTGATAAAAAAGAAGTTTCTAAAGAAGCTCCAATTATTGTTGATGGAGAAATCGTTATACCAGAAGAGAAAGTTGAAACTCAATATAAAAAGCTTACTGGTCCTAAAATAGCTGGTGATAAAATTGATTTATCTCAATTTAATAAGCCAAAGAAAAAACCAGTAGAAAAGAAAACAGATGCAAAATCTGGAGACGGAAACAAGAAAAAACGTCGTCGTATAAGTAAAGTTGGTGGAAATCAATCAGGTAATTCTAATGGTCAGAATAGATCAGGGTCTAATAGACCTGGAGGCAATAGAGCTGGTGGTAACGACCGCTTTAAGGGTAAACCAGGACAAGGAAGACGTAATATAGTTAAAGAAGAGCCTTCTGAAGAAGATGTGAAAAAACAAGTTAGAGAAACACTTGAAAAACTTCAAGGAAAATCTAGCAAAGGAAGAGGGGCTAAAAACAGAAGAGATAAAAGAGATAAGCACAGAGAGCAAACTGAAATAGATCAGCGAATTGAAGCTGCAGAAAGCAAAATTATTAAAGTAACAGAATTTGTTACGGCTAGTGAAATGGCAACGATGATGGATGTTGGTGTAACTCAAATTATTTCTGCTTGTATGTCTCTTGGTATGATGGTAACTATGAATCAGCGTTTAGATGCTGAAACATTATCTATTGTAGCAGAGGAATTTGGTTATAAAGTAGAATTTGTAACTGCAGATATTGAAGAATCTATTGAGGAAGTTGAAGATAAACCAGAAGATTTACAACCTCGTGCACCAATTGTAACAGTAATGGGTCACGTCGATCATGGTAAAACATCACTTCTAGATTATATTCGTCAAGAAAATGTAATAGCAGGAGAGTCAGGTGGAATTACGCAGCATATTGGAGCCTATGGCGTAGAGTTAGAAGGTGGTCAAAAAATAGCTTTCTTAGATACTCCTGGTCACGAGGCCTTTACAGCCATGCGTGCTCGTGGAGCTCAAGTTACAGATATTGCTATTATTGTAGCCGCTGCCGATGATGATATTATGCCACAAACAAAAGAAGCTATTTCGCATGCGCAAGCAGCAGGAGTTCCTATTGTTTTTGCAATTAATAAAATTGATAAACCAGATGCTAATCCTGATAAAATTAAAGAAGGACTAGCACAAATGAACCTTTTAGTTGAAGATTGGGGAGGGAAAATTCAATCTCATGATATTTCAGCTAAAATGGGAACAGGTGTTAAAGAATTATTAGAAAAAGTATTGCTTGAAGCAGAATTATTAGAGCTAAAAGCAAATCCAAATAAACCAGCAGTAGGAACCGTAGTTGAAGCCTATTTAGATAAAGGGCGTGGTTATGTTTCTACTATATTAGTACAGGCAGGAACTTTAAAGGTTGGAGATTATGTGCTAGCAGGAAAAAATAGTGGAAAAGTAAAAGCAATGCATGATGAACGAGGAAACGATGTTGCTTCTGCAGGACCTTCTACACCAGTATCTATTCTTGGATTAGATGGTGCACCACAAGCAGGTGATAAATTCAACGTATTTGAAGATGAGCGTGAAGCTAAACAAATTGCTTCAAAACGAGCACAGTTACAACGTGAGCAGTCTGTTAGAACACAGCGTCACATTACACTTGATGAAATTGGTCGTCGTATAGCACTTGGAGATTTCCAAGAGTTAAATATCATACTTAAAGGTGATGTTGATGGTTCGGTAGAAGCCTTAACAGATTCATTCCAAAAGCTATCTACTGAAGAAATTCAAGTTAATATTTTACATAAAGGTGTTGGAGCAATTACAGAAAGTGATGTATTATTAGCGTCTGCATCTGATGCTATTATCGTAGGATTTAATGTGCGTCCAGTTGGAAATGCAAGAATGATTGCTGATAAAGAGGAAATTGATATTAGAACTTATTCAATTATTTATGATGCTATAAATGATCTTAAAGACGCTATGGAAGGCATGTTGTCTCCAGAGCTTAAAGAAGAGATTTTAGGTACTGCCGAAATTAGAGAAATATTTAAAGTAACTAAAATAGGAAGTATTGCAGGTTGTATGGTAACAAATGGTAAGGTAACTAGAAACGCTGGAATTAGATTAATTAGAGACGGTGTTGTAGTTTTTACTGGCGAATTGGCTTCTTTAAAACGATTTAAAGATGATGCTAAAGAAGTAACAAAAGGTTACGATTGTGGTATGCAAATTAAAAACTATAACGATATTAAGGAGGGTGACATTATCGAAGCTTTCCATGAAGTTGAAGTTAAGAAGAAACTTAAGTAATAGGTATTTAAATAGTATATTAAAAAGAAAAGGCGACCAATTTGGTTGCCTTTTTCATTATGGAGTTAATTTCTTTTTAATAGAATTTATCCTTATAGAAATTAATCGTTTTTCTTTAGTGGTTTAAAAATAAATGCACTAGGGAATTTTGTTTTTATCCGTTTTAAAGCTCTATCGGCCTCCAATCGTGTTCTAAAGTTTCCAACCCATACTTTAAAGTTGGGTTCTTCATATTTATCAGTTGAGCTCCAGTCACTAAAAGATTCTTTAAAATCTTTTTGAGCAATTTGAGCGCCATTTCTATTACCATTATAGATTTGAATTTTATAGCGATCGGAGTCATTTTCGCTTTTATTCATTTGTTTTTTAAGGTCGAGTAAAGTTTCAATTTTTTTATCTTGATTCAAATTTACTGTTCCTTCTTGCGAAAAGACAGAACATATAGGTGTAATAAAACATAAAAATGCTAAAGCACTAATTTTCAAACTTAATATTTTCATTTTCTTTATATATTTGTACAAATGTATACGTAATAATTTAAATTGTGGTTGTTTTTATTATTTAGAATCTCTCTAAATTACAAATTAACAGTTCTGTAACATTTTGCAAATCGACTTTAAATATTACTTTTGCCTGAGATTTTTATAAGTTTATTTTGTTTTATAAAATGACAAAAGTCATACCAAAGTTTAGAAGTTAATTTAACCAACAATATGAAACAGGTGATTCACCGTAAATTAAGTAAAAGCATTCTTCATGTCGGCTTAATTATTTTATTAGCGTTTACGACCTCTCTTTCTGCTCAAGATGGAGATCCAGCAAAAGGAAAATCATTATTTAATGCGAATTGTGCTGCTTGTCATAAGTTAGATAAGAAAATGACAGGACCTGCACTGCGTAATGTAGAAGCTCGTTTATCTGATGAACAAGGTTTAGATAGAGAGTGGATTTACGCTTGGGTAAAAAATAGTTCAGGTGTTATTAAATCTGGAGATGCCTACGCAAACAAAATTTATAACGAGTTTGGTGGTGCAGCAATGACTGCATTTTCGCAATTATCAAATGAAGATATTGATAATATTTTAGCTTATACTGCTGAAGAGAAAAAAGCGCCAGCTCAAACAGAAACTACAGTAACAACAACTGAAACAAAAGGAGCTTCTTCTGGTATTATTTCTAACGAAATTATTTTAGGAGCATTAGCTATCTTGTTTTTATTGTTAGCAGTTGGGTTGTTTTTAGTTAACAAAACATTACGTCGTTTTGCATTAGCTCAAAATATTGAGTTGCCTGAAGATTCAAAAACACCACTTTGGAAAGCATTTGTGCAAAATCAATTTTTAGTATTAGTGTTTTCAATTTTCTTATTGTTAACAAGTGCTTATTTTGCATATGGCTATTTAATGCAAATAGGAGTAGATCAAGGTTATCAACCAGTACAACCAATTCATTTTTCACATAAAATACATGCGGGAGATAATGGTATAGATTGTAAATATTGTCACTCTTCTGCAAGAGTTAGTAAAACTTCAGGTATTCCTTCTTTAAATGTTTGTATGAACTGTCATAAATCAATTTATGAGTATAATGGTGAAACATCACCAGAATATTCAAAAGAATTTTATGATGGTGAAATCAAAAAATTATATAAAGCTGTAGGATGGGATGATGCCGATCAAAAATACACAGGAAATTCTCAACCAGTTAAATGGGTTAGAATTCATAACTTACCAGACTTTGTTTACTTTAATCACTCACAACACGTTACTGTTGCCGGTGTAGAGTGTCAAACATGTCATGGTCCTATTGAAACAATGGAAGTTGTAGAGCAATTTGCGCCTTTAACAATGGGTTGGTGTATTGAATGTCATAGAACAACTAATGTGAATATTAAGGATAATGACTATTACAAAAAAATACACGAAGAGCTGTCTAAAAAGTATGGCGTAAAAGAATTTACGGAAGCTGAAATGGGTGGTTTAGAATGTGGTAAATGTCACTATTAATAAATTTAATAAGAAGTAATTCAATTATATAATATGTCATCAAACAAGAAATACTGGAAAAGTGTTGAAGAGCTAAACGAGAATAGCTCTATTGTTGAGACGCTAAAGCAAAACGAGTTTGTAGCAGAAATACCTACTGATGAATTTTTAGGAGATAAAGATACATTAGAAGCTTCGTCTACAACGCGACGCGATTTCTTAAAATACGTAGGGTTTACTACAGCTGCTGCATCTTTAGCTGCTTGTGAGGGTCCTGTAAAAAAATCAATTCCTTATATCGTACAGCCAACGGAAATTATTCCTGGTGTTGCTAACTATTATGCTACAACAATTGCTGATGGATTTGATTTTGCTAGTGTTTTAGTTAAAACACGTGAAGGTCGTCCAATTAAAATTGAAAACAATACTTTGGCGACTACCAATGGTAGTGCAAATGCCAGAGTAAATGCTTCTGTTTTAGGTTTGTATGATAGTTTAAGAGTACAAGAGCCTAAAAAAGATGGAAACGCTATTTCTTGGAGTGATTTTGATGCTGAAACAAGCAAAAAATTAACTGATATCGCAGCGGCTAATAAAAACATTGTGTTGTTAACACAAACTTTTGCAAGTCCATCTACTAGTAAATTAATATCTGAGTTTAGCGAAAAGTATGGTAATGTTCGTCATGTAGTTTATGATGCTGTTTCAGAATCTGCTGCATTAGATGCTTACCAAGCTAAATATGGAGAACGCGGATTAGCTAATTACGATTTTTCTAAAGCAATGACAATCGTTTCTGTTGGAGCAGATTTCTTAGGAGATTGGCAAGGTGGCGGATTTGATTCTGGGTATTCTAAAAATAGAATTCCAGATCATGGTAAAATGTCTCGTCATATTCAGTTTGAATCTAATATGTCGTTAACAGGTGCTAATGCAGATAAGCGTGTGCCTCTAAAACCAAGCGAACAAAAGTTAGCTTTAGCTAAATTATATAGTTATGTTGTTGGTGGTTCTGTTTCAGGAACGTTACCAGAGCATATTGATATTGCTGTTAAAAAGGCAGCAGCTCAATTAAAGAAAGCAGGAAGTAAAGGTTTAGTAGTTACAGGAATACAAGATGTAAATGCTCAAATTGTTGCTTTAGAAATAAATGAAGCTTTAAGTAGCAAAGCTTTTGATAAAGCAACTCCAATAAAAACAAGACAAGGTAATGATAAAGCAGTTGCCTCTTTAGTAGCCGATATGAAAGCTGGTAAAGTTGCTGCAATTATTATGAGTGGTGTAAATCCATTATATACCTTGCCAAATGCTTCAGATTTTGCTGAAGGATTGAAAAAAACAGAATTATCTGTAGCGTTTTCAATGAAAGAAGACGAAACTTCTACAGAAACACAATATTTAGCAGCAGCACCACATTATTTAGAATCTTGGGGTGATGTTGAAATTAAAAAAGGACACTATGCATTAACGCAACCAACTATTCGTCCTTTATTTGATACAAGACAATTTCAAGAAGCTTTATTAAAATGGATAGGGAACGATGTTTCTTATCACGATTATATTAAAGACGCTTGGGGAACCACTATTTTAGGAGGAAGCTCTTTCAATCAAGCCTTACATGATGGTGTTTATGTTGGAGAAATTGCAGTTCAAACAGAAGAGGAAACTTCAGAAGAGGAAACTTCAGAAGAAACTGAAACGCCTTCTGGAAATGCAGTAAATGCTTTAGTGTCTTCTGTAAAATCATCTAGTGATTTTGAATTAACTTTATATACTAAAGTAGGTATGGGAGATGGTCAACAAGCCAACAACCCATGGTTGCAAGAATTTCCAGATCCTCTTACAAGAACATCTTGGGATAATTACCTAACTATTTCTAAAGCAGATGCAGATGCGCTTGGTTTAGAAAATAAACATGTTGCTACTGGGGCTTTAAACGGAAGTTATGCTAAAGTAACTGTTAATGGTACAACTATTACAGCACCAGTAATGATTCAACCAGGGCAAGCAAAAGGTTCTGTTGGTTTAGCATTAGGTTACGGAAAAACATTAGGTTTAAAAGAAGAAATGAAAACAGGTGTTAATGCATATGCATTATACCAAGGTTTTAATAAAGTACAAAACGTTACTATTGAAGCTGCTGCTGGCGAGCATGAATTTGCTTCAGTGCAGTTGCATAATACATTGATGGGACGTGGAGATATTATTAAAGAAACTACTTTAGAGATATTTAATACTTCAGATAGAGATGTTTGGAATAAAGTTCCAACGGTTTCATTAAATCATGAAGAAACTCCAGTTACTTCTCCAGAAGTTGATTTATGGGATGAATTTGATCGTTCAATTGGACATCACTTCAACTTATCAATCGATTTAAATGCTTGTACAGGATGTGGAGCATGTGTGATTGCATGTCATGCTGAAAACAATGTGCCAGTAGTTGGAAAAGAAGAAGTACGTCGTAGCCGTGATATGCATTGGTTACGTATTGATAGATATTATTCATCTGAAGAAACATTTGAAGAGGATGTTACTAAGAAAGAAGAGTTTTCAGGATTATTTGGAGATCAAGGTTCTTTAGGAGGTTTTGGTCAGTTAGAAAATCCAACTGAAAACCCTCAAGTAGCATTCCAACCAGTAATGTGTCAACATTGTAACCACGCACCTTGTGAAACAGTTTGTCCTGTGGCAGCAACTTCTCATGGTCGTCAAGGTCAAAACCATATGGCTTATAACCGTTGTGTTGGTACTAGATATTGTGCAAACAACTGTCCTTATAAAGTACGTCGTTTCAACTGGTTCTTATACAATGGTAATGATGAGTTCGATTATCATATGAATGATGATTTAGGACGTATGGTGTTAAATCCAGATGTTGTAGTGCGTTCTCGTGGTGTTATGGAAAAATGTTCTATGTGTATTCAAAAAACACAAAAAACCATTCTAGATGCTAAACGTGACGGACGTGAAATTAAAGATGGAGAATTCCAAACAGCATGTTCTGCAGCTTGTAGTAACGGAGCTATGGTATTTGGAGATATCAACGATAAAGAAAGTAAAGTTGCAAAACTTTTAGAAGATGATCGTATGTATCACTTATTAGAAAGTGTTGGTACAAAGCCTAATGTGCAGTACCATACAAAAGTGAGAAATACAACTGAAGCATAAATTTAATTAAAGAATCAATTATATAATTATGGCGTCTCATTACGAAGCACCTATTAGAAGACCCTTAGTTACTGGGGAAAAATCATATCACGATGTTACTGTGGATGTGGCTAAACCAGTAGAAGGAAAAGCAAATAAACAATGGTGGATAGTATTTTCTATAGCACTTGTAGCTTTCCTTTGGGGTATTGGATGTATTTTATATACTGTATCTACAGGTATTGGAACTTGGGGATTAAACAAGACCGTAGGTTGGGCTTGGGATATTACTAACTTTGTTTGGTGGGTAGGTATTGGTCACGCAGGAACTCTGATTTCAGCGGTACTTTTATTGTTCCGTCAAAAATGGAGAATGGCAATTAACCGTTCTGCAGAAGCTATGACTATCTTCTCGGTAGTTCAAGCAGGTTTGTTTCCAATTATTCACATGGGTCGTCCTTGGTTAGGATACTGGGTGTTACCAATTCCGAATCAATTTGGTTCATTATGGGTAAACTTTAATTCACCTTTACTTTGGGATGTATTTGCAATTTCAACATACTTATCAGTATCATTAGTATTCTGGTGGACAGGATTACTTCCAGATTTCGCTATGTTGAGAGATAGAGCTATTAAACCTTTTCAAAAGAAAATATATTCATTATTAAGTTTTGGATGGTCAGGACGCGCTAAAGATTGGCAACGTTTTGAAGAAGTATCTTTAGTACTTGCTGGTTTAGCAACACCTTTAGTACTTTCTGTACATACTATTGTATCATTCGATTTCGCTACTTCGGTAATTCCTGGTTGGCATACAACAATTTTCCCACCATACTTTGTTGCTGGTGCGGTATTCTCTGGGTTTGCCATGGTAAATACGCTTCTTATTATTATGAGAAAAGTATGTAACCTAGAAGATTATATTACAGTACAACACATCGAATTAATGAACATTGTAATTATGATTACAGGTTCTATAGTAGGTGTGGCATACATTACTGAGTTATTTATTGCATGGTATTCTGGTGTAGAATTTGAACAGTATGCTTTTTTAAACAGAGCAACAGGTCCTTATGCTTGGGCATATTGGATGATGATGTCTTGTAACGTTTTCTCTCCACAATTTATGTGGTTTAAGAAACTTAGAACAAGTATTATGTTCTCTTTCTTTATATCAATTGTGGTAAACGTTGGGATGTGGTTTGAGCGTTTTGTAATTATTGTAACATCGTTACACAGAGATTACTTACCATCATCATGGACGATGTTCTCACCAACATTTGTAGATATTGGAATTTTTATAGGAACTATAGGATTCTTCTTTGTATTATTCTTATTATATTCTAGAACTTTCCCAGTAATTGCACAGGCTGAAGTTAAAACTATTTTAAAATCTTCAGGAGAGCGTTATAAAAATATTAGAGAAAGAGGTGATAGCTTAGTAGGAACAGGAGCAGATGCAAGAACCTCTGGAGATAAAGAAACTAACAATAAAAACGAAGCGTAGACAATGGAAGCATCTAAAGTAATTCACGCTATTTATACCGATGATGATGTATTGATGTCTGCTGTTAAAAAAGTTAAGGCAGAAAGATTTCACATTGAAGAAATATACACACCATTTCCTGTTCACGGGCTAGACAAAGCTATGGGCTTAGCACCTACACGTATTGCTATAACAGCTTTTATGTATGGGTTGGTTGGTTTAACAGTTGCAATTGTAATGATGAATTTTATTATGATTGAAGATTGGCCTCAAAACATAGGAGGTAAACCAAGTTTTAGCTATATAGAAAATATGCCAGCATTTGTGCCTATTATGTTTGAGCTAACGGTATTTTTTGCAGCGCATTTAATGGTAGTCACTTTTTACTTACGTAGTAGAATGTGGCCATTCAAAAATGCTGAAAATCCTGATCCAAGAACTACAGATGATCATTTTTTAATGGAAATCGCAGTAAACGGTAATGAAGATGAGTTAGAAAGTTTGCTTAAGGAAACTGGAGCAGTTGAGATTAATTTAATTGATAAAGCGCATTAAGAAAAAGATGAAGAGCTTAATTAAAATATTAGTATTAGCAGTTATTTTCGTAGCAGTGTCTTGTAAAAAGGATACAGCGCCAAACTATCAATTCATGCCAAATATGTATGAATCTGCAGGTTACGAAACTTATGGTGAAGCTGCATTTCAAAATGGAGTTGAAGCACAAATACCTGCTCAGGGTTCTATACCAAGAGGGTTTGTTCCTTTTGATATTGAAAATTCTACGGAAGGTTATGAATTAGCTAAAGCTACTTTAACAAGCCCGTTAGATTCAACACAAGTAGATTTAGAACATGGAAAGCAGTTGTTTGATATTTATTGTGCTATCTGCCATGGTAATAAAGGTAAAGGTCAAGGTAATTTAGTTAAAAGAGAAAAAATTCTTGGAATACCAAATTATGCTGATAGAGAAATTACTGAAGGCAGTATTTACCATACTATTTATTACGGTAAAAATGCCATGGGTAGCTATGCTAACCAATTGAATGAGGAAGAACGTTGGCAAGTAGTTTCATACGTGTTGAAATTAAGAGCTGATTTAGTAAAGTAAGAAGATAAGATTATATAGATATGTACACATTTTCGAATAAATTAAAGACATTTTCTTTCATCTTAATGATATTAGGAGTCATAGGTGTTGGTTATGGTTTTTTCACATCTCATAAGTCTTTTGAAGAGGTTGAAACCTTGCTTGCAGGTGAACATCATGGAGGTGGTCATGCTGAAGAAGCAACACATGCTGCTCTAAGTCATGACACGCATGGTGAAGAGGCTCATGCTGATGCAGGTCATGCAGAAGTTGATGAGCATGCAAAGCATATTGAACATGTTCAACATCAAATAGCAAATAGACCTTGGTCTGCTTTATATGTAGCAGCATTTTTCTTTATGATGATTGCGTTAGGTGTTTTAGCGTTTTATGCTATTCAAATAGCATCTCAAGCAGGATGGTCTCCTGTATTATTTAGAGTTATGGAAGGCATTACTTCATACTTATTACCAGGTGCTTTAATTGTATTAGCTATAGCTGTTGGTTCTCATTATTTAGGACATGATAGTATCTTTATGTGGATGAATCCAGAAGTAACTAATCCAGAAAGTGAACATTATGATAAATTAATTGACGGAAAATCTGATTGGTTAAATGTTGGATGGTTTGCTGTTAGAGGATTAATATTTATTGCTGGTTGGACTGCATACCGTTATTTTTCACGTAAATTTTCAATTGCACAAGATACAGCCGAAGATAAAAGTAACTTCAAAAAGTCATTCCGTATTTCAGCTGCATTTTTAGTATTCTTTATTTATACAGAGTCTATGATGTCTTGGGATTGGATTATGAGTGTAGATCCACACTGGTTCTCTACATTATTTGGATGGTACGTATTTGCGAGTATGTTTGTAAGTGGAATTACTGTAATTGCTTTAATTACTATATACTTAAAATCAAAAGGTGTGCTTGAATTTGTAAATGAAAATCATTTACATGATGTTGCTAAATTTATGTTTGCTTTTAGTATTTTCTGGACATATTTATGGTTCTCACAATTTATGTTAATCTGGTATTCAAATATTCCAGAAGAGGTAACCTATTTTGTAACACGTTTCCAAGACTATAAATTACCATTCTTAGGTATGGTAGTAATGAATTTTGTATTCCCAATATTAATGTTAATGAATGCCGATTACAAACGTATTCCTTGGTTTGTGGTTATGGCAGGTTTAGTAATTTTATTTGGACATTATATAGACATTTTCAATATGATTATGCCTGCTACAGTAGGAGATCAATGGTTTATTGGTATTCCTGAAATTAGTTCAGTATTATTATTTGCCGGATTATTCATATTTGTAGTGTTTACTGCATTAACAAAAGCACCACTACTTGTAAAAGGATATCCTTTTAGAAAAGAAAGTGAAGAATTTCATTATTAATCAAGATATTAAATAAAGACGAACGATACCAATGACTGCTTTATTAACAATTATAGTTTTAGTATTTATTTTAGTTGCCATTTGGCAAATGGTAAAGATTTTTGATTTAGCTCAAGCTAAAAACGAAAATTCTCAAGTTGCTAGTGACAAAGATAATACCATGAATGGGTATTTAATGATGGGCTTTTTAGCATTCATTTATATCATTACCATTGTATGTTTTATTAAATGGGGCGATTTACCTTTATTGTCTAACTCTGCATCTGAGCATGGTCCAACTATTGACAATTTAATGGTTGTCTCATTGATAATTATTTTTATTGTTCAGATAATTACACAATTTTTATTACATTATTTTGCTTTTAAATATAAAGGAGAAAAAGGTAAAAAAGCGTTATTTTTTGCCGATAATAATAAGTTAGAAGCTATTTGGACAATTATTCCTGTAATAGTTTTAGCTGGATTAATTATTTACGGATTAAGTACTTGGATTAATATTATGGGGGTTGATGAAAGTGATGACCCATTAGTAGTAGAGTTATATGCACAACAATTTAACTGGAAAGCTAGATATGCTGGATCTGATAATACTTTAGGTAAAGCTAATGTTCGTTTAATTGATATAGACCGAGCTAATATTTTAGGTTTAGATGAAGCAGATCCTAATGCACAAGATGATATTATTACAACAGAATTACACTTACCAGTAGGTAAACCTGTATTGTTTAAAATGCGTTCTCAAGATGTTTTGCATTCAGCTTATATGCCTCATTTTCGTGCACAAATGAACTGTGTTCCTGGTATGATTACACAATTTGGTTTCACACCTACAGTTACTACAGCAGACATGCGTGAAACATCCCAAATACAAGAAAAGGTTTCAAAAATTAATGAAATTAGAGTTAAAAATAGTGAATCATTAATAGCTAAAGGTGAAGAAGCTTTAGAACGTTATGAGTTCGATTATTTGCTATTATGTAATAAGATTTGTGGAAAATCTCATTACAATATGCAAATGAAAATTGTAGTAGAAACTCAAGAAGAATATGATGCTTGGATTAAAGAGCAAAAAGAATTCAAAAACTCTCTAGTTAACTAATTTAAAAGATAAACACAATATAAGATTATGTCAGCACACGCAGATACTTACGCTCATAACGACGACCACGGACATCATCATAAAGAAACGTTTGTAACTAAATATATATTTAGTCAAGACCATAAAATGATTGCTAAACAGTATCTGGTTACAGGTACTATAATGGGAGTTATAGGTGTTTTAATGTCTTTAATGTTTCGTATGCAAATTGCATGGCCAGAACAACCAAACGTATTATTTGAAGCATTATTAGGTAAATGGGCACCAGACGGTGTTATGGATGCCGATATTTATTTGGCGTTAGTTACTATACATGGTACCATCATGGTATTTTTTGTATTAACAGCTGGATTAAGTGGAACATTTAGTAATTTATTAATTCCATTACAAATAGGTGCACGTGATATGGCATCTGGATTTTTAAATATGGTATCATATTGGTTATTCTTTTTATCAAGTGTAATCATGGTAATTTCATTATTTGTTGAAGCAGGACCTGCAGCAGCTGGATGGACTATCTATCCTCCGTTAAGTGCATTACCAATGGCACAAGGTGGTTCTGGAATGGGTATGACATTATGGTTAGTGGCTATGGCAATATTTATTGCTTCTTCATTATTAGGATCATTAAATTATATTGTTACTGTAATTAATTTAAGAACTAAAGGAATGTCTATGACAAGACTTCCATTAACTATATGGGCATTTTTCATTACTGCAGTAATTGGAGTCATTTCATTTCCTGTATTATTATCAGCAGCATTATTATTAATAATGGATAGAAGTTTTGGAACATCATTCTTCTTATCTGATATATTTATTCAAGGTGAAGTATTACATTATCAAGGTGGTTCGCCAGTATTATTCGAACATTTATTTTGGTTCTTAGGGCATCCAGAGGTATATATTGTAATATTACCAGCCATGGGATTAGTTTCTGAAATTATGGCATCAAACTCACGTAAGCCTATTTTTGGTTACCGTGCTATGATTGCTTCAATTTTAGCAATTGCATTCTTATCTACTATAGTATGGGGACACCATATGTTTGTTTCGGGCATGAATCCATTTTTAGGTTCTGTATTTACTTTCACAACTTTATTAATTGCAATTCCATCAGCAGTAAAAGCATTTAACTGGATAACAACATTATGGAAAGGTAATTTACAAATGAATCCTGCCATGTTATTCTCAATTGGTTTTGTATCAACATTTATAACTGGTGGTTTAACAGGAATTATTTTAGGTGATAGTGCTTTAGATATTAATGTACATGATACTTACTTTGTAGTCGCTCACTTTCATTTAGTAATGGGTATATCTGCTTTATATGGTATGTTTGCTGGAATTTATCATTGGTTCCCTAAAATGTTTGGTAAAATGCTTAATAAGAACTTAGGTTATATTCATTTCTGGCTTACTGCAGTTTGTGCTTATGGTGTGTTTTTTCCAATGCATTTTATAGGTATGGCAGGTTTACCTCGTCGTTATTATACAAATAGTAATTTCCCATTATTTGATGATTTAGCAAATGTAAATGTTGTTATTACAATTTTTGCTTTAATTGGAGGTGTAGTACAAATAGTTTATTTATACAATTTCTTTAGTAGTATTTTCTTTGGAAAAAAAGCAACGCAAAACCCTTGGAAATCTACGACTTTAGAGTGGACAACTCCTGTAGAGCATATACATGGTAACTGGCCTGGAGAGATTCCTCATGTTCATCGTTGGGCTTACGATTATAGTAAACCAGGACATGATGTAGATTTCATTCCACAGAATATTCCTTTAAAAGACGGAGAAGAAGAGCTTCAGCATTAAAAATAGATTTAAAAAAATAACAAAAAAAGCCCATTAAAAATGGGCTTTTTTTGTTATTTAGAGTTTTAAAAAAAAAGCAAAAAACGATGAAATACAAAAAAAATCGCTAACTTGCGCCGCTATAAAGAGTTACCGTGATTTTGAGAATTGAAATCTTTTAACTTTTTATAAGATATAACATATATTTAATTACCTAAATATAACTAAAACTAAACTATGTTGAAAAAAAATTACTTTAAGTATGCAAAATTTTTTGCAATATTTATTTTAGTGTTCTTTTTGAGTACTTTTAAAGTTAAGGCTCAGTGCCCCACTCTTAATTCGTCTCCTCCGCCAATGCCAATATGTAACGCGTCTGGATATACTTTAGCAGACTTAAGTGCAGATTATGTATTAGATGGTGGAAACGGTATTAAATGGTATGCTGATCCTACAGGAGGAAGTCCAATAAACTCTTCTCAATTGGTTTCGGAAAAGACGTATTATATTGATGATAATTCTGGTTCATGTAGTTCAAGATTATCAATTACAGTGACTTTTCAAATTCATCCAACTAATGCAAAGTTGGATGGTATTTATTGTAGTAATGATAACCCTACAGTACAAACATATATAGATGAAGTTTTACAACCATATATTCCACTAGGTGGTTCAGTTGAAGTTTATAATAATTATGAGTTAACAGATTTAGCAAGTACATCAGATGCCATACCTGCAGGAGCTAAAAACCGTTATATTGTTTTTTATGATGGACCTAATGCTACAGGGTGTAGTAGCCAAATTGAAGTTGCAAAGACGGCTCTTTTTGTTGCGCCTACTGATCCAGCTCCTACAAATCCGCAGTATGTTTGTTCAAATACTAATCCAACAATAGGCGATTTAGATCCAGGTACATTATCTCCAGTTAGTTGGTATCAAAATGTGGATATAAATGGCAATCCAATTCCACCAGCATTATCTCTATCTACAGCATTAGTGAGTGGAAACACCTATTATGTTCAAGTTGATGATGCGTCTTGTAATAGTCATTCTATGCCAGTTACTGTTATAGTAAGCGACCCTTATGACCCAGGAACATCTAATACTTTGGAATACTGTGATGATAGTGTTCCACCTTCACCTTTTAATTTGTTTGATATACTTGGAGGTTCGCCAGATACAAACGGAACGTGGACTGGGCCAATAGCTACCACTAACGGAAATCAAGGAACAGTAGATATTTCTACAGCGACTGCTGGAGTTTATACATTTACTTATACAGTGCCAAGTAATGGAGGTTGTCCACAAGATTCGGCCGATATTACAATTACTATATATGAAACGCTTACTTCGGGAACAGTTTCACTAGCAAGTCCGGCTACGTTTTGCGAATCTACCGCATCAGTTTCATTTGATTTATCTTCTTTATTAGATAATGAAGATCCAAACGGACAGTGGACACAAGGAACTTTAAGTATTGATCCAGTTGTGACTTCACCATTTGATTTAACAACGTTAGCAATTGGAACACATGATTTTACATATACACAAAATGTATCGCCAAGTACTTGTCCAGAAGAATCTACTTCTGTTAAAGTGGTTATTTTACCAGATTCTAATGCAGGAATCGCTAATAATCAAACATTTTGTGAAAATGATTTAGCAGCAAATTCTCCTTTCAATTTATTTGATGCTCTAACAGCTCCTTATGATAGTGGAGGAACTTGGACAGACGCAAGTAACACAACCGTTGCAGATCCTTTGAATTTGGTTATTACAGGTTATACAGTTGCAGGAAGCCCATATACATTTGATTATACTGTTGATAATGGATTTTGTACAGATACAGAAACTATAACAATAACTATAGCGCCAGCACCAGAATCTGGAACACCAGTAGCTACTTTTCCAGAATATTGTGAAGATAGTACACCAACAAGTTTTGATTTATATAGTTTAATAGATGGTGAAAATGGCACAGGAACGTGGACAAATAATAATACATCAACTACAGTAGTAGATCCTAGTAATTTAAATTTATCGACGTTTTCAGCTGACACATATAATTTTACATTTAAAATTGATCCTTTAAATGGGTGTATTGATGATGATGTCGTAGTGAGTGTTATCATTAATCCGTTACCCAATACAGGGACACCAAATAACCCACCGCCATTCTGTGAAAACGACCCAGCGTTAAATAACACTGCTTTTGATTTGTTCACATTATTAACGGGACCCGTTGATTCAGGAGGAACTTGGAGTGATGATAGTACAACACCTGTATCAGGAGCTTTAAGTGGAAGTGATGTTGATTTAACATTGTTGACTATTGGCACATATAGTTTCACTTATACCATAACAGATGCAAATACATGTACAAATAGTTCAACAGTAGTTGTTACTATAGAACCAGCCCCAGAATCTGGAGAAGCAATTGCTGTTTTTCCTGAATATTGTGAAGCTGATATATCGGGTCAAATGGTTAATTTATTTGATTTATTAGATGGTACACAAGATACAAATGGAACATGGTATGAAGGAACAGACACATCTGGATCAGGTACAGTAGTATCTAATTCTATTGATATTTCAAGTTTTACCGCGAATACATATAATTATACTTATTCAGTTCCAGACATTGGAAATTGTTCAGATAAAGATGTAACAGTTCAAATTATCATAAATCCACAACCAAATTCAGGAACACCGTCTCCAGCTATATTTTGTGAAAATGATTTAACAGGAAATTCACCATTAGATTTATTTGGACAATTAGCAGGAAATGATTCAGGAGGAACATGGAGTGACGATAATGCAACAGGATTATTAACAGGAAGTGATTTAGACATCACAGGGTTAGCAGTTGGCTCATATAATTTTACTTATAGCGTTACCAATGCGTTTGGTTGTACAAATAGTTCAACAGTAGTTGTTACTATAGAACCAGCTCCAGAATCAGGAACAGCCAATTCACCAGTAGAATTTTGTTTAGAATCAATAACAACAGGGCAAACCTATAATTTATTTGATTTACTAGCGGGAGAAGATCAAACAGGAACATGGAGTGATGATGATTCAACAGGAGCTTTAAGTGGAAACACGGTTACTCTTGATGGGCTTGCACCAGCAACATATAACTTCACCTATGATGTAACTGCAATAGGTAGTTGTGATGATGTAGATGTAACGGTTCAAATTATTATAAACGATACACCAGCTCCAACAGCTAATACACCACAAGAATTTTGTGATAGTGCAACAGTTGCAAATTTAGTTACAACTTCTGGAACAAGTATTCAATGGTATGATGCTGCAACTGGAGGTAATCTTTTAGCTGATACAACAGCCTTAGTAGATGGTCAAATCTATTATGCATCACAAACAGATGCAACAACGGGTTGCGAATCTTCAGTAAGGACAGTTGTAACAGTTACTATATATAAGTCACCTAATGCAGGGGCTCCAAATTCAACAGGAATTGTAACATGTAATAATAGTACAATAGATTTAAATTCTGGATTAGATGGTACTCAAGATTTAGGAGGAATCTGGTATGAAGGTTCAGATAATACAGGTACAGTTGTTGCAAATCCAACAACTTATGATGTTACAGGATTAGCCGCTAATAATTATCAATTTACTTATTATGTTGTTGCATCTGCACCTTGTATAGATGATAGTGCAACAATAACAGTAACTGTTGAAGCACCTTTAAATGCAGGAACAGATAATACTATAGATATTTGTAGTAATAGCGGAACTATTGATTTGTTTACTCAATTAGGAGGTACTCCAGAGACAGGAGGAACTTGGTCTCCAGCTATGGCAAGCACAACAGGTGTTTTTGATCCATTAGTAGATGCATCAGGAACATATATATATTCTTTAACAAATGCTTGCGGTACTTTTAGTAGTCAAGTTGATGTAACTGTTACGCAAGCTCCAAATGCAGGAAGTGATAATACCGCTTTAATATGTGTTATTGATGGAGTAACAGATTTATTTCCATTATTAGGAGCTGATGCTCAAAGTGGAGGCGTATGGTCACCAGCTTTAACAAGTGGAACAGGAGAATTTGACCCAAGTATTGATGCTTCTGGAGTTTATACTTATACAGTTGCTGCAACAGGACCATGTTCACCAGATTCAGTTGCTGAAATAACAGTAACAGTTAGCGATACTCCTGCGCCAGTAGTTGTAGAAGTAAATCCAGAGTTTTGTTTAGCTGATAATCCAACAGTTTTAGATTTAAATAGTGTTTTAACATTAACAGGAACTGTAAACTGGTATGAAGATGCTGCATTAACAATAGTAGCAAATTTAACTGATAATTTAATTGATGGTGAAGATTATTATGCAACTCAAACTAATAGTGAAGGTTGTGAATCTTCAACAAGCAGTGTTCAAATTACAGCAATTATTAATGATATATCAACACCAACATTAGCAGATGCTAATCAAGAGTATTGTATAAATGATAATCCTGCGCCTACAATTAGTGACCTTACTTTAAATATTACAGAGCATGATACAAATAGTGTTGTTTGGTATGATGCTGAAACAGGTGGAAATATAATAAGTAGTTCTACCGAGCTTTCAAATTTAACATCGTATTACGCTGTTTTAGTTGATGCAACAACAGGATGTGAAAGTAGTGTAAGATTAGAAGTTACTCCAGATATAACATCATGTGGAAAACTAGTTTTACCAGACGGATTCTCTCCTAATAACGATGGAGTAAATGATACATTTGATTATAACAATCTAGATATTTTATATCCAAACTTTGAAATTGAAATTTTTAATAGATATGGTAATGTTGTTTATAAAGGAAATGCTTCAACACCTCGTTTCAATGGAAAGTCTAATCAATCCAGATCGATTGTAAAAGGAGACTTACCAGTAGGTGTTTATTATTACATTTTCAAATTTAATGATAATACGAACAAACCAGAACAAGGACATTTATACTTAAGCAGATAATTTTTTAGATAACACAATTTAGAAACCATGAAAAATTTAAATATATATCATAAAATAGCTGCGATAATAGGATTGACATTCTTAATGTCCGTTCAAAGTTTTGCGCAACAAGATCCTCAATTTACACAATACATGTATAATATGAGTGTTATAAATCCGGCATATGCAACTGCAGATGAAGCGATTTTAAATCTTGGAGGTTTATACAGAACACAATGGGTTGGGTTAGAAGGTGCTCCAAAAACAGGAACCTTTTTTGCTCACACACCTATAAATGAGAAAATAGAAGTTGGTATTTCGTTTGTAAACGATAACATTGGTGATATTGTTCAAGAAAATAACATTTACGCAGATTTTGCTTATGTTTTGCCTGTTGGAATAGAATCTAAACTATCGTTAGGTTTAAAAGCAGGATTTACTCTATTCGATGTTAATTTTGATGGCTTTAATTTACAATCGGGAAACGTATCTAATGGTCTTGATGTTGCTTTCAATGAAAACGTTAATAAAACATTTCCTAATTTAGGAATAGGAGCATTTTTCTTCACCGATAAATATTATATAGGGTTATCTGCTCCAAATATGTTGTCATCTAAACATTTAGAAACGGAAAACGGAGTAAAAGCCACAGGGATTGAAAATGTACACTATTTTTTAACAGGTGGTTATGTATTTGATATCAATCGGGATTTAAAATTTAAACCAGCATTTATGGCTAAATCGGTTAAAGGAGCGCCTTTAGCATTAGATATTACAGCCAATGTTTTAATAAATGAAAAATTTGAAGCCGGTTTAGGATATAGATTAGATGATGCTATAAGTGGTCTGGTAGGATTTAGAATTTCACCAGAACTAAAAATAGGATATGCTTACGATTTTACAACTAATAACCTAGGAAGTTATAATTCAGGATCTCATGAAATATTCATTTTATTTGATGTCGATTTATTCGGTTTCAGATGGGGGTATGATCGTTCACCAAGATTCTTCTAAATTTTAATAATAGGAAACATGAAAAAACATATATACATATTTGCAAGCCTTTTATTAGTTAGTGGAATAGCATTAGCACAAAAAGGAAATGTAAAAAAAGCTAATAAGCTTTTTAAAATGAGAGCCTATAATAAAGCGGCAGAAATCTACGAAACAAAAGAGCGTAGTCAGGAAGTGCTTCAAAATTTAGCTGATAGTTATTATTATAATACAAGTCTTCAAAAGGCAATTAAAACCTATAGAGAGTTGTTTGTAGAATATGGCGATTCTATTGATATAGAATATCATTTTCGCTATGCACAGGCTTTAAAAGGTGTTAAAGATTATAGTGAAGCCGATAAACATTTAAGTTTCTATTACAATAAACCAATAAATACGAGTGCGTTTATTACATCTTGCGATAAAACAACACCTCATAATTTTGAATTAAAGCAAATTGTGAATGAAAATTCAAGTAGCGATTTTGGTTTATCTTTTTATGGAGATGATAAAGT
The DNA here is from genome assembly GCA_050294475.1 of Algibacter sp. GTDB lineage: Bacteria > Bacteroidota > Bacteroidia > Flavobacteriales > Flavobacteriaceae > Thalassobellus. The sequence goes on along the minus strand of JBNKOE010000013.1, from coordinate 274,322 downwards.
AGCTTTTGCTTCGGCTAGAAATACTGAAAATCCTTCGTATTCATGGAATGAGTTACCGTATTTAGATTTGTATAATGCAACTTTAACTGATAATAATAAGCTTGAAAACGTTCAGCCTTTTTCAGAAGCAATTAATACAAGTTCACACGAAAGTAGTGCAGTATTTACTAAAGACGGTAAAACCATGTATTTTAATAGAACCAATGATACTCGTAAAAAAACAGATGAAGAGCGTGTTGCACATATTAAAATTTATAAAGCAGAATTAGTTGATAGCGTTTGGACAAATGTAACACCATTACCATTTACATCAGATAGTTATAGTACTGAACATCCTGCTTTAAGTAAAGATGAAAAAACACTTTATTTTGCAAGTGATATGCCAGGAACTTTGGGAAGTTTCGATATTTATAAAGTAGCTATTAATGAGGATGGAACATATGGAGAACCTGAAAATTTAGGTGCTACAATTAATACGAAACACAGAGAGCAATTTCCTTTTATAAGTGAGTTTAATGTACTGTATTTCTCATCAATTGGTCACGAGGGTTTTGGTGGATTAGATGTATTTAGAAGCAATATGGTTAACGATAGCTTTGATAAACCTGTAAATTTAGGAAGCTCTATAAATAGTAATTTAGATGATTTTGCTTATGTTATTAGAGAAAAAGATAACATGGGTTATGTATCTTCAAACAGAACAGGGTATGACAGGTTATTTGGTTTTACTAGAATAATTAACCCTTTAACAATTTATCAAGTAGAAGGTATTGTACAAGATTTAAATAGTAAAGAATTATTAGGAGGATCGCTCGTAACTTTATTTGATGAATCTGATACTGTAATTCAGGATGTTATAGTTGGAGATGACGCATATTATATTTTCAAAATAGAGCCTAACAAAAAATACAAAGTTAGAGGAACACGTAAAGCATATATACCAAAAGAAGTTGAGTTTTCAACCGACAGTAAAGGAAAGGTACAACACAATATTTACTTGAATTTAGAATCTTTAAAAGATGCAGAAGATCGTGTAAAAGAAGGCGATAATGGTGATATTAAAGTTGAGTTAGATAAAATTTATTTCGATTTCGATAAATTTAATATACGTGAAGATGCAGCTCTTATTTTAAATGTATTAGTAGATTTAATGAAGAAATATCCAATGATGGAAGTTGAAGTGTCAGCACATACTGATGCACGCGGATCAGACGAATACAATTTAAATTTATCTAAAAAACGTGCGGCTTCAACGCTAGAATATTTAGTAAGTCAAGGTATTGAAAGAAACCGATTAAAAAGTATTGGGTATGGTGAAATGCAACCACTTAACGAATGTGTTAAAGAAGGTATTTGTAGCGATGAACAATATGATGTTAACAGACGATGCGAGTTTACAATTTTAAAATAGTAATTAGTAATCAACCATAATTTTAACCAAATAATTTGATTAAGCCTTTCCTTTTCGGAAAGGCTTTTTGTTTATATTTGCTTGAACACATAGTTTTGTCATTTCGACAGAGCAAAGTATGAGCGACGAGAAATCTCATAATTAGATAACGAGATTTCTGTGTAAACAGAAATTCACATGAACGAAAACCTAGATCCAACAAACGATAATTTTTCTCCCGAAGAGTTAGATGTAGAAAAAAAGTTAAGACCCCTGTCATTTAATGATTTTACAGGGCAAGACCAAGTGTTGGAAAACTTACAGATTTTTGTTCAAGCAGCTAATTTAAGAACAGAGGCCTTAGATCATACTTTGTTTCATGGCCCTCCAGGATTAGGAAAAACTACACTTGCTCATATATTAGCAGAAGAGTTAAATGTAGGTATTAAGGTGACTTCAGGACCTGTTTTAGACAAACCAGGCGATTTAGCTGGTTTGTTAACAAACTTAGAAGAGCGTGATGTGTTGTTTATTGATGAAATACACCGATTAAGTCCTATTGTAGAAGAGTATTTATATTCAGCAATGGAAGATTATAAGATTGATATTATGATTGAATCTGGTCCTAACGCCAGATCGGTACAAATTAATCTAAATCCATTTACACTAGTTGGAGCAACAACGCGATCTGGATTACTTACTGCTCCTATGCGAGCACGTTTTGGAATTCAAAGTAGATTACAATATTATAAAACCGATTTACTAACCACTATTGTTCAGCGTAGTTCCAGTATTTTAAATGTGCCAATCTCTATGGAAGCAGCCATTGAAATAGCAGGAAGAAGTCGAGGCACACCTAGAATAGCTAATGCTTTATTACGCCGTGTTAGAGATTTTGCTCAAATAAAAGGAAATGGCTCTATAGATATTAAAATTGCAAAGTTTGCTTTAGAAGCATTAAATGTAGATGCACATGGTTTAGATGAAATGGATAATAAAATCTTATCAACCATCATTGATAAATTTAAAGGCGGTCCTGTAGGACTATCAACCATCGCAACAGCTGTAAGTGAAAGTACAGAAACTATTGAAGAAGTTTACGAACCTTTTTTAATACAACAAGGTTTTATTATGCGCACACCTCGCGGACGTGAAGTTACTGAGTTAGCTTATAAACACTTAGGAAAGACAAAAGGACCAACTCAAGGTGGTTTATTTTGATAGATAATAAAACGAAATACACGCAACTTATTAAAACCGAAGCCAAACGCCTCGGTTTTTTATCTTGTGGCATAAGTAAGGCTTCTTTTTTAAAAGAAGAAGCACCTCGATTAGAAAAATGGTTAAAAAATAATATGCATGGACAGATGCAATACATGGAAAACCATTTTGATAAGCGCTTAGATCCTACAAAATTGGTTGAAGGTTCTAAAAGTATTATTTCGTTATTGCTTAATTATTATCCTGAAGAAACTCAAAATGATGATAGTTTTAAGCTTTCTAAATACGCTTATGGTAATGATTATCATCATGTAATAAAACATAAGTTAAAATCGCTTTTAAATGTTATTGAAGATGAAATTGGAGAAGTTCATGGGCGTGCTTTTGTAGATTCGGCACCAGTTCTTGATAAAGCTTGGGCAGCAAAAAGTGGTTTGGGGTGGATTGGAAAGCACAGTAATTTACTAACCCAGCAAGTAGGTTCGTTTTATTTTATTGCGGAGTTAATTGTTGATTTAGATTTAGAATACGACTCGGTAACAACAGACCATTGTGGAAGCTGCACAGCTTGTATTGATGCTTGCCCAACCGAGGCTATTACAGAACCTTATATTGTAGATGGCAGCAAATGTATTTCCTATTTTACTATAGAATTAAAGGAAGGTATCCCAACAGAATTTAAAGGAAAGTTTGACGATTGGATGTTTGGTTGCGATGTGTGTCAAGATGTTTGCCCTTGGAATCGATTTTCAAAACCACATAATGAGCCTTTGTTTAATCCGCATCCTGAGTTACTTTCTATGACTAAAAAAGATTGGGAAGAGATTACACAAGATGTTTTTAGTAAAGTGTTTCAAAAATCGGCAGTGAAGCGTACCAAGTTTTCAGGACTAAAACGAAATATTGACTTCTTGAAATAAGCATTTTATTTGAAACGGCTATTCACGTTAGGGATTGAGGTATTTGTTGAAGCTCTTTTTGTGTTGTTGCACATATGCAACACAAAAAAGCGACTACCGAAAGCCCGACCTTTATCTTGATCTTAATTCAGGATAAAGGTAACGCCTAAAAAAATTATAAGATAGCTTTTGTAGATTCCCTTTTTACTAAAGCAGTTTCTAAAGTAATAGTTTTTGGTGTTTTGGGTTTGTTGTTTTTATTAGCCTTAATTTCTTTATAAAGTTGTTTAAAGGCTGTTTTTCCCATTTGGTAACCGGGTTGATTGATAGTGGTTAAGGTTGGAGATATTACTGAGGACATAAACCAATTACTAAATCCAACAATACTAATTTCTTCAGGAATTTTAACACCTTGTCTAGTGAATTCTGTCATGGCACCAATGGCTACTAAATCGGTATTTATAAAAATGCCATCAACATCTTTATGATCTTTTAATAATTGTTGTGCACTTTTTTTACCTTCTTCAAAACTCATGTCGCCACATTCGCATATATAAACTAAAGAAGCATCGTAAGGCATATTGTTATCTAAAAGAGCTTTTTTATAGCCAAGAAACCTATCAATTGAGTTCTGGGGAAGAAGTGGCCCTCTAAAATGAGCAATGCGTTTACAACCAGTGTCAATTAAATGTTGTGTAGCATCATATGCTGCTTTTCTATCATCTATAATAATTTTTGAACATTTTACAATTTTCGCAATTTTGTCGAACATCACTAGTGGCTTATCTAGAGAAATGACTTCATTTAGATGATTAAAATTAGCAGTACCATTTGCTATTGAAATTAAAATACCATCAACGCGCTGACTTAAAAGTAAATCAATTTGTTTCTTTTCAAGTTCATAAGACTCGTTTGATTGAAGTATAATTACTAAGTAACCCTTTTTTTCTGCTTGAGCAACTATTCCTTTAATAACACTAGAGAAAAAATGGTGAACAATTACAGGAATAATTAATCCAATAGTTTTAGATTCTTTAGTTCTTAAATTAACTGCAAAAGCGTTGGGTTTGTAGTTTAAGGTTTTAGCCAATTCTTTTACAAGCCCTTTTGTTTTTTTGCTAACATCTGGATAATCTTTTAATGCTTTTGAAACAGTTGTAACAGAAATGTTTAGATGCTCTGCAATTTGTTTTAAGGTTACTGGTTTCATGAGTTTGTAATTATTGTTTTTTATTGGTTATATAGCATTCAATTAATCATCTTTGTGGGTACCAAAAGTTTAGCGATGAATGTTTTATTAATTTTTTTAGTACAAAATATAATAAAAAAATTAAAATCGAAAACGTTTTCGTTGATTTCGAAAACGTTTTCGATGCCGATTTCACTTTTTTTATTGCTTATGACTATAAATTAGCTAAAAATTAACTAAATATTTTATTAAATAACTAAATTAAAGACAAAATGAATTCAACTACAATTAAAGGAGTTTTTTTTCTTCTAATGTTTTTTTCAGTATCGGTAATTTTTGCACAAACAACGATATCTGGAACAGTTAATGATCAATCTGGCGTGCCATTAGCAGGTGTAAACGTTATATTGGATGGAACAACAAAGGGGTCTGTAACCGATTTTGATGGTAACTACACTATTGCCAATGTAGAAGACGGAACATACACTTTAACCGCAACCTTTATTGGTTATAAAACTTACACAAAAAATATTGAGGCTCAAGGCGTAGATATTGCTTTAAGTTTTACAATGGAAGAAGATGCAGCATCTTTAGATGAGATTGTTGTAACAGGGGTTGTTAATCCAAAATCTAAATTAGAATCGAGTGTATCGGTTTCTACAATGGATGTGAAACTTATTGAGCAAGCGTCTCCAAGAAGTGCTGGTGAGCTTTTTAGAAACATACCAGGTATACGTGCCGAATCTTCAGGTGGTGAAGGTAATGCTAACTTTAACGTTCGTGGTGTGCCAATCTCTTCGGGTGGATCAAGATATTTTCAAATTCAAGAAGATGGATTGCCTTTAAACTTATTTGGAGATACGTCTTTTGGAAATGCTGATAACTTTTTAAGAATTGATTCTAATGTTGGTAGAGTTGAAGCTATAAGAGGTGGGTCTGCATCTACACAAACATCTAATGGTCCAGCTGGTATTATTAACATGATTAGTAAAACAGGTGCTACAGAAGGTGGTTCTTTTGGAACAACTTTCGGATTAGATTACCAAACAAGTAGATTGGATTTTGAATATGGTGCACCGCTAGGTGAAGGTTTATCATATCATATTGGTGGATTTATGAGAAGTGGTGAAGGTCCAAGAGAAATTGGTTACCAAGGTAATAAAGGTGGACAATTTAAAGCGAATCTTACAAAAAGATTTGAAACTGGATATGTACGTGTTTATGCTAAGTTTTTAAATGATAAATCGGTAATGTATTTACCAATGCCTATGTTATTAGAAGGCGATAATTCAAATCCAACATTTTCTAATCTTCCTGGTTTCGATATTACTAATGATGCCGTTCAATCTGCTTACTTACAACAAAGTGCAGGAACCTCTCCTTTTGATGGAGGTGGAAGACACGTAAATGATGTTAGAAATGGAAACAATCCTATTTCTAAAGCTTTAGGAGCTGAGTTTTCTTTTGATTTAGGTGATGGATGGAAATTAGCAGCAAAAGGAAGATATTCTAATAATAGTGGCGAATGGGTGGCACCATTTACAGCTGCTGTTGGTACGGTTTCAGAAATTGATGCAACAGCAAGAGCAGCAGCGGGTGCAGGATCTGAACCATTAGTTTATGCTGATGGAGATAGAGAGGCTTTTAACCCATCTAACGGATTAGCTCAGATTATACATATGTTTGATGTAACTGTTGACGATTTAAGTAACTTTTTTGGAGATGTAAAAATTTCAAAAAAGTTAAGTGATAATATTGGTGTAACTGCTGGTTTGTTTACAGCTACACAAAACACGAAAATTGGATGGCAATGGAGTTCTTTCCTTTCTGAAGTAAAAGGAGGAGGACAAGCTAGATTAGCAGATTTTGATGGCTTTTCTAGAAATGGTCAGTTCTCTTATGGAACACCTGTTTGGGGTAACTGTTGTCAACGTAAATACAATACAGTACATAATGTAAATTCGCCTTATGTAGGTATTGATGCCGATATTAATGATAAATTAAATTTTGATGGTAGTGTGCGTTTCGAAAATGTTAAAGTAAATGGTAACATTGCAGGAGGTCCAACAAGTCAAGGTGCTTATGATTATGATGGTGATGGCGTAATACAAGGTATAGAGCAATCTGTTCCTGTTATTGCTGGTAACGCTGGTCAAATTGTAAATGATGATTATAATTTTGTATCGTATTCTGTAGGTCTTAACTATAAGTTAGATGAAGGTGCTGCTGTTTTTGCAAGATATAGTTCTGGTGCTTCTGGTAGAGCAGCCGATAGAAATTCTTATGGAACAGATGGTAAAGCAGATGTACAATATGATGAAGTATCTCAGTTAGAAGTTGGTTACAAGAAAAGACTTAAGAACGGTGTTCTTAACTTAACAGGATTTATGAGTAATACGGATGAAGGTTTAAGTAACGAGCTAAACAGAACGGTTGGTAACCCTTTTAAAGCTTTAGGTTTAGAAGCTGAAACTGCTTTAGCATTTGGAGATAACTTCTCTGTTAATGGTTCTTTTACTTGGACAAAAGCAGAAATTGATGGTGGGGCTAATAAAGGTAATACACCAAGAAGACAAGCCGATTTAGTTTACAATGTATCGCCATCATATAATTTTGGTGATAATAAACAGTATAGCGTAGCTTTAAGTATGTTAGGTACAACTAAGTCGTATGCTCAAGATGATAATGCATTAGTAATGCCAGCATATGCTTATTTTAATTTAATAGGAAGAGTTGGTTTAACAGAAGGTCTTTCTGTAGTATTAAGTATGAATAATATTTTTGATACTGTTGGTATTACAGAAGTTGAAGGTAATGGAGATGGAGCTTTTGGTGGAAACCGTTTAGCAAGAGCTAGATCAATTAGTGGTAGTTCATCTACAATTTCTCTACAATATAAATTTTAGAAAATTGATTAATAGTAAAGAGTTTGTTTGGTTTTTTTAAGTGATTAATAATTAGGGTTGATGTAATCTTTCATTAAGTGTCAACCCTTTTTATTAATTTAAATTTTATCAAAATGAAACATTTGTAATTAAATCATGATACTCAAAGTAATGATTAAGTGGGTGTTATATCTAATCTATTAAAAACAAAAAATATAACATATGAAATATTTAGTATTAATACTAGTTTTTTTGGTTTCTTTTGGAAGTAGTTCGCAAAATATAAATAGTACTGCTAAAGTCGATAAGCAAAATCAAATAATAGTTTATGGTAGCGACACTTGTCACTATTGTATTGATACTAAAGCCTATTTAAAGGAAAGAAAAATAGAATTTACATATTATGATGTTGATGTAAATTTAGAAAAGCAAAGAGAAATGCTAATAAAATTACAAAATGCAGGGCTTTCAGTAGATAATTTATATTTACCAGTTATCGACTTACATGGAAAACTTATAATGAATGGGGCTGATTTTGAGGGATTTCTTAAAAAATTAATCATTAATAAAAGTAAAGATGAAAATAACTAAACCAAAGTTAAGTTTCTGGCAAATACTAAATATGAATGTTGGTTTTTTTGGTATTCAATATAGTTTTGGATTACAACAAAGCGCAGTAACTCCTATTTATGATTTTTTAGGTGCGAGTCCAGATCAAATTCCAATATTACATCTTGCTGGTCCAGTAACAGGGTTATTAATACAACCTATTATTGGAGCATTAAGTGATAAAACATGGAGCCCAAGATTTGGAAGAAGAAAGCCTTTTTTCTTAATAGGAGCAATCTTATGTAGTTTAGCCTTGTTAGCATTTCCTTTTAGTAGTTCTTTATGGATGGCTGCGGGTTTATTATGGATTTTAGATGTAGGTAATAATACAGCAATGGAACCTTACAGAGCTTTGATTGCAGATAAGTTAGATGACGAACAGCAACCATTAGGTTTTCAAATGCAAAGCTTTTTTACAGGTTTTGGTCAGGTTTTAGCGAATGTATCGTTATTTATTTTTCCCTTAATTTTTATTGGTATGACAGGATCCTTACCAACTTGGGTTTATGCTTCATTCTTTTTAGGGGCTTTTTGTTCCATAGCTACAATATTATGGAGTATTAGTAAAACAAAAGAAATTCCACCTACAGAGGAGGAGTTAGTAAAACTTAAAAGTGAAAAACGGAGTGTTTTAGGACCTTTGTTAGAAATTTTATATGCCATAAAAGATATGCCAAAAGTAATGTGGCAACTAGCATTGGTTTATTTGTTTCAATGGTATGCATTGTTTTGTTATTGGCAAAATTCATCAAAAAGTGTAGCGCTTTCTGTATGGAATGCAACACCTGTTAATAAGGAAGCTTATAGTGAAGCAGTAAGTTGGACTGGTTTAGTTAATGGTTGGTACAATGTAGTAACTTTTTTAGTAGCATTTGCCTTGGTTGGATTTGCTAAAAAGTATAGTGCCAAAAAAGTACATGCCTTCTGTTTGATTATTGCTGCCATAGGGTTTTTAGTTTTTCCACATATAGAAAACAAGAATTTATTGTTTTTTGCAATAACTGGTTTTGGTATAGGTTGGGCAAGTATGATGGGTATTCCATATTTAATGGTGGTTTCAGAAATTCCGAAAGAAAGATATGGAGTCTATATGGGAATTATTAATATGATGATTGTTATCCCTATGATATTCCAAACCTTGTCATTTGGTTTTGTTTTGAAACATTTTTTAAATAACGATCCTCGTTTAGCTATAACATTTGCAGGTGTGCTGTTAATAATAAGTGCTGTCTTAACTCTATTTATTAAGTCCAATAAAGTTTCAGATAATATAACAATACCGCCAACAGCGCATTAAACACATTTAACAATTTATTTTTATGAAAAATATAGACATACTTTGTGTTGGAGAAGTACTTGTCGATTTTATTGGACACCAATCTGGAGTTCAAATTAACAATACAAGGGATTATCACAGATACTTGGGAGGCTCACCTACAAATGTAGCTATGAATTCTGCTAGGTTAGGTTTAAACTCAATGATGGTAGCAACTGTTGGAGACGACGGTTTTGGAGAATATATTTTTAAAAGACTCAGCGAAGTTGGTGTTAATACCACTAATATTCGTAAAATTGATTATAAACCTACAAGTGTAATTTTTGTTTCTAGAACAGATAGTACACCAGATTTTATTCCATTTAGAAAAGCTGATTATTGTATTAACGAAGATCAAATTTCTAATGACATGCTTTCAAGAACCAATATATTCCATACAACTTGTTTTGCACTAAGTAAAAATCCAGCGCAAGCAACCATTTTAAAAAAGGCAGAAGAAGCTTTTAATTTAGGTTGTAAATTGAGCATTGATGTTAATTATGCTAAGAAATTATGGAAAAGTCAAGAAGAAGCACTTCATGTAATTAAAGCGTATTGCAAGTTTAATCCGTTAATTAAAATTAGCGAAGATGATATGCAGCGTCTTTTTGAAAAGCAATTACCTCATGAAGAAATATTTAACTTTTTTCATTCTGAAGGGGTAGATACAGTATGTTTAACTTTAGGAAGTAAAGGCGTAAAATTATCTCAAAAAGGTAAAGAAGTTATTCAGTTGCCAGCCATAAAAATTGAAAATGTTATGGATGCTACTGGAGCTGGAGATGCTTTTTGGTCTGGATTCCTATTTGCATATATCAAAGAAAAACCAATTGAAAAATGTTTAGAAGTAGCCTTGCAATTAGCAGCATTAAAACTTCAAAATGTAGGCAGATTGCCAGATAACATTAATATATTATCAGAACTTCTGTAAAATTCGAAAATCATGTCGAAAGTGAATAAAATTACCAATGGGGTGATGTTTAATGCTTACCCAGATAGCATAGGTGAAAATTTAAGTGATACTGTTGCTATGTTGCAAATGCCAGAGTTTAATAATGCATTTTCATTGTTCTATGTATTACCAACTTTTTTTAATAGCGATTTAGATAGAGGGTTTTCAATTATAGATTATAATTTAAATAAAGATCTTGTTTCAGAAGCAGATTTAGAAGCTTTAAAAAAACTTAATATTCAATTAAAGTTTGATATTGTTTTAAATCATTTATCGGTAGCATCGCCTCAGTTTAAAGATTTGTTGAAACACGGAAACAATTCAAAATACAAAGACTTTTTTATTAATTGGAATGAATTTTGGGAAGGTAATGGCGTCATAAATAAAGATGGTGTTGTAGAGCCTAATGAAGAGTTTCTTAGTAAATTATTTATGAGAAAATCTGGCTTACCTATTTTAAAAGTGCATTTCCCAGATGGAACAGAAAAACCTTACTGGAATACGTTTTATCAGCAAATAACGTACAATAAAATTTCGGTTTCCGATTTAAAAAACATAAAAGGATTAACAACCAATCAAGCATTTTTAATTTGTGAAAAAGTAAATAAAGCAATTACTGAAAAACAAGATATTAATACAATTGATTTTGAAGAAAACAATGCGTTTAAAGAGGATGTAATAGCCATAATAGAACAAAATCGTTCTTATTTAGGGCAAATGGATGTGAATGCTAAATCGCCTTTAGTTTGGGATTTCTATGAAGAAACATTAAAAAAAGTAAGCAACTTTGGTTGTTCTATATTAAGATTAGATGCCTTTGCGTATTTACATAAAGAAATTGGTCAAACAAATTTTTTTAATAAACCAGGCACTTGGGATTATTTAGAACGTATTAAAAAAATAGCAGATAAAAATAATTTAACACTCTTGCCAGAAATTCATGCAGAATACGGATTGCATTTACATGATGAGGTAGCAAACGAAGGGTATCAAATTTATGATTTTTTCTTACCTGGATTAATGATACATACTATTGAAAAAGGTAATAATAAAGCACTATTAACTTGGGTTAAAGAAATTATTAGCAAAGGTTACAAAACAGTAAATATGTTAGGTTGCCATGATGGAATACCTGTGTTAGATTTAAAGGGAAAAGAGGTTAATGGCACATATAACAAAGGATTGTTAAAAGATAATGAAATTGAAGCTGTCATGAATAAAATCATGGAGCGTGGTGGTCGTGTAAAAAATCTTTATGATCCTTCTGGAAAGAAGATTTCTTATTATCAAGTTAATGCTACTTTTTTTAGCGCTTTAGGCGAAAGTGAAAAAAAACTTTTATTAGCAAGAGCTATACAAATGTTTATGCCAGGGATTCCTCAGGTTTGGTATTTAGATATTTTTGCAGGAAAGAATGATTATGAAGCGGCCGATAAAGGTGGTAGTGGCGGTCACAAAGAAATTAACCGCACTAATTTAACTTTGGATAAAGTTCATGAAGGAATTAAAAAAGATATAGTAAAAAATCAGCTTGAAATAATTCGCTTGCGTAATACTTCTAAGGCTTTTTCAGGAACTGTAAAAATTAATGATACATCAGATAACGAATTAGATATTAGATGGGAAAATGGTGCCGATTTTGCACAACTCAAAGCAAATCTTGACAAACAAACGTTCACAGTTTTGTATTCAGAAAACAGAATATCAAAAATATTGATGTTTTAATTTATTAATTATTACTACGTTTTAGTTAAAAAAGTACCTTCAATAATTCAAAATATTGAAGGTTTCCTTGTGTAGGATTGTTATATTTGCTAGATGTAATTAATTAATTATTTCTAATGAGTAAAGAAAGTAAACGTAGTGATGCTTTATTATATCACGAATTCCCCACTCCTGGTAAAATACAAGTAGTTCCAACAAAAAAATATGCAACACAAAGAGATCTTTCCTTGGCATATTCACCAGGTGTAGCCGAACCATGTTTAGAGATTGAGAAAGATAAAGACAATTCCTATAAATATACTGCAAAAGGAAATCTTGTTGCAGTAATATCTAATGGAACAGCGGTTTTAGGTTTAGGAAATATTGGTCCTGAAGCATCAAAACCTGTTATGGAAGGTAAAGGTTTACTATTTAAAATTTTTGCAGATATAGATGTTTTTGATATTGAGGTTAATACCGAAAATATTGATGAGTTTATTGCTACAGTAAAAAATATAGCACCAACTTTTGGAGGTATTAATCTTGAAGATATTAAGGCTCCTGGGGCTTTTGAAATAGAAAGGCGATTAAAAGAAGAGCTTGATATTCCTGTAATGCATGACGATCAGCATGGAACGGCCATAATATCGGCAGCAGCCTTAATTAATGCTTTAGAAATAGCAGGAAAGAAAATTGAAGATGTTCAAATAGTTATAAGTGGTGCTGGAGCAGCTGCTATTTCATGTTCACGTTTATATCAAGCTTTTGGTGCTAAACGAGAAAACATGGTTATGCTTGATAGTAAAGGAGTCATTAGAAATGATAGAGAAAATCTAACATCAGAAAAAACAGAATTTGCTACACATCGAAAAATAGATACGCTTGATGAAGCCATGCAAGATGCCGATGTGTTTATAGGCCTATCAATGGCAGATATTGTTTCGCCAGAGATGTTACTATCTATGGCAAATAACCCTATTGTTTTTGCTATGGCAAATCCAAATCCAGAAGTTAAATACGATGTTGCTATAGCAACTCGTAAAGATATTATCATGGCTACTGGTAGAAGTGATCATCCTAACCAAGTAAACAATGTATTAGGGTTTCCATTTATATTTAGAGGTGCATTAGACGTAAGAGCTACAAAAATTAACGAAGCCATGAAAATGGCTGCTGTTGAAGCTTTAGCGCATTTAGCAAAAGAACCTGTGCCAGAACAAGTTAATATAGCTTACGGAGAAACTAGATTAGCTTTTGGTAAAGATTATATTATCCCAAAACCTACAGATCCAAGATTAATTGCCGAAATACCACCAGCAGTTGCCAAAGCAGCTATGGATAGTGGTGTTGCAAAGAAACCTATTACAGATTGGGATGCTTATAAAGATAAATTAAGAGAACGTTTAGGTTCCGATAATAAAATGGTAAGATTGCTTCTTAGTAGAGCAAAATTAGACCCTAAGCGTGTTGTTTTTGCAGAAGCCGATCAGTTAGCTGTTATTAAAGCAGCTCAAATAGTACATGAAGAAGGTGTTGCTATTCCTATTTTATTAGGAAGAAAGAAAACAATAAAAAGTTTAATGGCAGAAATTGATTTTGATGCCGATATACTTATTATAGACCCAAAGACAGAAGAAGAAAAACCTAGAAAAGATAAGTATGCCAAAGTATATTGGGAGCAACGTAAGCGTAGAGGCGTAACTCTTTATGCAGCTCAGCGTTTAATGAGAGAACGTAACTATTTTGCAGCTATGATGGTTAATGAAGGCGATGCAGATGCTTTAATATCTGGTTATTCGCGTAACTATCCATCGGTTGTAAAACCAATGCTAGAACTTATTGGAATGGCTAAAGGGGCGAATAGAATAGCAACTACTAACGTTATGATGACCAAAAGAGGTCCGATGTTTTTAAGTGATACGTCTATAAATATTAATCCAGGTTCTAAAGAATTAATAAAAATAGCAAGAATGACTTCTCAAGTAGTTAAAATGTTTGGGATGAATCCTGTTATGGCTATGATTTCATATTCAAATTTTGGATCTTCAAAAAATATAGAAGCATCTAAAGTAAGAGATGCAGTAGCATATTTACATCGTCGTTATCCAGATATGATGGTTGATGGAGAGTTGCAAACAGATTTTGCTTTAAATGCAGAAATGCTTGAAGAGAAATTCCCTTTTTCTAAATTAGTAGGAAAAAAGGTTAACACGCTAATTTTTCCAAATTTAGATTCAGCAAATATTACTTATAAATTATTAAAAGAATTAAACGAAGCAGAATCTATAGGGCCAATTATGATGGGTATGAAAAAACCTGTTCATATTTTACAATTAGGAGCAAGTGTAGATGAGATTGTAAATATGACAGCCGTTGCTGTAATTGATGCACAACATAAGGAGCAATTAGAGTTAGAAAAGGTTGATGCTAAATAATTTAGTGAAAATAATTTTATTACATTTGAAACATTAACTGAAAGCGCTAATGATAACACATATTCAAGGGAAACTTGTAGAGAAAAATCCAACACATGTTGTTATTGATTGTAATGGTGTAGGCTATATGTTAAATATTTCATTACATACGTTTTCTCAAATACCCGATAGCGAACAACTTAAGTTATATACTCATTTGCAAGTAAAAGAAGATTCTCATACGCTTTATGGGTTTTCTTCATTAGCAGAACGAGAAATTTTCAGATTGTTAATTTCTGTAAGTGGCATAGGTTCTAGCATTGCTCGTACAATGTTGTCCTCATTAACCCCCAAACAAGTAAGGGAAGGTATTGCTACAAGTGATGTTGCTTTAATTCAGTCTATTAAAGGTATTGGTGCCAAGACAGCTCAACGTGTTATTTTAGATTTAAAAGATAAAATTTTAAAGATTTATGATATTGATGAGGTTTCTGTATCGAAAGACAATACCAATAAAGATGAAGCGTTATCTGCATTAGAAGTGCTTGGTTTTGTAAGAAAGCAGGCAGAGCGTGCCGTTGATAAAATTGTTATAGCACAACCAGAAGCGACAGTAGAAACTATAATAAAACAAGCTTTAAAAAATTTATAATAGATTTTGAGTATAACTAACCTTATTTTTTATAAATCAAATAAGAAATGTCAAACAAAGCGCAATCATAGTGCTTTTTTAATTTTTGCATTATTATTTTCTTTAGTTGGTTGGTCTCAGCAACCTACAGAACAAGATTCTGTTAAGACAGGTTTCGATTTAGGAACTATTAAATTACCAAATCCTAATAGTGTTGAATCTAAATATACTTACGACCCTACAACCAATCGTTATATTTATACCGAAAAAATAGGAAGTTTTAATATTAATTATCCTATAATATTAACACCTAAAGAATATTATGATTTAGTAGCTAAGGAAAATTTAAAAGCTTATTATAAAGAAAAAACAGATGCTTTTGATGGTAAAAAAGATGGTGCAGAAGATGGTCAAAAAAACTTGTTACCAGAATTTTATGTTAATTCAGATTTCTTTAAAACTGTTTTTGGAAGTGATACTATAGAGATAATACCCCAAGGTTCAGTTGAAATGGATTTAGGAGTCTTGTTTTCAAAACAAGATAACCCATCTTTTTCACCTAGAAATCGAAGTAATTTTACTTTTGATTTCGATCAAAGAATCAGTTTAAGTCTTTTAGGAAAAGTAGGAACAAGGTTGCAAGTAAATGCTAATTACGATACACAATCTACTTTCGATTTTCAAAATCTTATTAAATTAGAATACACACCAACTGAAGATGATATTATACAAAAAATAGAAGTTGGTAATGTAAGTATGCCTTTAAATAGCTCTTTAATTACAGGAGCACAGAGTTTATTTGGTGTAAAAGCGCAATTGCAATTTGGAAAAACCACCGTTACAGGGGTGTTTTCTGAACAAAAATCGCAAGCAAATACCGTGATATCACAAGGTGGTGGTACACTTGAAGAATTTGATTTGTTTATTAGAGATTATGATGAAAACAGACACTTCTTTTTAGCGCAATATTTTAGAGACACTTATGATAAAACTTTATCAACGTACCCTTATTTTAATAATGGAGGTCTACAAATAACCAGACTGGAGGTTTGGATGACCAATAGAAGTAATAGAACAGATAATGTTAGAAATATTGTAGCCATTCAAGATTTAGGAGAATCATTTTATGATCCTACAAATCCTAATAATGATAATCTATTATTAGATCCAATTCCAAACGGATTTATCAATAGTGTTAATGCTTTTCCTGATAATACAAATAATGATTTTGATCCAACTGCTATTGGTTCTGGTTCTATTTTAACAGATCAGATAAGAGATGTTGCAACGGCACAACAAGGTTTTGGCACTTTGTCTTCTGTTGTTAGAGAAGGATCAGATTATAGTAAAATTGAAAATGCTAGAAAATTAATAAACGGACAAGAATATACGTTTAATAGTCAGTTAGGTTATATTTCACTAAATCAACGATTAAATAACGATGAGGTTTTAGCCGTAGCGTTTCAATTTACAGTTGGTGGTAAAGTGTACCAAGTAGGTGAGTTTGCAAACGATGGTGTTGATGCCACTAATGTAACAACTAATGGCGCTGGAGATGTAACAAATGTTGTAAATTCTAATTTAGTATTAAAGTTATTAAAAAGTAGTATCACCAATGTGAATCAGCCTGTTTGGGATTTAATGATGAAAAACATTTATGATACAGGTGCTTATAATTTAAGTTCAGATGATTTTAAATTGAATATTTTTTATAATGAAGCATCTCCATTAAACTTTATTTCCCCAGTAGGAACTACAGCATTTCCAACTCCAGTTCCAAATGAAGATCCTTTAGACGAAACACCTCTATTAAGAGTTTTTAATTTAGATAAATTAAACTTTAATAATGATCCACAATCAAAAGGTGATGGATTTTTCGACTTTGTTCCAGGAATAACGGTCATTCCTCAAGGTGGAAAAATAATTTTCCCAAGTGCAGAGCCTTTTGGGGAGTTTCTATTTAAAAAACTATCACTTAATTCTAATGAAGATTATACAAACCCAGATACTTATAACGAAAATCAAGCAAAGTATGTTTACAATGTACTATATAGTAGTACAAAAGCTGCTGCTTTAGAAGAAGCTGATAAAAATAAGTTCAAATTAAAAGGGCGTTATAAATCTTCTGGAAGTAATGGTATTCCAATAGGTAGTTTTAATGTGCCTCGTGGTTCGGTAAGAGTTACTGCTGGTGGTCGTGTGTTGGTAGAGGGTATAGATTATACTGTTAATTACACAGCAGGTACTGTTCAAATTTTAGATGAAGCTTTAAAAGCGTCAAATACTCCTATTGAAGTATCTACCGAGAATAATGCTGTTTTCGGACAACAAACAAGACGATTCACAGGTATTAATGTAGAACATCAATTTAACGAAAATTTTGTGTTGGGAGCAACGCTTTTAAATCTTAACGAACGACCAATAACACAAAAGGCAAATTATGGTACAGAACCTATAAATAATACTATTTTTGGTTTTAATGGAAACTATGCTGCCAAAGTGCCATTTTTAACGCGATTAGCAAATAAATTACCTAATATTGATACTGATGCAGAATCTAATTTTTCGCTTAGAGGCGAGTTTGCTTATTTAGCTCCAGGTGCACCAAAAGGCACTAATTTAAATGGAGAAGCAACTTCTTATATTGATGATTTTGAAGGTTCTCAAAATGCCATTGATTTAAAGTCGCAACAATCATGGTTTTTGTCAAGTAGACCATTAGAATTAGAAAATACTCCAGGTGATGATTTAAGCGGTATTCAAAATGGTTATGGTAGAGCGCTTTTAAACTGGTACAGTATTGACCCTATTTTTTACAGCAGCCAACGTCCAAACGAAATAACGGATGAAGATATGTCTAGTTTATATACTAGTCGTGTATTTATTAACGAGTTGTTTCCAGATAGAGATTTAGTACAAGGACAAAATTCAGTGCTTTTTACTTTAGATTTAGCATATTATCCACAAGAACGAGGACCATATAATTTTGATCCTAATACAGCTGATGGGGTTATTGATAATCCGCAAGAAAGTTGGGCAGGTATTACGCGTCAATTAACCTCTACAGATTTTGAACAACAAAATGTAGAGTATATTGAATTTTGGCTTCAGGATCCTTTTCAAGGCAATAGTTCATCAAATAATAAAGGAAAGCTTGTTTTTAATTTAGGTAATATTTCAGAAGATATTATTAAAGATGGTGAAAAATTGTATGAAAATGGTTTGCCAGCTGATGGTGATGTGAGTTTATTACCTGTTACTGATTATGGTACCGTAGTACCACAAAATCAATCATTAATTTATGCGTTTGATAGTACAGGTGAAGACCGAACTAATCAAGATGTAGGTTATGATGGATTTAGTGATGACGATGAAAGAAGTTTTGCTTTAAGAGAAAATTTGCCAATAGAGTTTCAAAATTCAGAAGATCCTTCAAACGATAATTATGCTTACTTTTTAAATACAGAAGGTGATATATTTGAGCGTTACAAAAAATATAATGGTGTAGAAGGTAATACACCTGAAACATTTACTAATACAGACCGTGGAGCCAATACACAACCAGATGTAGAAGATATTAATCGTGATAACACCATGAACACGATTGATAGTTATTTTGAATATGAATTAGAAATAAGCCCTTCTTCTTTAAATATTAATAATGAGTTTATTGTTGATACAAAAAATGTTGAATCACAAAGTAATCAAAGAATTGTACCAAGTGGTGGTGAGGTATTATATCCAAAATGGTATTTGTTTAGAATTCCTGTTAGTAAAGCCACCGATAGTATAGGAGGGATTACAGATCGACGGTCAATACGTTTCGCAAGAATGTATTTAAAGGATTTTACAGAGCCTACCGTTTTTCGTTTTGGAACATTAGATTTAGTTAGAAGTGATTGGAGGCGTTATACTCAAAGTCTTGATGGAAAATCACTTAATGATAATGATAAAAATACTGATTTTTCTGTTGGTGTTATTGGTACTATTGAAAATGATGCTAGTTATACAAGTCCGCCTAATATTGTGCCTGAAGAATTATATAACAATAATACAGTAGTGCGTCAAAATGAACAGTCTTTAGTAGTTAGTGTTTGTGGTTTAGAACCAGAAGATTCTAGAGGGGTTTACAAGAATATTAGTATAGATATGCGTCAATATAAGCGTTTAAGAATGTTTATACATGCTGAAGAGGATGGAGTTGAAGGTTTTCCTGAAAAAGAAAAGTTAGTAGGTTTTATTCGTATAGGAAATGACCTTACAGAAAATTATTATCAAATAGAAGTTCCTCTATTGAAATCTCCAAAAGGTGTTGACAGCAAAAGCGAGATAGATTTATGGCCAACAGAAAATGAGATTAATTTGCCTGTAAACATTTTGCAAAAAATAAAAGCACAGGCAATATCTGATGGACCGACTCTAGATGGCTCTCCAAGATTTTATGATGTTATAGACGGAGATATTGTATCTGTAACGGAGTTTTCAGATTATAAAACTGCACAGCATCGTGTGGCTATTAAAGGGAATCCGAATTTTGGAGATGTAAGAACACTTATGGTAGGGGTTAAAAATGCTAATACAAGTAATGTTTGTTCGAAAGTTTGGTTTAACGAACTTCGTCTATCTGATATGGATAACGAAGGTGGTTGGGCAGCAGTGGTAAGTATGGATACTAATATTGCCGACTTTATGAATATTAGTGCTACTGGAAGTCAAAGCACATCAGGTTTTGGTTCTTTAGAACAAGGTCCAAGTCAGCGTAGTTTAGAGGATGTAAAACAATATGATGTTGTTACCAATATAAATGTCGGACAATTGTTGCCTAAAAAATGGGGCATTCAAGTACCATTTAATTATGCACAAAGCGAAGAACTAATTACGCCTAAATACGATCAGTATTATAAAGATTTAACTTTAGAATCTAGACTCGATGCTGCTAATACAAATGCAGAAAGAGAACAGGTAAAACAAAACTCTGAAGATTATACGAAGCGTCAAAGTATCAATTTTATTGGCGTTAGAAAAATAAGAACTACCGATGCAAAACCGCGTTTTTACGATGTAGAAAACCTAACATTTAATTATTCTTATAATAAAGTAGAACATCGCGATTTCGAAATTGAAAACTCAGTAAA
The DNA here is from genome assembly GCA_050294475.1 of Algibacter sp. GTDB lineage: Bacteria > Bacteroidota > Bacteroidia > Flavobacteriales > Flavobacteriaceae > Thalassobellus. Next base: position 253,978 of record JBNKOE010000013.1, on the reverse strand, counting down.
TAAAGCATTACGATTAGGAGCTAATTACGCCTTTAATTTTAATCCTGTAAAAGTGGAGCCGTTTAAAAAGAACGATTCTTTATTTACAGGTAAGTATTGGAAAATTTTAAAAGACTTTAATTTAAATTTATTGCCAGCAAGCTTTACGGTTAATACAGATTTAAACAGACAATTTAATAGTCAGAAGTTTAGAGAAATTGATTTAGGACAAGGTAACATTGGTATTGAAGAATTATATAGAAGAAATTATACCTTCGATTTTCAATATGGTGTTAATTATAATTTAACTGATGCTTTGCAGTTTAATTTTACAGCATCTAATAATAATATAGTTAGAAATTATTATAAGGATAATGATTTAATAAGAGGAGAACAAGATGAAACTTTAGATGTTTGGGATGGACTTTTCGATTTTGGTGATCCAAATAGGCAATCTCAAGATTTAGGAATTACTTATAAGTTGCCAATTAATAAAATTCCAACATTTAGTTTTATAGATGCAACCTATCAATATAGTGGTAATTTTCAGTGGCAAAAAGGGTCTGATTTATATGGTAATTTAGAACTTCAATATACAGATCCTACAAACCCTGATAATCAATTAACAGGTAATTTTGATTTAGGAAATACCATACAAAATGCTAATACACACAATATAAATACAACTTTAGATATGAATAAGTTGTACAAGTATATTGGTTTGGTAAAGAAACCTATTAGAAGAGTAAGAAGTAGAGCAAATTCTGCAGGAGGACCTCCGGGAGCAAATCAGAAAAAAGGCAACCCTGCACCAAAAGTAAAAAACCAATCGACAGCTAAGATATTTAATGCAGGCGTCGATATTTTAACAACTATTAAAAGAATTCAGGTTAGTTATTCAGAAAATAATGGAACGTTTTTGCCTGGTTATTTACAAAGCCCAGGATTTATAGGAACTTTAAAACCAACAGCAGGATTTACATTTGGAAGTCAAAGTGATATTAGGTACTTAGCAGCAAGAAAAGGGTGGTTAACTGTGTTTCCTGAGTTTAATCAGCAATATACTACTACCAATACCAAACAATTGGATATGTCTGCTAGTTTGCAGCCTGTTAGAGATTTAAAAATTGATATCGTAGGTAATAGAGCCTATTATGAAAACTATACAGAGAATTATAGAGTTAATAGTGTTGGAGGTGAGTTAGAATATCAATCTTTAACACCAAACACATTCGGGAATTTTAATATTTCAACACTTTTAATTAAAACAGCATTTAGTAAAAGCGATGAAAATACATCTGATGCTTTTAACGATTTCAGATCAAATAGGTTAGTAATTGCGAGACGATTAGCTGAAGCAAAAGGAGTAGATGTTACAGATGTTGATGCTGATGGTTACCCTAAAGGTTTTGGAAAAAATAGTCAAGCAGTATTATTACCAGCATTTTTGGCAGCTTATACTGGACAAGATGCTGGTAAAGTTAAAACCAGTGCTTTTAGAAATATTCCAATTCCTAACTGGGATTTAAAATATACAGGATTTATGAAATTTGCATGGTTTAAAAAGCGTTTCAAACGTTTTTCATTAACTCATGGCTACCGTTCAACGTATACTATAAACCAGTTTCAAACAAATTTAGATTACGATAGTAGTAATCCTGAAGCTTTAGATCAAGGCGGTAATTTTAAAAACGAAACACTGTTCAGTAATATCAATTTAACAGAAATGTTTAGTCCTTTGGTTAGAATTGATTTCGAAATGAAGAATTCGGTTAAAATTCTAGCAGAAATTCAAAAAGATAGAATGATATCATTGAGTTTTGATAATAATTTAATGACAGAAGTTTTAGGTAACGAATATATTATAGGCTTAGGTTATAGAATTAAAGATTTACGTATTCATTCTAATTTAGCAGGACCAAGTAAGCGTATAGTAAGTGATTTAAATATGAAAGCAGATATTTCTGTTAGAGATAATAAAACCATTATTAGGTATTTAGATTTAGAAAACAATCAAGTTACTTCGGGGCAAACAATTTGGGGATTAAAATATTCAGCCGATTATGCATTTAGTAAAAACTTGACTGGTATTTTTTATTTTGATTATACATTCTCTAAATATGCTATATCTACTGCGTTTCCACAAACTACTATTAGGTCTGGATTAACAATTAGATATAATTTTGGTAATTAATACATATTCTGTTTGAATTTAAAGTTTGAATAAATACATTTGTCTTTTACAATTAAAAATAATAAAATGAATATCCCATCAGAATTAAAATATACTAAAGACCACGAGTGGATTAAAATAGATGGCGAAATAGCTACTATTGGTATTACCGATTTTGCACAAAGTGAATTAGGTGATATTGTATATGTTGAAGTAGAAACCCTTGACGAAACTTTAGAAGCCGAAGAGGTTTTTGGAACAGTTGAAGCTGTTAAAACAGTGTCAGATTTATTTTTGCCTTTATCAGGTGAAATAATAGAGTTTAATGAAACTCTAGAAGACGAACCAGAAAAAGTGAATACCGACCCATATGGAGATGGTTGGATGATAAAAGTTAAATATTCAGATTTATCTCAAGCAGATGGACTTTTGTCTCCTGATGATTATAAAACTTTAATTGGTGCTTAAAAAAAAAGCATTAGCTTTAAGTATAATTTATACATTAGCTTTAACTTATGCTAGCTTAGTTAAGCTTAATAATCTTCCTGATGTTGGAGTAAGTTTTGGTGATAAAATATTTCATTTTCTTGCCTATAGTTTGTTAGCCTTTTTATGGTTTAGTACATTTTTATTTAATTTTAATTACAATAAAAAAAAGGCTATTACTTACTCGGCAGTTATTTCAATAATTTTTGGTATAATTATTGAAGTGTTACAAAACGTATTGACAGTTTACAGGTCAATGGACATTTATGATGTTTTTGCTAACACAACAGGAGTACTATTAACAGTAGTTTTAGTTTTAGTTACGAAAAAAAATATTGACGTTAAATAAATATAAAGGCTTGCTTTTTTGGTAAATAAATAGTTATTTTAGCAATCCTGTAGTAAAACAATAAAAATTATGGAACCTAAAAAAAATCCTAAAGCAAATGTTGGACGTAACAGTTCGCTATTTTTCGCAATTGGCTTAGCTTTAATGTTGTTTTTAACAAATTATGCTATCAATTACAAGACTTATGAAAAGCCTGATATTGATATAGGACAATTAGATTTAGGTGAGTTGGATGACGAAGAAATTCCAATTACAGAACAATTACAAACACCTCCACCTCCACCGCCACCACCAGCAGCTCCAGAAGTAATTGAGATTGTTGAAGATGAAGTGGAAGTTGAAGAAACGGTTATAGAGTCTACTGAGGTTGATCAAGAAACAGAAATTGTTGAGGTTGAAGAAGTAGAAGTAGCAGAAGTTGAAGAAGATATTGATGTACCATTTTCTGTTATTGAAAATGTACCTGTTTTTCCAGGCTGTGAAAAAGGTAACAATACTCAAAAAAGAGATTGTATGTCTAAAAAAATAACTCAGTTTGTACAAAAGAAGTTTAATACAGATTTGGCAAGCGATTTAGGGTTAAGCGGAAGACAACGTATTAACGTTATTTTTAAGATTGATAAAACAGGTGCTATTACAGGTATTCGTGCTAGAGCACCGCATCCAGCATTAGAAAAAGAAGCTGCAAGAGTTATTAATATGCTACCTAAAATGAAACCAGGAAAACAACGTGGTAAACCAGTAAATGTTCCATATTCATTACCTATTATTTTCCAAGTACAAGATTAAAGCATACATATTAATTTAACGTATTAGTTAAATTTAATTATAAATAAAATCCCGTTACAAAACTTGTAACGGGATTTCTTTTTTGGTATACTTATTGAGACTTTATCATAATATTAACATATAAACTATAATTATTATGAGTAATCAAAAGAAAACTCACGAACTCATTCGGCAAAATGAGCAAATCGTGAAAAAATCACAAAAGTATGATGCAAATTTACAAAAAAACTCCACCCTTTACTTTCAAGTAGGGTTAATTGTGTGTTTACTGGCAGCCTATGGTTTGCTTGAAATGAAGTTTGAAACTACTATTCCTAAGGTTTCTGTTGTTACCCAAGATCCTCTAGATATTACCGATGCACCCGTTGAGAAATTTAAAATTTACAAAGAACCAATAGCAGAGGCAAAGCCTGAAGTTAATAAAAAGGTTTTATTGACAGATAAAATAAAAACGGTTGATAATAATTTTGAAATGCCAGAATTTGTAGAATTAATAACTCAAGAACAAAATACAACATCGGAAGAAACATTTGATTTAAGTGCATTAGATAATATTGAAGCACCTCCAGTTGATACTAGTGTAGGTTTTACTGCAGTAGAATTCGTACCCATTTATCCAGGCTGTGAAAACAAAAAAACCAATGATGCAAAGCGTAAATGCATGTCTGAAAAAATCACAAAATTGGTTCAAAGAAAGTTTGATATTGGTATAGGCGAAGATTTGGGTTTATCAGGAAAGCAAGTAATAAGAACTCAGTTTAAAATAGATAAAACAGGGCATGTAACCAATGTAAAAGTACGTGGAACACATCCTGAATTAGAAGAAGAAGCAAAACGAGTTATTAATTTTATTCCAGAAATGACACCCGGTAAACAACGAGATAAAAATGTTGGAGTTATTTATAGTTTACCTATAGTCTTTCAAGTACAGAATTAAAGGGTTGCAATTTTAAATATAAAAAAACCGTTATCATCTCAATATGATAGCGGTTTTTTATATCAGTATTTTAAAAAATACTATCTTTCGGCTTTAATCAATTTTTAATTAACTCATGAGGCAATACATTGTACTACTCTTACTTTTAGTTCAATACAATATTTATGCTCAAAGTCATTCTTATAACGAAAAACCACCAGTTTTTTCAAACTGTGAAAGTGTAAACATTGATTCTCTTCAAAACTGTTTTGATAATAATGTATTTACTCATATTTATGAAAACTTTAAAGTACCTACTAAGGTTTTAAAGGAAAATTATAAAGGAGAAGTTGTTGTGCTTTTTGAAGTTGATACAACAGGGCAATTTAGAGTGATTTATGTAGATGCCATGTACGATGAATTAAAAACAGAAGTAAAACGTGTTTTTTCTACATTTTCAAAAATAAAACCAGCGACTTATAGCGGTAGGAAGACATATAAACAGTATTCTATTCCTATAAAAATTCCGTTAGTAAATCAAACGGTAGTAACTCAAGATTTATCAAAAGAAAATGAAATTTCGAAGTTAGAACAGCAAGCAAAGGCTGAGTTTGATAAAGTGAATGATAATTTAAAAGTTTTTGAGAATGAAGCTTACAACAGTCAATTAAATATTCAGTTTACCCATAGTGATTATTCAAGATTTGATAGACAAATGAATCTTATTGGAACAAATAGTCATACAGCTTCAAAACCATTTGTTTATGAAGAAGTTTCAAAATATTACGATTTTAAAGTAGAAAAGCAAAAGTTGTTAAAAGAAACAGATACTTGGGTAGGAAGAAAACTTTGGAATGAACATTTAGTACAATTGCAAGGAAAAGATTATTGGTTTAGTATCGACCCTATTTTCGATTTAGAAGTTGGTAAAGATACCGATGCCGATTTTAATACAACTTATAATAACACCAGAGGTTTTTTAGTGCAAGGAGGTTTTGGTAAAAAGTTTAATTTTTATGCATCTGTTTTTGAAAGTCAAGGGCGTTTTGCACAATATGTAAACCAATATGCAGAAAGTTTAAAAGCTTTTGGTCCAGATCCAGCAATTATTCCAGGACGTGGTATTGCAAAACGCTTTAAAACCGATTCTTATGATTATCCGGTAGCGGAAGCTTATTTGTCGTATGCACCTGCAAAATTTATTAATGTTCAATTTGGTCATGGTAAAAATTTTATAGGTGATGGATATAGATCATTGTTATTAAGTGATGTAGCAAGTCCGCATCCGTTTTTAAAATTGAACACAAAATTTTGGAAAATAAAATACACCAATACTTGGATGTGGTTAAAAGATGTAAGACCTGAGGTAGAAAATGATAAAGCATTTTTAACAAAATATATAGCTAATCATTATTTAAGTTGGAATGTGTCTAAACGATTAAATATTGGTTTGTTTGAATCTGTATTATGGACAAACTCTAATAATAGAGGTTTTGATGTTAATTATTTAAACCCTATTATATTTTATAGAGCCATTGAGTTTGAAACAGGGCAAGGTGCAGGTAATGCTATTTTGGGAGCTTCAGGAAAATATAAATGGAATGATAATGTGAATTTTTACAGTCAGTTTATTCTAGATGAATTTTCGTTAAGTGATATTAAAGGCGGAGAAAAAAGTTGGAAAAATAAATTCGGATATCAAATAGGTGTCAAATATTTTAATGCTTTTAAAGTTGATAATTTAATGCTTCAGTTTGAATATAATCGTGTACGTCCTTTTACTTATTCTCATAATACTATTGTTTTAAATTATGCACATAACAACCAGTCTATGGCGCATTTATGGGGCGCTAATTTTAGCGAAGCTATATTAATTGGGCGTTATAATTATAAACGTTGGTATGCCGATGTGAAACTTATTTTTGGTGTTCGTGGTTTAGATTTTAATGATGGAACTGATAATTTTAGTTATGGAGGCGATATTTATAGAGATTATAATGACAGGCCTTTTGATACAGGCGTAGAAGTTGGACAAGGTATTAGAACCAATATATTTAATGGAAATTTACAAGCGGGTTATATTATAAATCCAGCATCTAATTTGAAAATATTTACAGATATTATTGTTAGAAATTTTAATCCGGAAGCTACAACTACCACGACGTTTAAAAATGATACGGTTTGGTTTAATTTTGGAATTCGTACCGATTTGTTTAATTGGTATTTTGATAATTAAACTGCTGTTTTGTTATTTCCATAAAGGTAGAAATCTTATTAATCAAAGCTTTAATAAGTTGTATATGTCGCGTTAGGGATTGTAGTGGTAGCTTTTGGCGAGGCGTGCATCGAGCCAAAACTTTAACGAAAAGCCCGACCCTTGTGGTAACGCCCTAAAATTCTTCATATTTAATTTACCTATAAAAAGCATTGCTCAAAATGGTTTTATAAAGTATCTTTGCACTCGCTATATAAAAGTGATTAAGAAAAAGACATATTGAGTAATTCAAAAACTTCATTATCAACACCTTCTGTAATTTCAGATTTTAAAGAAATTACTAAAATGCGTTTGGCATTAAGTGTGGTTTTTTCTTCTATTGCTGGTTATTTATTGGGTGTAGATACGGTTGATTTTAAAACTTTAGTTTTATTAGCCTTTGGTGGCTATTTTATGGTAGGAGCTTCTAATGCTTTCAATCAAATTATTGAAAAAGATTTAGATGCTTTAATGGAGCGTACCAAAAACCGACCTATTCCAGCAGACCGCATGTCGGTTAACACTGCTTTTATTATTGCTTCAATTTTTACATTATTAGGCATTATTATATTATACACTATTAATAAGCAAACGGCCATGTTTGGAGCTATTTCTATTTTTGTATATACTTGTGTTTATACGCCTTTAAAAACTAAAACGCCTATTTCTGTTTTTGTTGGTGCTATACCAGGAGCCATACCATTTATGTTAGGTTGGGTAGCAGCGACTGATAATTTTGGAATAGAGCCAGGAACCTTATTTGCATTACAGTTTTTTTGGCAATTCCCTCATTTTTGGGCTATTGGTTGGTTTTTGTTTGAAGATTATAAAAAAGGTGGTTTTTTTATGCTTCCAACAGGGAAACAAGATAAAGGAACAGCAGTGCAAACTATGATGTATACTATTTGGACAATATTAGTTTCTATTATTCCTGTATTTGGGTTTACAGGAGATTTACATCTTTCAATAATAGCGGCTATTTTAGTTTTTATATTAGGATTAGGCATGCTGTATTATGCGATTCAATTATTTAATAAAATGACAGAACAGGCGGCAAAACAACTTATGTTGGCTAGTGTTTCTTATATAACACTGGTTCAAATTGTTTATGTAGTCGATAAATTTATAAGTTAATCATGGATTTAACTCAAGGAACTCAAGAGGAAAAAAATAGCAGAGCAAAAAAAATGATGCTTTGGTTTGGGATTATTTCACTTATCATGTCGTTTGCAGGTTGGACGAGTGCTTTTGTGGTAAGTAGTTCTAGACCAGATTGGTTAAAAGATTTTCAATTACCTAATGCTTTTATAATTAGTACAGTTGTAATTATTATTAGCAGTATCACCTTTTTATTAGCAAGAACAGCATTAAAAAAAGGAAATAGAAATGCTACCACCTTTTGGTTACTAACGACACTTATTTTAGGTGTAATTTTTATTTTTAATCAGTTTACAGGGTTTCAACAAATTATAGATTTAGGTTATAATTTTACAGGACCAACTAGTAACGTAACGATGTCTTACATCTATTTAATAGCCTTAGTGCATATTTTACATGTGGTTGTTGGGTTAATTTGTTTATTGGTTGTAATTTATAATCATTTTAAACAAAAGTATAATAGCAATAAAATGCTCGGTATAGAATTAGCAGGTACTTTTTGGCATTTTATAGATATTCTTTGGGTTTATCTATTCTTGTTTTTGTATTTTGTTAGATAGTATTGTGTATTTGTGTTTACAGATAATAAAATTTTATAGATAAATTCACAAAAACTAACAATTATCATAGTTTAAAATTTAAGGTTGTATATTTCGTCAGATAAATAAAATGATTATTTTTGTGCAACTTTATAAAAATAACCAACGTATATGAGTACTACAGTTGTAAATACTGGAACAGAAGGCAAAACTTGGGGAGGCGGTAACCAACCGTTAAATGCAAGTTACGGCAAAATGATGATGTGGTTTTTCATCGTTTCAGATGCTTTAACATTTTCTGGCTTTTTAGCAGCCTATGGATTTTCAAGATTTAAGTTTATTGATGCATGGCCAATTGCCGATGAAGTGTTTACTCACGTACCGTTTTTACATGGTCAAGAGTTACCAATGGTTTATGTGGCATTTATGACATTTGTGCTTATTATGTCGTCTGTAACTATGGTGTTAGCAGTAGATGCTGGTCATCATTTAAATAAAGCCAAAGTAACGCTTTACATGTTTTTAACCATTATTGGAGGTTTAATATTTGTTGGTTCTCAAGCTTGGGAATGGGCAACTTTTATTCAAGGTGATTTTGGTGCTGTACAAACAAAAGGAGGAAATATTCTTCAATTTGTAGATACAGATGGGCATCGTGTAGCTCTTAGAGATTTTGTTGTAGCTGGAAATCATGAAAGAGTACAACAAGAAAACAAAAATGGTTTATGGTTTGTTGGAGAAGGAACATTGCCAACTTATACTGTTGATGAAGTTATTCATGGTTTAGAATCTCATGAAAATGTATTAATTAGAACTCAAATTATAAATGAAGCTGGTGAGAAAACAGTTTTGTCTAGAGAAGAATCATTAAAGCAATTAAAGGCTAATGGTAAAGCTGTTGTAGAAGGAGCTAACCTACATGTAAATGAATATGGTTCACCAATATTTGCAGATTTCTTTTTCTTTATTACAGGTTTTCACGGTTTCCACGTATTTTCAGGTGTTATAATTAATATCATTATTTTCTTTAATGTTGTATTAGGAACTTACGAAAGACGTAAAAGCTACGAAATGGTAGAGAAAGTTGGTTTGTACTGGCACTTTGTAGATTTAGTATGGGTATTTGTATTCACGTTCTTCTACTTAGTTTAATTATTTAAGAAATATATTTTCATCCCGATATATCGAGGTTTAAAAAGCATTAAAAATGGCACACGAACATAAATTAGAAATATTTAGAGGTTTACTTAAATTTAAATCGAATACTCAAAAAATTTGGGGAGTATTAATCTTTTTAACTTTTGTAACAGCTATAGAAGTTATATTAGGTATCTATAAACCTGAAGCCTTATCAGGGAAAGTTTTAGGAATGAAAGCTCTTAACTGGATTTTCATAATACTAACTTTAGTAAAAGCATACTATATTACTTGGGATTTTATGCACATGCGTGATGAAACTAAAGGATTAAGACGTGCTGTAGTATGGGTTGCTATTTTCTTAATTTTATATTTAATATTTATTTTATTACAAGAAGGCGGATACGTTTTTGATGTATATGATAACGGATTTATTAAAAGAGATTTTTAACTAAATAATAGTTAAATAGATATATAAAGGCGGTTTTTAAACCGTCTTTTTTTATTTTTGCACTCTTGTATTCATAAAAAAATACATTTTATTTAATGGATTATAAAAAAACTAGTAGGTATGTTATTTTAGGAATTTTATTTTTCCTTCCAGTGTCGTTTTTGTTAATTTTATATCCAGCAACACATAATTATACACCTTTAGATATCGTAAACGAATCGGTTTTAGATTTACAATCATTTTCCTCAGGTTCTAGTGAAGCCATAGTTTTAAAAGATCATATTACAGTATTAGGTTTTTTTGGTAATAATCCTGAAAAAAGTAATACAGTCGCTCTAAATTTAAAAGAATTGGTTTATGATAAGTTTAAGGGATTCAAAAAATTTCAAGTAGTTATTTTAATGCCGAATGGTACTGAAGATGCGGTTAAAAAACTTAAAAGAGATATTAGTTCTTATGAAGATTTAAGGTTTTGGCATTTTATTTTTGGAGAACCTAAAGCCATTCAGCAAGTATATTTTAGTTTAAAAACTAAGAGAGATTTAAGTCTAGATTTAGCATCAAAAAACATATTTATAATTGATAAAGATTTAAATCAAAGAGGGCGTCTAGACGATAGAACAGACAATGAATTAGAAAAGAAGAAACCAGTTTATGGGTTATATTCATATGATTGTATTGAAGTAGCTGAAATTAAAAATAAAATGAGTGATGATTTACGTATTTTATTTACAGAATATAGACAAAAGCGTAAGGGTGAGTTTAACTCTGATACTAGACGAGCTAGTGATTTAAAAGGTAATAATTAATTATAGTATAATTTAAAAATGAGTAAAAAAACTAATTATTCGTATATAGGTATTGCTTTTATTATTTTGGTTTTTGGAATTATTTTTATTCCAAAAATTGTTGATAGGGTTACTAATGGAGATATTATTAGAAATGAAAGTAGAAGTGATTTTGCAGATGATAAAAAAGTAAAACTTTCAGATTTATCTTTTATTAAAATTAATGGTGAGCCTAAAAAAGTGCCTGCTTTTTCATTTACTAATCAAAATGGTGATATTATAACAAATAAAGATTACGAAGGTAAAGTTTATGTTGTTGAATTCTTTTTTACAACATGCCCAACTATTTGTCCGCGTATGAATGCAAATCTTATTCAAGTTCAAAACACATTTAAAGATTTTGAAAATTTTGGTGTAGCATCTTTTACAATAAACCCAGATTATGATACTCAAGAGGTTCTTAAAGCTTATGCAGATCAATATGGCGTAACAAACCCAAATTGGAATTTAATGACTGGCGATAAAGAATCTATTTATAAACTATCAAATACAGGTTTTAATATTTATGTAGGTGAAGGCGATGAAGAAGTTGGTGGTTTTGAGCATTCTGGTAATTTTGCTTTAATAGATAAAAATGGTTTTATACGTTCAAGAAAAGATGATTTTGGGAACCCTATTATTTATTACAGAGGGATTGCTTCAGAAGAAGAAAGAGTAGATGATGATGGCGAAACAGAACAAATTAGTGCATTAAAAGAAGACATAAAAAAGTTGCTAAATGAGTAATTCAAAAGAAATTCTAGACGAAAAAAAGTATAATAAATTAGTAGTCGTATTATCTGTTTTAATTCCTGTAGTAGTTGCTATTTTATTTGGGGTTAAAATAGATTTAGAGCTACCAATATTTTTACCACCAATTTACGCCACCATAAATGGTATTACTGCATTAGTTTTAATTTTGGCTGTATTTCAAATTAAAAAAGGAAAAAGAAAGCAGCATGAAAAACTTATGAAGTTTGCAATAATGTTATCTGTTTTGTTTCTAGTGATGTATGTTTTGTATCATATGACTAGCAATTCTACTAAGTTTGGAGGAGAAGGAGTTGTTAAATATTTTTATTACTTTATTTTGTTAACGCATATACTGCTTTCAATTATTGTAATTCCATTTGTATTAATTACGTATGTAAGAGCTATTACTAATAATATTGAAAAACATAAAAAAATAGCAAGAATTACATTTCCATTGTGGCTGTATGTTGCTGTAACAGGTGTTATTGTTTATATAATGATTTCACCGTATTATATTTAAGATGAAACATAAATTTTTATTTTTTCTATTTTCTTTTCTTTTTTTTATAGAGACTAATGCTCAATGTGCCATGTGTCGTGCTGTTTTAGAAAGCGAAGAAGGACAAAGTGCAGCAGAGGGAATAAACGATGGTATTGTTTACCTTATGGCTCTTCCATATATTCTTATAGGAGGAATTGGCTACTTTATTTATAGGAAATACAATACGTTAAATAAATAATAAAAATTTTTTGGTATAAAATTTGTAACATTTCTTTGTTTTATTAGTCTAATCTTTAAGTTAATAACTTAACTAATCAATCAAGAAATGTTAGAAATTAAACAACTTCACAAATCCTATCCAATAGGAGATTCTAGTTTACATGTTTTAAAAGGTATTGATCTTTCTGTAGAAGAAGGAGAAATGGTAGCAATCATGGGGTCTTCGGGTTCAGGAAAATCTACATTGCTTAATATTATAGGCATGCTAGATGAAGCGGATGAGGGTGAATACGTCCTTGATGGTTTACCAATTAAAGACCTTACAGAAAAGAAAGCAGCTGTTTACAGAAATAAGTTTTTAGGCTTTATTTTTCAATCCTTCAACTTAATTAATTACAAAAATGCACTTGAAAATGTAGCACTTCCACTTTATTATCAAGGCATGAAACGTAAAGAGCGTCAAGAACTTGCATTATTTCATTTAAATAAAGTAGGATTAGCAGATTGGGCAAAGCATTTACCTAAAGAGCTTTCTGGAGGTCAAAATCAACGTGTAGCCATAGCTAGAGCCTTGGCTGCAAATCCCAAATTATTATTAGCCGATGAACCAACAGGAGCTTTAGATACCAAAACGTCTTACGAAATTATGGAATTTATCCAGCAATTAAATGATGAAGGAAAAACCATTTTAATGGTAACTCATGAAGAAGATATAGCCAATATGTGTAAACGTATTGTGAGATTGAGAGACGGTGTAATTATGGAAGATAAAAAAGTAGAACAAGTACGAGCAGAGCAATATGTTTGATTTAGACCTTTGGAGGGAAATATTTCAAAGTATTAATAAAAACAGAACCAGAAGTTTACTGTCTGGATTTACTGTGGCGTTTGCTATTTTGTTATTTACCATTCTTTTTGGTATTGCCAATGGTTTACAAAATACTTTTAAAGAAGCTTTTGTAGATGATGCAACAAATTCGATAATGATTAATTCTGGAAGAACAACTAAAGCTTCAAAAGGACTTCAAGCAAATAGGCGTATTCAGTTTAAAAACGAAGACTATAATTACATAAAAGATGAATTTGGTAATAAAGTAGAGTTTATTACTGGTAGAATTTATAAAAATGTAACTGCTTCTTTTAAAAATGAACAAAATACTTATGATTTAAGAGCTGTTCATCCAGATCATCAGTTTTTAGAAAAAACTAAAACTTACCAAGGACGTTATATTAACCAAAATGATATTAAAAATAAAACAAAGGTTGTTGTTATAGGTAGATTGGTTGAACAAGACTTATTTTTAAAAACTACGGCAATAGGAAAGTATATAAATCTTAGTGGCGTGCTTTATAAAGTTGTTGGTGTTTTTGCTGATGATGGTGGCGATAATGAAGAACGCAGAATTTATATGCCAATAAGTACAGCGCAGCAAGTTTATGGCAACAATGATTACATAGATCAAATAAACCTGACTTATAATCCAGAAATGAATTATGATCAGGCTATATCATTTGGTAATTTAATTACAAAGAAATTAAAGAATCGTTTTGATGTAGCAAAAACCGATCAGCGAGCCATTAGAGTTCGTAATATGGCTGAAGGTACTAAAGCTGTAGGTCAAATGACTTTTGGGTTAACTGTAATTATCCTAGTTATAGGTTTTGGAACCTTAATAGCGGGTGTTGTTGGTGTTAGTAATATTATGATTTTCATTGTTAAAGAACGCACTAAGGAAATAGGTATTCGTAAAGCACTTGGGGCTTCACCTAGATCTATTGTCTTTATTGTTTTATTAGAATCTATTTTTATTACAGCCATAGCTGGGTATGTTGGTTTATTATTAGGAGTTGGTGTTTTAGAACTTGTTGGTCCTAGTTTAGAAACCTATTTTATAAAAGACCCAGGTGTAAGTAATAGTTTAGTAATAGGGGCAACCTTTACTTTAATTGGCGCAGGAACTCTTGCAGGGTATTTACCTGCAAAAAAGGCATCTAGAATAAAACCAATTGTAGCACTTAGAAACGATTAAATATGTTTAAATTTTTATTCGATAGAGATACATGGCAAGAAGTTTTTGATAGCTTTAATAAAAATAAGTTAAGGTCTGTTTTAACAATGGTTGGTGTTTGGTGGGGTATTCTATTATTAATTGGTCTTTTAGGTTCTGCTAGAGGTTTAGAAAATTCATTTAATCGACTATTTGGCGATTTTGCAACCAATAGCGTATTTATTTGGGGGCAAAGTACCAGTAAACCATTTAAAGGTTTTCAAGAAGGAAAACGAGTTAGGTTATCATTAACAGATGCTAAAAAGGTAGAAAAAAATGTTGAAGGTATCGAGTTTGTTGTGCCAAGAAATCAAAATCAAGCACAAGTAACTAGAAATTTTTTGTCTAGCAGTTTTTCTATTAATGGAGATTACCCTTTATTAGATCAAGTTCAAAAGAAGAAATTAATTCATGGACGTTTTATAAATCAAAATGATATTGATGATAATAAAAAAGTAGTAGTTATATCAGAAGAAGCTTATAAACAACTTTTTGAAAAAGATAAAAATCCTATAGGAGAGTATATTTTAATCAATAAAATTAATTTCAAAGTTGTAGGTATGTTTGAAAATGGTAATGTTAATATGGGACCAACATCAGATATGCATATTCCTTTTACAACATTTCAACAAATTTATAATCAAGGTGATAAAATTGGTTGGATGATGATTACAGGAAAGCCTGAATATGATATTACACAAATTGAAAATGACACGAAACTGTTACTTAAAAACTTAAATAGAATTCATCCAAAAGATAATAGAGCTTTTGGTAGTTTTAATTTGGGTAAGGAGTTTGCGAAAATAACAGGGTTTTTAATTGGCATGCAGTTTTTAACATGGTTTGTAGGTATTGCAACACTTATAGCAGGCGTATTTGCTATTGGAAATATATTATTAATCACTGTTAAAGAAAGAACAAAGGAAATTGGGGTAAGGCGAGCACTTGGAGCTACACCTTTTGAAATAAAACGTCAAATAGTTATTGAAGCTGTTTTTTTAACGTTAGTAGCTGGTTTAGTTGGTATTATTACAGGAGGTTGGATTTTAATAGCTATAGATAGTGCATTTGGGCAAGGGAGTGATGCGGTTATAGTAAATGCATCAGTATCCATAGCCGTTGTATTTATAGCTTTAATAATATTAGTCATATTAGGCACTTTAATTGGTTTAATACCTGCTTTTAAAGCCACAAGTATAAAACCAATAGAAGCATTAAGAGAAGAATAAACAATTAAAAAAATGAACCCTATATAACGTCAATATGGTTTTATATTATAAACTAGATATAGAAACAATAAGAATAATCAAATGAATAAAACAGTAAAAATTATTTTAGTAATAGTAGCCATTATACTATTAGCATTTGTACTTAAGTATTTTAAAGATGCAAATTCTAAAGCTATTGAAGATTTTAAAGTTGAAGAACCTTTTTATACATCTATAAAAACTAAAGCGGTAGCAACTGGAAAATTAAACCCTGAAGAGGAAATAGAATTAAAACCTCAAATATCAGGTATTGTAGATGAAATTCTGGTAGAAGAAGGAGATGTTGTAAAAAAAGGTGATTTAATTGCAAAAATTAGAGTGGTACCTAACGAGCAAAGTTTGGTAAGTGCAAAAAGCAGAATTGCATCGTCTAAATTGTCTTTTGATAATGCTAAAACTTTATATGAAAGAAATAAAACCTTATTTGAGAAAGGTGTTATCTCTCAACAAGATTTTGAAAATAGTGAATTATCATTTAATCAGGCAAAAGAATCTTTAGGGCAGGCTCAAAATGACTATCAAATAATAAAACAAGGGTCTATTTCTGGTGGAAATTCTGCAAATACAAATATTATTGCTCAAATACCTGGAACTATTTTAGAAATCCCTGTTAGAGAAGGCGATCAAGTTATACAAAGTAACAACTTTAATGCAGGAACAACTATAGCAACTATTGCAGATATGAGTCAAATGATTTTTGAAGGAAAAGTTGATGAAGCTGAGGTTGGAAAACTTGAAGAAGGAAAGGATATTAAAGTGATATTAGGTGCGATAAATGATAAGGAATTTCCAGCAGAATTAACCTTTGTTGCACCAAAAGGAATAGAAGAAAATGGTGCTGTACAGTTTACTATTAAGGCTAATGTGACTATTGATGCTGAAACTAATGTAAGAGCAGGTTATAGTGCTAATGCAGAAATAGATATAGAAAGTAAAGACAGTGTTTTTGCTATTAAAGAAGCACTACTTCAATATAATAGAATTACTGAAAAACCTTTTGTTGAAGTACAAAAAGAAGAGGGAAAATACGAAAAAGTAAATGTTACTTTAGGCTTATCAGATGGAATTAATGTCGAGATTACAGAAGGGGTTAAAGAAGGTGATAAAATAAAAGTGTGGAATAAAGCTTCAAAAGATAACGAAGATGAAGAAGAAAAATAATTTTAGAATAATCTATATGAAAAACTACTTTTTGTTTTTAGCATTTATGATGTTTTGTATATCAGTTTCTGCACAACAAAAAAAATGGACTTTGCAAGAGTGTGTGTCACATGCTCTAGAAAATAACATTACGATTAAACAAACAGAGAATTCGTTGTTAAGTAATGAGCAAGATATTTTAGCAGCAAAAGGACAGTTTTTACCATCAGTTAGGGCTAGTGCTTCACAAGGTTTAAGTTTAGGAACTAGTTTAGTAGCAGAAGGTATATTTGCTAATAGAACAAGTCATTCAACTAATTTAGGTATTAGCGTGTCTCAAAATGTTTTTAATGGGTTTAGAACATTAAATATCTATAAGCAATCTAAACTTACTAGAGAGACTAATGAGCTAGAACTAAATAGAATTAAAGATGATATTTCTTTAAACGTGGTAAATGCTTATTTAAATGTGTTATTCAATAAAGAAAATTTAGAAGCAGCAGAAGCGCAATATAAATTTAGCGAAACGCAATTAACACAAGTAAAAAATTTAGTAGATGCAGGCGTACAACCTAGAGCCAATATATTCGATGCTGATGCAACTTTAAGTAGAGATGCGCAACAAGTAACTATAGCAGAAAATAATTATAATTTAGCATTACTTACTTTATCTCAATTTTTACAAGTACCATTTGATAATTTTGATGTTGTAATTATTGATATTGAGACACCTTCTGAAGGTTTATTATATAGTGATGTGACACCAGTTTTAAATTACGCCTTAGAAAATAGAAATGAAATTAAAATCGCTGAAAAAAATATTGAGAACGCTCAGTTAAATACCGAAATTTCCAAAAGTGGTTATCTTCCAAACGTGTCTTTTAGTTATGGTTTTGGTACCAATGCATTTTATTCAAACTTAATAAATAACCAAGCGTCTTTTGTAGATCAATTAAATGATAACAAAGGACATAGTTTTAGCCTGAGTATTGGAATCCCTATTTTTTCAAGATTTCAGAATAAGACATCGGTTGCTAAATCAAAAATTCAAGAAGATAATAGTAAACTTCATTTAGATCAAGCTAAGTTAGATTTAGAATCTAATATACAGCGTGCATACACAGATGCTCAAGCTGCATTTAAAGCTTTTCTTGCCGCTAAAAAATCTTTAGCCTCTCAAGAATTAGCCTTTAATAACTCCAAAGAGCGTTATGATATAGGAGCTATGACGTCTTTTGATTTGGAACAAGCTCGTGTTAGATTAATTAACGCACAATCATCCTTAATTAATGCGAAATATGATTTCGTTTTTAAAACAAAAGTGTTAGATTTTTATATGGGTAAATCGTTAACGAATTAGACTTTTTATTTTAGTAAAATTAAAATGCTAGTGTTATAGTTGTTTCATTGCCGAAATATCAGAACAAAGTGATAGTTTTGCATGGAATAACTTGAAGTTAAGATGAGCACATTAATCCTTAGTATAGAAACAGCAACAACCAATTGTTCGGTATCACTTTCAAAAAACGGAGAAACAATCGTTTTAAAAGAAGATTATGACAAAGGCTATTCGCATGCCGAAAGATTACATGTTTACATTGATGCTGTTTTAAAAGAAGCTAAAGTTGACGCTTCAGATTTAAGTGCCATAGCTATTAGTAAAGGTCCTGGCTCTTATACAGGTTTACGTATTGGTGTTTCGGCAGCAAAAGGACTTTGTTATGCCTTAGATAAACCGTTAATTTCGGTTTCAACACTAGAAGCCTTAGCGCATCAAGTAAAATGTATTGACGGTGTTGTTGTAGCGATGTTAGATGCACGACGTATGGAAGTATATTCTGCTATATTCGATTCTAATTATAATCAAATAAGAGCTACTGAAGCACAGGTTTTAGATGAAAATGCATTTGCAGAATATCTAGAACAAGGAAAGGTTTATTTTATTGGTAATGGTGTCGAAAAAACAAAAACATTAATAAATCATCCTAATGCCATTTTTATAGAAGATAAATTACCATCTGCAAACGAGATGAGTTTATTAGCTTATAATAAGTATAAAAAAAGCGACACCGAAGATGTCGCTTATTTTGAGCCTTATTATTTAAAAGATTTTGTGGCTTTAAAGCCGAAACCTAAATCTTAACCTTGTTTATGTATTTCAACTTGGTGTGGGTAAGGAATTTCAATACCTGCAGCATCAAGTGCTTCTTTTACGTTTTCGGTTGTTTCAAAATATACATCCCAATAATGTTCGGCATTACACCAAGGTCTAACAGCAAAGTTTACAGAACTATCTGCTAATTCAGATACATTAACTGTAGGTTCTGGAGTTTTTAAAACTTTAGGGTTTGATGTTAAAACTTGCATTAAAATTTCTTTGGTTTTCTTGATATCTGCATCATAACTAACTCCGAAAGTTAAATCTACACGACGCGTACCTTCTGTTGTATAATTAATAATATTTCCGTTTGATAATGAACCATTAGGAATAATAATTTCTCTATTAGAAAGTCCTGTTAGTTTAGTAGTGAAAATTTCAATTTCTTTAACCACTCCAATTTCTCCTTGGGCTTCAATTAAATCTCCAATTTTAAAAGGTTTAAAAATCATAATTAAAACACCACCAGCAAAATTACCAAACGAGCCTTGTAAAGCCATACCAATAGCTAAACCTGCTGCAGCTAAAATAGCAGCAAACGATGTGGTTTCTACACCCATGGTGCCAAGTACAACAATAATTAAAACTATTTTAAAAATCCAGCTAAGTAAGTTTAGTAGAAATTTTTGAAGACTTTCGTCATAATCTCTTTTAGACATTACTTTCTTTGTGGTTTTTATAAGTTTTTTTATCACCCAAGACCCAATAATCCAGATGATAATAGCACCTATAATTTTAAGTCCATATTGAAGAGCAAGTTCAATCCATTTCTCTGTGTCAATGTTTTCTAAATTCATATTATTTTTAAAAGTTAAATTAGATTTACAAAATTAAAACTATTATAATTTTAGTAGTGAAAATTGTACTAAAAAAAGCAGCTTATTAAAGCAAGCATAGCAGGAACTGCTTGAATATAAAATAGTTTAATTTTCTTTGTAGAATAAGACCCGTAAATACCTGCAATAGTCACACAAATAAGAAAAAAAACAGCAATTTTAATATCTTTTTGAATGATAGCGAATATTAAGCCTGCAGAAAGAAAGCCATTATATAAACCTTGGTTTGCGGCTAATACTTTTGTTTGTTCTGCAAATTCTTTAGATTTTAATCCAAATGCTTTCATGCCTTTTGGTTTGGTCCATAAAAACATTTCTAATATTAAAAAGTAAAAATGTTCAAAAGCAACTAAGGCTATTAAAAAGATTGTTATTGTGCTCATTATTTTAATAATTTTATGGTTTGGTTTATTTCTGATACAGGTAGGTTACATGCATTATTAACACAAACATAAATGAGTGTGTTGTTAGGATTATATCTGTTTTCTAATAATGGCATATTGCTTTCTGAAATGCTACCAGCCTAACAAGAATAACTAATAATAATTGTAGATACTTCATTTTTTCAAAGTTAGCGAAATTTGGGTACAAAAAAAGCGTTCGTAAGTTGAACGCTTTTAAATAATTTTTATCTCTAAATTATTAAAATTAAAAAATCAATTTTTATTAACCATTAATAGCTTCTACCATTTCAACTTTACCAGGAAGCATTTTTTTTAACATATTTTCTATACCGCTTTTTAGTGTATATGTTGAAGAGGGACAACCACTACAAGCGCCTTGAAGCATTACACTTACGTTTTTAGTATCGGCATCATAAGATATAAATTGAATATTACCACCATCGCTTGCTACCGCAGGTTTTACATATTCTTCAAGAATGTTTATGATTTCTTTTGAAGTGTCGTCTAACGATTCAAAATGAGAATCTATATGTGTTTCTGTTTTTTTTAGAGTTTCAGCTGCTTCAGGTAAAACAATGTCTTTTCCGTTTTCAATATAGCTTCTAATAAATTCACGTAGTTCAATAGTAATATCTTGCCATTCTGCTATATCGTATTTTGTGATAGAAACATAATTTTCATCTAAAAACACACTTTTTACAAACGGAAAGTGAAATAATTCGGTAGCAAGTGGCGATAATTTTGCATCATCAATAGAAGTAAATTCAAAAAGTGCAGTTACTATTTTTTTGTTAGCAACAAATTTCATTACCGATGGGTTTGGTGTACTTTCTGCATATACTGTAATAGCCACTTTTTTAGTTTTAGCAGTATTTTCAATTACGATGCCACCATCATTTAAATACGCTTCAATTTGTTGGGCAACTTCATCTTGCACATCATTCCACTCAACAATATTAAAACGTTCCACAGCAATAAAATTTCCAGATAGATATACTTTTTTTACGAATGGTAAATAAAATAATTGTTGTGCTAAAGGAGATATCTTAGCTTCATCAATGTTATTAAATTCAAAACTTTGATGTTGTGTTATAAATTGATTTACTTCAAATTTTATTATGGCGTTATTGGTTGTTTCTTTCACAGAAACCTTGAAAGTGTTCATTTCAGCTAATTTTTTACAAAAATACTAAAAGAAAACTTTAGATATCCATATATTTGAGTTTTGTTGCCCTTTTTAAAGGTTGAATATAGCGAGCTTAACCTTTATTGTTTTTATGTGTAATTTTTTAATTATCAAGGCGTTTATATAAAACCTAACATACCTTGTTATATGTGTATATGAAGTTAAAAAATGTTTTTTTGTTGACTATAGTAGTGTTTTTTACAAACATTGTAACTTCCCAAGAGGGATTGCCTGTGTATACAGATTATCTTACAGATAATTACTATTTAATTCATCCATCTATGGCAGGTGTAGCTAATTGCTCTAAGGTTAGATTAACATCTCGTCAACAATGGTCAAATTTTGATGATGCTCCAAAACTTTTAACGTTGAGTATGAATGGAAGAATAGGTGAAACATCTTCTGCTATTGGTGGTATCTTATATACCGATAAGAATGGATATCATTCACAAAACGGAGCATTTTTTACCTATGCACATCATTTAATGTTTTCTAGAAGTACAGCAGATTTAAATATGCTTTCTTTTGGTTTAAGTGCGGGTGTTATTCAATATAAATTGGATGCAACTACTTTTTTAAATGAAGGATTTGATCCTGTATTCAGTAATGGTTATCTTGTAGAAAGTAAAACAAATTTTAATATTGATTTTGGGTTTTCTTATCATTTTATAAATTTTTATTTACACGGAACGATTAAGAATGTATTAGAAAATTCTGGAATAAATAGAGATACTAATATAACAAGTAATTTAAGGCGTTATTTACTTTCTACCGGTTATGTTTTTGGTAAATTTGGAAGTACATGGAGTTATGAACCATCACTTATGTTTCAGTATCGAGATGCTACTAAAGAAGCATCTATAGATATTAATGCGAAAGTATATAAGCAATTGGATTTTGGTAAAATTTGGGCAGGTTTATCTTATAGAAATAGTTTTGATGGGGCTGAGTATATTACTAATTCAGGAGCTGTAAATAGCCAAAGATTACAGCAAATTACGCCTATTTTAGGTGTTAATTATAAC
This sequence comes from Algibacter sp., assembly GCA_050294475.1. GTDB lineage: Bacteria > Bacteroidota > Bacteroidia > Flavobacteriales > Flavobacteriaceae > Thalassobellus. The sequence continues at coordinate 231,381 of JBNKOE010000013.1, read as the reverse complement.
CAATTTATGTTTGCCTATAATTATACACATCAAACAAATTCTGTAGTATTTACTAATGGAGGGTTTCATCAATTTACTTTAGGATTTAATTTAGCTTGTAAACGCGAAAAATATAGTTGTAACTGTCCTGCTGTAAATTAAAAAAGGCTCATTTTTAAAAACAAGCCTCTTCCTAGTTATTTCCAAGTATATTTTTTCTTTTTAGCTTGTTCTTTTATAGCTTTAGTCATAGCATTCTCTAAACCGTTTGTATTTTCAGTTTTATGTTGAGAAATATAGACCTTACGTTTTGCATCTAATTCTTGAATTTGTTTTTGTATTTTTTCACGTTCTTTTCGTTTAGTATCAATATAGACTTTAATTTCATTAGCCGATTTACCTTTAAGTTCTTCAGGTAAAACATCATCTTTAAGGTCTTCAATAACCACTTCATTTAATGTTTCAGCATCTATCAAATCCCATGTTTTGTTTTTATATAAGTGCGAACTTTTACTTACGGTTCTACTTACAGCATTCGATTTGCTTAAAAAACTTGCATTTGAGTCTTGTTCTGCTTGTAATGCTCTTTTTTCTCTTCCTTTTGCACCATAAATAACATAGGTTTTATTTAATTTTTTGTTTAATATTAAAATTTCGTCATCATAAGGCGAAGCAATATAAACAGTTTTTCGGTTTTGATTAATAGCCATATAATCGCCATTTGTTAATTGTGCCCCATCTTTCCAAGAACTTGAAATACCTTGATTATAATCGCCACAAAAAATAGTGTTTATGGTTATATCTTTTTCTTTAGCATTTGTAGAAGCATCTTTGTAATTAATTTTACCTTGTGTAAAAGGTTCATTACCCGCAATAAAAATGAGTTTTAAATCGTCGGGATTTTTACCCCAGTTTAATTGGTTTAATGAAGTTTGTATTACCTGTCCGCAATATTCTTCTCCGCCATTTGTAGTTAAAGAAAATAGTTCTTTAGAAATTTCATCTAAATCATCACTAAAGGCTAGAACTTGTTTAATATAGCCTTCATCACTGTTTAATCGGTCGTTTCCATATTCATATAAAGCAATTTGTAAATTGGGTTTATTTATACCGCATTTAGCATAAGAAAGTTCGTTTACAATTTCCCAAAGTTGAGCTTTAGCTTGGTCTATTAATCCGTCCATACTATTGCTAGTGTCTAGTAAAAGAGCCACTTTAATGTATTGTTTATTTGGGTTGTGATTAATGGTTTTTGTTTTAGGATTATTATAAGCTTGTTTTTTGTTATTAGCATGACAAGCTAAAAGGCTTATTAAAGTGATGCTAAGTAAAAATGTTTTAAAATGTGTTTTCATGATATATTACGTTTTTTGATTTATGTAAAACTAAAACCAACCTTTTTCATAAAAAAAGTAAAATGCGTGAAGTAGGCGTTTAAATGCGTGAATGGAACTTTTGAATGTAGGAAGCTTACTTTTTTTGTTTTAATGACTGCTATTTTATAAAGTCTTCATTTTAATATACCAAGTAAAGTGCGTAAGTTTATCATTATAAAATAGTAGATGAAGTTATTATTAAAATATATATGGTTTATAGGTATTATATTTAGTACCTCTGCTTTTTTTTGTCAAGAAAATAGCAAAGCCATACAACCAAGGTTTTCGGTTAGAGGTTCTGTAATTGAGAGCGATACCAGAAACCCTATACCCAATGTTAATATTGAAGTTAATGGAGGGGATTATACAACTTCCGATTTGTTTGGTGATTTTAAAATAGAAGTAAAAAAAGGAGACGAACTTACTATTAAACACAAAGATTTTGAAACCGTTTATTATACTATACAAAGTAATGAGCGTATTATAGTTGAAGTACAACCTAATAAATCTGATAGTTATAAAAGTAAATTTTCAAAATCTAGAATACCAATATTTAAATCACTTATAGATTCTGCCGATACATATTTAAAAAAAGATGCCAAAAAAAGTATTCAATTTATTGCAGATGCTTTATTGGAAAGTAACTCGGTAAAGGAAAATAGTGAAGCTTATGAAGTTTTAGGTGATATTTATATGTACTGGAAACAGTATGATTTAGCAGTTTCAAACTACAGAATTAGTATTCAAAATAGAGAAACTAACGAGGTGAATTTAAAGTTAGCTAATGCTTATAAGCTGAATAAAAATTACCAAGAAAGTTTACAAATCTATAACGATATTAATAAAAGGGAACTTTCAAATTGGCAATTAGTGTCTTTGTATGAAGGCTTAGGAGATGTATACCTTTTAACTAAATCTTACGACCTTTCTGTTAATGCATATAAAGAAGGATTGCAGTTGGCTCAGAAACATTTAATTATACCTAAAGTAACCGATTTAAATTCAAAAATTGCAGAGACTTATAATGCAAAAGGAGAAATTAGTGAGGCACAAGGTTATTTTAATAAGTCATTAAAATTAGCTAATACAGAAAATAAAAAACGTGCAGTTGAAGAAAAAATTAAAGTAGCCGATTTTGCAAATAAGAACAGTAATTATTCTGATGAAATTGAATTAAGAAAAGAAGCATTAAATACAATTAGTGAATTAAAAGATTCTGTTTTTGATAATGAAAGTCCATTAACAGCGCAAAAGCAGAATTATAAAATAGGTAGTGCCTATGCTTTGCAAAATGATTTTCCTAACGCTATTACTTATTTAAATAAAAGTATTGCAGAAGCTGATAAAAAGGAAGATATTATTGTGCAGAAAGATGCTACCAGAAAACTTTCTGATGTATATCGGGATGCAGGAGACTATAAAAAAGCACTAAGTATTTATCAGGAATATGTAAGTTTAGTAGATAAAGCATATATTAAAAAAGAACAAGAAATATCACAGGCAGCTAGATTTAGTAAAGAAATTGTTAGTAAGCAAAATAGAATAACAAGTTTAGAAAGTGATAGGGAATTATCTGAAAGCAAATACCTACTAACTACAGAACAAGCTAAAAGACAAAAACTAATTATTTATTCATTAATAGGTGGTTTAATTTTATTATTGGTGACCGCTTTTTTAATGTTTAAATATATTAAACAACAGCGTTTAGCAAATAATTTATTAGCTTTAAAATCGCTTAGAAGTCAAATGAACCCTCACTTTATTTTCAATGCGTTAAACTCGGTAAATAGCTTTATAGCTTCTAACGATGAGCGAACAGCCAATAAATATTTAACCGATTTTTCATTGCTCATGCGAGCCGTTTTAGAAAATAGTGAAGAAGATTTTATTCCCTTAGAAAAAGAAATTGAACTTCTGCAATTATATACAAAATTAGAACATTTTAGATTCCAAGATAAGTTTGATTATAATATTAATGTTGACGACCATATTAATATTAAGGACTTTGTAATTCCTCCAATGCTTTTACAACCTTATATAGAAAATGCCGTTTGGCATGGGCTACGTTATAAGAAAACCAAAGGTTATTTAGAAATAAGTATTACACAATCTAAAACTGATGAAATTGTTATTACAATTACTGATGATGGTATTGGTAGAAAAAAATCGAAAGCTTTAAAAACTAAAAATCAGCAAAAACAGAACTCAAAAGGTATGGGGAATATTAAAAAACGTGTTTCTATTTTAAATGATATGTATAAAGATAAAGTAGATGTTTTTATTGATGATTATAAAGATGAAGAAGATGCAGGTACCAAAGTTATTGTATCACTTAAAAAGGACTAAATGAAATATCCGTTAAAATTCATTACATAATGAAATGATTAATGGATGTTACATATAACTAATAAAAGGAGAATAAATATAAACAGATGAAATTAACCTCAATTATAGTTGAAGACGAAGAAACAAGTAGAGATATTTTAAAAAATTATCTAAAAAAATATTGTCCGAATGTTAATGTTATAGGAGAAGCATCAAACATTGAAGAAGCTTTAGTTTTAATTCGTAATAACGATTTAGATTTGGTATTTCTTGATGTAGAAATGCCTTATGGAAATGCTTTCGATTTGTTAGATAAAGTAGGTGATATTAATTTCGAAACGGTGTTTGTAACGGCTTATAATCATTATGCTATTGAAGCCTTAAATGCGCATGCTTCATATTATTTAATGAAACCTATTTCTATAGACGAACTTATAAAAGCAGTCGATTATGTTACCGAAATTAAAACCAAAGAAGACGCGCTTCAAGATGAAGTTTTAGTGCCAAAAACTAATAGTGTTCATGGTAAAATAACTATTCCGCAGCAAAACGGATTTGAAGTTATTAATACCGCCGATATTTTATATTGTAAAGCAGATGATAATTATACCGATATCTACCTAAATAATAATAAAAAGAAACTGGTAAGTAAAACACTTAAATATTTTGAAGATGCTTTAAACAATGCTAATTTTGTACGTGTCCATAAATCGTATTTAGTAAATGTAAACGAAGTTGTAAAATACCTAAAAGGAAAAGGAGGAAGCGTGATATTAAGTAACGGACAAGAAATTATGGTATCAGCTTCAAAGAAATCAGATTTGTTATCATATTTTAAGTAATAAATTATCTGTGAAATCAGGGGTCTCATAAATAGAAAATAAAACTTAATATAAACTAAAGAGGACTACTTATGTTACAATCGTAAGATTCCTTTTTTTAAAGTAATTTAATATGCCAGTAATAAAACCAGTAAAAGGGAAGTCTCCACAAATACCAGAAGATTGTTTCATTGCCGAAAATGCAACTATAGTTGGCGAAGTAGTTATGGGAAACGAATGTAGTGTGTGGTTTAATGCCGTAATAAGAGGCGATGTAAACTTTATAAAAATGGGTGATAAAGTGAATGTACAAGACGGTGCCGTTATACATGCCACCTATAAAACTGCACCAACTAACATTGGTAATAATGTATCTATTGGGCATAATGCTTTAGTACACGGTTGTACCATCCATGATAATGTTTTAGTTGGAATGGGAAGTATTATTATGGACGATTGTGTTGTAGAAAGCAATAGCATTATTGCTGCAGGTGCTGTATTAACACAAAATACACATGTAGAATCTGGAAGTATTTATGCCGGTGTTCCTGCAAAAAAAATAAAAAATATTAGCCAGGAATTAATTTCAGGACAAATAGATAGAATTGCTAACAATTATATAAAATATTCTAGCTGGTTTAAAGAAGATTAGGGCGTTACTTTTTGGGACGTATTTTTAGCAGTCGTTTTTTTCAAGGAGTTCGTTCTAATAAATGTTTCAAATGCAAAACATTCATGATTTCATTATTAAGATATTAATCAATGAATAATCACTAACGCAGAAGTTATCTTCAATTAAAATTCTAGGAATTGTACTTCAAATTTAGAATTTAATAATGAAGCTATAACCTCTGTGTTTCCATTAGTGTAAAACTCTTTTTTAGAAGTAGTAATTTCTTCAGTATTTAGCAACATGTTTTTTTCTAAAATAGCTTTTGTTTGTCTTGCAACCGCTTCGCCAGAATCTATAATTTTAACATGATTTGGTAATATATCAATAAGTAAAGGCATTAAGTAAGGGTAGTGCGTACAACCTAAAACCAAATAATCAATATTGGCATCAATCATAGGTTTTAAATAAATACCTAAAAGTGTTTTCATCTCTTCAGAAAACAATTCGCCAGTTTCAATAAGTTCAACAATACCTTCTCCTTGCTGTTCAATTACGGTAACATTTTTAGCAAATAATCCGGAAGTTTTAGAAAATAACGCACTACTTAAAGTGCCTTTAGTAGCTAAAATCCCAATAGCATTTGTTTTAGTGTTTATAGCTGCTGGTTTTATTGCAGGTTCTATACCAATAAAAGGCACATTGTATGATGATCTGAGTAAGTCTATTGCGTTAGTGGTTGCTGTATTACAGGCTACAACTATGAGCTTACATCCTTTATTTATTAAGTATTCGGTGTTTTTAATACTTAAGTTTATAATAGCATCTTTTCCTTTTTGACCATAAGGTGCATTGGCACTATCGGCTAAATAAATGGTATGCTCATTAGGTAAAAGCTTATGAATCTCTTTCCAAATGGATGTGCCACCAACTCCAGAATCAAAAATACCAATAGGATTTGTGTTCATATATTACAAAAATAAAAAAGCTGCCTTGTAAAAGACAGCTTTTAATATAATTTATTTAAGTATTGTTAATTAGATACCTAATTCTTTTTTAACATCATCAAGTAAGTTTTTACCATCGGCTAAAATTGTTACTCCTAATGAAGAATCTAAAACATAATCATATCCTTGTGCTCTTGCTACTTTTAAAATAGCAGCTTTAGCTTTTTCAGTTATAGGTTGTATTAATTCTGCTTGTTTAGATTCTATATCTTTTCTAGCATCTACTTCAAATTGTTGAAGACGTTGTTGTTTACTTTGAAGTTCTTGACCTCTTTTTTGATTTTCTTCAGCCGTTTTTGTAGCAGCTTCAGCTTCATATTGTTTAACCGTATTTTGATACTCTGTAATAGATGCTTGCATATCTGTTTGATATGTTTTACTTAAATTCTCAAGTTCTTTTTGTGCAGCTTTCATTTCTGGCATTGCAGCAATTAGTTCTTGCGTGTTTATATGGGCAACTTTACTTTGAGCTTGTGTGAAACTGAAAGTTCCAATACATAATACAGTTGCTAATAATAGAGTTTTTAATTGTTTCATTTTAAATGGTATTAATGTGTTATAAATTATTAATTGTTTTAGTTTAAACTATCTTTTGCCTTTTGGCGTTCTTCTAAAATTTTCTTTTTTCTTTCTTCTAATTCTTTTCTACGAGCTTCTCTTTCAGCTAGTTTCTTTTGTCTGTTTTCTTCAATTAGTTGCGCTCTTGTTTTTGTTTCTACCTCATCAACTTTATTTGTTTCTGATTTTAATGTTTCTTCATCTGCTACATCTTTAGCTGTCTCTGTTGTTGTATTTTTTTTAGCTAATTTTTCTTGTTTTGCTTTTTCTCTATCGTCTAATATTTTTTGACGTCTAGCTTCAGCTGCTTTTACTTTTGCTTCTCTTGCAGCTAATTTTTCTTGTCGAGCTTTTTCAATAGCACTTTCACGAGCTTCTCTCTTTTCTTCTAATGCTTTTTCACGAGCTTCTTGCTCATAATTAATTTCTGGAAGTAATTCTTCAGCTTCCGCTGCTTTTTTTTCAGCTTTTGAAGTTGCTTGTTTTCGTTTTGAGGACCTAGTTATACTTCTTATTATTTGATCGCTTAAATCGTATTGTCTTGCCGAATATAACATAACCGCATCTGATGATTTATCAAAAATAAAATCATATTTTCTGCTAGTCGCTAAATCTTGTACTGCTGCAAAAATTTGATCTTGTATAGGCTGCATTAATTGCTTTTTTTGAATAAACAAATCACCATTAGGTCCAAAACGTTTTTGTTGATAGTCTAGAATTTCTTTTTCCTCAAAAGAAATATCTTCTTCACGTTCATTAATAAGCTCATTTGTTAAAAGCGCTTTTTCATTGCTTAATGTTTTTCGCTTTTGCTCTATAGTACTTAATTTAGCCTGAATTTCATTTTTCCATTTATCGGCTTTTGCATTTAATTGTGTTGTTGCTTCTTGATATTCTGGAACATTCTCTAAAATATATTCTGTATCTATATAAGCTATTCTAACTCCACGTTGCGCATGTGAATAAAAGCTTAGCATAAAAACTATTGTCAGTAAAAAAAGAACGTTATTTCTCATCTGTTTAATGTTTTTATAATTTATCAATTCATAAATTCTAAAAAAAGACAGATGATTAATTTTATATCTGTTACTTTTTTGAATTGTGTTTTCAAAATTAACGAATTTTAATCTTAAAAATTTCAATTCTCATTTAAATCATCATAGTGTTATTAGAAAATATCGTGCCAAAATTAAAATTGTTGTCCAATTATGAAGTGAGTTTCCCAACCATGCATACCAGTTTCTGTTGGTAATGAGTCGAATCCATGACCAAAATCGATACCTAATAAACCAAAAGCAGGCATAAAAATACGAATACCTAATCCTGCAGAACGCTTAATATCGAAAGGGTTATAATCTCTAAAATTATTGAAAGAAGCTCCTCCTTCTAAAAAGCCTAAGGCGTAAATTTTTGCTGATGCTGCTAATGTTATAGGGTAACGAAGCTCTAATGAGAATTTGTTATAAATAGTTCCTCCATCTTGATCTGATAAAGATTGATTTGGATATCCTCTTAAAGCAATTGATTCTCTACCATCTAAACTATAACTACCTAAACCATCTCCACCAACAAAGAAACGTTCAAAAGGAATGACGCCTCTATCATTATTATAAGCACCTAAGAAACCAAACTCAACACTTGGTCTTAAAACTAGTTTTTTAGCTAATTCTGTATACCATTCACCTTTAAACTTTACTTTATAAAACTCTAACCATTTGTAACGCTCTTGATCTATTTCTGCTATTTTAGTTGAAGCATTAGTTTTTTGAACATCTGTAGATGATGCATCATTAATAATAGCTTGTTGAGCTTCTCGATCTTCAGCAATAGCTTTATAGTCAATACCATTAAATAAAGAATAGGGAACTGAAAATTTTGCTGTTGCAGAAAAACTAGATCCACCTGTAGGGAAAACAGGATCTACACTTGTATTATTTCTACTTAAACCAACTGTATAAGATAAATTATTTGAATAGCCATTTCCGAAAGTAAATAATCCTGTGTTATAATTTTTTAAATCGTAACGTTGAAAACTTATGGCTTGAGATAATGTGAAGAAATCATCTGGAACCTGTAAGCGTTTAGCTAAACCAAATGTAATTCCTGTAATATTGAAACTTTTACTTTTATCAGCTTTTCCAGTACGGTAATCATATAGAAACTGTTTGGTATGAGATAACGATGTGGAAAATTGCACCGGACGTTTACCACCCATCCAAGGTTCAGAAAACGAAAAACTATAAGTTTGATAAAAACGACTGGCTTGTAAACGTAAAGCTAGTTTTTGACCGTCTCCCATTGGGATTGGTTTGTAAGCATCTTTTTTTAAGATGTCTTTAATAGAAAAGTTATTAAATGATAAACCAAGAGTTCCTATAAAGCCACCACCACCGTAGCCTCCTTGTAATTCTATTTGGCTAGATCCTGTTTCTTTAACAGAATATTGCATATCAATGGTTCCTTCATTAGGATTAGGGTTTAAAAAGTCTGGTGATATTTCTTGGGCATCAAAAAAGCCTAATTGTCCTAATTCTCTAACGGTACGCACTACATTGGCTTTACTGTATAATTGTCCTGGTCGCGTGCGTATTTCTCTGTAAATAACATGGTCGTTTGTTTTGTCGTTACCTACAATACTTACATTATTAAAATAAGCTGGTTTTCCTTCAGAAATTCTAATTTCTAGGTCTATTACATTATCATCGGCACTTACTTCCACGGCATTAATACTTGAAAATAAGTAACCATTATTTTGATATTGATTTGTTATATCAAAAGCATCTGGTTTACTGTTATCTGCAATTCGTTTTTGTAATAAAACACCATTATAAGTGTCACCTTTATTTATTCTTAAAAGCCTATTTAAATATTCATTACTGTAAACAGTATTACCTATAAATGTAATATCACCAAACTTATATTTTTCTCCTTCTATTATATTAATGTTAAGAGATATAGTTTTGTCATTATTTTTAATAATACTATCAGATAATATACGGGCATCTCTATAACCATTTTCTTTATAGGTGTCTATAATATGTCCTAAGTCTGCTTGATAAGCCGAATCAATAAATTTTGATCGTTTTAATAAACGGATACGATTGATTTTTTTAGTAGTTTTCATACTTTTTCTAAGCTTTTTATCACTTAAAACATCATTTCCGTTAAATACTATATCTTTTATTTTAACTTTTTCGCCTTTGTCAATGTTAAGCACCATATTAACTCTAGCTTTTTGTATAGAGTCCTCAACAGGAATGGTGTTAATATGTACTTTAGAGTTTAAAAACCCTTCTTTTTTGTATTTTTTTTCAAGGAAATTTTTGGTAGTTGTAATTAGGTTTTCTGTAACCTTAGTTCCCTTTTTTAATTTATTGTCATTAATAATACCTTCTTTTTTACTCTTTTTTACACCGTTAATTTTTAATTCATTTAATTGGGGTAAATCGGAAAGGCGTATTTCTAAATAAGCAACATTACCTTCAATTTTAGTAATGTAAAGTTCTATATCGCTAAATAATTTTGAGTTCCAAAGTTTTTTTATGGCTGCGCTTATTTCTTCACCAGGAATGGTTACTTCTTTTCCTTTTGTTAACCCTGAATAGGTTATTATAGTTTGTTCGTTAAAACTTGTGTTTCCTAAAACAGATATGCCACCAAGGACATATTTTTTACCATTACTGTATTCTAATTCTTGTGCATTAATATTAAAATTACAAGCAAAAAAAAGCGTAATTAAAAAATATTTTAAGGTTAAAATGCTAGTTAAGTTGTTCACTTGTTTTCCCAAATCGTCGTTCTCTTTTTTGATATTCAATAATAGCTTCATACAAATGTTGCTTTGTAAAATCTGGCCATAAAACATTAGTAAAGTACAATTCAGCATAGGCAATTTGCCAAAGTAAAAAGTTGCTTATACGTTGTTCGCCACTTGTTCTTATAAGTAAATCTACATCAGGTAAATTTTGCGTGTAAAGATGCTCATTTATAATTGATTCATCAATTTTATCTGGCGAAATTATATTATTTTTAACTTTAATACTAATCTCTTTAACAGTATTTATGATTTCTTCACGCGAACCGTAGCTTAACGCCAGTGTTAGAGTCATTCTGTTATTGTCTTTTGTGTGTTCAATAACTTCGTGAAGTTCTTTAAAAACTTTTTTTGGTAATGTGTTTAAATTACCAATAGCTGCAAGTTTTATATTGTTATCTTGTAATGTTTTAATTTCTTTTTTTAAAGAAGCTACTAATAGTTTCATTAGTGTTTGCACTTCTAATTTTGGTCGGTTCCAATTTTCTGTAGAAAATGCATAAAGCGTTAAATTTTCAACACCAAGTTCTGCACAAGCTTCAACAGCTAGTCTTACCGATTTTGTTCCATTTTCATGACCAAAAGCTCGCATCATCCCTTGTTGTTTAGCCCAACGACCATTTCCATCCATTATAATAGCGATGTGCTTTGGTAGTTTTGTGCTTATTATGTTTTCTTTTAAATTCATTTTAGTTTACGCAGTAGCAAGGGTTTTCTCCAAAGGTGTAAGTTAATGTAATGCCTGAAAACACGTACCAGTCATTGTTATTTATATTTCCAAATCTGTATGGTTGAAGAGATTGGGAGTCTGGAAGACTACCGTCTAATCCATCAGAAAACGTGTAGCGTGCTCCTACTTCAATTCCTAAAATAAAATTACCCATAAAATTTGACTTAAACCCTAATGTCATAGGAATTCCAAAAGCCCAACTTGAATTGTTTTCAGAAGTTTGTGTGCCATTTAAAAAATAATAATTATCATGGTGGGCAACACTTATACCTGAATATAAGTATGGCGTTGCTATTTTTTTTCCAGAATGTAAATTGAAATCAAGAAAAGTGAATTCCATTCCTGCTGAAATTTCCATTATTTTATTTGAAAACTCATAACCTCTTTGAATACGTCTTGGGTCGTCTGAATTTATATCAATACCTTTTAAATCACTAAAAATTATAGAGGCTCTCCAGGAATGTCTAGAGCTAGCATTCCATTTATAAATACCACCAAGTGCTAACTGATTTGGTGAAATATAGTCGGTTGCTCCAACATCGCCAATAAAATTACTACCACCAACAAATATGCCTATTTCGTTAATTTGAGAATGACTTAATTGGATGCTTAAAATACTTAAAATCAATACGGTTAAATGCCTCATAGATATTCAAAAGTTTGCAAATATAATAAATAAGATTAGCCTATAATAATTTGAGCTAATTTGTATGAGTTTAAAACAGTATTTCTATTAAATTATTGTTTAATTACGCTTGTCTTCGCCCCAAAGTAGTTTTTTACGGAGCGTTACTAAAAAGCTTTCATCTAAAAGATCAATCATTTTAATTTTAAAATCGGCTTTTTTAATTTTTATAACGGTTCCATTATTTAAAGTAGCAATTCTAGAATCTAATGATACTAAATGTTGTTCTTCGCGTCCATCAACTTTTAATTGTATTTCAGTAGAATCGGGTAATATTAATGGTCGAGCACTTAAATTATGAGGAGCAATAGGTGTTAATGCAAAACTATTAGTGCTAGGTGTCATTACTGGGCCACCACAACTTAGTGAGTATCCTGTAGAACCTGTTGGAGTAGAAACAATTAACCCGTCGCTCCAATAAGATGTAAGATATTCACCATCTAAATAGGTTTCAACAGTAATCATAGACGTAGTGTTTTTTCTACTAACTGCTATTTCGTTTAATGCGAAATTTAAAGGTTTTATATCGTTGCTTTCAGGAGATGTCTCAATAGATAGCAAGCTACGTTCAGAAATTTTATACTTACCATCAATAATATCTTGTATTGCTTTTTCAATTTGATTAACCTGAATTGTTGCTAAAAAACCCAGTCTTCCAGTATTTATTCCAATAATAGGGATTCCTAAATCTTGCACAAAAGTGATAGCTCTTAAAATAGTACCATCGCCACCAACACTTACTAGTAAATCAAACGACTTGTCTAAAGTATCAAAAGTTTTAAATGATGAATAGTCTTTTTTGTTTTTTGATTCGCACTTAATAAGATTAGAAAATTCGGTTTCTATATATGCATCAAAATCTTTCTTTAAAAGATAATTAAAAAGTGTTTCTACCGAAGTTGTGGTAGTTTTGTTATAAAATCGTCCAAAAACAGCAACCTTCATTATTTATATGTTTAAATATTTATTTAAATAATCTGATCGCTCTTTTAAACTCTCAATATAGCCATCTTCTTCGTGTCCAGATACAATGTTATAACTATAGCGTCTAAACGTTTGAATAATATCATTAAGACCCGTATTGCCAATTTTTAAAGTCACTTGAACTAAATCAGTTGTCATTTTAGAAACAAAAGCACCAAGAAGCTTACCGCTATTAGATTCTACAATTTGACTTATTTCACTAAATGAATAATCATTAATACCTTTTTCAACCACTAAGATGCCTCCAGCTTCAGAAAAGAAAGGCGATTCACTAAAAAGGCTAATAATATCATTCAATTCATAATATCCTAGGTATTCATTATTGCTATTTAAAACAGGCATAATGTTAGTCGAATTTACAGCAAAAGCCTCTAAAACATCTAGCCATAAAGTGTTATCGCGTACAAAAAAATCTTCAAGAGAATGTAGGTATTCGCTTAAAGGTTTTTCGCTATCAAAACAATGTGCATCTGTTTCGAAAAAAGAACCTAAAAACACACCTTGATCGTTTTGAACAGGGATGTGAGAATACGTTAACTGATTAAACAGTAATTGCAAATCTTTAATTTTGTTATTACTGTTTAAAGGTTTTATGTCGTTTATGATGAATTCTGAAAGTTTCATTGTTTCGCTTTTATACCCCTGCAAATTAATCAAAAAAAAAGTACATAAGGCTGTTCTACTTTGTATTTTTGTCATTTAAAATAGTGATACATGACAAAGTTAAGTGTAAATATTAACAAGATAGCAACATTAAGAAATTCTAGAGGAGGCGATTTGCCTAATGTGGTTAAGTTTGCAAAAGATGTACAGCGTTTTGGTGCCGAGGGTGTAACTATACATCCTAGACCCGATGAGAGACATATTCGTTATCAAGATGCACGCGATTTAAAACCAGAGGTTTATACGGAATATAATATTGAAGGAAACCCTGTTGAATCTTTTTTAAAGTTGGTACTTGAGGTAAAACCAACACAGGTTACTTTAGTGCCAGATGCCGTTGATGCTATAACAAGTAATGCTGGATGGGACACCATTAAGCATAAAGATTTTTTAATAGAAGTTATAAAAGAATTTCAGCAAAACGGTATTAGAACCTCTATTTTTGTTGATCCCGTTTTAGAACAAATTGAAGGGGCAAAAGCAACAGGAACCGATCGTATTGAATTATATACAGAAGCCTTTGCGCATCAATATAATTTAGGAAACGAAGAAGCTATTAAGCCTTACACAGAAAGTGCTCTTTTAGCAGAAAGTCTAGGTTTAGGTATTAATGCAGGTCACGATTTATCGCTAGATAACATTAAATTTTTTAAAGATAATGTTCCAAATTTATTAGAGGTTTCCATTGGGCATGCACTTATTTCGGAAAGTCTGTATTTAGGAGTAGAGAATGTTATTCAAATGTATTTACATAAATTAAAATAATGCTTTTACATTCAAATATATTAGGAGAAGGACAACCATTTGTTATTCTTCATGGTTTTTTGGGCATGAGTGATAACTGGAAAACACTAGGAAAACAGTTTAGTGATGAAGGTTTTGAGGTGCATCTAGTCGATCAACGAAATCACGGACGTAGTTTTTGGAATGATAAATTTAATTACGAGCTTCTTGCAGAAGATTTAAAAAATTATTGTGAAGCGCATCAGTTGGAAAATATTATTTTGCTAGGTCATTCAATGGGAGGAAAAACAGCGATGACTTTTGCTTGTGAATACCCAGATTTAATTTCAAAATTAATAGTTGCCGATATTTCACCTCGTTTTTATCCTATTCATCATGATGGTATTTTAAATGGTTTGTCTGCGTTAGATTTTAAAACGATTAAATCTAGAGGAGAAGCTGATAAAGTTTTATCAGAATATGTTAGCGATTTTGGAACCCGACAATTTTTATTAAAAAATTTGTACTGGGTAGAAAAAGGACAATTAGGTTTACGTATTAATCTAGAGGTTTTAAAAAATGAAGTAGCAGAAGTTGGTGAGTCTTTACCTAGTTATGCTAATTTTGAAAAGGATACATTATTCTTAAGAGGAGATAGATCAGAATATATTGGCGTAGGCGATGAAACTATTATTTATAATCATTTTCCAAAGGCTAAAATAATAACAATTTCAAATGCAGGTCACTGGTTGCATGCTGAAAATCCAAAAGACTTTTTTGATTCAGTGGTAAAATTTGTAGAGTGATTT
This sequence comes from Algibacter sp., assembly GCA_050294475.1. Lineage (GTDB taxonomy): Bacteria > Bacteroidota > Bacteroidia > Flavobacteriales > Flavobacteriaceae > Thalassobellus. The sequence continues at coordinate 216,297 of JBNKOE010000013.1, read as the reverse complement.
TTTTGTACATTTAATAAAAATAATAAATTATGAAACTAATAATTAAACTTTTATTAAACGCTATAGCAGTATTTGTAATTGCTCATTTTTTAACAGGTGTTAATGTAGATACTTATACAACAGCCATCATAGTAGCAATTGTTTTGTCTGTACTAAATTTGTTAGTAAAACCAATATTGGTGATATTAACCTTGCCAATAACCATACTAACTTTAGGATTGTTTTTATTAATAATTAATGCATTAATTATTTTATTAGCAGACAAATTAATTGATGGATTTTCGGTAAGTAGTATTTGGATTGCTGTATTATTTAGTATTCTACTTTCAATTCTGCAATCTTTCTTGCATTCTCTTTTAAAAGAAGGTAAAAAATAGCTTATAATCAAGCGATTAAAAACTTTGTTGGGATGTAAAAATATATTATTTTTGCATCCCAATTTTGGTAGCAATAATTTATATCAAAACCATTTGTTAAATGCCTGTAAAGGTTTTATATCATTAAAATGAATATTACAAGAGAAAACGTAGATGCATTAAATGCTGTAGTAAAAGTAGATATCGCTAAAGAAGATTATAGCGATAAAGTAGAAAAAATCTTAACAGATTACCGTAAAACAGCAAATATTCCTGGTTTTAGAAAAGGGCACGTGCCAATGGGAATGGTTAAAAAACAATACGGAAAAGCTGTTTTAGTAGATGAGGTTAATAAGCTTTTACAAGATGCTTTAAATAAATATTTAACTGAAGAAAAATTAGATGTATTAGGGCAACCACTTCCAAAAACTCAAGATGAGATTGATTGGGATGCTGATAAATTTTCTTTTGAATTTGAATTAGGTTTAGCTCCAGAATTTGATGTGGAGTTAAAAAGTAAAAAAGCCATCACGCAATATCATATTATTGCTGATGATAAAATGATTGATGAGCAAATTGAACGTATTCAAAAACAATACGGGAAATTAGTTTCACAAGATACTGTTGAAGCTGATAGCGAAATAACAGGAACTTACACTAACGAAGAAAAAGAAATTGATAATACAGTTACTTTAACATTAGATAAGTTTAAAGGAAAAGCAACAGCTAAACAATTTATTGGTGCTAAAGCTGGTGATGTTATTGTATTAAAAACAAAAGGTCTTTTTGATGATGAGCACGATTTAATGCATGCTTTAAAATTGGGTCATGATGAGGTTCATGGTTTAGATATTGAAGTATCGTTCACAATTTCAGAAATCAACAAAAGAGAATTAGCAGATTTAGATCAAGATTTATTTGATAAACTTTTTGGTAAAGATAGTGTTACAACGGTTACCGAATTAAGAGATAAAATAAAAGAAGATGCTGAAAAACAATTTGTACAGCAAGCCGATCAAAAACTATTAAACGATGTTACTGAGTATTTAGTTGATAATACAAAGTTTGATCTTCCAGCTGAGTTTTTAACAAAATGGATGCAAACAGCAGGCGAGAAGCAAATTGATGCAGATCAAGCCAGAGAAGAATACGAAAAATCTGAAAAAAGCTTGCGTTACCAATTAATCGAAGGTAAATTAATTGAAGGTAATAACATTCAAGTAACAATGGATGATATTAAAAATCATGCTAGAGAAATGATTAAAGGTCAAATGGCTCAATTTGGTCAATTAAATCCTTCAGATAAAGAATTAGATGATATTGCAGCACGTGTATTATCAAATCAAGATGAAGCGCGTCGTATATCTGAACAATTAATTAGTCAAAAGTTAATTACTTTATACAAAGAGAAAGCAAATATTAAGGTTAAGGAAATGAGCTATGAAAACTTTGTGAAAGAAGTTTATGGTGATAAATAATAAGCCTTTTATATAAATAATTCCTTATATTTAGGCGCTTCATTTTATAAATTGAAGCGCCTAATTTTTTAAGTGAATGCTATCTTTTTAATAGCAAAAAAACGTTAAAAACTTTGAAGTTTAAGTCACTTATTTGAAAATTAGAATCTTAACCTTAAAAAGAATAAATAAAATTATGGATTACGCTAAAGAATTTGAAAAATTCGCGATAAAAGATCAAGGTATAAGTAGTACTTATTACAATAAAATTGTGAGTAGTATGTATCCGCAAAACATGACTCCGTACATTATTGAAGAACGTCAATTGAATATTTCTCAATTAGATGTGTTTTCTCGTTTAATGATGGATCGTATTCTTTTTCTAGGAACTGGAATTAATGATAATATTGCGAATATTGTTCAAGCACAGTTATTGTTTTTAGAAAGTGTTGATGCTAATAAAGACATTCAAATGTATATTAATTCTCCAGGAGGAAGCGTATATGCAGGATTAGGTATTTATGATACTATGCAATTTATAAAACCAGATGTAGCAACTATTTGTACAGGTATGGCAGCATCTATGGGTGCCGTTTTATTATGTGCAGGTACTCAAGGAAAGCGTAGTGGTTTAACGCATTCTCGTGTTATGATTCATCAGCCTTTAGGCGGAGCTCAAGGACAAGCAAGTGATATAGAAATTACTGCTAGAGAAATATTAATTTTAAAAGAAGAACTATATAAAATTATTAGCAAGCATTCAGGTCAAAGTTATGATAAAGTTTACGAAGATAGTGATAGAGACTATTGGATGAAAGCAGATAAAGCCAAAGAATATGGCATGATTGACGAGATTTTAGCTCGTAATTAAATAAAAATTTGTAATTTTAAAGAATTGTTACAGAGGGATTTGTGATGTTTTTCTTTCGAAAATAGATAAGATTAATGGCAAAAGAAGAATTAGAATGTTCGTTTTGTGGCCGTAAAAAGCCAGAAACAAACTTATTAATAGCAGGATTAGATGCTCATATATGCGATAGATGTATAGAGCAAGCACATGGTATTGTTGTAGAAGAATCTAAGCAAACAGATAGTAGTGATTTATCTGCAGAGTTAAAACTACGTAAACCACAGCAAATTAAGGAGTTTCTTGATGAGTATATAATTGGTCAAGATATGACTAAAAAAGTCATGTCTGTTGCTGTTTATAATCATTACAAACGTTTATTGCAGACACCTACCAATGACGATATTGATATTCAAAAAAGTAATATTGTAATGGTTGGTCAAACAGGAACTGGTAAAACTTTAATGGCTAAAACCATAGCGAGAATGCTTAACGTACCTTTGGCTATTGTTGATGCAACAGTATTAACAGAAGCTGGTTATGTTGGAGAAGATGTAGAAAGTATATTAACACGTTTGTTACAAGCTGCCGATTATAATTTAGAGAAAGCCGAAAAAGGTATTGTTTTTATTGATGAAATAGATAAAATTGCTCGCAAAAGTGATAATCCATCTATAACAAGAGATGTTTCTGGTGAAGGTGTTCAACAAGCTTTACTTAAACTTTTAGAAGGCACGATTGTTAACGTGCCACCAAAAGGAGGTCGTAAACATCCAGATCAAAAATTCATTGAAGTTAATACTGAAAATATTTTATTTATTGCAGGTGGTGCTTTTGATGGTATAGAGCGTCATATTTCAAAACGTTTAAATATGCAAGCGGTTGGGTATAGTGCTTCTATGTCTGATGATGCTGTAGATCAAAGTAATTTACTTCAATATATTATTCCAAAAGATTTAAAAGATTTTGGTTTAATTCCTGAAATTATAGGTAGACTTCCTGTACTTACTTACATGGATCCTTTAGATGCTAAAACATTAAGAGCCATACTTACAGAACCTAAAAATGCCATTATTAAGCAGTATAAAAAACTGTTTTCTATGGATGAAATTAATTTTTCTATTACAGATGGTGCTTTAGATTATATAGTTGGAAAAGCTATTGAATATAAATTGGGAGCAAGAGGATTACGATCTCTTTGTGAAGAGATTTTAACAGATGCTATGTTTGAGTTACCAAGTAGTGAAGAGAAAAACTTAAATGTAACTAAGCTTTATGCTGAAGAAAAACTAAGTAAAACAACTTTGAAGAAGCTTAAAGCAGTTTCATAATTTAAAGTTGAATAGAATATAAAAAAAACCACGCTATTGGCGTGGTTTTTTTGTTTTATGGATTGTTAATTAATAAAGGACATTATGGATAAATATAAACTATTATTTAATGAGGGATTAAAAATATTTACTGTCTTTATTTTAATTTGTTTTTTAAGAACTTTGTCAAAAGTATACTTAATTAGCACATATACAAAGGTTTTGTTTTTGTTTTAGACAACAAGAAGATATACTCGTTTAAAAACTTTTAAGTGTGCATTTAATCGAAGATAGCTATATGATTAAGAATTTAATCTTAGTAAATCCTCCATATAATCTCTAGTATTTGAAAGACGAGGTATTTTGTGTTGTCCTCCTAATTTGTCATTTTGTTTTAACCAATCATAAAACAAATTTTCACGAGCAATATTAATTTTTGGCTTATTAAGAGTTATGTTGTTATAACGCTTTGCTTCATAATCAGAGTTTAATGCTTTTAAAGCATTATCAAATAGTTCATTAAAATAATGAATGTCTTTAGGAGGCGTTTTAAATTCAATAAGCCATTCGTGACCTCCTTTTTCTTTGCCTTCCATAAAAATAGGTGCGGCAGTATAATCAACAATTTCAGCTTTTGTACGCTTACATACTTTTTTTAAAGCGTCTTCAGCATTTTCAATAATGAGTTCTTCTCCAAAAACATTAATATGATGTTTGGTGCGGCCTGTAACTTTTATTCTGTATGGTTTTAATGAAGTAAACCTAACAGTATCGCCAATTTTATAACGCCATAAACCTGCATTAGTGGTTATAATAACCGCATAATTTTGGTTTAACTTAACGTCGCTTAAAGGAATCGCTTTTTCATCAGGTGTTGCGTAAATATCTGTTGGAATAAATTCATAAAAAATACCATAATCTAACATTAAAAGTAATTCGTTAGAGTTGTTTTCATCTTGAATTGCAAAAAAACCTTCCGAGGCATTGTAAATTTCGTAATACTTAAAATCTTTTTTAGGTAGTATTTTTTTATACTGATCTTTATAAGGTGTAAAGCTTACGCCTCCATGGAAATACACTTCTAAATTGGGCCAAGCATCATGTAGATTTTGTTTGTTAGTAGTTTCTAGAACATTATTAAGTAATACCAGCATCCATGATGGTACACCCGCAAGACTGGTTACATTTTCATTGATCGTTTCATCAACAATAGCTTGCATTTTATGTTCCCAATCGTTCATTAATGACACTCTATTGCTTGGAGTGCTGCTAAATTCTGCCCAAAAAGGCATGTTGTCAATTAAAATAGCCGATAAATCGCCAACTATAGTTCCGTTCTTTTTTAGTAATTCTTTACTGCCTCCTAAGCGTAAACTCTTTCCTGTAAATAATTGTGAATTTTCATTATTGTTTAAATACATGCACAATAAATCTTTACCGGCTGCATAATGACAATCTTCTAACGATTCTTGGCTAACTGGGATAAATTTACTTTTTGCTCGTGTAGTTCCACTAGATTTTGCAAACCATTTAATTGGTGTTGGCCAAAAAAGATTGTTTTCACCCTTCATAGAGCGTTCAATAACATTTTGCCAACCATCATAATTTTTTATGGGTATGCGTTCTGAAAATTCTCTGTAATTTTTTATAGAAGCAAAGTCATATTCTTTGCCAATTTCGGTGTCTTTAGCAATATCTAAAAGACTTAAAAGCAATTCGTTTTGTACTTCATTTGGGTATTTTAAAAATAATTCAATTTGATGAAATCGTTTTTTTAAAAACCAAGAAGCAACAGAATTAACTAATGGTATTGGCATATTTGTTTTATATTTAAGTTCTTAAAAATAATACTTTTTTTTATGACCTACCAAGGTGTTTTAACAAAAATGGAAACAGAGTTTTCTCAACCTATTCAATATTATTTGGTATTTGAAAACGACTTTTTAAATATAAATCAGTTATTAAATAAAGATATTACAATTCAATTTGTTAAGTATCAGTGTTTAAATTGTGGTTTAGATAAGCCAATTTACAGACAAGGTTTTGATAAACAGTGTTTTTATGAAGTGCCTCAGGCAGCCGATTGGATTATGCGACCAGAGTTAAGTAAAGCACATTTGGGAATAGAAGACCGTGATTTAGAGTTTGAAAAGAAAGTACAATTACAGCCTCATATTGTGTATTTAGCAAATTCTAGTAATGTAAAAGTGGGTGTTACAAGAAAAAACCAAGTGCCTACTCGTTGGATTGATCAAGGAGCACATGAAGCTATAGAAATTGTTGAAGTACCTAATAGGTATTTAGCAGGAATTACAGAAGTTGCTTTAAAAAGTCATGTATCCGATAAAACCAATTGGCGTAAGATGCTCAAAAATGATATAAAAGATGAAGATTTAGTTGAGTGGCGTGAGCGGTTAAAACAATATATTCCTGATGAAGCCAAAGATTATTTTATAGAAAGTAATACCGAAACTAACTTAGAGTTTCCTGTTTTAAAATATCCAGAAAAACCTAAGAGTTTAAATATTATAAAAGAACAGCAATATTCGGGTAAATTGGTTGGAATAAAAGGACAATATTTAATTTTTGAAGATAATACGGTTTTTAATATTCGCTCAAACGAAGGATTAGTAGTAAATATTTCTGTAAATTAAAAATCCCGTTTATAAAGATGTTATAAACGGGACATATATTTGGGTAGAGCGTTAAAGACTAAATTTCTTCTTGGTCTCTTAAGTTTTGAATGTATTCAGCTTTTTGAATTTGACGACGTCTTTTAACAGAAGGCTTAGTGAAAAATTGACTTTCTCTTAAGTTTTGCATTACTTTAATGTTTCTGTGTTTACGCTTATAACGTTTTAAAGCGCGTTCTATGTTTTCGCCGTCTTTAATAATAATTTTTAACATATATAATTTTTAATTAATTGATTTGTTATTTTAGGATTGTCCTAAAAATGAATTCTTAATCGAGAATATTTAAATAATCCTCTTATTTTCTGTGTTAAAACGTTTTTGTTTGTTAATCAAAAAACGTCATTTCTGTGAAGTTAAAAATGTGATATTTTTTACTGTAGAAATTTTTTCTTGAAAAAGAACGCAACAAAGATAAGGTTTTATTTTTGTATAAACAGAAACTAATTCAGTAAACCATTAATATAGATACTATTAATTACTAACTAAAACGCTATAAAAGTTTTAATTGTTAATTAATAGTATCTTTTTGTTTTTTCTTTCCACCTAATAAACCACCTAATGCATTTTTAACAGCGTCTTTGGTTGTGTTGGTAGTAGATGTAGTATCAGTATTAGGCTTTTTGTTACCAATAATGTCATTAAAAACATCTTTAACCGCATTGTTTTGTTGTTGTTTAACCGAGTCTGTTTTCGTTTTATTACCACCAATAACATTACCAATTAAATCTGCTACTTTATCTTTTCCTTGGTTAAGGAGTTTTTGTTTTTCAATTTCAACAAGTTGTTTAGTTAGGTTTGATACACCACTTGTTAAGTCGGTTTTTACCGATGGACTAGTATAACTTCCACCAATATTAGCAGTTATAGGAATTGCTATTTTGTTCACTTCGGCATCATTAATTTTACCAATAAGTCTATTTACTTCACTACCTAAATATTTAGCAGGCACGTTAAAAATAGCACTATAATCTAGTGTTTTGTCAAAACCATGACTTCCAGAAACGGTGATGGCTATATCTTCATATTTTAAATCGAAAGGTTTTACACTTACTTTGCCATTTGCAAATTCCAGTTTGGTTTTTAAGTCTTTTAAATCAAGTTTGTTAAAATCTATAAAACCTAAAGCTCCTTCAAGTTTATTCATAAGTTCACTTTGGTTGCCACCAATTCTTGTAGCTAATAATTCAGCTAACGCATTTCCAGAAACGGTATTTAAATTAGGTGAGAATTCATTATCTAAATCACCCGATAAGTTAATGCTAGTGTTTAGTTTTCCCTGAAGTAGTTTTGCAATAGGTGCTAAGTTTTGTAACAGTTCTAAATTTTTAAAAGATTTAGCAATGTCGAATCCATTGGCATTAAGGTTTACATTAAAAGTAGGTGTGTCATTTTTTGTAGATACATTTCCAGAAACAGCTAATGCACCATCAAATAAACTAGATGTTAAATCTTTTAAATTGGCTTGTTGGTCTTTTATTAAAAGGGTTCCTTTTACATCTTTTAAGCTTAAATTATCGTACACAACTGTTTTAGCATTGGCGTTAATTGTGCAATCTAAAAAAGCTGGGATTTTTAATGATTCTTCAGGTGTTGTTGTTTTATTTTCTGTGGCAACATCTTCATCGGGTGTCATAAAATCACTTACTTTAAATAAATTTGAATTCATATTAAAGTTTCCTTTTAAAGTGTTGTCTTTTAATAAAAATCCAAGTAAATTTTTAATGGATCCAGTAGCATTTAAATCGCTATCACCTGTTTTGGCTTTAAAGTTGTTTAAAGATACTGTTTCAGGGTCAAAAGTCATGTTAGCCTCATAAATATGAATAGGATTTACAATGTCTTCTGATGAGAATATAAAATTGGTAATACTTGCTAATCCATTGTTTTTAATACGTTCATATGCATTGGTTTCAATAGCATTCATATCAAATGCTGTGTTTACTTTTGCTTTTAAAATACCACTTAATGTATTGTCTAACTCAATAGGATAAACTTTTGTAATATTTGCTAAATTTAAAACACCATCAATGTTTGCATTTACTAGCATATTTTTAGTGATGTTTTTTAAACTAGCAGAAGATTTAAAAACATCATCATCAATTTTAAAATTTAACTTTTCAATAGTTACATAGGTATCATCTACATGTCCTGTTGTGTTTTTAATTGAAGTATTTATAGAAATGTTTTCAACACGTTTTGGTAAATCAGGATATTTAAATGAGGCGTTGTTAGATGTTATATTGATATCTAAATTAGGAATAGTTTCGTCTGAATTTATTCCTTTTATAACACCATTTACTTTAAAATCGCCAGTAGTTTGAACGTCTTCTATATTTTTTGAATATTCTTTAGGTATTACTGCTAAGAAATTTTTAAAATCAGACTCAGGGTTTTCAAATGCAATGTCAATGTCTTGTCCATTTTCTAACATTTTTACAGAGCCTTTAAATTCTAATGGTAATTGATTTATAAAGCCTTTGTTTTCCTTAAAAGTATAAACGCCATTGTTTAAATCTAAACCAATTAAAGCATCTAATTTAACAGGGTTACTACTTAAGTAATTTGTACTATCAATGGTAAAACTAATATTAGCATCACTTTTTGTATTTAATTCTGAGTTTTCAGCTGAAAAAATACCATGCCCTTTATGGTTAAGTTCTGTAACTTGAATTAAAATATTAGAAGCTTCATCTAAATATGTTAAAGCACTTTTACTAATACTATAATTTTCTAAACTAAACGAAAAGCTACTTTTACTGTCTGAAGCCGAAGGGTTTTCATCTTCTTTGGTAATATCGTAGTTATTGTTGCCAAACTTATCTGTTTTAAGGGTTAAAAGCGCTTCGTTAACTGTTATACTGTTTACAACAATAGGGGCGTTTGCTTTTTTAAATAATTCTTTAACCGACATGCTAAACGAAATGTCTTTAGCAACAGCAAAGGTTTCGTCTTTAAAAGGTTCAAAATTAGTAATAGTTAAATCGCTTACACTTATATGAGCTTGTGGAAAATTTCTAATAAAACTTAAACTAACATCGCTAAATTCTACTTTGGCGTTTACGTTTTCGTTTATAAAGCGTTTTACCATGTCTTTAATTTGTCCTTGAAAAGCGAAAGGAATGGCTATTAAAAGGGTTAAAATAATTAGAATGCTAATTCCGAAGATTTTTAAAGCTTTTTTCATAATTTTTGTTTTTTCATTAGGAAGAATTTGGGATTCTTTACCTTATAAGGTTTTCTCGTGCAAATATATAAGCAAAAACGTATGGATGCGTTAATCTAGTACTAAATTTTATTTATAACAAGTCAATTTCTTCATTTATTTTTAAGTTAAATCGTTTTCTAAATAGATAAACACCTAGATATAAAAATGGTGTGTCGCAAGCAGCTATTATTACTTTAAATAGAAAGCCGCTAATAAGCAAACCTTTAAAATTTTCCCATTTAATAATATCAAAAGAACATAGTAAGGTAACTATAGTAAAGGTGTCAACAAATTGAGAAAACCAGGTTGAAAAGTTGTTACGCAACCAAAGATGTTTTCCTTTGGTAAGTCGTTTCCAGAAATGATAGATTTGAATGTCTATAAACTGAGCAAACAAATAAGCGAGCATACTTGCAAAAACAGCAATAGCCGAATTACCAAAAACAGTATTAAACATATCATTTTTAACGTAAGACCACGATGTAGCTGGAACACTATTAGCAGTATAAATAATTAAAAGCGAAAATAATGAGGCAAAAATACCAGTAACCACAACATCATTGGCACGTTTTTTACCGTAAATTTCACTTATTAAATCGGTTATTAAAAAGGTGATAGGGTAAGGTAAAATACCAACTGAGATTTCAAAAAGTTTACTACCAAAAATTTCAATATCGAACGGATACCAATAAAAGAATTTTTGAAAAATAAGATTTGAAACCACTAATGATGTTATAAACAAAGCGCCTAAAAGGATGTATATACGTTGAGCAGCAAGCTTATCTTTTAATGTCATACAATTTGTGAATAAATAGCTTCTGTAAATATAAAGGAAACCATTTACTTTTCATTATTTTGCCTTTCTATGATGAAACCAACAACATATCATATAGCATTAGGGAGCAATAAAGGCGATAAATTTAAGCATTTACAAGCTGCCGCTGATGCTATACATATTCGTATTGGGAATATTAAACTAATTTCTAAAGTTTATAAATCGCCAGCATTTGGGTTTGAAAGTGACGATTTTCTTAATTGCTGTTTGGTTTTAGAAAGCGATTTGCAACCTCAAGAGGTGCTTGATAACTTATTGGATATTGAAACCCAATTAGGGCGAACAAGAAGCGATGGTGTTGGTTACGAAGCTAGAACTATAGATTTAGATATTGTTTTAGCCGAAGACCAAATTATAGATACAGAAACCTTGCAAGTACCGCACCCTGAAATGAGTAAACGCAGGTTTGTATTGCAACCGCTTAACGATATTGCATCAAAAGTAAAACACCCAAAATTTGAAAAAGAAATTTCGGTTTTATTAAGTGAATGTAACGATGTTTCTGTTTTAGAATCTATTAAAATTTGGCTAAAAAACCCAACAAAGGCTTGTAACTTAGCTAAGCATGGTTACATTGCTATTGAAGGTAATATAGGTGCTGGAAAAACGAGTTTAGCAACCAAAATAGCACACGATTTTAATGCAAAATTGATTTTAGAGCGTTTTGCCGACAACCCATTTTTACCAAAGTTTTATGAAGATGCGCAGCGTTATTCATTTCCTTTAGAAATGTCTTTTTTAGCTGATAGATATCAGCAAATTTCTGATGATTTATCGCAACTCGATTTATTTAAAGACTTTATTGTTAGTGATTATGATGTGTTTAAGTCACTCATATTTTCAAAAATCACTTTACAAGACGATGAGTTTATGTTGTACCGAAAGCTCTTTTATTTAATGTATAAAGAGTTACGGAAACCAGATTTATATGTGTATTTATACCAGAATACAGAACGTTTACAAGCCAATATTAAAAAACGCGGACGCGATTATGAGCAAAATATTGCCGATGATTATCTTGAAAAAATAAACACAGGCTATTTAGAGTTTTTAAAAACACAATCTGATTTTAATGTTAAAATTATTGATGTTTCAGATAAAGATTTTCTTAAAAATAGAGCTGATTATTTGTCGGTTTTAAAGGAAATTTGTGGAGAGTGATTTTATGGTTACGCTTATCGGTTTGTGTATGGTGTCGTAGCATCCCGCAGGGTGCTATTCACTATACATATTGTTGTGTTTTAGTGTTTTTTATCCTTTATAAGGTCCAAGGAATTTATCTCCATTAAAATGTACTAAATGGTCAGGATTATCTGCTATCCATACTTCAGTTTCCCAAGCTATATCAACCATAAATTGACGAAATTTAGGTCTTGTCAAAAATGCCGTAACATAGACAATTTCAGCTGAACATTTCTCTGTAAGTTTTTGAAGTTGCAAAAGTCGGATTTCACTGATTGGACCTGAAGAGTGAACTGCTTCTATTAGATAGAGCCAATTCTTAGATTTTGAATACGCAATTACATCAGGTAACTCTTCGTGTGATATTTCGAAGAAGTTCAAAGCTTCAAGATGCTTTTCTTCAAGGTGAAGATATTTGTCAGCTGTGTCTCCAACATATAAAACTTCTGCATCATAACCATATCTAGGTAAAAAATCTTCAATAATAGCTTTCTGCAAGTCATTATGTTCTCCTGCTGAAAATTCAAGCTTACCTCCAGAAGGAAGTGTAACAGATACTTTTTGTAATTCTCTTTCTCTTTTTAATTTTTGACTCAATGGCTCAACGCTCTTTAATTTTGTTGAAACCAAATCATTCCAGTTTTTTGAGCCAAAACTTTTTATAAGTTCAGCATACATTGGATTAATACAATAACCTCTGGTAGAATCATTTGTCGCAGAATTTGGACTTGAACGTAATACAATCTCGGCAACCGTCAATAGTTTTAAGTCTTTTCTTCTTATATCATCATAAGAACCTGAGCTAATATTTTCAGAGAAATATTTATTTATATAGTCAATTACATCTCTAGTTTTTAATGAGTAATTGCTATTTAAATCTTTTACTTTTTTAAAATCTTTAAGTGATTTAATATCGCCACAAGCTAAAAAAGAAATGGCCATTCTTTCTAATCTCCTTGGGGTGCCATCCACTGGAATACCAAAATTTTCAAGAATGTAAAGAGTGGTGTTTATCAATTCCTGAATAGCTTTGGTTTTCTCTTTGAATGTCTTTGATTTTTCAGGATTGATATACTGCTTCATTTTCGAATAATGTTAATTGCTCATTTTCTGAAATATGATATTCATTTTCAGGAATATTTTTAATGTAATTTTTTATGTTTTGTGCTAAATGGAATGCAAAATTTGGAGCTACAGCATTTCCTATTTGATTGTATTGATGTGTCTCTGTACCTACAAATTCAAACCAATCCGGAAAACTTTGTAGTCTTGCTGCTTCTCTTACTGTAATTCTTCTTCTTCTTCCATCTTTTAGTCGGACTCTGTGCATATCCCCAGTAGCACCAGCCAAGTTTCTACAAGTTAAAGTTCTTGCGGGTCTGTCTAAATATAAGTCTCTCGGATTAACACATTTTGATGCTTTTTCGTAATTGGCTACATATTGATCCATAGACTTTGTGAAAAACTTAGAATTTTCATCAAATTCAAAAGCTAGTCCGCCTAAAGCATCTCCTGCGGTTAATCTGCGATTAATTTTATTAGGTAATCGAATTTTGTTTTTAGAACCAATTACAATTACTCGTTCTCTATTTTGAGGAACTTCAAAATTTTTGGCATTTAGAAGTGCATAATCTAAGTTGTAACCTAAGTTTTCAAGTTCTGTAATTACTTCACGTAAATACCATTTGTTTTTGTAAAGCATTCCCCTAACATTTTCGAATAATAAAAAATCAGGGTCTAATTGTCGTATTGCAGCTAAGAAAATAGGAAATCCATCTCTTGAATCTTTTAATCCAAGTTGTTTTCCTCCAACGCTAAAAGGTTGACAAGGTGGACCACCAATAACGATGTCTGCTTTTGGATATATTGTTTCTGTATTTAATTTTTCATTATAACAATCTCCAATAAGGTTTTTATTATAAGTTTTGGTTGCATTTTCGTCCATCTCATAGCCAATAGTTTTAAATCCATTAGCTTCAAATCCAAGGGAAAGACCACCACATCCTGCAAATAAGTCAACAACTGTCTTATTCAAGTCAGTGTCAACCCAAGGTTTTAGTTTGTCATTTATTTCATCCCAATAATTCATTTCGTAAAGATAATGATTTTTAATTTCAGTTATTTTGGACATTAAACACAACGACTAGGATATAAATACGTTTCAATGATTTATATCCTCTGATAAGCGAAGTTAAATTTTTTAAAGTTTAGAATCAAGCTAAATTGTATATAAAAACTTTCGAATTAGTGCTACTATTCATGCGCAGACATGAAGGATTCTATTATTAATTGAAACTAGAAAGTGGATTCCTGCCTGCGCAGGAATGACAAAAAAGATTTCATTTTAAATGAAAGAGATTATTAAAATAATTCAAACAAAGTCGTTACAATACGTCCTTTTTCATTTTCTAAAAGATACTCACTAAGTATTTTTTGCTCTTTAACTTTTAAATTAAAAGGCGGTTTTAATAGGTTAACACCACTGTTTTGTTTTAGCCTGATGCCTTGCCCAGAAATAATGTCTTTGTTTGGTGTAAAGTAGCCCAACGGTATGTGTTCCGTAAGAACAATATATTTATAAGTGTTTAGTTTTTTTGTTACTTTTTCTATTTCTTTATTAGATAAATGTTGGAGTACTTGCCTTAAAATAATACAATCACCAAAAGGAAGTTCATCTTCTATTATATCTAAACAATAAAAGGCTAAGTTATCTTCCTTGTATAAGGTTTTGTTTCTAGTAATAAGATTTTCAACAATATCTACAGCAATATATTTTTTAGTGTATTTAGTGAGGTGTTTTCCAATATTAAAATCGCCACAACCTAAATCGCAAACAACTAAGGAATTGTTGTGAGATTTTAAAAATTCAGTTACAACTTTTAAATAAGGATTTATAATTTCTGGATTATGAGATCCTGCTCCAGAATAAAAATCGAATTCATTGCCTCCCCAAAGATGCTTGTCGTAAATCTGGTTCATAACATCTTTAGTTGGCCAAGGGATTTTTACTTTTTTTGCCACTTATTTTATAAGCTTTTTAGCTTGCTAAACACATCCCAAACAACAACGCCACAACTTACAGAAATATTTAAAGAATGTTTGGTTCCAAATTGAGGAATTTCAATAACTATATCGCTAGCGCTAACCACATTTTGAGCGACGCCTTTTACTTCGTTGCCAAAAACTAAAGCGTATGTTGTATTAGTTTCGGGTTTAAAATTATCTAGCATCGTGGCGTTTTCAGCTTGCTCAATAGAACATATTTTAATGTTTTCGGCTTTTAATTTTTCAATTAAATCGATAGTGTTTTCAGCATATTCCCAAGAAACAGTTTCGGTACTTCCTAATGCTGTTTTGTGAATGTCTTTATGTGGTGGCGTTGCTGTGATGCCACAGAGATAAATTTTTTCAACTAAAAAAGCATCACTTGTTCTAAACACCGAACCAATATTGTTAAGGCTTCTTATGTTATCTAGCACAATGATGATAGGTGTTTTTTTTGCGTCTTTAAAAGCATCAACACTTAATCTATTTAATTCGTTATTTTTAAGTTTCCGCATGTCACAAATATCCAAAAAAAAACTTCCTTTTAAAAAGGAAGTTTTTAATATGATTTTTTAAAATAGAAATTATTTTTCAGCCTCTACAACAGGAGGATTAACTTTTCCTTTAATGTGAATTACTTTTGTAGGTGCATTAACAGCATTTGAAATTAATGTAACACTTTTAGAAAAAGCTCCTGTTCTGTTAGTCGCATATTTTACTTTAATTACAGAAGATTCTCCTGGTGCAATAGGTTCTTTAGGCCAAGTAGGAACAGTACATCCGCAAGATCCTTTGGCGTTTGTTATAACTAAAGGAGCATTTCCTGTATTTGTGAATTTAAACTCTCTATTTCCGTCAGATTTATTTTCTATAGTTCCGTAATCTATAGTTTCTGTTTCAAATTCAATTTTAGCACCATCTTCATTAGCAGTAGTTTTTTCTACAGGTGCTGTTTTTTTAGCGGTTTGAGCAATACTTATAGTTGTTACTCCTAGTAAAGCAAAACTTAATAAAATTATTTTTTTCATCATTTTATGGGAATATTATATATGTTATAGATGTCAAAACTAAGAAAACTTATTTAATGGACTAAAGTATTAGTAAATAGAATTTTATTTTTAACATAATTTTATAACATCTATTGAATTGATTAAATTCGCCATGAGACAAAATTTGAACTAAAATTTTATTTTTTTTGACAGCAAAAACCAAAACTAAGAAGGAAACACCGTTAATGAAACAGTACAATGCAATTAAGGCAAAATATCCTGATGCTTTATTGTTATTTCGTGTGGGCGATTTTTATGAAACTTTTGGTGAAGATGCTATTAAAACAGCAGGAATTTTAGGCATTATTTTAACCAAGCGTGGTGCTGGTAGCGAGAGCGAAATTGAGTTGGCTGGTTTTCCTCATCATTCATTAAATACGTATTTACCTAAGTTAGTTAAAGCAGGCGAGCGTGTTGCTATTTGCGATCAGTTAGAAGATCCAAAGCAAACTAAAAGCATTGTTAAACGTGGTGTTACCGAGTTAGTTACTCCAGGCGTAGCTTTAAACGATGAGGTTTTAGTTTCAAAATCTAACAACTTTTTATGTTCAGTTTATTTTGATAAAAAATATATTGGTATTTCTTTTTTAGATATTTCTACTGGAGAGTTTTTAACTTCTCAAGGAAATGCTGAATATATTGATAAGTTATTACAAAATTTTAGTCCAAGTGAAGTGCTGGTTTCCAAGCAAAAACGAAGCACTTTTAAAGATATTTTTGGAGAAGATTTCCATACCTTTTATATGGAAGATTGGGTGTATCAAACCGATTATGCATACGAAACCTTAATAAAGCATTTTGATACTAAAACATTAAAAGGTTTTGGTATTGAAGATTTGCATGAAGGCATTATAGCATCGGGGTCTATTTTACATTATTTAAGTGAAACACAGCATAATAAATTACAGCATATTGCTTCTATTTCAAGAATTGCAGAAGATGATTATGTGTGGATGGATAAATTCACCATTAGAAATTTAGAACTTTATAATTCTACCAATAATAATGCTGTTACGCTTTTAAATGTTATTGATAAAACCATTTCGCCTATGGGCGGAAGACTTTTAAAACGGTGGCTAGCATTGCCTTTAAAAAATGTTGAAAAAATAAAACAGCGTCATGAAGTAGTTAGTTTTTTAACTAAGGAAAATACGGTGCTTCAAAAAATTCAAAATCATATTAAGCTTATTGGCGATTTAGAGCGTTTAATTTCTAAAGTTGCAACAGCAAAAATTAATCCGAGAGAAGTTATTCAGCTTAAAAATTCGTTAGAAGCTATTGTGCCTATAAAATCATTGGCATCAAACTGCGATAACGACTCATTAAAAATTATTGGAGATACTTTACAGAGTTGTGAAGTACTTCGCGAAAAAATAAAGAAAACTCTTAATGAAGAAGCTCCTGTAAATGTTTTAAAAGGCAATAGTATTGCTGCTGGTTTTTCAGAAGAATTAGATGAGTTAAGAGGATTATCTAAATCGGGGAAAGATTATTTAGATAATATGCTACAGCGCGAAAGCGAACGCACTGGTATTACATCGCTTAAAATAGCTTCAAATAATGTGTTTGGTTATTATATTGAAGTACGCAATACGCATAAAGATAAAGTGCCCGAAGAATGGATTAGAAAGCAAACTTTGGTAAGTGCAGAACGTTATATTACTGAAGAGCTTAAAGAGTATGAAGCCAAAATTTTAGGTGCCGAAGATAGAATTCAAGCCATTGAGCAACAGTTGTTTTCTGAATTGGTGACTTGGTTAAGTCAATATATAAAACCTGTACAGCAAAATGCATTTTTAGTAGGGCAGTTAGATTGTTTGTGTGGGTTTGCACAATTAGCTAAAGACAATAATTATATTCATCCTGTTATTGATGATTCTTTCGATTTAGATATTAAAGATGGTCGCCATCCTGTTATAGAAAAGCAATTACCAATAGGTGAAGCTTATATTGCTAACAATGTGTTTTTAGATAGAAGCACTCAGCAAATTATTATGATTACTGGACCAAACATGTCTGGTAAGTCGGCTATTTTACGTCAAACAGCATTAATTGTATTATTGGCTCAAATGGGAAGTTTTGTTCCAGCCAAAGACGCAAGAATAGGATTGGTTGATAAAATTTTTACGAGAGTAGGCGCTAGCGATAACATTTCGATGGGAGAATCTACTTTTATGGTAGAAATGAATGAAACAGCTTCTATATTAAATAATATTTCTGATAGAAGTTTGGTATTGTTAGATGAAATAGGTCGAGGTACAAGTACGTATGACGGTATTTCTATAGCTTGGGCTATTAGTGAATATTTACACGAACACCCTTCAAAACCAAAAACGCTTTTTGCAACACACTATCATGAGTTAAATGAAATGAGTGAAACGTTTGAGCGTATTAAGAATTTTAATGTTTCTGTAAAAGAATTAAAAGACAATGTGCTTTTTTTACGTAAACTAGTAGAAGGCGGTAGCGAACATAGTTTTGGTATTCATGTAGCAAAAATGGCTGGTATGCCTCAGCAAGTTTTGCGTCGTGCTAACCAAGTTTTAAAGAAATTAGAGAAGTCTCATTCAAGTGAAGAGCTTACCAATAAGGTAAAATCGATGGAAGATGAGATGCAACTCAGTTTTTTCAATTTGGATGATCCGTTACTTGAAAATATTAAAGACGAAATATTACACATTGATATTGATACACTTACGCCTGTTGAAGCACTTATGAAATTGAATGAAATTAAGCGTATGTTGGTTAAGAAAAAGCGAGCGTAAAAATAATTTTATTTATTTTTAAAAAAGGCTTTGCAGTTCCTAGAAATATTTTAAATTTGCATCCGCAATAGCGATGTTGCTTCGTTCATTAAAAGACTGCGAAAGTAGCTCAGGGGTAGAGCATCACCTTGCCAAGGTGGGGGTCGCGGGTTCAAATCCCGTCTTTCGCTCTGATACTTTCTTAAAATATACCAAGCTGAAGTGGTGGAATTGGTAGACACGTTGGACTTAAAATCCAATGTCCATTAGGACGTACGGGTTCAAGTCCCGTCTTCAGTACAAAAGCCTTATCTTTTATTAGATAAGGCTTTTTTGTTTATATATTTCGCTACTATTTTTACTTTGTATTATAATAATCTTGTAGTATGTAAAATGCTTTTTTCTTAGCGCCTTTTTCCGAAATTAAACCTTTTCGGTTCCATCCGTCTTGTATATTTGGTAATTGCCTAAGTGGAGACATGAAATCGACTAAAACCCAAGGAGTCATGCCAGCCAAACCATCAATTTTATCAAACATTGCAATATTTTCTTTGTATAAATATTCTTGATATTCTTCACTCCATCTGGTAAGTTTGTCTCCATGAAACCCCTCTAAGGCTCCACCACCAAATTCACTTACTATTATAGGTTTATTAGTTAATGAGGTATATGTTTTTTTTCTGCATTCTTCAGGTAATCCACCATACCATCCTAAGTATTCATTAAAGCTCACAATGTCTAGATATTCCATTATAGGATCGCCAATGGTATAATCGTTATCAGGATGACCATCTACAGCCTGATCTTTTTTACACGCAGCACTTAACAATCTTGTACTGTCTATAGATCTAATATGTTTTGCTATAGCTATAAGAAACTCATTTCGTGATTTTGAAGGAGAGGTTTCGTTAGCTATAGACCAGATAATTGAACTTGCCCTATTATAATCTCTATTAATTAGTTCTGTGTATTGCGCTATTGCTTTCTGAAGTACTTTAGGGTTGTTCCATTCAATTCCCCAATACAAGGGTAATTCTTCCCAAAGCATTATTCCCATTTCATCTGCTAATCTCACAATATTTTCTTGGTGTGGATAGTGTGCTAAGCGAATAAAATTACAGCCTAATTCTTTTGCCCATCCTAGTACTAATTTAGCATCATCTAAAGAGTTGGCTCTGTTTTGGCGAAGTGGATTTTCATCATGAAGGGAAATACCTTTTAAGAATACAGGATTTCCATTTAATAGTATTTGTTTACCTTTTGTATCAATGGTTCTAAAGCCTATTTTATCAATAATTTTTTCAGTGTTAGTTTCAATAGAAACCGTATAAAGTTTTGGGGTTTTTGGAGACCAAAGTTTGAGATTTTTTACATTAATAGTAAAGGTGGATGTACCAGTTGAATCAACAAAAATGTCTTTGCTTACTTTTAATTCAGGGATTGCGACTCTTACTTTTTGTGGAAATGATTTGCCAGTAATAGTCAAGCTTCCATTAATTTTCTTGGTTTTGAGATTAAGAGTCGATTTATCAAGCGATAGAAAATAGTTGCTAACAAAAGTGTTTGGTACTTCTATTAGTTTAACATTGCGTATTATTCCGCCGTAGTTAAACCAATCGGTAACTTTCGATGGCACCTGATTTTTTGAGCGGGTATTGCTTACACCTACTATTAAATAATTGTTTTTTTCTTTTATTAGGTGGGTAACTTCAAAACAAAATGGGGTAAAACCACCTTCGTGTTTTCCGAGGATTTCTCCGTTGAAAGTAATGGTGCTATTGTAATTGGCTGCACCAAAGTAAATATAGTAGCGTTTATCTTTTGCGATAGTCTCTTTATTAAATGTTTTACGATACCAAATACTACCTTCATAATAAAAAAGTTCAGGTTTTTGAGCATTCCATGAACTCGGAACCCATAGTGTTTGTGCATCATCAAAACTATATTCAACTCTGTCTGTTTTATCTTTTGGTTTCGTGTTTTTATATAGGGGCATAAAACCTATTTGTCCTGTTTCATAAGGATCCATTACATATTTCCACTTACCATTTAAACTGGTAAATAATCGGTTTTGTGTATTAGAAATAAATATTTCTTGACCATTTATTTGAGAGATATTTGTTAGTAAGTATACTAAAAAAAATATAAGATTTTTAATTTTAGACATAGTGTATAAATTTATATATTACAAATAGAATGGATTAAGTTGTTTGATTTTATTATGTTTATAATATTGATACACAAACAAAACGAACTCAGTTTTTTATAGCATGGTCAATTGGAATATTTTGACCCGACCAAATTTTCTTTTGAGTCCAAGGATGGTAAGGTTCACTCCAAAATATATCATCAGTCGGTAATCCAAGAACCATAAAGGCCTCAGAACATAAATACAAACTACCAGTAGAAATGTATCCTTCTCCAATATTTGGTTGATGGCCATATAATCCAATTTGTAACCAACCCTTTTTATCAAAAGTTTCGGGTGCATTTATTTGATTGTGAATCATAGTATATAATGCCGAACGTACTTGTGCAGGGTTTACTTCCTTTGGTAGTTCTTTCCAAAGTGCTATTTGTGATAACAATTGAAAGGCACCAAAACGGTAAGCTAATGACCTGCCAATTGGCGGATATGTGCCATCGGGAGAAATTAATCGTTCTTGAATGGCTGCGTAGCGTGTAGCTCGTTTTAATGCCAGATCATAATCCTTTTTAACATTTTTATCTTTTTTATTTAAAACTTTTAAAATATCAAGAATCATAGGATGGATAACAAAACTATTGTAATAATCCCAATGAAAATCGGGACCATCTCCGTATATACCATCTCCTAAATACCATTCTTTATGCTTGTTTAAAGGATAATCTAATCGCATTATATCTGCTCCTGAATCAAACTTAACTAATGCGGCTTCTATCATTCCAGAAAAAAGCAACCAATTACTATAATATGGTTTTATAACTCTTGTAGATTTTAAAGCTTTGATGACATTTTCTTTTGTTGTATTATCCAAAGGCTCCCACAGTTGTTTAGGAGCTCTAATTAATGCTTGTGCAAAAAAAGCGGCGTCAACTAAAGGCTGTTTGTCTTTGTTGAAATTCATAAAATCGGGAGACTCAGGGTCTGTGGCATTATGAATACATTTTTGAGCTAAAGTAATGTACTTTAGTCTCAATTTACCTTCTTCTGTATTATCTGGACCTAATTCTAACCAAGGTGCCATGCCAGAAAGTAGTCTTCCAAAACCTTCTAAATAGGTTACATGGGTTCGATCATCCCAAGCTCCTGGAGATTTTTCTACTGGCATTAATTTTTTCAATTTGTTTTTGCTTAATGCTGTTAATAAAGGGTCTCCTATTTTAATTAATGACGACACAAAAAATGCTCTAACTTCTTCTGGACTTTCTTCTTGTAATTTATTTCCTTGAGAATAAGTCTTGTTTATAGCTAGAAACAATATAGTTAGGATTAGTAAACTATTTTTTAATTGATAAATCATTTGTAGACTCTTTCTTTAATTGATAATGATTGAATTTTTTAAGATTAAACTTTTTTAAATTCCAGATAGTGTTGGTATCACAGGAATGATACTGCCATCAGCATTAAATTCTAATTTATCAATACAAACTTCTCTATTATAACCAGCAGCATCGCCCATTGTAATGCCATTTGGTCTGTTAAAACGATGATAAACAATATGCCAAGTATCACTGTTTGGAGTTTGAATAACACTATTATGCCCCGTACCATAAATACCATCTTCTGGTTTTTTCTCTAGAATTAAGTTGTTTTCAGGAATTGTTAAAGGACCAGTTGGCGATTTAGATGTTGCGTATCTTACTCTGTAATTAGGACTTCTTGTATCGTCCTCAGACCACATAAAATAATAGGTTCCTTTTCTGTAAAAAACTTCAGTTCCTTCTCTAAAAGTATTATCCTTTGGAGTCATTATTTTTAAAGTATTATCTTTTATAGAAGTCATGTCATCATTTAATTCTACACAGGCCATATAACCATTACCCCAATACAAATAGTTTTTACCTGAAACAGGATCTGTAAATACATCGGGATCAATTTCTTGTCCGCCTTTGATGCCTTTGGGTCTTTCTGCTATTAATGCTTTCCCAGAATCAACAAATGGTCCTGCAGGATTATTTGAAACAGCTACCCCTATTTTTTGTGCTGCAGTGAAATAATAAAAGTATTTGTATGCACCATTTATTTTCTTTTCTATAGCCGTTGGTGCCCATGCATTTCTATTCGCCCAACTCACATCTTTTTTTAAATCGAGAATAATACCTTCGTCTTTCCAATTTACTAAATCTTCAGAAGAAAAAGTTTTAAAATATGTTCCAGACCATCCTGTAAAACCATCACTAGTAGGATAGAGGTAGTACTTGTTTGTTTTATTAGAATAAATAATTTCAGGATCTGCATAAAAGCCATCTAAAACAGGGTTGTTATTTACCTGTGCTGATATTTTATAGTTTTTTTGATTTCCTCCTGAACTGATTGTATAATTAATATCACCATTTGAAAAATCTTGAGAGCCTATAAATGTTGATGATACCCAAGGAACAAGTGTTATATCTGGATTGAAATTTTTTAAATCTGTTCCTTGTTTTACAGGAATATAAATAGTTTCTTTCTCATCATCAATAACCACATTGTTTTTTTTAATTTTTTCTGAATTAAAACCTATAAAAGATGTTTTACTAATGCCTCCCCATTTTTTTAACAACAGGTTAGTTTCTGCTTTAGTTATAGGAATTATAGTACCATGTCTTGGGTGGAAATTCATTGAGATTGCATCATCAACTACTTTAAAATTAGTTAAATCTGTACTTTCCGTAAATTGGTATTTACCCGAAGTATACATATCATACATTAAAATATATTTATCGGAATCAATCATTTTGAAAATACCGGAGCCTTCAACGGGCTTATTTGTAACATTCATATAGCCATCTAGCATTTTGTAACCGCTTGTTAAACTATCAGAAACAGCTTGCATAATGCCTTTGGCACCGTCATCTTCATTTTTAAAGAATAAATGATATTTTCCATCTTTGAAAATTATATCACCATCAATACAAGCGCCATCTTTAAAAAGTAGTTGTTTGGGTTCACTTTCTAAATCGGTAAAATCTTTATTAGCGTAGGCATAATATATTTTGTCTTTATCATCTCCATGTTTCATTGAAAAATAAATCATGTACTTTTTTGCAACAGGGTCGTATATGGTTTGTGGTGCCCAAACACGTAATAAGTTTTCTTGGTTTTTGAATCTTTTTTGAATATTAACGACACTAGACGTCCAATTAATTAAATCTGTAGACTTTAATAATACCATGGCTCTATTTGAATTCCAGCCATTAGCAGAAACCATATCGGTAACCACCATATAAAAAGTTTTTCCATCTGCACCTCGTAAAATATGAGGATCGCGAACACCGCCTGTAGAACTTATTTTTTCGGAACTTATAATAGGTTCATTATTGTTAAGTGTATAATAATTATACCCATCATAGCTTAAAGCATAACGAATAGATTCCTCTCCAGAGCCATTTCCTGTAAAGTAGGTAAATAGGTAATTTTCATTATCTGGATTTGTATTACAAGATATTAGACTTAGAATAAAGCCAAAAAGTGTTAAGTATTTAAAATTCATTTTATTTTGATTGAACATTATTAGTATTTTATTTTAAAAATTGATACATCTCACTAGCAGCTAATAAAAAAGCACCAACACCAAAGTCTGCCGTAGAATTAACATCTACAATTTGGCCTGGAATGGCTCTTTCTCCAATAGGTTGTACATAGCCTATTTTTCCGTTTTTTTGAAGTGCTACTTCTGTTAAGTATTTCCAGCTTTTCTCAATTACGGGTACATATTCTTTATTATCCAAAATGCCATTATTAATTCCCCATAAAAAACCATAAGTAAAAAATGCTGTTCCACTAGTTTCTGGTCCTGGTGCATACTCTGGATCTAACATACTACGTGTCCAATAGCCTTCTGGTTGTTGTATTTGCTTTAACGATTTTGCCATGGATTTAAAACGAGTGATATAGGTTTCTCTATGTTTCGCATTTTCAGGTAAATCTTGAATTACTTTTGCTAAACCAGCAAAGACCCAACCATCGCCTCTTGCCCAAAAATCTTTTTTACCATTCGTGCTTTTGTGTTTTGGATATACATATTTAGCATCTCTGTAGTATAAATTTTCGTCTTCATCAAACATAATACTGTTTGCATATTCTAAATATTCGTATAGTTTTTCTAAATAAAGGTCATTACCTGTAGCTTTGTAAAGTTTAGTCATTACAGGCATTGCCATATACAAGCCATCTGCCCACCACCAGTAGTCATTGGTGTTAGTACTCATTTGGTATTCCATGACTTCACGTGCACGTGCAATTTTAGAGGGGTCATTTTTACCTGTAAAATTATATAAGTCTATATAAGTTTGAAAGCAAATTTGCCAATCGCCAAATAGAACATGTGTATCATCTTCTCCATAATCGTATTTCCATTCTACCTTATTTTGAGATTTAGCACCCATCCATTTGTTTTTATTAGCCCAAGCTAAAGAATAATCAAGGTATTTTTCGTTTTTAGTTACTTTATAAGCTTCCATATTTCCTGTATGATAAGCTGATACATGCCAAAACGCATTTTCTGGATTTGGTTGTGATTCTTGCCAGTGTATGTTTACTTTATTTATAATTTTTAATACATTTTCTTTGTTTTCAGATAAAATACTAGCTTGTTTTATGTTTGTAGAGCCACAGCTATAAAATAATAACAGCAAGAGACTTAAAAGATTAATGATTTTGTGGTTTTTCATTTTTTTGAATAATTATAATTTTTCATTTTTTTGATACACACGCACATAATCTATAATATATTCTTTCGGAAATTTAGTTTCTGTAGGGTTTCCACCATTACTGCCTATAGCCAAATTAAGTAATACATAATGTGGTTGATGAAAAGGATTAAAACCATCTGGATTGTTGGTTTTACTAAGGTCTATTTCGTTTAATAATTCGTTGTCTAAATAGAGTTTAATGTGAGTTTCTGTCCAATCCATTTTCCAAACATGAAACTTTGTAGCCCAATTTGAATCTTTCTTCAAAAAATATTTAAAAGGGGTTTGTTTACTATCCCATAAAACTTCTTGTTCGCCTTTCCAAGCGGCATTTGCAAGAATATGAGGTTTGTTTTCTATTTGGTAATATTCCATTAAATCTATTTCTCCACTGGATGGCCAAGGTTTAGAGACTCCTAAAGTCCAAATAGCAGGCCATAAACCAGACAACGTATCTATTTTAGCTTTTACTTCTAAAATACCATATTGAAAACTAAATTTATTGCTAGTATTTATAGATGAAGAGCTATAGTTAGCATATTCTCGGTTTATTTTCCAATCATTGCTTTGTGAATTATAATTGGTGTTTTTAATACGTTCTCTTTTTCCTTTTATAATTAAGACACCATCTTGTATGTTTGCATTTTCTTCTTGATACCATTGCAACTCATCATTTCTAACAAAACCATGTTCAAACGACCAGTTTTTTTCGTTAGGTTTTCCATTTAGATCAAACTCATCATTCCATAATAAATGATACCCTTCAATCTTTGGAATTTTACTATTCTCACTATCTTTTTTCTTTAAACAGCTATAGCAAAATGTCATTAAAAGTAATATTGTTAAATACTTATATATTTTCATTTGGGAAGCTTTTTTAAGGTTAATACATTTACCATTGTTGCTGTTTTTTTTGCTAAACCTTCACCATCAATTTGCGTAACTTCTTGGGTGAAAATATCTAATTCATTGTGTTTTTTCCAAAGAGAAATGTCATAATTAGGTTCCCATTGCCCAACAGCATTTTTAGTTATATCTTTTATTTTCCAAGGTAATATTTTGTTAAAATCTTTATAAGCTATAGATACTTTGTTTCCTCTTTCTTCATCTCTGAAAAGTAAATATATCAAGCGGCTTGAATCCTTTTCATTAATAAAAATATCTGGCCTAGAAATAGGAATACTTTTAGTGCCTCCACCACCTAAATAAAAAGCAGTTGTTCTAAAACCAGTGTTTTCTTTTTTCCAAACAGCATTTTCTTTGTAGACAATTTGAAATTGAGGAATTTTATTTTCGCTCCAATAACTTATAATATAAGGATTGCCTTTTGAGTCTGTAGTCATTGCAGTTTGGTTTATTAAACTACTTTTTTGTGGAATTATCCATGTATATTCTGCGTTTTTTGCTGTAATTGGTAATGTGTAATTTTCACCGTTAGATTTTTGCCAAGTAAGTCCACCATCTTTTGATTGAGCATAACCAATATCATGATTGGTAGATACGTCCCAGCTTTCTCGCCAAACCCAAGAAAGATGAATAGTGCCTTTGCTATCTATTGATGCTTGCCAGTAAGCACTTCGCTTATTTTCACCATCTATTAAGTTTTGTTGAATTTGTGTCCATTTTTGATTTTCAATATCAAAAGAATTTATAATCATATTACCTTTACCTGAAGCACCAGAACGATAAAAGAATAATAAATTTCCGTTAGGTAAATTATAAAACTGCGGATAGGTAACTTTTAGTTCTTGCTTACCTGTCATTGGTATTTCTTTTCCTAGTTTTAAGCTTAGTGGTTTTTTACTTTTTGCATATTTAAGTTTAGTGTCATGTTGATCCCAGCTTACATGCAAATAGCCTTTGCCATCAACTGCAATGCTAATTGAATTATGAGCATCGTTTACATTTCCTTTATAAGGTGTTTTTACAGTTACCCAAGCATCATTATTTATTTTTCTTTTTCCGAGAACTAAATAACCTTCACCATCATAGTAGCCAACAAATTGATGTTCTTTATAAGTAGTTAATGCGTTTTTTCTAAATTTAACGGTGTTTACAGAATTGTTACTCCAGCCTTTGCCAATAGGCGAATATGTAATGGTTTTTGAGCATGATGATAAACAAATAAAACATACTATTACTAGTAAGTAATTTGGAATATGGAATAATGTTTTAATTTTTATCATTGCAATTTTAAAAGTTTAGTTTTTTATAAAACTAGTAGCACCTCTATTTGGAATTACTTTTGATATAACACTATTATTATCAAAGTTTAAGCTATCAATAGCTATTTCTCTTAAAAGGTCATCCTTATTATCTTTAATTCTATGGTATAGAATATAATCTTGATTATTTTCATTAAAAATTGTGTGATGTCCTGGTCCTAATGTAGTTGAATCTGTTGAGGTTGATAAAATAGGACTGTTTATGCCTTCTTTCCAAGGACCGTAAGGTGTGTCGCTTATAGAGTATCGTACTTTATACGTGCTGTTAGTACATTTTCCATCAGAATATGTTAGAAAATATTTTCCATGTTTTTTTAACATAAAAGGCGCTTCAAAATAGTTTGGTGGAGTAATGTCTTTGATGTCTTCTTCATTAAAAGAAATCATATCTTCATTTAATTTAACAATAAAGCAATGTCCGTTTACCCAATTTAATCCAGAACCCCAATATAAGTAAGCTTGTCCATCATCATCAATAAAAGCTTCAGCATCAATCATATGATATTCAGGGAACATATTACCTTTAATAAATGGACTGTTGTCTGACTTAGCATTTTTCCATGGACCTAATGGGTTTTCACTAATGCCAACCCAAATTTCACTACCTACAGAAATGTACATATAAAACTTTTTGTTTTTGCCTTGGATTACCGAAGGTGCCCAAACTCTACTAGTATTCGATGTAGGGCTTGTACAAGCTTCTTTAGTTGGCCAATTTATATGCTTTTGTTCCCAATTAATAAAATCTGAAGATTCAAAAACAGCTAGTTCTTCTCCTCCCCAAGGATCTATAGTTGCATAAACATAATATTTGTCTTTAAATTTAACGATTGAAGGATCTGCAAAATGACCTTTGATTACCGGGTTGGTAATTTTAAATGTTTTAATTTTGTTATTTGTAGATTCTGTTTTTTGTTTACAATTACAATTACTAATTATTAATAAAAGAAAAATACATAGTAGTTTTACACTTAAAATGTTTTTTATTCTTATTTCGAAATTGGACATCATATTTTTTATTAAAATGTATGAATAATTAAGTTTTCTAAATTTTAAGTATTTCATATGATTATTTTAAAATTTTAACAATTGCTAAAATAAAAGAAAGTTGTGTGTTATTAGGGGGTATAAATTAGCTAAAAAGTGTATTAAAATGACATTTTTTTCAACTTAGAGTGTTTAATACAAGTCTTTTACCTCTTTTAAAATTATTGAGTAAAATTTAACTAATTTATTTGTAGAATAATAGAAGTCAATTTTTATTTTCTATCAATTTTTAGGAATTATAATAAAAGTAAATTCGTATTTGTTTTCTAGCAATTTATGCATTAAAAAGTTCTTTAATACTCACTAATAATTTGTGCACCTTTGTAAGGTAACATGTTTATAGCTTCTTCAATAATGCTAGAGGCTTTTTGTACAACAATTTTACTTAAAAAAAATATTTTAGCTTTTTAAGTTATGTCTTTTAAATTACTCATTTACTTTATAAGCAACCAATTTGTTATTAAAAAAAGTAGGAATTAGTAGTGTGTTTTTATCTTTTATAATTCCAATATCTGCTGTTTGTATATTGTTTTCTTTGGTAGAAAGTAATGATGTTAATGTTCCATTTTTAATTAAAAAAACTTCTCCTGTCCAGTCTGAAACTAAATAGCTTCCAGATTTCATTATTTCAACGCCATCACCACTAGAGATGCCTTCACAAATTATTGAAGGTTCTTTTGAGGCTTTGTTATATGAAGTTAGTTTTCCATCTGATGAAGCTATTAAAATTCGATTGTCTTCAACAAAAACACCGTTAGGTTTATTAATGTCTGATTTCCAAATAGAAATAGATTCATTCTTTAATGTTAGAATTTTACCTGCATCCATATCTGTAATAAAAATAGTTCCGTCTTTATCAATAGAAATATCATTTAGCATACCAGCATTGGCAACTGGGTATTTTTTTATAATTGAGTTAGTTTCTACATTAATAGCTATTACTTCATCAACATCGGTAACATATAATATGTTGTCAAATAAACCTAGGCCTTTTGGAGAACTCATGCCTTTTACCCATTCTAATTCAATGATATTTCCATTATTGTCTAGTTTGGAAATAAAACCATTATTATCTTTTTGTCTAGGATTTAAATTGACGTTAGATACATAAATAACATTTCTGGTATTGTCATATAGAGCAGATTCTGGTGTTTTGAGAACGGAGTCTGTTTCCCAAAGAAATTCTAAATTAGGTGTTTTTTCTTCAGTAACTATTAAGGTATTTGCTTCGTTTACTTTTTTATTGTTTTTGCAAGAATAAAATAAAATAATACCAAATAAAAGAGTTATTAAAATTCCAATTTTGTATTTCATTTTAGCAATATTTAAAAGGTTGATTTTATATAAAAGTATTGAAAATTAATTATTTTTTTTGAGAAAACATTTTTTTATATAAACGAGAAAAGAAGGTATAAAAAAAGAGAAGCTAAAAGCCTCTCTTTTTTATTAATTTAAATTAAATGATTTAGTTTTTAACTTCATCAATTTTATTTTTAACAGCATCTGAAGCTTTATCTACTGCTTCAGTGGCATCATCAGCAGCAGAATTAACTGCATCTTCAGTAGCGTCTACAGCTTCACCAGCAGCTTCAACAGTTTTGTCAATAGCATCACCAGCAGCGTCTACAGCGTTTTCAACAGCATCACCTGTAGTTTCAGCTGCATTTTCAACAGCGTTATTTACAGTTTCAGTAGCGTTTTCAATAGAATCTTCAATAGATTCAGCTTTTTTTGTATCTCTACATGATGTAAATGAAATATTTAATACTAATAATAAAGCGGTACTTAATAATAATTTTTTCATTGGTTTTTTGTTTAAGTGTTTTTATTAATTTAATAATTATTGTTTTATTATTTAACAATACATGTTATTGTTATTAACAAATGTTAAGATAAACAAACTATATACGAAGATAATTAAGTATTTGGTTTACAGCTCCTCTGTTATTTTTGATATATTCTGAATTATTAGACCCACTTTCTAGACGAAAGTCACTGTTATTGATTAATTTATTCAAAATAGTGTCAAAATCAGCTTGATTAGAAATAGAAAACATGCCATGATTATCAATTAAGGCTTGGGCTTCTGGGAATTTAGTATAATTATTTCCAATAATAATAGGAATCCCAAAAACAGCGGGTTCTAAAGTGTTGTGTAAACCAGTATTTCCCATAGCGCCACCAACATAAGCAATGTTGGCATAGCTGTAAATTTTAGAAAGAATGCCAATAGTATCTATTATAAATACAGTAGCATCAGGAATATTAACAGTTTCTTTTTCTGAAAACAATATTGTTTTTACACCCAACTTATTTTTTAAATTAGCTATTTGTAAGCTTTTAATATTATGAGGTGCAATAATAAATTTCACATTATTTGATGCTTTTGAATTAATATAATTAATAAATAATTCTTCGCCTTCAGGCCAAGTACTACCTGCAACAACACATAGTTTATCTTGTTTAAATTCTGAAATAAAATCTAATGTATTGTCTTGTTCTAATTGACTGTAAACGCGATCAAAGCGCGTGTCTCCAGAAACAGTAATATTTTTATAGTTTATAGATTCAAGTAATTGTTTAGACGTTTCGTTTTGAGTAAAAATATGCTCGAAAGCAAAAAGAGCTTGTTTTAATTGATTTCCGTAAAACTTAAAAAAAGATTGGTTTTTTCTAAAAGCAGCAGAAATTAAAATAGCACGTAATTTTCTTCTTTTTAAGTCTTTTAAAAAATTTGGCCAAATATCATACTTAACAAAAATGGTAAGTTCTGGGTTAACAATGTCTAAAAATAATGTTGCATTTTTTTTAGTGTCCAAAGGCAGATAAATAACAACATCTGCAATAGGCGAATTTTTTCTTATTTCGTAACCAGAAGGAGAGAAAAAGCTAAGTACAATTTTATGGTTTGTATAATGTTTTCTTAGAGCTTTAAAAACAGGAAGTCCTTGTTCATATTCGCCTAAAGAAGCACAATGAAACCATAGTGTTTTATCGTTTTTGGTTAATTTGCTTTTTAATATATCAAAGGTGTTTGAGCGTCCAATATTACCTTTTCTTATTTTTGAATTAAAAGGTGAGACACAATTCAATCCAAAATGTGCTAAGTGTATGCCTATGTTATAAAGTAAGCTCAATTTTTTTATTTGTTGCTAAAATACATTTCTTTAAAATAATTTCTTCATTAAATTAATATTATTCATAAATGTTTCATTGGTTAACGTTATTGAATTTTGTAATTTCGTAAGCTACAAAACACCCATAATGGGTATTCATTAAAAGAGTCTTAATTATCATAAATATAGACTATAATTTTTTTTTTAGATGAAGAAAATTCAAATGGTTGATCTTAAAGGTCAATATGAAGGAATTAAAGATGTGGTAAATGCATCTATTCAAGAAGTTTTAGAAACTACATCATTTATAAACGGTCCTAAAGTACACCAATTTCAAAAGAATTTAGAGCAATATTTAGGCGTAAAACATGTTATTCCATGTGCAAATGGTACAGATGCTTTACAAATAGCTATGATGGGTTTAGGTTTAAAACCAGGTGATGAGGTTATTACTGCCGATTTTACCTTTGCTGCAACTGTTGAGGTTATTGCTTTACTTAATTTAACACCTGTTTTAGTCGATGTTAATGAAGATGACTTTAATATAAATATTGAAGCCATTAAAAAGGCCATTACTCCAAAAACAAAAGCGATAGTTCCTGTGCACTTGTTTGGTCAATGTGCCAATATGGAAGCTATTATGGAACTAGCAAAAGAACATGATTTATATGTTATTGAAGATAATGCACAAGCTATTGGTGCTAATTACACATACAAAGATGGTTCTAAAGCTAAGGCTGGTACTATTGGGCATGTAGCATCTACGTCGTTTTTTCCATCAAAAAACTTAGGTTGTTATGGTGATGGTGGTGCTATATTTACCAATGATGATAATTTAGCTCATACTATTAGAGGTATTGTAAATCATGGGATGTACGAGCGTTATCATCATGATGTTGTTGGTGTTAATTCTAGATTAGATAGTATTCAAGCTGGTGTTTTAGATGCCAAATTACCTCATTTAGATACGTATAATAAAGCAAGACAAAGTGCTGCTAGAAAATATAATAAAGCATTTCAAGGTATTGACGCTATCATAACACCAAAAGTATCAAATAATTGTTCAGGTATATGTGATACTTGCGATTGCCATGTCTTTCATCAATATACATTAAAAATAAAAGGAATAGATAGAGATGCTTTAGTAAAGCATTTAAATGAAAAAGAAATTCCTTGTGGCGTTTATTATCCAATTCCGCTTCATAATCAAAAAGCCTATGCAGATAATCGTTATAATGAAGCAGATTTTGCTGTAACCAATCAATTGGTTAAAGAAGTTATTTCATTACCAATGCATACGGAATTAGATGATGAACAAATAGATTATATTACATCAACAATTATAAACTTTATAGATGGATAAAATATTAGTTACAGGTGGTTTAGGTTTTATAGGATCTCATACCGTTGTAGAATTACAAAATGAAGGTTATGATGTTGTTATTATTGACGATTTATCAAATTCTTCAGAGAAAGTATTAGATGGTATTACTGCTATTACTGGTAAAACACCCATTTTTGAGAAATTAGATCTTAAAGAAAAAGAAAAAGTAGAAACTTTTTTTAAAAAACACAATGACATTAAAGGTGTTATACATTTTGCAGCTAGTAAAGCTGTTGGAGAAAGTGTGAAAGAACCCTTATTGTATTATGAAAATAATATAAGTACTTTGGTTTATATTCTTAAAGAATTAAAAAAATTACCTGAAGCGAGTTTTATATTCAGCTCTTCATGTACTGTATATGGTCAAGCAGATGAATTACCAATAACAGAAAATGCACCAGTAAAGAAAGCGGAATCTCCTTATGGAAATACCAAACAAATAGGGGAAGAGATTATTAGCGATACTTGTAAAGTAACTCCAACATTAAAAGCTATTGCATTACGTTATTTTAATCCGATTGGTGCTCATGAATCTGTTGAGATTGGAGAATTGCCTATTGGTGTTCCTCAAAATTTAGTGCCTTTTATTACTCAAACGGGTATTGGTCTTCGTGAACAATTATCTGTTTTTGGAGATGATTATCCTACTCCAGACGGCACTTGTATTCGCGATTATATTCATGTAGTCGATTTAGCAAAAGCACATGTTATAGCACTAGGGCGTTTACTTAATAATAAAAACAAAGAAAATTACGAAACTTTTAATTTAGGAACAGGAACAGGTAGTTCTGTTTTAGAAGTTGTAAAAGCTTTCGAAAAAGTTTCTGGTAAAAAATTGAATTATAAAATAGTAGACAGAAGAGAAGGCGATATTATCTCAGCATATGCTGATACTACTAAGGCTAATGAAGAATTGGGTTGGAAAACTGAATTGTCTCTAGATGATGCGATGCGTTCTGCTTGGAAATGGGAGCAGAAAGTTAGAAGTTAAGACTAGAATTATAAAGAGGCTGTCTGAAAAGTAATTTTTGATAAAATTCGACGGAATTATTGTTAGTAATTATTAAAAAAACATATTGTTTCTTTCAATAAAACCTTGTTTTAAAATTAGTTTTTTGAAATATTTACAACAATAAAAGAGGGTGCTTGACTTTTCAGACACCCCCTTTTATTTATAATTCTTCTGTATTATATTTTTTCTTCTTCTTAAAGCTAACAATTATCAATATAATCATACCTGTAGTAACTGATAAATCAGCCATGTTAAAAACACCTGTTCTAACAAGATCGGTTATTCTTATATAAAAGAAATCTGTTACCGACCCAAAAACAATTCTATCAAAAACATTAGCAATACCACCACCAATAATACTTGCAAAAGCAAATAGCGACCAGTTGTCTAGGTTTTTATCTTTTAAAATATAGCGTAAAATAAAGCCTAAAACAATTGTAGGCAAAATGAGTAATAATATAATTCTAAGCGTAGGATTTAGTTCGCTTCCCATACCAAGAAAAGCACCTTCATTTTCTACATTATGAAGTGAAAAGTACTCACCAATTATGTTTATGACTTCTTTTGAATCAATATATTTTCTAACAATAATCTTAGAAACTTGATCGATTACAATAGTAATGATTATTGTAGCAAAAATATAAAGCGATCTTTTAG
The DNA here is from genome assembly GCA_050294475.1 of Algibacter sp. Classification (GTDB taxonomy): domain Bacteria; phylum Bacteroidota; class Bacteroidia; order Flavobacteriales; family Flavobacteriaceae; genus Thalassobellus. Next base: position 181,256 of record JBNKOE010000013.1, on the reverse strand, counting down.
ATAAGGTCATTAGTTATTAGCTTCAAAAGTTGCAGAAACAGTTTCAGATGCTCTATTAATTTTCTTTACTAAACCTTGTAATACTTTACCTGGACCAACTTCTGTAAATAGCGTAGCACCATCAGCAACCATTTGTTGTACAGATTGCGTCCAACGTACAGGAGCCGTTAATTGAGAAATTAAGTTTGCTTTAATTTCAGTTTCATTAAAAACAGCATTTGCTGTTACATTTTGATAAATTGAACAATTAGGTTTATTAAATGTTGTGTTTTCAATAGCAGCAGCCAATTCTTCACGAGCAGGTTCCATAAGTGGTGAATGAAATGCACCACCAACAGGTAATACTAAAGCACGACGTGCACCGGCTTCTTTTAAAGTTTCACAAGCTTTATTTATAGCATCAACTTCACCAGAAATTACTAATTGACCTGGGCAGTTATAGTTTGCAGCAACTACAATGCCTTCAGTTTCTTTACATATTTTTTCAACAACAGCATCTTCTAAACCTAAAACAGCAGCCATAGTACTTGGTTGTAATTCACAAGCTTTTTGCATAGCTAAGGCACGTTGAGATACTAGTTTTAATCCGTCTTCAAAAGTTAAAGCACCATTGGCTACTAAGGCTGAAAATTCTCCTAAAGAATGTCCTGCAACCATATCTGGTTTAAAGCTATCGCCTAAAGTTTTTGCTAGAATAACTGAATGTAAAAAGATAGCTGGTTGTGTTACTTTGGTTTCTTTTAAAGCTTCCGCAGATCCTTCAAACATAATATCAGTGATGTGGAAACCAAGAATTTCGTTAGCTTGTTCAAATAATTCTTGTGCTAAAGTAGATTTTTCATAAAGGTCTAAACCCATTCCTGAGAATTGTGCGCCTTGACCTGGAAATATATATGCATTCATATTAATTCGTTTTTTAGAGCTGCAAAAATAAGAATTTTATAAGACTTTAAGGTTAAGAAGAAATACTTTGTAAAATTGTTATTAAGCAGAGTTAAACAGAATTATTAAAGATTTATAGAGTGTTCATTATGAAATAATAAACTTCGCATTTTTATTTAAGAAAGAGTAACGAGGTTAATGTTTTTTATAGTTATTTACAACCTAATAATAGCAGCTTCGGCACATCGTTCACCATCCATAGCTGCTGATACAATACCGCCAGCATAACCACCACCTTCGCCACAAGGGAATAAACCTTTTATTTGCGGATGTTCTAATTGTTCGTTTCTAGGAATACAAACTGGCGATGAGGTTCTAGATTCTACTCCAACAATATTAGCTTCCTCGGTATAATAGCCTTTCATTTTTTGTCCGAAAGCGGCAAAACCTTTTCGTAATCTGCTACCAATAAGTTTTGGTAAAAGAGAATGTAATGGTGCCGAATTTAAACCAGGTTGATAGGATGTAGGATTTAAATCTGCTGATAATTTACCTTCTACAAAATCGGTTAAGCGTTGCGCTGGTGCTACTTGACTTCTACCACCTGCTGTAAATGCCATACGTTCTAAGTTTTTTTGATATTCTAAACCTTTTAAAGCACCGTATTGTTCATATTTTGGTAAATCTTTGTTCACATCTATTTCAACTACAATACCTGAATTTGCATATAGATTATTTCGTTTAGAAGGCGACATTCCATTTACAACTACTTCACCGTTTGCTGTTGCTGCAGGGACAATAAATCCTCCTGGACACATACAAAAGGAATACACACCACGTTCATTTACTTGTTGCACCAAACTGTATGAGGCAGCTGGTAATAGTTCATGGCGAGCACCATTACAATGGTATTGAATAGAATCGATTATATGTTGCGGATGTTCAACCCGAACGCCCATAGCAAAGGATTTTGCTTCTAATGCAATTTCCTTTTTATGAAGTAAGTAAAAGATATCTCTTGCCGAATGTCCGGTTGCTAAAATAACACGGTTAGCAATCATTTCTTCACCATTTTGTAATTGAATGGCTTGAATTTTATTATTTTTTATGGTAAAGTCTGTAACACGTGTTTCAAAATGAACTTCACCGCCATATTTTAAAATAGTTTCTCGAATGTTAGTTACTACTTTTGGGAGTTTATTGGTTCCAATATGAGGATGTGCATCTACTAAAATTTGATCGGTAGCGCCATGAAATACTAAGTTTTCAAAAATGCGTCGTACATCACCACGTTTTAAACTTCGGGTGTATAGTTTGCCATCACTATAAGTGCCTGCACCACCTTCGCCAAAACAATAATTAGAATCTTGATTAACAAAATGGTCTTGATTAATGGCTTTTAAATCGCGACGACGATCCTTAACATTTTTACCACGTTCTAAAACAATAGGTTTAAAACCAAGTTCTATACAGCGTAATGCAGCGTACATTCCTGCAGGTCCAAACCCAATAATATGAATAGGTTTTGCTTTTGAAACGTCTTTATAATCAAATTTATATTCCGAGGTTTTAGGTAAAACTTCTTTAATATATACAGCGACTTTATAATTAAAAATGATTTTTGGTTTTCGAGCATCAATCGATTTTCGAAGTGTTTTTACACCAGTGATATCATCTCTATCAATATCTAAAGCACGAGCTGATTTTATTAATAAAATATCACTGCGTTCTTCTTCTTTAAGTGTAATACGAAGTTGAAGTTCTTTTACCATAATGCGAAATTAAACAAATAGTCGCATTTAGATATTTATTTTTTTCAGATTGTTCTGCGTTATGTAACTTGAACTTTGAAAAAGGTGAAAGTTTATCTGCAATTTTTTGAAAAAAAAATTATTCCAAAAAAAAATTTTCCAATGCTAATGGAATGCTTAATTGAAATACATGAAACTTTTACAATAAGTATTTGGTTTTCAGTGTAATATAAAAATTAACAGAAACTATTTTCTTTCATACGTTAAAAAAGAAAATTCATAATCATGGTTTTCGTCTTTTTTGTGAAATGTATTATTTGTTTCTTTCCATATTGAAGCATCTATTTTCGGAAAAAAAGTATCAGCTTCAAAGCTTTCATGTACCCGAGTTAATTCAATTTTATTAGCTATTTCCATGGCTTGGTTGTAAATTTCTCCACCACCAATTACAAAGGCTTGTGTTTCATTTTTTATAGCATCAATGGCGTCCTCTAAACTGTTTACAACAATAACACCATCAGGTACTTTGTAATTGTCTTGTCTTGTAATAACAACATGGATTCTATTTGGTAAAGGCTTAGGGAAACTTTCAAAAGTTTTGCGTCCCATAATAATATGGTGCCCGTTGGTTAAAGCCTTAAAACGTTTTAAATCGTCACTTAAATGCCAAATTAATTTGTTTTCTTTTCCAATGGCATCATTTTCAGCCGCAGCAACAATAATAGTAAGTTGAGGTTGATTTTTTTTAGATTTGACTTGGTTGTAAATTTCGCTTTCAGCAATATGTGTTTCTTCTTTTATTAAACCAGCTTTAATTTTTTCTATACGATTTTTTTGTTTGGCTACTAGTTTTTCAATCTGGTTTTGTTCCCATTCCTTGCCCATAAATTTATGAGTAATAAATACATTGAAAATGTGATAAATAAAGAAGAATAACCAAATGAGAATAGCATATAAAAACCACTCTTTACCTAGAATTTTAAAGTCTTTACCAATTCCAAGAATAGTGTTTGCTATTATTAAAAACACAGCACCTATTAAAAAAATAACAAAGTGAATATATAAACGTTTTTTTTGTTTAATGCGCTTTTGAGCATTTTGTATAAGCTCTAATTGGTCTTTATCTATTTGTGAGACTGTTTTCTTCTTTCCGAACATATAATTAAAATAATGATTGTAAAGTTAAAGTTTTTTGGTGACATGATTAAGTTTAAATTATTGCTTAAAAAGATACAAATATCGAAAACGTTTTTGCTTAAAAAGCCTTGAAAATCAGTAAAAAACAGGATTTATGCACTGATAATAATACAATTTACTTCTTATTTTTTTTTATTACACAAAATTAACATATGGCTATATTATCAAATTGATAATTCTTTATTCTATAAGTCCTTAAATTAATATTACTCGGAAATTCTTTACTAAATTTGTACTACAAACAACACACAAAACCTTTAAATTATGGCTATTAAAAAACAATACTTAAAAAGCAAACCAATTTGTAAAGTTACTTTTTCTATACTTGCTGAAGAAGCAAAAAAAGCTTCTGTTGTTGGAAGTTTTAATGACTGGAACATAAAAGCTACACCTCTTAAAAAATTAAAAAATGGGACTTTTAAAGCAACTGTAGATTTAGATGCAGAAAGTTCTTATGAATATAAATATATTGTAGACGGAGCTTATATTAATGATGATGCTGCCGATGCTTATGCATGGAATGATTACGCTGCATCTGAAAATAGTGTAGTAAACGTTTAGTTAAATACTGAGAAATTAAGCAAAAAAGCTTTCTAGTTTTTTTTAGAAAGCTTTTTTGTTTTAAACAGCCACAATTCCTTTAATATGTGGGTGTGGATTATAATCTTCTAAAGTGAAATCCTCAAAAGTGAAATCAAAAATATCTGTTATTTCAGGATTTATTTTCATTTTAGGTAGCGGACGTATGTCTCTAGATAATTGTAATTCCAATTGCTCAAAATGATTGCTATAAATGTGAGCATCACCAAAGGTGTGAATAAATTCTCCTGCTTCATAGCCACATACTTGAGCCATCATCATCGTGAATAATGCGTAAGATGCAATGTTGAAAGGAACTCCTAAAAAGATGTCGGCACTTCGTTGATAAAGTTGGCATGATAATTTTCCATTGGCAACATAAAATTGAAAAAAAGCATGACAAGGCGGAAGCGCAGCTTTACCATTTGCCACATTTTCATCAAAAGACTTTGAAGTATCTGGGAGCACTGAAGGGTTCCATGCAGATACTAACATTCTTCGGCTATTAGGATTATTTTTTAAAGTATCAATTACTTCTTTAATTTGGTCGATTTCATCACTGTTCCAATTACGCCATTGGTGTCCGTAAACAGGACCTAGATCCCCATTTTTATCTGCCCAATCATTCCAAATACGTACACCGTTTTCATTAAGATATTTAATATTGGTGTCGCCTTTTAAAAACCAAAGAAGTTCGTATATAATAGATTTTAAATGTAGTTTTTTTGTGGTAACCATTGGAAAACCTTCACTTAAATCAAATCGCATTTGATAACCAAAAACGCTTTTAGTTCCCGTTCCTGTTCGGTCTCCTTTTTCATTACCGTTCTCTAAAACGTGTTTTACTAAGTCGTGATATTGCTTCATCGTATCTTCCGTCTCTTCCCAAAGAGAAGAAATTTTTTAAATTAAACGTACATTTTCTTAGGTGTTAAAAATAAAAAAAAGCATCAAAAGTAAATACTTGGTACTTTATATATATTATAAAGTTATTAACTAAATGCTTTTTAATGAGTAATTGTTTCTTTTATTTCTTCAGGGTTATGTTTGTGTTTAAACAATATGGCAAAAGCAATAGCAATTACTAAGGAGTAAACAGCAAACGTGAGCCAAATGCTATGCCAATCTTTTCCTGCTGCCGTTGTAAAAAAACGATCAATTAAATAACCGCTTACCACACTTCCAAAAATAGCTCCAAAACCATTAGTCATCATCATAAATAAACCTTGTGCTGATGACCGAATTTTAGAATTAGTTGATGTTTCAACAAATAATGATCCTGAAATATTGAAAAAATCGAACGCCATTCCGTAAACAATACAAGATAAAATAATCATCCATAAGCCATCTCCAGGATCGCCATAAGCAAATAGACCGAAGCGTAACACCCAAGCAATCATACTAAAAAGCATTACCATTTTAATTCCAAATCGTTTTAAGAAAAAAGGAATCGCTAGTATAAATACGGTTTCAGAGATTTGAGAAATAGACATGATGATGGTTGAATATTTAACCACAAGAGAGTTTGTGTACAGCGGGTTGAGTTTAAAATCGTCTAAAAATACATCGCCATAAGCATTTGTTAATTGTAAGGCAGCACCCAAAAACATACTAAAAATAAAAAACAGAGCTAGTTTGTAATTCGCAAATAATTTAAAGGAACTTAATCCTAATAATTCTACAAACGATTTGTTTTCAGATGTTTCTTGTTGTGGTTTACATTTAGGCAATGTAAAGGAGTAAATTCCTAAAAAAATAGCAGCAATAGCTGCAATATAAAATTGATTTTCTGAAGCTTTATTTCCAGTTAAATTGGTAGTCCACATAGCAACAATAAAACCGATAGTTCCCCAAACTCGGATAGGAGGAAAATCTTTGACGACATCCAATTCACTTTTCTTTAAAGCATTGTAGGCTACAGAATTTGAAAGGGCAATAGTTGGCATATAAAAAACCATAGCTAGTAATATCACCCAGAAAAACGTTACAGGATTATCAACTAACGGAACACTTAACAAGGTTAAACCACCAAGAATGTGTAAAATACCATATAATTTTTCGGCATTAACCCATCTATCTGCAATAATCCCACATATAGTTGGCATAAAAATAGAAGCAATACCCATCGTTGAAAAAATGGCTCCAAATTGGGCACCATCCCATCCTTTTGTTCCAAACCAATAATTAGCAACAGTAATTAACCAAGCTCCCCATACGAAAAATTGAAAAAAATTCATGATTATTAATCTAAACTTTATATTCATAGGAAAGATCTTGTTGGGTTATACTATTGTCGTTTGGATATTTCATCTCTAATATGAGCCGCTTTTTCATAATCTTCGTTGGCAACTGCTTCGTCCAACATAGTATGTAGCTCTTCTAGAGTTTTTGTTTTAAAATTTTCTTGTGGTTCGTTGGGTTCTAATTCGTTTGCAACCAACTCATCCATTAAAATACTGTCTTGAGCTTCATCTTTATCTTCTTTTTTAGGATTCACTTTTAAGTAAATACCTGCTTTGTCAAGAATGTTTTTATAGGTAAAAATAGGTGCTTGAAAACGAAGTGCTAAAGCAATAGCGTCACTTGTACGAGCATCAATTATTTCTTCAATTTTATCGCGTTCACAAATTAAACTTGAATAAAAAACACCATCAACAAGTTTATGAATTATAACTTGTTTTACAACAATATCAAATCGATCTGCAAAATTTTTGAATAAATCGTGAGTTAGTGGTCTTGGTGGGCTAATTTCTTTTTCTAAAGCTATGGCTATAGATTGTGCTTCAAAAGCGCCAATAACTATTGGGAGTTTACGATCGCCTTTTTCTTCATTTAAAATTAAGGCATAAGCGCCATTTTGAGTTTGGCTATACGATATGCCTTTTATGTTTAATTTTACTAAGCTCATAATTTATGAAAACGCAAAGAACTGTTTAAATTAGGACTTTACCAAACCGCCTTAGGCAGATTTATGAATAAAAATGCTAATTTAAACAGTTCAATACTAAACCAACTAATTTATGAAAAATAATTTATTGTTGGGCTTTAAAAACTTTTAATTTTTCAATGAGCTGTGGTACAACTTCAAAAGCATCACCTACAACTCCATAGTCTGCAGCTTTAAAAAAGGGTGCTTCGGGGTCAGTATTTATAACTACTTTTACTTTTGAGGCATTAATACCAGCTAAATGTTGAATAGCTCCAGAAATACCAATTGCTATATATAAATTAGATGCTACGGGTTTTCCTGTTTGTCCTACGTGTTCGCTGTGTGGTCTCCAACCTAAATCTGATACTGGTTTTGAGCATGCTGTAGCAGCTCCTAATACATCGGCTAATTCCTCAATCATGCCCCAGTTTTCAGGACCTTTTAATCCACGACCTCCAGACACTACTATTTCTGCATCAGCTATTGTTACTTTATCGGTTGCTTTATCTACAGATTCAACAGTAACTCCTAAATTAGAAATTGAAGGCGAAAAGTCTTCCGCGGAAGCGCTACCAGTATTTTCAACTAAACCAAATGAGTTATTTGAAACGCCTACTATTTTAATATCGGTATTAATTTCTAGTGTTTCAAAAGCTTTGTTAGTAAATGCAGGACGTTTAACTGTGAAAGGAGAAATGCTAGTTGGAGCTTCTATAACATTTGAAGCGTAACCTGCATTTAAGCCTACAGCTAAAAGAGGTGCTAAATATTTACTATTTGCACTAGAGCTTATAACAACTACTTTTGTGCCTTCTTTTTCGGCAGCTTGTTTAATAGCTTCGGCATAACTGTTTGAATTAAAAGTTTCTAATTGAGAGTTTGATACGTTTAAAACTTTGTCTACACCATAGTTTCCTAATTCTGATGCATCGTCTACATTTATTGTTATAGCAGTAACCGATGTTTCCATTTGATTGGCAACTGCTTTGGCATATGATGCAACTTCTAAAGCTACTTTTTTAAATTTGCCTTGTTCTGATTCTGTATATACTAAAACTGACATGTTTCTTTTTCTTTAAAATTTAATTAAATCACTTTTGCTTCGTTATGAAGTAAGTTTATTAACTCGTCTAAATTATCGGGCGACACCAATTTTATAGCACCTTTTGGAGCTGGTTTTTCAAAAGAAACAGAACTTGTTTTCGTACTGGCTTCAATTGGTTCTGCAACTGTTAGTGGTTTTTGGCGCGCCATCATAATACCTCGCATGTTAGGGATACGTAAATCACTTTCTTCTACCAATCCTTTTTGTCCACCAATTACAAGTGGTAAGCTTGTAGAAACGGTTTCTTTACCACCATCAATTTCTCTAATTGCTTTTACCGAAGTGCCATCAATTTCAAGACTAATACAATTATTTACAAAATTAGTTTGTGTTAAGCCGGCAATCATTCCTGGAACCATACCACCGTTATAATCTATAGATTCTCTACCTGCAATAATCAAATCATAACCCCCTTCTTTTACAACATTAGCAAGTTGTTTTGCAACCGAAAAACCATCGCTTGCAGGTGTATTTACACGTATAGCAGCATCGGCACCAATAGCTAAAGCTTTTCTTAGTGTAGGTTCGGTTTCTGGTCCTCCAACATTTACAACAGTAACATGAGCACTTTGTTTTTCCTTAAACCACATAGCGCGTGTTAATCCAAATTCATCATTTGGGTTAATAACAAACTGCACACCAGTGGTGTCAAATTTAGTGTCTCCTTCTGTGAAATTAATCTTAGATGTGGTGTCTGGAACATGGCTAATGCACACTAATATTTTCATAATATTTATATCTTAAAATGACTTATTTTATTAGTATGCGAAGTTAATTATTTTATTCTGATTATTTACTATGCATGCATAGTAAATTTTATTTTTACCTATATTTTATTAGAAAAAAGAGTGTTTTTTGATGTGTTTGCTTCTATGTAAATACTTACTTTATCGATTTTAATCAAAAAGTAATAAGAATTTAGTCTGGCTTTAAGTAGGTTATTTTCATTATTTATATCTCATTTCTGTAGAATTAATAAAAACTTTTTCATTAATAATTTTACTGTTTATTTTTATAGTATAATATTATCAATAATTCCTATTTTTGCAATTCGAAATTAAAAACTATCTTAATGAAGACAATTCAATTTAGAGAGGCTATTTGTGAAGCCATGAGTGAGGAAATGCGCAGAGATGAAAGCGTTTATTTAATGGGTGAAGAAGTTGCCGAGTATAATGGTGCTTACAAAGCGTCAAAAGGAATGTTAGATGAGTTTGGTCCGAAGCGTGTAATTGACACACCAATTGCCGAACTTGGTTTTGCAGGAATAGCAGTTGGTTCTACAATGACAGGTAATAGACCTATAGTAGAATATATGACCTTTAACTTCTCTTTAGTTGGTATTGATCAAATTATAAATAATGCAGCAAAAATTAGACAAATGTCTGGTGGGCAATTTAACTGCCCAATTGTATTTCGTGGGCCAACAGGTTCAGCAGGTCAATTAGGAGCTACACACTCACAAGCTTTTGAGAGTTGGTTTGCAAATACACCTGGTTTAAAAGTGGTAGTGCCATCTAATCCTTATGATGCAAAAGGTTTATTAAAAGCAGCTATTCGCGATGAAGATCCAGTTATTTTTATGGAAAGCGAGCAAATGTATGGCGATAAAGGCGAAGTACCAGAAGGTGAATATATTTTACCTTTAGGAGTTGCAGATATTAAAAGAGAAGGAACCGATGTAACGATTGTTTCTTTTGGAAAAATAATTAAAGAAGCTTACAAAGCGGCTGATGAATTAGAAAAAGAAGGCATTTCTTGTGAAATTATAGATTTACGTACTGTAAAACCTATGGACAGAAAAGCAATTTTAGATTCAGTTAAAAAAACAAATCGTTTAGTAATTTTAGAAGAAGCATGGCCATTTGGAAATGTTTCTACAGAGATAACTTATTTAGTACAAAGTGAAGCGTTTGATTATTTAGATGCTCCAATTATAAAAATTAATACTGCAGATACGCCTGCACCATACTCACCTGTATTATTAGAAGAATGGTTGCCTAACAAGGACGAAGTTATTAAAGCAGTTAAAAAAGTATTATACAAATAAATTAATTTATTATACGTTATAAGAACTTCATTAGCATGATTGTTGATGAAGTTTTTTTGTTTTATGAAAAAGTAATTATTATTATATTTTTTCCATTTTATGCAACCAAAGGCAGGTTTTATTTGTCTTTAAAGAAATAATTAAAATATTTTGATGAGAATTAAACTTCTTTTTGCCCTTATTCTACTAAACACTTTTTTCGCATTAGCGCAAACTAAAGTTAGTGGTTATGTTTTTGATGAATATAACGAACCAATTTCTTTTGCAAACGTTATATTTAAAGGCTCTACTTTAGGAACCATTACTGATGAAAACGGAAAGTTTTATTTAGAATCTAATGATACTTGGAATGCCTTAAGTGTTTCATTTATAGGTTATGAAACTTTAAATATTCCATTAACCAAAAAAGTAAATTACGAATTAAAGTTTACACTTAAAGAAGAAGCTGGCCAGTTAGATGCGGTTGTTATAGTTTCAGGAAAACAATCTAAAAAAAATAATCCTGCCATAGATTTACTTAGAAAAATATGGGAACACAAACGTAAAAACGGATTGAGTTTATATAAACAATATGAATACGACAAGTATGAAAAAGTAGAGTTTGATATTAATACAATTGATAGTGCGCTAATAAAAAGTAAGCTTTTTAGAGGGATGGAATTTGTTTTCGATCAGGTTGATACATCTAGAGTAACAGGTAAAACGTATTTGCCAATGTTTATTAACGAAGCGGTTTCAAAAGTTTATGGCGATAATATTATTAATAAAGAAAAAGAAGTTTTAAAAGGAAATAAAAATTCAGGGTTTAGTGATAATCAAACTATTATTGATTTTGTTGATGATTTATACTCAGATTATAACGTGTATGATAATTATTTAAAATTCTTCGATAAGAGTTTTGTTAGCCCACTATCTACAACAGGAATAAGTACTTATAATTATGTTTTAAGTGATAGTGCGTTTATTGATAATAAATGGTGTTATAACATTATTTATTATCCAAGACGTAAAAATGAACTAACCTTTAAAGGAGATTTTTGGGTAGCAGATTCTACCTATGCCATTAAAGAAATTAATCTTCAAGCATCAAAAAGTGCTAATATAAATTGGGTAAAAGATATTTATATAGAGCAAGAATTTGAAGTTTTAGAGGACTCTTTATTTCTTGTTAAACGCGACTATATGATGTCTGACTTTGCGTTTAATAAAAAGGAAAAATCTCGTGGTATTTATGGTAAGCGAACCACACTTTTTAATAATTATCAATTTGATATAGAAAAAGATAAAAAATTCTATGAAGAAGAAGTTTATAATTATGATAAAGATGTTTATGACAGAGACGACACGTTTTGGGCAGATAATAGATTAGAAAAGTTAAATAAAGATGAACAAGGCGTTTATAAAATGTTAGACACCTTAAAAACGGTTAAAAAATTTAAAAGACTTTATAATTTAGGAAGCATTTTATCATCGGGTTACATAGAATTTAATACGTTACCATTAGATTACGGACCTATTTTCTCAACCTTTGGATACAATCAAGTTGAAGGATTGCGATTGCGTGTTGGTGGTCGTACCTATTTTGGTAGAAATGACCTTTGGAGATTACAAGGTTTTTTAGCTTATGGATTTAACGATGATAAATTTAAATACGGCATTTCTGGTAAATGGTTGTTAGATAAAAAGAGCCGATTAATCATTTCTGGAGGAAATAGGCGAGATGTAGAGCAAATAGGAGCCAGTTTAACAACAAGTACAGATGTTTTAGGTAGAAGCTTAGCCTCTTCATCTGTTGTTGGAACAGGTGCTAATGATAAGTTAACTTCTATTAATTTAACCAGTTTAGCAGTAGAGCTTGAGCCTTTGCGTAATGTTATATTTAGATTAAGCGGCAATTACCGAACCTTAGAGTCGGCATCACCTACTTTTAGTTTAGATTATAATACGTCTACAGGAGTTGAGTCTGAAATAAAGCAATTTGAAACCACATTGTCATTATCATATTTCCCAAAACGAAAAATGACAGGTTTTGGAGTTGAACGACGTAATGCTAACGACGATTTTGCTCGTGTTTTTGCACAAGTAACTCGTGGCGATAAAAGTATGTTTAGTAGTGATTTTGAATATACGAAACTACAATTTTCTTATATTCAACCTATACAAGTTGGTGGTTTTGGTAGGTTAACAGCAAGTGTTGAAGCAGGAAAAACTATAGGCGAAGTACCTTTAGGATTATTAAGTGTTATTCCGGGAAACCAATCGTATTTCTCAATTTATAATACGTTTTCACAGTTAGATTTTTACGAGTTTGTTTCAGATACTTATACCTCGGTACATTTAGAACATAATTTTAACGGACGCTTGTTTTCTAGAATTCCATTTTTAAGAAAATTTAATTTACGTGAAATTGTTAGTTTACGTGGTGTTTGGGGTGAAATCTCAGATGAAAACATAGCACTTAATACCACAAGTAACCCTAATACAATTCCTTTAATAGCTCCAAGTGATAAAATGTATTACGAATACAGTTTAGGAATTGGTAATATTTTTAAAGTGTTTAGAATAGACTTTAATTTTAGAGGTAATTATTTGGATGAAATTAAAAACCCCGATGCTCGTAAATTTGGTATTACAGGTACTTTTGGGTTTTATTTTTAAGAAGGTTTGTTTGACGTTGATTTATAAGATTAGTTGCGTGTTTAAGTACCTAATTTAGCAAATATTTTTTAATCCCACCAATATTCATATTTCCAACTTCTTACTCCGTTGTGATGTGAGCAAGTTCCACTACCAGTAGAGTATGATGAAGTTCCATCTCTACATTTTGCTCCAATTTTTTTTCTTGAGCTACAGGTAATAACCATAAAAAATATCAATACTATTCCTGCGTATTTCAGAAACTTTAAAGTAAAATTATTTTCGGTGCCTTCTGAAATTTTAATTAACTTTTTTTGTTCCTCTAAAACTGGTTCCCTTTTTTTCTCTTCTTTGAGCTTGGCTTCTTTCTGTCTTATATATTGAATTCGGTCATATTTTTCTATTAGAGAAACTCTTTCTTCTTCAGATATATTTCGCCATTCTGAACTATTGTTAGCTTCAGAAATGACGTTAAAATATTGGCTAGATTTATATGCAATATTATTGCGTAGATTTTTATGAGAAAAAATGTACCATATTACCCTCTTCTGACTTGAATATAATGAATTCAGCTTATTTTTCTTTTCAATTGAATATTTATTCCAATCTCTTTTAGAAATGTTTAATCCAACTCTTGTTTCTTTATAATCTTTTTCTTTTGAGCGTTGTTTTAATTTCGTTTCATATGTTTTTTCTTGCTCTGGTGTTATAATACTTGAAAGTACTATCTGGAAAATCGGTAAGATAATTTTAAAGCCTAAAAATATAAATATGAAAAACCCAATAAAATACAATTCTCCAAAAACACCTATCAAGATCAAAGCTATGATTGTCAAAATCACGCAAATTGCATTTTCATTTTTTTCTATGTATTTATCTAATGCTACCAGCATTTTACACGTTTTTACCAAATAAACTTTTGAAAATATACAAGATAAATATGGACGAGGGTTGGATAATCATTTTGCAGGTAGTGTTTATAAATGTTTGCTAACAACTTAATATAAAATCGTTTTAATGTTTTATATCTAACTTTCAAACAAATATAGTTGAATTTTTTTACAAAATAAAATACCTTAAAGAAGCTTTAAAACTAGTTTTTTAGTTTTCTATAACAATACATAATTTATACTAAAGAATACCTTAAAGCTATTCATACTTATTATAAACCATAAAAATCTATGTAATTATTGTTGCTTTAAGTTTTAGCGTTCAGTACATTTGCAACCCTAAATACTTAAAAAAAATGAGCAAAAAAGAAATATTAACTTTTGATGTATTAATAGAAATACCAAAAGGAAGTAGAAATAAATACGAGTATGATTTTACATTGCATAAAATTCGATTCGATCGTATGTTGTTTTCATCAATGATGTATCCTGGTGATTATGGTTTTATTCCAGAAACTTTAGCATTAGACCAAGACCCTCTAGATGTATTAGTTATGGGTACAGAACCAACTTATCCTATGGTCGTTATGGAAGTAAGACCTATTGGTGTTTTTCACATGACTGACGAAAAAGGTCCTGATGAAAAAATTATTTGTGTTCCTGTATCAGATCCAATCTGGAGTAATAATTATGATATTAGTGATTTAAACCCTCATAGATTAAAAGAAATTGAGCACTTTTTTCAAGTATATAAAGATTTAGAAAAGAAAAAAGTAGATACAGGTGGTTGGGGAAATGCAGAAGAAGCTGTTAAAATTTATAACGAGTGTGTAGCGCGTTATGAGAATAGCGAACATAAGAAAAAACGTACTTTCACTATCTAATTAGCATATTCTTAAAATAGAGAAAAATAAATGAGCCATCTTTAATTAAAGGTGGCTTTTTTTATCACTTATATTTCCCTATTTTTAGCCCCATTAAAATATATTAACTTTTAAACTAAACTAACTAATATGGAATTAATAGTGAAATTTTTACCGTTGTTTGGAATTCTAGCACTTGCATTTGTATTTATTAAAAGTGCTTGGATAACTAAACAAGATCAAGGTGATGAAAAAATGATAAGAATTGCTAAAAACATAGCCGATGGAGCGATGTCTTTTCTAAAAGCAGAATACAAAATATTGTCAATTTTTGTAATTGCAGTAGCAGTTTTATTATATTTTAAAGGAAACACAGAAGAAGGGTCTAATGGTATGGTTGCAGTATCGTTTATTGTTGGAGCAATATGCTCTGCTTTAGCAGGTTTTATAGGTATGAAAGTAGCAACTAAGGCTAACGTAAGAACAACTAGTGCAGCTAGAACTTCTTTAGGAAAAGCTTTAGAGGTAGCTTTTGCTGGAGGAGCAGTTATGGGATTAGGTGTTGTTGGTTTGGGTGTTTTAGGCCTGAGTGGTTTATTTATTGTTTATCAAAATTTATGGAGTGGTCCTGAGAATTTGTCGTTAGTACTTAATGTGCTTTCTGGATTTTCACTTGGAGCATCGTCTATTGCTTTGTTTGCACGTGTAGGTGGTGGTATTTATACTAAAGCAGCCGATGTAGGAGCCGATTTAGTTGGAAAAGTAGAAGCGGGTATTCCAGAAGATCATCCTTTAAACCCTGCAACTATTGCAGATAATGTTGGAGATAATGTTGGAGATGTTGCTGGTATGGGAGCCGATTTATTTGAATCTTATGTAGGTTCAATTATTGGAACCATGGTTTTAGGTGCTTTTATTATTACACCAGATTTTGCTGGTTTAGGAGCTGTTTATTTACCATTGGTTTTAGCTGCCGTTGGAATTATTATGTCAATTATAGGAACATTCTTTGTTCGAGTTAAAGATGGTGGGAATCCGCAAACAGCATTAAATATTGGCGAATTTGGATCTGCTGGATTAATGGTTTTAGCATCTTATTTTATAATTAATGCTTTAATTCCTGAATCTGTAGAAGGGTTACCTTCTGGAGCTATGGGTGTATTTTGGGCAACTATTGCTGGTTTAGTAGCTGGTTTAGCTGTTGGTAAAATAACAGAGTATTATACTGGAACAGGTAAAGGTCCTGTAAATTCTATTGTTAGACAATCTGAAACTGGAGCAGCTACTAATATTATTGCTGGTTTAGGTATAGGCATGATGAGTACTGCTATTCCAATTATATTAATTGCAGCAGCAATTTTAGTGTCTCATCATTTTGCAGGATTATATGGTATTGCTATTGCTGCCGTTGGTATGTTAGCTAATACAGGAATTCAATTAGCGGTTGATGCTTACGGACCAATTTCTGATAATGCTGGGGGGATTGCTGAAATGGCAGAACTACCTAGTGAAGTTCGTGAACGTACAGATAAATTAGATGCTGTTGGAAATACTACTGCTGCTATTGGAAAAGGATTTGCAATTGCTTCAGCGGCTTTAACAGCATTAGCTTTATTTGCTGCTTTTATGAAAACGGCTAATGTAATTGCTATTGATGTTTCTAAGCCTAATATTATGGCAGGATTATTAGTAGGAGGAATGTTACCGTTTGTGTTTTCTGCATTATCAATGAATGCGGTAGGTCGTGCTGCTATGTCAATGATTGAAGAGGTGAGACGTCAATTTAGAGATATTCCTCAATTAAAAGCAGCTTTAGAAGTTATGAGAGCTGTAGATTCAGATATGACTAAAGCAACAAAAGAACAACGTGTTATTTTTGATGCAGCTGATGGTTATGCAGAGTATGATAAATGTGTAGATATTTCAACTAAAGCGTCTATTCGAGAAATGGTGTTACCAGGGTTATTAGCAATTGCTGTACCTGTTGCTGTAGGATTTATTGGTGGTGCTGAAATGTTAGGAGGTTTATTAGCTGGTGTAACTACTTGTGGTGTACTTATGGCAATCTTCCAATCTAATGCAGGTGGTGCTTGGGATAATGCAAAGAAAACTATTGAAGAGCAAGGTAAAAAAGGAACTGATGCTCACAAAGCGGCAGTTGTTGGAGATACTGTAGGCGATCCATTTAAAGATACATCTGGACCTTCTTTAAATATTTTATTAAAATTAATGTCGGTTGTAGCATTAGTAATTGCACCTAGTATTGCTTTAAATTCTGAAATAGTTACAGCTTATGTTTCTGAAAGTAATGAAACTGAATTAGTAGCTGTTTCTAAAGAAATTAAAGTTGATATGACTAACAACGAAGATGGTACCGTTAAAGCAGTGGTAACTATTGTAACTACTGAAAATGGTGAAGAATCAACAACTTATGAAACATTTGAAGGTTCTGAAGCTGAAGTAATAGCGCGTGTTGATGCGTTAAAAGAAAGTGATAAAATAGTTCGTGTTGAAGTAGAAAAAGACATAGAACAAAAGGTTATTAATTAATGTAGATTTCTTAAAAACTATAAAACAAAAAACCACGCTATTAGCGTGGTTTTTTGTTTTATAGTTTTGCGTTAAGGATAGAAGCGGCATCCTTTGTGCGAAGATTTAATCTTGAAATTTTCTTTATAAACCGAATGTTAGTTATTAGCAATACTCTAAAATTAGTTTATGATTGCTTCGCAGAAAGATATAGCGAATAGCCTGACCAAGCTTTTTTGCTTGGGAACGCCCTAAAATAAAATAGTGTTAATTAAAATAAGCCATTAATTTCAGCGTCAATAGTATTTATAACACTTCCTAAGTCTTCTGGATTGTCTACAAAATCTAAATCGTCAACATCTATTATTAATAGTTTGCCTTTGGTATAGCCATGTATCCATGCTTCGTAACGTTCATTTAGTCTACTTAAATAGTCAATACTTATTGTGTTTTCGTAATCGCGTCCACGTTTGTGTATTTGCTTTACTAAATTGGGTATTGTACTACGAAGGTAAATTAAAACATCGGGCCCTTGCACTAAAGATTCCATTAAATCGAAAAGTGATTTGTAGTTTTCATAATCACGATTGGTCATTAAGCCCATAGCATGCAAATTGGGAGCAAAAATATGCGCATCTTCATAGATGGTTCTATCTTGAATAATATCTTTACCACTTTGGCGAATTTGTAAAACTTGACGAAATCTGCTGTTTAAAAAGTACACTTGTAAGTTGAAACTCCAACGCTCCATTTGATTGTAAAAATCATCTAAATACGGGTTGTCAACAACATCTTCCAATTGTGCTTCCCAATTATAATGTTTTGCTAGTAATTTAGTGAGGGTTGTTTTTCCAGCTCCAATATTTCCGGCAATAGCAATATGCATAATTTTAGTCGATTTTTATTTGGTATTCGTAAATAGTTTCGTTGTTGTAAATATACAAGGTTTCGTTGGTTACAAAAAACTGTTTATTTAATAAATTTGAAGTTGATATTGGAATGGGTTTTTCAGCATTTTTTTTTAAATAGAATAAGGTGTTGTCTTTTTTTAAAATAACATTATTATTACTTTGAGATAAAGCCGTGAAACCATTATTTTCTATTTTTTTTAGTAGGCTGCCAAAATAATTATATACATAAAGGTATTTTTTAGTGAGTAGCCAACAGGTATTGTAGTTACTAATTATATCTAAAACAATGCTTTGAACAGGTAATGTTTGTACTCGAGTTTTGTTTTGTTTATAATTGTAAAGTTCTAGTTGTTGTGTGTCTTGATTAAATACCCAAATAGTATTATCATATCCTGTAGAAACATGTGATACATTTTTATATTCAGAAATGGTATTGAAATCAACTTTAAATATTTCAGCTAATCTGTTGTCTAAAATAATAACGGTATTAAAATCTTTGTAAAAAAGATTGATTTTTAGAGGGTTAAAAGTATTGGCGCTTTCTAAATGCCCCAATTGTAAGTTGTTATAAGTTATTGTTTTGTTTGCGTTTTTTTTATAGAAAACATTATTGTTAATGTAATATTGGGTGTTGAAATTGTCAATTGCTACAAGTGTTTCAACATTAAGAGGTGTTTTTTTAATAAAAACAGGTTCAATAATTTCTTGAGAAGAAATTGAATAAGACAAAAACAATAAAAGGTATGTTATGTGTTTCATGCGACTTGAAAAATACAAAAATCAAACCACTTTATGATAAATTTGTTTTTGTGAATACCATTAATAGTTCCGAATTTTGGAACGCATCATTAGCATACAGAAAAGATAAAGATGCTAAGAAAGATAAAGATACTAAGTTAGAATACGAAATTAAAGCAACTAACTTATTCAATACCAAGGCTCAAAATAATACGAGCGCAAGTGCCATTTCTGTAAGTGCTATCGAGTATTTATACAACCTTTATTTGTATCGTTTAGATTGCGATATGAATTGTAAAAATTGCATGTTTTTATTTTGCATACTTAATAAACTATAATATATTTGCCCTCGGTTTTGGGGAGATACTCAAGCGGCCAACGAGGGCAGACTGTAAATCTGCTGACTACGTCTTCGCAGGTTCGAATCCTGCTCTCCCCACTTAAACTTAAAAAGTCTGCATAATTGCAGACTTTTTTGTTTTTTGGTGGTTTTAATTAACCTTTTAGGCTATGAGTAGGTGTGTGGTTTAGCTCTAAATAGCAAGCACATACCAAATTGAAAATCCACCATTGTTTTTGTAAGTAGGTGATTACTAGTAATTAATTGTACGCCTCTTTCTTGTATGTAGTTTTTATTTTTCAATTAGATATCATTCTATTGCTGAACTTTAAAATCACTAAATATAATTTGTATACTTAAACCACCATAAATAGTTTCAAAATAATTTCCACTGCACTTTATTTCTGTAGGATAGTGATAGGTTTTATCATATGTTATAGTAATTTCAACACCTTTCATATTACTTTGATTAGAATTAATGATATCTTCATAATAACCAGTACTCCATTCTATGTACTGAAAAATATCATCTACAGTTCCATAATAAGTGAGTTCTTCTATTGGATTGTCGGTTGCATATCCAGATTGGACAAATATTGTGTCTAATACCTTGTTTTTTATAACACTAGTTAGTTTTGGTTGATCACCAATAGAGGATGAAAAGTATTCTTGAGAAAATGTATAATTCAAAATTTCATTTTCTGCCCATAATTGTCGATTTTTTTCAAAAGTTTTTTGGTCAAAATGTAAACCTGAAAATTTATCTGAATCATTAGAATTACTGCACGAAATAAATATCAGTGAGATTAATAATAAGATTTTTTTCATAATCGTTTTTTATAAACTTATCAATTTACTAGATGTCCAAATCATAGTTTGGTTGCGTTAAATTATGCACAATTTCGTAATATGAATTATAGAAGATTCTATAGTGTTATTATTTAGTGGGATATGAATTTTTTTAGAAAATATGAATTAGTTAAAACAAAAGACAGCATTATTTTAGTAGCCTTTTTAAGAAGGCTTAAAGTTTTTTAGTCTTAGCAGCACTAATGTCTTTTTCCAGATGGTCTAAGTATAGAATTCCATTTAGATGATCTATTTCATGCTGAAAAATAACAGCGGTGAATGCTTCTATCATTTCTACTTTACGTTCACCTTGCATTGTGTCATATTCAATGGAAATGACATAAGCCCTGTTGTTTAAAGTGTCTGATCTATCAGGAATTGATAAACAACCTTCTTTACAGGTTTGTTTCTTTTTAGAATATTTTGTGATTTTTGGATTTAAATAAACTTCAAAGGGAAAGTTTTCTTTATCAAAGCGTTGCACCCAAATAATATTTTTTAGTACCCCAACTTGTGGTGCTGCAATACCAACTCCCATTGACATGCTGTCTCTAACAGTAGTATATAACCGTTTTATAAATGTTTGTAAAACAACATCTTTTGGGTTCGCTTTTATGTAAGAACTTTTTGTTCTAAGTAATAAAGAGTCTTTCACGTTATTAATCTTGAAAATACGCATAGGTGTTAAACTATCGGCATTCATAATTAACTTGATTTCTTTACTAGAAAATGTGTTTTTAATTACACTTTTAGAGCTCGAACAGCCAAAAATTAAAAAACAGTAGAGTATTAAAAAGATTAATTTCTTCATCTAAGTTAGATAATTAAAAGTCGATTATGGACTTACCATTCATTAATTCTATTGGAATCTAATTTAATAAAAATAAAGATTAAAATAGTAAATGCCCAGAGTCCAGATCCTCCATAACTAAAAAGAGGTAATGGAATACCAATGGTTGGTAGTATACCCATAACCATACCTATATTTATAAAAAAGTGAATAAAAACAATAGATGCAACACCATAACCATAAACTCGACTAAATTGTGATTTTTGTAATTCGGCTAAATGGAGAATACGTAGTAAAAGTAGAACAAAAACAATGACTACAAATGCACTTCCTAAAAAGCCCCATTCTTCGCCAACGGTGCTAAAAATATAGTCGGTATGTTGTTCTGGTACAAATTTACCTGTGGTGCGCGTACCTTCCATAAATCCTTTTCCTGTTAATCCGCCAGAGCTTATAGCTTTTTCAGATTCATTTAAATTATAAGCAAATGTTTTTTTCATTTGCTGTAGTTTTATAGGGTCTTTTTCTAAGCGTAACCATAAACTAATTCTGTCTTTTTGATGAGGTTGTAACACACTTTCATAAAAGAATTTTACGCCAAATGAAATAGCAATTGAAATTAGTAAAATGAATATGGATTGTAGAAATGGAGGCTTTTTCTTTTGAAGAAAATGAAATCCCATAATAAGAATAGTAGCGATTATGGAAGTTATTAATGCACCAAATTTTAAAGACAAAATGGATAAAATTATAACCGAAATGCCTATAATTAAATAATGCTTTGGTAACCCTTCTCGGTATAAAACAAAAAAGAAAGCCCCATAAACAATAGTACTACCTGTATCATTTTGAAGCAATACTAAAAGGGCGGGTGTTATTATGATGATAAATACTTGAATTTGATCTTTTAACGATTTTATATTGGTGTTTAAATCACTAATATATTTTGCAACAGCAAGGGCTGTTGCTGTTTTTGCAAATTCACTAGGTTGAATAGTCATCCCTCCAATACTATACCATGATATAGCACCATTTACATTTTTTCCAAAAACAAATAATCCTACCAGAGAGAGCATGGAGATTATATAAATAACACTTGAAAATCGCTCGTAAAACTTAGCGTCAATGGCTAATAAGAGGATAATTAACCCAAATGTTAAAAAAATGAATGTTAGTTGTTTACCGTACCAATGAGAAAAATCAAAATAGTTTATAACTTCTCCTGAGTGAGATGCCGATAAAATATTAAGCCAACCAAAACCAACTAAAAGTAAGAACAGTAAGATTGTAATCCAATCAAATTTAAAATGTCTGTTAGTAGCCCTAGCCATTAATTTTGGGGTTTATTCATTTTGTTTAAAAGACCTTTTAATCTATGATATTCTTGTTCGTCAACAATTTGTAACGTTGTTTTATCATTAATATAAAAAGGTTTTCCAGAATAAGGTTTAGCATATTCTTCTTCTAAGCTATGTTTAAGAAGCCATTCTTCTAAATCTTTTCTAGTAATATATCCTTTTATATGTTTTTCGATAAGTAAACTTGCCATTTTTCCTGCAAACCTACTTCCCCAATAGCCATTCTCGACAAAAACAGCAATGGCAATTTTAGGATTTTCTTTAGGCGCAAATGCTACAAAAATGGAATGGTCGGTAAGCTGTGTTCTTACACTATCAATAATAGCAAAATTTTCAACGGTTCCTGTTTTTCCACAGATATCAATATCTTTTACTTGTAATGATGCTGCTGTTCCTTTTTTATAAACTTGAAGCATGCCTTCTATAACAGGTTCAAAATTTTCTTTGTCAATGGTTGTGTGTTTGGGTTTTGTAAAATTATCGGGAAGTGTTTCGCCTTCTATGTTTTTTATTATGTGCGGTGTGTAATAATAGCCTCTGTTTGCTATTGCAGCAACCATATTTGCTAATTGTATTGGTGTTGTTGCTACTTCTCCTTGACCAATAGCGTTAGATATAGTATAGGTTGAATAAAAAGTTTTTGGATAAATATGTTTGTAATAATCTCTATCTGGTACTCTTCCTTTTTGCCCAACAAATAAATCGTTATTTAAAAACTGACCTAAGCCAAAGCTTTTGACATGTTTACTCCAATTATCAATACCATGTGATGCGTTGCCATCTTTATCTAAAATTTTACGGTAAGTTGTTGCGAAGTACGTATTGCATGACCTTTGAATTCCAGTAATCATATTGTTTCTTGTACCATAATTACAATGGCATTTCATAAATCTATTGCCGTATTTATAGCCTTTATAGCAGGTAACTGTTTCATTTGGGTTAATAACGCCTTCTTGTAAACCAATTAATGCATTCATTAGTTTAAAAGGAGAACCAGGTTCGTATACACCTTGTAAACTTCTGTTGAAAAGAGGTTTTGCTTTAGAGTCGTTATAAAGTTTTGTGAAATTTTTAGAACGGTCTCTTCCTACTAATAAGTTTGGATCGTAAGTTGGGGCTGCAACCATAGTTAGTATTTCGCCTGTACTTGGTTCAATAGCAATAATACCTCCACGTTTATTTTGCATGAGTAACTCTCCGTAAGCTTGCAATTCTGCATCTATAGTAATGGTGATGTCTTTACCTTGTTCAGGAATCGTATCAAACTGACCATTTTTATAAGGACCAATATTTCTGTTAAATCGGTCTTTCTGTATAAATTTAATGCCTTTAACACCACGTAACGTTTTTTCATAAGAAGCCTCAATACCTTGTTTACCAATTAAATCACCCATTTTGTAATAGGCGTCTTTTTTAATGTCTCTATTATTTACTTCTCCAATATCTCCTAAAACATTGGCGCCAATTGTAGTTTCGTAATGTCTTAACGAACGTTTTTGAATGTAAAAACCAGTATACTTGCGCATTTTTTCTTGTAATACGGCATAGTCTTCTTTAGAAAGTTGTGGCACAAAAACAGAGGGTAATCTTGGAGAATAACGTCTTGCTTTATTGTAGTATTTAATAAATTGTTCTTTATCTATTTTTAATAAATTGCAAAATTCAAGCGTGTCTAAAGTTTCTACTTCTCTAGGAATTACCATGACATCATACGAGGGTTCATTAGCTACTAATAGATTACCATTTCTGTCATAAACAAAACCTCGTTTAGGGTAGTCATAAACTTTTCTAATGGCATTATCATCATATAAACTATGTTCATCATAAGAATATATTTGTAAATAAAAGAGCCTTGAAATAAATAGAAGCCCAACAAAAATTATAGAAAAGAAAAGTAAAAATTGTCTCATTTAGTTTTTCTACTAAAAATTATAGTTATCAGCATGCATAATAATATAGTAAATATACTTGAGAATAACGTTTTTTGAAGTATTAAAAGTATTTTAGAAAAGTCGAAAATTTCTAAAGAAAATAAAACAATATGATGTATTATAGTTAGTAGGCTTATGTATATAAGTTTAGAACCAAATTCAACATTATCAAATTTAAGTGCATAGTTTTCATATTGAATTCCGAAAGAAAATCTTAATATAACAGGTCTTGCGTAGGCAATTAACACCGATGCTGCAGAATGAATACCTCCAGAATCTGAAAAAAAATCGATAGATAAGCCAATTAAAAAACTTAGAAAAATAAATAATACACGATTATTTTTAGTTGGATATAAAACAATAAATAGAATGTAAATATATGGATTTATATATCCTAAAAAATCCACATGATTACATATTAAAACTTGAATAAGTACTAAAACAAAAAAACGGATTGTATTTATTGAAGTAACACTATTCATTTAGTTTGTATTTAACAAATTAGTAATTTCTTTAGCGTCTAAGTTTTCTATAATATAAACATGCTCAATATTAGTCATGTCGTTAAATAAAGCCACATTAATTTCGTAATAGTTTTCTGCAGCGTCTAATTTAAAATCTTGAATGGTTCCAACAGGAATGCCTTTAGGGAAAATTGAAGAACGTCCTGAAGTAATTATAGTGTCTCCTTTAATAACCGGTGCTATTTTTTCAACATCAATTAATTGAATAATATTGGGTGTTTTTCCGTCCCAAACTAACGATCCAAAATGATTTGTTTTTTTTAACTGTGCACTTATTCTACTTGTGCTATTTAAAATAGATATTACTGTTGCGTAATTGTTATTAGTTTCATTTATAATACCTAAGATTCCTTTACTAGTAATAACTCCAAAATCTTGTTTAATACTATCTTTTGAGCCTTTATTTAATAAAAGAATATTATCTGTAGCAGAGTAACTGTTTTTTATAATGTTTGCTGCTGTAAATTTGTATTTACTTTTAAAAGAAGAACTGTCAATATAGGTTGAGTCGTTTTTATTTATTGAATTATAAAGTAATGACTTTAATTTTTTGTTTTCTTCAGCTAATAAAAGGTTTTGAGACTTTAAATTAAAATAATCTGAAATGTTATTTACAGAATTATAAATACCACCAGTTAAAAAATTAGCCGAATTTATAAACTTACTTTTATGGTAAGAATGCGATTGAATAGTAAATAAAATAGAAATAAAGAATAGCAACAAGAATAACAAAAAGTTTTTGTTTCTTATTATAAAATTTATAATCTGTTGCATGGTTTATAGACCTCTTTTTATGCTTTTATTTAATCAATACACTTTTGTATTTTAGAAGGTTTTTAAGTGTAATACCTGTACCTCTAACAACAGCTCTTAAAGGATCTTCTGCAATATAAACAGGTAAGTCTGTTTTTTGAGATAAACGCTTGTCTAAACCACGAAGCATTGACCCTCCACCAGCTAAATAAATACCAGTATTGTATATGTCGGCTGCTAATTCTGGAGGTGTTTGTGATAGGGTTTCCATTACAGCATCTTCTATTCGTAAAATCGATTTGTCTAATGCTTTAGCAATTTCTCTATATGAAATAGATACTTGTTTTGGTTTTCCTGTTAGTAAATCACGACCTTGAACGCTCATATCTTCTGGAGGTAAATCTAAATCTTCAGTAGCAGCACCAATTTGAATTTTTATTTTTTCAGAGGTACGCTCTCCAACATATAAGTTATGTTGCGTACGCATGTAGTAAACAATATCGTTTGTAAATACATCACCTGCAATTTTAACCGATTTGTCACATACAATACCACCAAGAGCTATTACTGCAATTTCAGTTGTACCACCACCTATATCTACAACCATATTTCCTTTTGGTTGCATAATATCTACTCCAATACCAATAGCTGCTGCCATTGGTTCATGAATTAAATAAACTTCTTTACCATTAACACGCTCACAAGATTCTTTTACAGCTCTCATTTCAACTTCTGTTATTCCAGATGGAATACAAACTACCATTCTTAATGCAGGTGTGAAAAATTTCTTTTTTAAAGCAGGAATGTTTTTAATAAACATACTTATCATTTGCTCAGAAGCATCAAAATCGGCGATAACACCATCTTTTAAAGGGCGAATGGTTTTAATGTTTTCATGGGTTTTTCCTTGCATTAAACTGGCTTCTTGACCAACAGCTATAATTTTACCAGAAACTCTGTCTCTAGCAACAATAGAAGGAGAATCAACAACCACTTTGTCGTTGTGAATAATAAGAGTATTTGCAGTACCTAAATCTATTGCAATATCTTCACTAAGGAAGTCAAAAAAGCCCATGTATTAACAGTAATTTATGAGGTTAAAATTCAATTGCAGTAAAAGTAATAAAACTAAATAAAAAAAAGGATGTTTGCTATTGATAGTTGAAAAATAATTTTTAAACTTTAAAATTAATATAACTATTTGTGTTGTTAATAATTAAGAATATACCTATTTTTTAAACGTAATAAGTTATTTGTCGAATTAATTTGCTTTTAATAGGTATTTATTGTAAAATTACATAAATAAATGCTTACAAGTTTTTGTTAAACCAAATTTATTAACCTATTAAAGTAAAAAAAAATGAACACAACAAATTTATGTACAACACCGCCTCCAGGAATTCCTGTAGAAAACAAGAATATTAGAATTCAAAAGCTAGATGCTCAAATTAGTTTTGGCTTTACCATTAACTCATCTAGTGAGAAACCATTTTCTCCATTAGTGCAAGTTAGTTACGACTCAACTGGGAATTTGCAGGTTAGTGCAGTAGTTTTTGTAGCTGCTTCTGAAAAGCCTAATTTTTCAGGAGTTAATATGCAATCTGTTATTTCAAGTTCAGGAGAAAAGGAATTAGATTTCTTTATAATTTATGATGAACCAGAAGAAAGGTATCAAAATTTTGAGGCCTATCGTGTTGATTTTATTGTTGAAAATCCACCTGAAGATTTAGCCCAAATTCAAACTTTTCTTTGGGATGAAGATCCTGTGTCTTCTAGGGGGACAGTAACTACAGTAAGTCATGCATAGGGAAATTTAGTTTTTTAATTGCAGGAAAAATAATCACAAGCAAGGGCTTGTGGTTATTTTTTTTCTAATAAAAAGAAAATCTAAATTAAATATTTTTCCTTTATAGTTAATTCGTTTTAAGGATGCATTGCTATTCTATAGATTAACATTAAAATATTATATATTTTTGGAGTCTATGAAAAAATTTCCTCAGTTTATCCAATTAGGGCAGAAAGATTGTGGCCCTTCTTCTTTAAAAATCATTTTAGCTTATTATAAAAAAAATGTTCCGATAGCTGTTATAAGGGATTTGTGTGAAACAACACGGAGGGGAAGTAATTTGTTTTTTTTATCAAAGGCTGCCGAAAAATTAGGTTTTACAACTATGGTTGTAAAAACGACATTGAAAGATTTACAAGAAGACATGCCGCTACCTTGCATTTTACATTGGCAAAAAAAGCATTACGCTGTTTTATATAAAATAAAAAAGAACAAATATTATATTTCCGATCCTGCATATGGTTTAATTACATATTCAGAATTAGAATTCAAACAAAACTGGATCTCAGATATTGATGAAGAAGGAAACAAAATAGGAATATCTATGATTTTGCAACCGCAAATGACTTTTGAAGATATTGAATATGAAGAACAAAAACATCCATCCATAAAAAGAGCCTCGCTTTATAAATTTTATATTAGGTACCGAAAATTAATAACTCAAATACTTATCGGTTTTGTAATAACATCTTTTATTCAATTTATTTTACCCTTTTTTACTCAAAACTTAATAGATATAGGTATTCAAAAGCAAAACGTAGGATTTATTTATTTAATACTTTTTTCTCAATTGTTTTTTCTGTTTGGCTTAAATAGTGTCGAGGTACTACGACGGTGGATTTTATTACATTTAAATACGCGAATTAATATTTCGTTGTTAACAGAGTTTTTTATTAAGTTAATGAAGCTTCCTATGTCTTTTTTTGATACGAGAATTACAGGAGATTTATTACAGCGATTAAAGGATCATGCTATTGTAAATAAATTTCTTACAGATTCTTCTTTTGATGCATTATTTTCATCGTTTAACATTATAATATTTAGTACAATATTAGCTATTTACGATACTAGTTTGTTTTTCATTTTTATAATAATGAGTGTTATTTCTGTTTTTTGGGTATTTCTGTTTTTAAAGAAGAGAAAAGAATTAAACTATAAACAATTTTCAAAACTGTCTGAAGAGCAAGCAAAAGAATTAGAGGTAATTACAGGAATGCCAGAAATAAAACAAAATAATGCCGAATTACAAATACGATGGGAATGGGAAAGGCTACAGGCTAAGTTATTTAAAATAGATATAAAAAAATTAGCATTACAACAATACCAAGAGAATGGAGCAAAATTTATAAGTGATATACGGGATGTTATTTTAGTTTTATATGCTGCCAAATTAACTTTAAACGGTAGCATAACTTTAGGAATGCTTATAACCATTCAATACATAGTTGGCCAACTAAGTAGTTTTATTACAATGCTTATTAATTTTATAAATTCTGCACAAGATGCCATAATTAGCTTTGACAGGATTATGGAAATCCATTCGTTACCAAACGAACAAATTTCTAATGAGCAAGTAGAAATTAAGCCTTTTGAATCTATTAAAATTTCAAATCTTTCGTTTCGTTACCAAAGTACCTTAAATCCTGTTTTAAAAAATATAAATTTAGAAATACCTATAAATAAGCATACCGCTATTGTAGGCTTAGTGGTGGTGGAAAAACAACATTGTTTAAATTACTATTAAAATATTATCAAGATTATGAGGGCGATATTTTTTTAGGAACTCAAAATTTAAAATGGATTTCTCCAGATGATTGGAGACGAAAATGCGGTGTTGTTATGCAAGAAGGAATGATTTTTGATGGATCTATAGCAAAAAATATAGCTTTAGGCTTTCATGAAATTGATAAAGAACAACTTTATAAAGTAAGTAAAATAGCCAACTGCATGTCTTTTATAGACGAATTTCCAAATGGGTTTAATACTATTATTGGCGGAAATTTGGGTGTACAATTAAGTGGCGGAGAAAAACAGCGCATACTTATTGCTAGAGCCTTGTTTAGAGATCCTGAGTTTATTTTCTTTGACGAGGCTTCTTCTGCTTTAGATTCTATTAACGAAAAAGAGGTCTTAGATAATTTAAATACCTATGTAAAAGATAAAACTCTTATTGTAATTGCGCATCGTTTAAGTACGGTAAAAAATGCACATCAAATTGTTGTTTTAAATCAAGGTGAAATTGTAGAAATAGGAAATCATAATACATTAATAGAAAAAAAAGGACATTATTTTAATCTAGTGAAAAATCAATTAGAATTAGGAAGTTAATTATGAGTACACATAAAATAAAAGATATCAATCTAAAAAGTGAAGAAGTACAAGATATATTTTCTAAAGTGCCACATTGGATTATTAGATGGGGGAATTTTATCTATTTAGTATTTATTCTTTTACTTATAATACTTTCTTGGTTTATAAAATATCCAGATGTAATAGCGTCTCAAGCTATAATTACAACACAAATACAGCCTCAAAAAGAATACGCAAAAACATCTGGAAAATTAGACGTTATTTTCGTGAAAAATAATGAAACTATTTCTATGGCAGATCCTATAGCTATTATAGAAAACACAGCAAATTATAATGATGTTTTTAAATTAAAAGCAATTATAGATACGATACAAATAAACTATAAAACATTTAGTTTTCCTTTAGATAATATACCTGTTTTATTTCTAGGAGATATTGAATCTTCATACGCGGCATTTGAAAACAGTTATATTAAATACCAATTAAATAAGGAGCTACAGCCATTTTTAAATATAGATATGGCAAATACGTATTCTATTACAGCATTAAACCATAGATTAAAAAATCTATATACTCAAATAGAAATTAACAAACATGAAATAGATTTAAAACGTAAAGATTTAAACAGGCAGAAAACATTGTTTGATAAAGGTATCATTTCTGCGCAAAAATACGAAAGTAAGCAGATGGAATATGATCAGTTTTCTAGAACATATAAAAATATTGAAAATTCAATTTCTGAAGTAAAAGATTTAATAAGTAAAGCAAGAACAATATCTAAAGGGACAGAAATAAATTATATAAAAGAAGAAAAAGAATTACTTAAACATGTTATTCAAGCATTCAATCAATTAAAAAAATCAATCAAAGATTGGGAGTATAAATACCTTTTAAAATCTAACATAAAAGGTAAGGTTTCTTTTTTTAATTACTGGACTTCTAATCAAATGGTATATGAGGGCGATTTACTTTTTACAGTTGTGCCTATTGCTTATTCACCATTCATAGCTAAATTAAAAGCTCCAGTCAGGAATTCTGGAAAAATACAGGTTGGGCAAATAGTGAATATTAAACTAGAAAATTATCCAGATACTGAGTTTGGGATATTAAAAGGAAAAGTAGCTAATATATCTTTAATGCCCGATGATGATGGGCTATTTCTTATAGATGTATTATTGTCTAAAAAATTAATAACGACTTACAATAAAGAGATAGCTTTTAAGCAAGAAATGAGTGGAAGTGCCGAAATAATAACGAAAGATTTACGTCTTTTAGAACGTTTGTTTTATTCGTTTAAAGAATTGTGGGAGCATTAACAAGCTTTATTTTAAAATTTGATGATGGTAAAAATACTTTTTTGTAAAAAAAACTTATATTTCGTACAAATTATAAAAACTATTAAAACAAAAATCATGAAAAAAGTATTAAAAAAAGTGAGATTAGAAAAATTCAATAAGCAATCTTTAAATTCAAAACAACTTTTAAAAACAGAGGGAGGTCCTGTGTCTTCTAGGGGGACAGTAACTCGTGCTAGGCGAGATTAGAAATTTTAAATTTATAGAGTAAATCCATGGGTAGCTAAAAACTTATGGATTTTTTTATGCTATATTAGCGATTATGAATTCTTATTTTAAGTATATAATCAAAGCTAATATATTATTCCTATTAATTTTGTCAATTAATACCATGTTTTCTCAAGAAGAAGGCAAGGAATCATTATTGTTTAATAATGAAATTAAAAAAATAGCATTACAATATAAATCGAATATTAATTTTTATAAATCGGCATCTTTTTTTGTTGAAAAAGGATGGGATTCTACTTTAATTTATGCAGTGAAGGTGCTAGTTGCTCCCCAAAATGATACTCTAGCTGATTATGCTCATTATTTTAGAGGATGTAGTTTTATTGAAAAAAAAATATTAGATGAAGCAGAGAAAGAATTAAGTCTTATATCACACGATTTTGAGTTTTATTATATTGTCAAATTACGCTTAGGCGAAATAGCATTAGAGCAAAATCAATTTAAAA
Source organism: Algibacter sp. (assembly GCA_050294475.1). Taxonomy (GTDB): domain Bacteria; phylum Bacteroidota; class Bacteroidia; order Flavobacteriales; family Flavobacteriaceae; genus Thalassobellus. The sequence goes on along the minus strand of JBNKOE010000013.1, from coordinate 149,465 downwards.
AAGCAATACTATATTTAAAAGATGTGCTAAAATCAACAAGTAATCTTTATTTTAAAAAAAGTGTTGTATTAAAGAATTTAGGTTTATGTTTTCATCATTTAAGTCAATTTAATGATGCAGAGACTTATTTGTTTCAAAGTATAAAGTTACAAGAAGAAAGTAAAGATACTTTAGAAATAGTAAGGACGTATGAGGCTATAGCTAATTTATACTATGAACAATATCAAGATAATTTAGCTATTTCATATTTTAAAAAAGCGTATCGGTTTTCTGAAAAAGTTAAGGATTTTGAGACTAAGCGTAATACAGCTTTTAACATGGCTGTAGTAGAAGAAAATCGTAAAAATTTTAAAGAAGCATTAGTTTATAGAAAAGAGAGTGAGCAATGGAAAGATTCCTTAAACAATCAAAATAAAATTTATGAAGTAGCCAAACTAGAAAAAGAGTTTGCTGTTAAGCAGAAACAAAAAGAAGTTAGTTTATTACAGGCCGAAAATAAAACTAAAGAAGTAGAGCGAGATGGCTTGTTATTTTCTGTAGTAACCTTATTAATTTTGTTAGGAGTTACATTTTATTTTTATAAAGAAAAGAAAAATGCTAATAAAATTATTGTTTCTCAAAAAGAAGGTTTAGATGAATTGAACGCTACTAAAGATAAGTTGTTTTCTATTGTTAGTCACGATTTACGATCGTCTGTAAATGCTTTAAAAGCAAGTAATACAAAGTTATTAGATAATTTAGAAGAAAAGAATTTAGAAGCGCTTGATGCGTTGTTGCATAATAATAGTGCTATTGTTAATGGCGCCTATAATTTGCTAGATAATTTATTAAACTGGGCATTGCTACAAACCAAGCAATCTTATTTTGAAATTACATCGATACGTTTGTTTTTTATAGTAGAGCAAATGGTGTATAATTATAAACCACTTATGTTAGATAAATCGATAGATTTTGAAAGTAAGGTTTTGAAAAAAGATGTGGTATTAGCTGATCAAGAATCATTAAGAATTATATTACGAAACTTGTTAGATAATGCTATAAAATTTTCAAACCCACACGGAATTATTAAAGTTTATACTCAAAACACAGACGAAACATATTGTAATTTAATTATTGAAGATTCTGGTTTAGGGATGAGTGAAGCTACGCGTAAAAATCTGCTTGAAGAATCATCGTTATTGTCTAAAAAAGAAAATGAAAATATTGAAGGTACAGGATTAGGGCTGCAATTATGTAAGTCGTTAATTAAAAAAAATAATGGCAAATTATCAATAGAAAGCGAATTAGGAAAAGGAACAAAAATGATTGTATCTTTGCCTAAAACAACATTAAATGGATAAGGTTAATGTTCTTATTATTGAAGATACTCCTGCCGAAAGTAATAGATTAATAAAAGTACTTGAGGCAAATAATTATAATATTGTTGGAGTTGCTACATCGTTTAAAGACGGGTTAGAGCTTTTTTATAACCGCGCTATAGACATTCTTGTTATCGATATTTTCTTAAATGGTAACCCAGATGGTATTTCCTTTGCCGAAACCATTAGTGTAAGTCCAAATGCTTCTAAGCCATTTGTGTTTTTAACCAGTTCTACAGACCGAAAAATATTTGAACGCGCTAAATTAACGCAGCCTTTTAGCTATTTAATGAAACCTTTTAATGAGTTAGAAATTTTATACGCCTTAGAAATGGCTGTTGAAAAATTCTATGCGCAACCCGATGTTTTTTTAGGAGACGAAGAAGATACTATTATAAGTGACGATCATCTATTTATAAAGAAAGGAAAGGCTCTAAAAAAAGTGCTTATTACAGATATTATTTATATTGAAGTAGAAGAGAAATATTGTAACATTATTACCGAAAAAGAGAAATTTGTTATTTTAATATCGCTAACGAAAATCTTAAAACTGTTAGACGATGCTATTTTTTCTAGAACCCATAGAAATTATATAGTAAACACCGAAAAAATTATTGAAATTATTCCTGCAGATAACCTTATTATTCTTTCAGGAAATCATAAAGCAGTACTTAGTGATACTTATAAAGATATCTTGAAAAAGATTAGAACTTTAAAGTAATAAGATTGTCATTTTTTAAATAATAAAAAAGTTCTTCGGTAAAAGCTTTTATCAAACAAGCATTTTAAAAAATATATTAGGTTCATTTTTAATTTTTCCGCTTTTATGGATAAAAATCCCTGTTTCGTGCCAAAATATCTAAATGAATAGTTCTCTAACTATAAATTTATAGAATAATAAAGAACTATTTATTAACACCGTATGTATTCTCAAGAAAAAGAATCTTATAAAGATAGACCAAAAATGAATTTAAGTAGAACTAAAAAAAAGCTTTCAGATTATTTTATTTACATTATTGTAATAGCAATAATAGCACAATTAATTCTTTTAGTTTATAGGTTATCTCAATTGTAAATTGTTAAAATAAATTAAACTAGAATAGTTTAGGGATATTTATTTTAGTTTGTTGCCGATTAAGGTGATAAATTGAGGGAGAGGAGCGTTAATAATATTATTAACGTCAAAAAAAAGAGCACCATGGGTAGTGCTCTTTTTTGATTATAATTTTATATGATTAATGTTTGAAATGACGAGTTCCAGTCATAACCATAGCAACGTTATTTTCATTACAATAGTCAATACTTAATTGATCTTTTATTGAGCCACCTGGTTGTATAACAGCAGTAATTCCAGCATTTTTAGCAATTTCTACACAATCAGGAAATGGAAAAAATGCATCACTAGCCATAGCTGCTCCGTTTAAATCAAATTTAAAAGTTTGAGCTTTATGTATAGCTTGTTCTAAGGCATCAACGCGACTTGTTTGTCCTGTTCCAGCAGCAAGTAATTGATTGTTTTTTGTTAATACAATCGTGTTAGATTTTGTATGCTTACAAATTTTTGAGGCAAAAATTAAATCGCTTAATTCGCTTTCAGTTGGATTAGTATTAGTTACATTTTTTAAACCTTCAATCGTATCTGTAACATTATTTCTGTCTTGTAATAAAATACCATTTAAACAACTTCTAACATTCATTTTTGGCATTTCAATATCATGAAGTTTTAAAATAATTCTATTCTTTTTACCTTTTAAAACTTCTAATGCATCATCAGCAAAAGAAGGCGCAATAACTACTTCGCAAAATAAACCGTGAATTTCTTCGGCAGTAGCTAAATCAATTTCTTTATTACTAATTAATACACCTCCAAAAGCCGATACAGGATCGCCAGCTAGAGCATCAACATAAGCTTGACGCAAAGTATCTCTTTGTGCTAAACCACAAGCGTTATTGTGTTTTAAAATAGCAAATGTAGGCGCATCATTTTTAAATTCTAACATTAAATTTACGGCGGCATCTACATCCAATAAATTATTGTAACTTAATTCTTTACCATGTAGTTGTGTAAATAATTCATCAAAATTTCCAAAGAAGAAACCTCTTTGATGCGGGTTTTCGCCATAACGTAAAACTTTTCCATTTGTTTCACTAATTTTTAAGGCTGCTTCATCATGGTTTTGGTTGAAATAATTAAAAATAGCTGTATCATAATGTGATGATACATTAAATGCCTTTCCAGCAAAACGCTTTCTATTTTCTTCAGAAATACTTCCGTTGTTTTCAGAAATTAATTCTAAAAATTCTGCATAATCATCAACTGATGATACACAAATAACATCAGCATAATTTTTAGCAGCAGCGCGAATTAACGAAATACCTCCTATGTCTATTTTTTCAATAATATCTTGATTGCTTGCGCCTGAAGCTACTGTTTTTTCAAATGGATATAAATCTACAATAACTACATCTATTTGCGGAATTTCATATTCAGCTAATTCAGCAATATCGCCAGCATGATTTTGTCTGTTTAAAATACCTCCAAAAACTTTTGGGTGTAATGTTTTTACACGTCCGCCAAGTATTGATGGGTATGAAGTAACATCCTCTACAGGAACAACTTTAATACCTAAATCGTTAATGAATTTTTCGGTGCCGCCAGTAGAATAAATAGTTACACCTTGTTTGTCTAGTTCTTTTACAATAGGTTCTAGCCCATCTTTACTAAATACCGAAATTAATGCCGATTTAATGGTTTTTTCGTTGCTCATTTTGTTGTGTTGTTTTGAAAATTTAAATGCTTTTAATCAGAATTATAAATATTTGCAAAAGTACTTATTTACTTTAAAAAAATAAGCTAAGAATTATGAAAAACCGAGTGTTTTTTTAACTAATAGAATAAGTTGTTAACAACTATATAATTTTGGCTACGTTAGTACAAACAAACTCTAAAAAGCGTTCGTCTGCTTTAGTGAAAGGGTCTGGTGTATTCGAGTCTATGTCTATTTGTCCAACATTTTCACCATTTACAAAAATAGGCACTACAATTTCAGCTTTAACAGTAATGCTACAGGCAATATAATTATCTTGAGCAGATACATCTGGCACTACAAAGTTTTTATTACTAACAGCTACTTGTCCGCAAATGCCTTTTCCAAAAGGGATAATAGTATGGTCTGTAGGTGCGCCAACATAAGGGCCTAAAATAAGTTCTTCTTTAATTCCATTTTTAAAATAAAATCCCACCCAATTGTAGTATTCAATGTTTTTTTCTAACAACTCACAAATACTTAAAAGACGTTCGTCTACCGTTTTTTCTATTTGTAAAATAATGGTTTCAATTTGTGGTTTTAGGGATTCAAAAATCATAAAGTTAAAAGTTTTTGGTAAAAGTATTTAAAAAGCTGTAATTTAGATATTCCGTTTTGTATAATTTAACGATATTGATTTTAGTGAAAGCCCTTTTTATAAAATATAGGTCGGTTATAAAATTTATACTTACTTTTTTAGTAGTGTATATATCTTTAGCTGTATTGTATAAATTGTATTTACAATATTCTGATGGTTCAAAATTCTACCCAGATTATATGACGCATTTGGTTTCTAAACAAACGGAGGCATTGTTAAATACATTTGGATATAAAACACAAGTTTTACCACATTCAGATGAACCTTCGATGAAGCTTATTATTAATGGTAAATATTTAGCCAGAGTTATAGAAGGTTGTAATGCTATTAGTGTTATTATTTTGTTTGTTTCTTTTATTATAGCTTTTTCAGGGAAATTAAAAACTACTTTTTTTTATATCTTATCAGGCAGTGTTATAATTTATATAGTTAATTTATTACGCATTGTTATTTTGAGTATTGGGTTATATCATTATCCACACCATTCTGAGTTTTTACATACGGTTGTTTTTCCAGGTATTATATATGGTTTGGTGTTTTTATTATGGATTTTTTGGGTGAATCGTTTTTCTAAATTGAATAAAAAAGGATGAGTAAGTCTTTAAAATACATAGTGCTATTTATCCTTTTTGGGTTATTGGTTTTAATTCGTTTTTTTGAGAATGAATTATTCTACGATCCTTATTTAACTTTTTTTCAAAACGACTATTTGTATATTGATAGTCCGAGACGTGAAGTACTAAAATTAACAGCATTTACAACACTACGTTATGTTTTAAATACTCTAATTTCATTAGCGATACTTTATGTGTTTTTTATAGATAAGAGTATTATTAAGTTTTCTGCAATTGTGTACTCAATTGCATTTTTTGTACTGCTATTAATCTATTTATATTTTGTTATAAATCCAAAACAAGAAGATTATTATTTGTTTTTTAATGTGCGTCGTTTTTTAATTCAACCAATCATTTTAATCCTTTTATTGCCAGCGTTTTATTATCATAAACTTAGGGGTTAAATGTTAATCATTTTACAAAATGGGTACATAGCAGCTTTAAATTTTGTAACTTTGATTTCAGTATGAAGCAAGTATTCCATAAAATAATGTCTTTAGCAATGGCTTTTGTAGTGTTATTCTCTACAATGTCCTTTACTGTGAACATGCATTATTGTGGGGGTACTTTAGTAGAAAGTGCCATTTTTCATAAGACCAAAGGGTGTGGTATGGAAATGGAAAAACCGTCTACTGATGGTTGTTCAATTATCAATAAAAATTGTTGCGATGATAAACAATTAGTAGTTGATGGTCAAAACGAATTACAATTACAAGTTAACAAAATTTCTTTTGAGCAACAGGTATTCATAACTTCATTTGTTTACACATATATTATTGGTTTTGAAAGTTTAAAGAAAACTGTCTCTTCATACGAAGCATATGAACCACCACTCGTCATAAGGCGACTCTACAAAATTGACGAGACCTATTTAATTTGATTTTTAAATTTTAGACTGTTTTATCCTATGGCTTTATGTCGTACGGATAATTCGTTGTATTTGGTGTTTTCCTAACGCTAACGTCTAATTTGTTTAATAATCAAAGCTAATGCTAAATAAAAGCATCAAATTTTTAATAGAAAACAAACTCGTAGCAGTTCTGCTACTCGTCCTTTTTGTAGGATGGGGAACTGTCAATGCACCTTTTAATTGGGATACAGGGTTTTTACCAAGTAATCCAGTTGCTGTAGATGCTATTCCTGATATTGGCGAAAACCAACAAATAGTATTTACTAAATGGGATGGTCGTTCGCCACAAGATATAGAAGACCAAATCACGTACCCATTAACAACATCGCTACTCGGTATTCCTGGTGTAAAAACAATTCGTAGTTCTTCTATGTTTGGCTTTTCGAGTATCTACATCATTTTTGAAGAAAACATAGAGTTTTACTGGAGTAGAAGCCGCATTCTCGAAAAACTCAATTCCTTACCAAGTGGTTTATTACCCGAAGGTGTCAATCCTACTTTAGGGCCAGACGCCACAGGATTAGGTCAAATATTTTGGTATACACTTGAAGGACGTGATGAAAACGGAAATGTAACTGGTGGTTGGGATTTGCAAGAACTTCGAAGTATTCAAGACTACTATGTAAAGTATGCATTGTCGTCTGCAAGCGGCGTGTCTGAAGTTGCTTCCATTGGTGGCTACGTTCAGGAATATCAGGTTGATGTGAACCCAGAACTCATGCGACAATATAACATTGGTTTAAACGAAGTAGTAAAAGCAGTTAAGGAAAGTAATAAAGACATTGGTGCGCAAACTATTGAAATTAATAATGCTGAATATTTAGTACGTGGTTTAGGTTATGTGAAGTCTATTGAAGATATAGAAAATGCCGTTGTTACTTCTGAAGATTATACATCACTTCGAATTAAAGATATTGGAAACGTCTCATTAGGTCCTGCAACGCGTAGAGGTATATTAGATAAAGAAGGTGCAGAGGTTGTTGGCGCTGTTGTGGTAGCACGTTATGGTGCCAACCCAATGGCAGTTATCAATAACGTAAAAGAGAAAATTAACGAATTAAGTGCAGGATTACCTTCTAAAGTTTTATCAGATGGAAGAACCTCGCAAGTAACCATAGTTCCATTTTATGATAGAACAGAACTCATTCAAGAAACATTAGGCACACTTAACGAAGCATTGACTTTAGAGATTCTAATTACCATTTTGGTTATTATCATTATGGTCTTTAATCTTCGAGCATCTTTATTAATTGGTGGATTATTACCCGTAGCAGTTTTAATGGTTTTTATAGCCATGAAGTTTTTTGGTGTAGATGCAAACATCGTAGCGCTTTCTGGTATTGCTATTGCTATCGGAACCATGGTTGATGTTGGTGTCATACTTTCAGAAAACATTATAAGGCATTTAGATGAAGATAATGGTTCACAATCCATTAATACAGTAGTGTATAACGCCACAGCAGAAGTCTCTGGTGCCATCGTAACCGCAGTAATGACAACTATTATTAGTTTTATTCCTGTTTTTACTATGATTGGTGCAGAAGGCAAATTATTCAGACCATTAGCCTTCACAAAAACATTCGCTTTAACAGCATCTATTATTGTGGCCTTATTTTTAATACCACCATTTGCAGCGTTTTTATTCAGAAAGAAAAGTATTAAAACCAATTTTAAAACTATTTTAAATGGCGTTTTAATAGCATTAGGTGTTGCTGCAATAATATATGGTTATTGGATAGGATTAATATTAGTTGGTTTTGGAGCAATAGCAATATTAAGTTTGCTTTTAGATAAAAATGAATGGAATTTTTCACTTTTCACTTTTCACTTTTCACTTTCAAAAAAACTAATCAATATTATTATTTCGGTATCCGCTATTGTATTCTTGTTAGCTGAATATTGGAGACCGTTAGGAGTTGATAAAAGCATCTTTTTAAATCTCATTTTTGTAAGTGTTATATGCTTTGGCTTATTGGGTGTTTTTTCATTATTTATAAAATATTACACACGTATTTTAAGATGGTGTTTAGATCATAAACTACTGTTTTTATCAGTACCAATAGCGATTGTAATCGCAGGTTTTTTTATTATGAAAAACACAGGTAAAGAGTTTATGCCATCATTAAATGAAGGCTCATTTCTATTAATGCCAACATCAATGCCTCATGCAGGCGTTGAGGAAAACAAACGGGTTTTACAGCAATTAGATATGGCAGTTGCTAGTATTCCAGAAATTGAAACGGTAGTCGGTAAAGCAGGACGAACAGAATCGGCTTTAGACCCAGCACCACTTTCCATGTATGAGAATATTATTCAGTATAAACCAGAATATAAGCTGAATAAAAATGGAGAACGTCAACGCTACAAAGTCAACGATGACGGTTTATTTGAACTAAAAGATGGTCGTTTCCTTGCAAATCCAAATAATTCTAAAAATATCACTTTTAGTACAGTTAAAAGGTCTCAATTAATTGAAGACCATGATGGTGAATACTATCGTAACTGGCGACCAGAAATTGAATCACCAGATGATATTTGGAAGGACATTGTAAGAGTTACCAAATTACCAGGCGTAACCTCTGCACCAAAGTTACAACCCATTGAAACAAGATTGGTCATGCTTCAAACAGGCATGCGAGCACCCATGGGAATTAAAGTAAAAGGTCAAGACTTAAAACAAATTGAAGCTTTTGGTATGCAATTAGAAAATATCATCAAGGAAGCTGAAGGTGTTAAAAAAGAGGCTGTTTTTGCCGACCGTATTGTTGGGAAACCTTATTTGTTAATTGATATAGATAGAGACAAAATTGCACGTTATGGTGTAACGATAGAGGATGTGCAAAATGTGCTTAAAGTAGCTGTTGGTGGTATGGTGTTAACTCAAACTGTTGAGGGTCGAGAACGTTATGGTGTTCGCGTTCGATACCCAAGAGAATTAAGAGCTAATCCAAGCGATTTAAAACAAATTTATATTCCTGTTTCAAAAGGAAGTTCTGTTCCGTTAAGCGAATTGGCAACCATTCGTTACGAAAAAGGACCACAAGTCATTAAAAGTGAAGACACCTTTTTAGTAGGCTATGTGTTGTTTGATAAACTGGGTGGATTTGCAGAAGTAAGCGTTGTTGAAAATGTACAAGCACTAATCCAAGAAAAGATAGATTCTGGTGAGCTAATTGTGCCAAAAGGGATCAACTATGCATTTACAGGAACCTACGAAAATCAATTACGAGCAGAAAAAACACTATCTGTTGTTGTGCCATTAGCGTTGGTAATTATCTTTTTGATACTGTATTTCCAATTCCGATCAGTTGCAACATCATTAATGGTATTTACAGGTATTGCAGTGGCTTTTGCAGGTGGCTTTATTATGATTTGGTTATATGGTCAAGATTGGTTTTTAAACCTCAACGTCGCTGGGGAAAATATGCGAGACTTATTCCAGATACACTCAATTAATTTAAGTGTAGCGGTTTGGGTTGGATTTATTGCGCTCTTCGGAATTGCAACCGACGATGGTGTCGTAATGGCAACCTATTTAACGCAAACCTTTGATAGAAATACACCAGAAAGCAGAAAAGAAATTAGAGCATCCATAGTAGAAGCAGGAGAAAAACGAATAAGACCTTGTTTAATGACGACTGCAACCACCATATTAGCATTATTGCCGGTATTGACATCAACAGGAAGAGGAAGCGATATTATGATTCCAATGGCAATACCAAGTTTTGGAGGCATGCTTATAGCCTTAATAACCTTATTTGTAGTACCAGTATTATTCAGCTGGAAAGCCGAAGTTCAACTTAAAGGAACTGTAAAATGAAATACTTAAAAATCAATATGAAAATTGTCTTGTTTCTTGGCTCTTTTTTCTTGAGTCTCTTTGTGAATGCACAACAATTAGAAGTACTCATAAATGAAGCTTTAGCGAACAACCCAGAAATTCAAAAATTTGAGTTGAAATACAAAAGAGCTTCCGAAAAAGTAAACGAAGTAAATACCATTCCTAATACCGAATTTGGTGTAGGTTATTTTGTAAGTGAACCAGAAACACGAACAGGAGCACAACGTTTTAAAGTGTCGGCTAAACAAATGCTTCCTTGGTTTGGAACCATTACATCAAGAGAAAATTATGTAAGTTCATTAGCAGATGCTAAATATGAAGATATTGTTATCGCAAAGCGAAAATTGATAGTTTCGGTATCACAATCCTATTATAATTTATACGTCAACAAAGCAAAGCAAGAGATATTAACTGAAAACATCAAACTACTTAAAACTTATGAAACATTAGCATTAACTTCGGTTGAAATAGGAAAAGCATCAGCAGTCGATGTGTTGCGATTACAAATGCGTCAAAATGAAATGCAACAACTAAAGGATGTGTTGCAACAACAATTTTTAGCGGAACAGACGAATCTTAATAATCTTTTAAATAGAGATAACAATGTTTTAGTTACTGTGGTAGATAGTTTAATGATGCCTTCTGAAGATTTTAAAATCAATACTAAAAGTTTAGAATTGCATCCCGAATTATTGAAATATGATAAACTCTATCAATCCGTAGAACAATCGGAATTGCTAAATCAAAAAGAAAGCAGTCCTATGATTGGTTTTGGACTAGATTATATCAACGTTTCTGAAAGACCGAATATGAGTTTTTCCGATAACGGAAAAGATATTGTGATGCCTATGGTTTCGGTGTCAATTCCAATTTTTAATAAAAAATATAAATCCCAAACCAAACAAAATGAGTTAGAACAACAAGAAATAACAGCTCAAAAACAGGAACGATTAAACACTTTGGAAACACTTTTAAGCAAGGCGATTAATGAGTGTATTTCAGCAAGAATAAGTTATACTACTCAAACTAAAAACCTAAAGCAAGCTAAAGATGCCGAGGAAATTTTAATAAAAAGTTATGAAACAGGTACGATTGATTTTAATGATGTTTTGGATATTCAAGAATTGCAATTAAAGTTTCAAATGAACCAAATAGAGTCTGTAAAGATCTACTATGTGCAAAGCACAATAATTAATTATTTAATTAAGTAAAACATGAAACACACATATCACATACACGGAATGACCTGCAATGGTTGTCGCAGTAACGTAGAGGAAACACTTTCTAAAGTGGAAGGTGTTTCGGAGGCTTCTGTTAATTTAGAAAAATCAGAGGCTATTATTGAAATGGAATCACATATTCCCATAGAAAGATTTCAAGAAGCTTTAAAAAATGATGGTGACAGATATAGCATTCATAAACAAGGAGACCAACAACAGAATTCCAAGGTTAAAAAGGAAAAAGAGCCCAAAGGCAAAGGAACTGGTACTTTTTATTGTCCTATGCATTGCGAAGGCGATAAAACCTATGACAAACCAGGCGATTGTCCAGTTTGTGGAATGGATTTAGTAGAAGAACAAAACCTATCCTCAACTTCAAAAGAACAATGGATATGTCCAATGCACCCAGAAGTTATAAAAGATGAAGCCGGTTCGTGTCCTATTTGCGGTATGGATTTAGTGCCCATGCAACCAGATGTTTCAGCAGAAGAGAAAACTTATAAAAAGCTATTAAGAAAATTTTGGATTGCTACGGCTTTTACCTTACCTATTTTTTTAATAGCTATGAGTGATATGCTCAATAATAATCCATTATATGAAATAGTGGAACAGAAATATTGGAATTGGATTCAATTTGCATTATCCATTCCAGTTGTGTTTTATGCCACGTGGATGTTCTTTGAGCGTGCTTTTAAAAGTATCAAAACGTGGAATCTCAATATGTTTACGCTTATTGGAATTGGATCAGGTGTGGCGTGGGTATTTAGCGTTTTTGGAATGTTCTTTCCAGATTTTTTTCCAGCACAATTTAAAACAGAATCGGGTGCAGTCCACGTCTATTTTGAAGCAGCAACAGTTATTTTAACGTTGGTGCTTTTAGGTCAGCTGTTAGAAGCTCGTGCGCATAGCAAAACCAATTCAGCAGTAAAAGAATTATTGAAGTTAGCACCTAATAAAGCCCTAAAAATAGTAGATGGTGAAGAAATTGAAGTGAGTATCGACAATATTGAATTAAATGATATTTTAAAAGTAAAACCAGGCGATAAAATTCCTGTAGATGGTGTAATCACTGAAGGCGAAACAACTATTGATGAATCGATGATTACAGGTGAACCTATTCCAGTAAATAAATCTAAAGATGATAAGGTAAGCAGCGGAACTATTAATGGGAATCAATCTTTTTTAATGAAAGCTGAAAAAGTAGGAAGTGATACTCTTTTGTCTCAAATCATTCATATGGTTAATGATGCGAGTAGAAGTCGAGCACCTATTCAAAATTTAGCTGATAAAGTTTCGGGTTATTTCGTGCCAGTTGTAGTTACCATATCAATAATCACATTCATTGTATGGTCTTTTTGGGGGCCAGAACCAGTTTATGTGTATGCGTTTGTCAATGCAATTGCAGTATTAATCATTGCGTGTCCGTGTGCATTAGGCTTGGCAACACCAATGTCTGTAATGGTTGGTGTGGGTAAAGGTGCTCAAAATGGTGTATTGATTAAAAATGCTGAAGCTCTTGAAAAAATGGATAAGGTAAATATACTTATCGTTGACAAAACAGGAACCATTACAGAGGGAAAGCCAACAGTAGAAACGATAGGTGCTTTTAGCGATAACCTAAATAAAAAAGAGGTACCACAATACATCGTTTCACTAAATAAAAATAGCGAACATCCTTTAGCAGAAGCTACTGTAAAATATGGGAAAGAACACAATACAGAAATATTAAAATCCGAAGATTTTAGTGCAGTCACAGGAAAAGGTGTTGAAGCCAAAATAGATGGTGAAAAAGTAGCATTAGGAAACCCTAAAATGATGGAATATGCGAAAGCAGACATTACTTCTGAAATGAAGGATGAGGCTAAAACATACCAAAAACAAGGTAAAACGGTTTCTTATTTATCAATTGATGAAAATGTAGTTGGATATGTGGTTATTGGCGATAAAATAAAAGAAACAAGTATTAAAGCTGTCAAAGTACTTCAAAATAAAGGCATTGATGTCATCATGCTTACAGGCGATAATCACGATATGGCACAAGCAGTAGCAACAGAACTTAATCTGGCAGATTTTAAAGCCAGTATGCTGCCTGAAGACAAACTTAAAGAAGTTGAGAAACTACAAGAAAATGGAAATGTGGTTGCTATGGCAGGTGATGGAATTAACGATGCACCAGCATTGGCAAAAAGTGATGTAGGTATTGCCATGGGAACAGGAACGGATGTAGCGATAGAAAGTGCTATGATAACTTTGGTTAAAGGCGATTTACACGGTATTGTAAAAGCCAAAAATTTAAGCAATGCTGTGATGAGAAATATTAAGCAGAATCTATTTTTTGCACTCATTTATAACACATTTGGTGTGCCAATAGCAGCAGGCGTATTATTCCCATTCTTTGGTATTCTGCTGTCACCAATGATAGCAGCATTAGCAATGAGTTTTAGTTCAGTTTCAGTAATAGTTAATGCATTACGATTAAGAAATGTTAAAATATAATAACATGAAAAGATATATAATTTATGCAGGCATATTAATAGTAGGGTTATTATTAGGTTGGTTGCTATTTGGAGGCACATCAAACGAAAAAACAGTGCATAACCACGACGAAGTTGCTGAAACCAATCAAATGTGGACCTGCTCTATGCACCCACAAATTATGCAAACAGAATCAGGTGATTGTCCTATTTGTGGAATGGATTTAATTCCTGCGGAAACTAGTGTTGATGGATTAGCGGCAGATCAATTTAAACTAACAGAAAATGCCATGGCTTTGGCAAACATTCAAACGTCTATAGTTGGAGATGGCAAAATAGAAGATAAGACTATCAAATTGTCTGGTAAAATTGCTGAAAATGAAGAAGCAAACGCAGTACAAGTCAGTTTTTTTTCGGGTAGAATAGAACGATTGAATATTAGTTTCACAGGCGAAGTAGTTCGTAAAGGTCAGCTATTAGCAACCATTTATTCACCAGAATTATATGCCGCACAACAAGAATTGATAACAGCAGCTTCTTTAAAAGAATCTCAACCTGCACTATACAAGGCGGTTCGAAATAAATTAAAACTATGGAAGCTCTCAGACAGTCAAATCAATCAGATTGAAGACACCCAAAAAGTAAAAGAAAATCTTCCAGTTTATGCTACGGTTTCAGGAACTGTTACCGAAAAATTGGTAGAACAAGGAGATTACATCAAACAAGGTCAACCCTTGTTGAAGATTGCCGATTTAAATACAGTATGGGCAAATTTTGATGTCTATGAAAATCAGATTGACCGCTTCAAGAAAAGGCAGGAAGTTATTGTAACTACTAAGTCCTATCCTAATAAGGAGTTTAAAGGGAAAGTAGATTTCATTGAACCAGTTTTAAATACAAAAACAAGAACAGTAACCTTGAGAGTGGTGCTAAATAACACTGATGCTATTTTTAAACCAGGTATGTTTGTTGAAGGAAAGGTTAAAGGAGTCACTTCAAGTAAAGGGCAAGTATTAACCATCCCATCATCAGCGGTTTTATGGACAGGAGAACGTTCTGTTGTATATATTAAAACAAATCCAGACCAACCTATTTTTGAAATGCGTGAAATTGCATTAGGGAATCAAATTGGTGATAATTATGAAGTTGTAGATGGTTTGAACAATGGCGATAAAATAGTAACCAATGGAACGTTTACTGTTGATGCAGCAGCTCAATTACAGGGTGAAAAATCCATGATGAATAAAGAAAGCGGGAAAGTTATGACTGGTCATGAGGGGCACTTGGGTATGGAGACTACTAAAACAAAAGATGATCCAAACTATTCTCAAAAGAATGAAAGGATAAAAGTATCAAAGGACTTTCAAAATCAATTAAAAATAGTTTTTAATGATTATATCAAACTTAAAGATGCTTTAGTTAAAGATCATTCAGATAACGTAATAGTAGAATCAAAAAAGTTATTAGATCATTTAAATGAAGTAGATATGAAACTTTTAAACTCTAAAGAGGGACATAATCATTGGATGATATTAAAAAAAGAAATAAAAGTATCAGCAACTTCAATTTCAAATACATCAAATATTGCAACGCAAAGAAATCATTTTAAGCTTTTCTCATTACACTTAATTAAAACACTTCAGTTATTTGGTATTAATGAAAAAGTCTTTGTAGAGTTTTGTCCAATGGCAGATAATAACAATGGTGCATATTGGTTGAGTAAAGAAGAAAAAGTAATCAATCCATATTTTGGTAACGCTATGCTTACCTGTGGAGAAGTAAAACAAGTAATAGAATAATAACAAATAAATTTAAAAACAATGAATTTTTCAAAGAAAAATCACGAACACAAAAACAAAAATGTAAACGACGTGAATAAAAAAGTAATTTTAAGTATCGCTGTAATAGCAGCATTAGGTTTAATAAGTTGTAAAAATGAAACTAAAAAAGAAACAGAAACAACAACTACTGAAATATCTAAAGAAATGGCTATGACAGAACTATCTTTTGGAGTTAGAGGAAACTGTGGAATGTGTAAAAGTACCATTGAAAAAGCTGCCAATAGTGTAGATGGTGTTGCAAATGCCAATTGGGTTGTTGATAAAAAGAAAATTGATGTCTCTTTTGATGATACCAAAACCGATGCAATGGCCATTCATAAAGCAATAGCAGCTTCAGGTTATGATACCGAAAAAGCAGCTAGTAGTGAAGAAGCTTATAAAGGTTTACCAGGTTGTTGTCAATACGATCACGAAATGATGATGAATCAGTCTAGTATAATGAAATCAGAAGACCAATAAAAGCATAATCATTAGAAGGAAAATAATATTATGTTTGTAAGACCATTAATATGTCTCTATATTTTAAAATGAAAAACTACTTTTATAGTCTACTATTGTTTCCATTAATAATGTCTTCACAACAGAAGATTATAGGAATGATAATGGAAGCAAATGAAAAGAATGAGCATATAGGGCTAGCAGGTGCTAATGTGTATTGGTTAGATACAACTATTGGTGTAGTAACCGATATAGATGGAAAGTTTTCAATTTCATATTCAAAAGAAAATACAAAGCTTGTTATAAGTTATGTTGGTTTTAAAACAGACACGCTTACTATTACCAAACCACAAATGGTGCATCATTGGTTGCAGCCGACTGATAATTTAGATGAAGTAACCATTACTTCTAGAAGACAAGCTACCTCAAAATCGTATATGCAGGCAACAAATGTTAGTACGATTAGTAGTGATGAATTATTAAAAGCGGCTTGTTGTAACCTCTCTGAAAGTTTTGAAACTAATCCATCTATCGATGTTAATTTTGCTGATGCTGTTACGGGAACACGACAAATTAAAATGTTAGGATTAACAAGTCCGTATATTTTAATTGCTACAGAAAATATTCCATCTATTCGAGGTGCTTCACAAGCTTTCGGATTGAGTTTTATTCCTGGAACTTGGGTAAGTAGTATTCAAATAACAAAAGGAGCAGGTAGCGTTGTTAATGGATACGAAAGTATTGCAGGACAAATAAATGCAGAATTGGTGAAACCTACAACGGACGATAAACTGTTTGTAAATGTTTATGGAGCAGCTAATGGAAGGTTAGAATTAAACACACATATTAATACCAAGCTAAGTGATAAATGGTATTCTGGTTTGTATGTTCATGGTAATGTTAGGGATGAAAAAAATGATAATAATAATGATTCATTTCTTGATATGCCATTGCAAAAACAGGTGAATTTAATGAACCGTTGGCAATACACAAATGCTGAAAAAGGCATTGTAAGTTTTATAAATTTTAAATTTTTAAATGACGAAAAGCAAGCTGGTCAACTCGAATTTAATCCTGATACCGATAAATTAACTACTAATAATTGGGGAAGTGAAATTGACACGAAGCGTTACGAGATTTCGGCTAAATTAGGCTATGTGAATCCAGAAATTCCTTATCAGAGTTTGGGGATTCAAACAGCTTTTAGTAATCATAAACAGGCATCATATTTTGGATTAAACCAATACGATATTACCCAAAACAGTTTATATACAAATGCTATTTATAATTCTATTATTAGCGATTCGAGGCATAAAATAAAAACGGGTATTAGTTATACTTACGATCATTATGATGAGTTTGTAAATACGGTTTCTTATGAAAGAACAGAGCATTCTGTTGGCGCTTTTTTTGAATATAATTATGATAATTTAGATAAGCTGAATTTAACAGCAGGTGTACGCATTGATAATCATAATTTATTGGGCACTTTTGTAACTCCTAGATTACATGTGCGCTATACACCTTGGGCGAAATCGGCTTTACGCGCTTCTGTTGGTCGTGGAAAACGGAGTGCCAATATTTTTGCTGAAAACCAAAATATGTTTTCAACCTCTAGAGTTATTAATGTTGTAAATAGTGGAGGTAGTGTTTATGGATTAAGCCCTGAGATTGCATGGAATTATGGTATGTCTTTTTTACAAGGATTTAACTTATTTGAAAGAAAAGCAGATGTCACTTTAGATTATTATAAAACCGATTTTAAAAATCAGGTTGTGATAGATTATGAAAATCCACAAGCAGTTAGTTTTTATAATCTAGACGGAGAAAGTTATGCAAATAGTTTTCAGATAGAATTTAATTATAATGCTTTTAAGAATTTCGATTTACGAATGGCATATAAATATTATGATGTGCAAACGCAATATAATTCAGATAAGTTAGAGAAACCATTAATTCCAAAACATCGATTGTTTGCAAATGTATCGTATGAAACACATGCAAAAGAAGGGGCTAAACAGTGGAAGTTTGATGCAACTTATAATTGGTTGGGTGAACAGCGATTTTCATCTACAGTATCAAATCCTATAGAATATCAATTACCTGCTAATACGCCAACATTAGCCACTTTAAATGCACAAGTAACAAAAGTGTTTTCTTCTAGGTTTGAAGTATATATAGGTGGTGAAAATATTACTAATGTGAGACAAAATAATCCTATTTTAGGAGCCGATAATCCTTTTGGAGCGAATTTTGATTCTACATTTGTGTATGGACCTATTTTTGGAAGCAATTATTATGCAGGATTACGATTTAAAATACAATAAGTAAATAATCATTATTAGAATGATTTTAAAAATAAATTTAAAGACATGAAAAAAATAGTAATAATAGCAATTATGCTAATTGCAACAACAACATTTGCTCAAAATAAAAATGCAAAAGCTACTATGGAAGTAGATGGTATCTGTATGATGTGTAAAACTAGAATTGAAAAAGCGAGTTTAAATACAAAGGGCGTAAAATCGGCAGTTTGGGATGTGAAAACACATGAATTAAAGTTGATTTATGATGCTCGTAAAACCAATTTAAAAACCATTGAGTCTAAAGTTCTTGAAGCTGGACACGATACTAAAAATGCTAAAGCAACTGATGAAGCTTATGCTACTGTTCATCCATGTTGTAGGTATAGAGATAATAGTATGAAAGAGGAGCACAGCAAAGGTGATGACGATACTTACAAAACGGATAATAGTCTAATTAAATTACTTAAAACAAAAACGCCTCAAAATTAATTGAGGCGTTTTTTATAATTTATGTATCGAGACTCTCGATTTACATCATTCCTGGCATACCACCACCTCCCATTGGAGGCATAGCAGGAGCATCTTCTTTAATGTCTACTAAAGCACATTCGGTAGTAAGAATCATTCCAGCAACAGATGCTGCATTTTCTAAAGCTACACGTGTTACTTTTTTAGGATCGATAATACCAGCTTTTAGCATATCAACATAGGTGTCAGTTTTGGCATCAAAACCAAAGTCTTTTTTGCCTTCAAGAATTTTGTTTATTACAACAGAACCTTCGCCACCAGCATTTTCAACAATAGTACGTAAAGGTGCTTCAATAGCACGTGCTACAATTTGAACACCAGTTGTTTCGTCTAAATTATCGGTAGTTAGTTTTTCTAAAACCGATTTAGCTCTCACTAAAGCAACACCACCACCAGCAACAATACCTTCTTCAACGGCAGCTCTGGTTGCGTGTAATGCATCATCAACACGATCTTTTTTCTCTTTCATTTCAACTTCACTAGCAGCACCTACATAAAGAACAGCAACGCCTCCAGCTAATTTAGCTAAACGTTCTTGTAGTTTTTCTTTATCATAATCACTAGTTGTTGTTTCAATTTGTGCTTTAATTTGGTTAACACGCGCTTTTATGTCTTTAGCATCACCTGCACCATTTACAATAGTTGTATTGTCTTTATCAACAGTAACAGTTTCAGCAGTACCTAACATACTTAAATCGGCATTTTCTAAAGTAAATCCGCGTTCTTCAGAAATTACAGTACCACCAGTTAAAATAGCAATATCTTCTAACATAGCTTTACGTCTGTCTCCAAAACCTGGTGCTTTTACAGCAGCAATTTTAAGACCTCCACGTAATTTGTTTACTACTAATGTAGCTAATGCTTGTCCGTCTACATCTTCAGCAATAATTAATAAAGGACGACCAGATTGAGCAACTGGTTCTAATATTGGAAGAATTTCTTGTAAGTTAGAAATCTTTTTGTCAAATAATAAAATGTATGGATTTTCTAAATCAGCAATCATTTTATCAGAATCTGTAACAAAGTAAGGAGATAGGTAACCTCTGTCAAACTGCATACCTTCAACAACGTCTACATAAGTATCCATTCCTTTGGCTTCTTCAACAGTAATAACACCTTCTTTACCAACTTTTTCAAAAGCTTGAGAAATTAATTCTCCAATAGTATCATCGTTATTAGCCGAAATAGCAGCTACTTGTTTAATCATTTCTGATGAGTTGCCTACTTTTTTAGCTTGTTTTTCTAAGTCTAAAGTAATGGCTTCAACAGCTTTGTCAATACCGCGTTTTAAATCCATTGGATTTGCGCCAGCGGCAACATTTTTTAAACCTTCTTTAACAATAGCTTGTGCTAAAACAGTAGCAGTTGTTGTTCCATCACCAGCTAAATCGTTAGTTTTAGAAGCAACTTCTTTTACCATTTGTGCACCCATATTTTCTAGAGCGTCATCAAGTTCAATTTCTTTAGCTACAGATACGCCATCTTTTGTTACTTGAGGTGCTCCAAAACTTTTACCAATAATTACATTACGTCCTTTTGGTCCTAATGTTACTTTTACTGCATTTGCTAATGCATCAACACCACGTTTTAATCCGTCGCGTGCTTCAATATCAAATTTTATATCTTTTGCCATAATATGCTTTGTTTTTTATTTCCGCTAAAGCGGAAAACTGTTTAATGAAAATCTAGTTATGTTTAATGAGATTTCCGCGAAAGCGGAAATGAAAAAAGCTATTTTTAGATGATAGCTAGAATATCGCTTTCGCGCATTATTAAATAATCAGTTCCTTCAAGTTTAAGCTCTGTTCCTGCATATTTACCATATAAAACAGTATCGCCAACTTTTACAGTAATAGGTTCGTCTTTGGTGCCTTTTCCAGCAGCAACAACAGTTCCTTTTTGTGGTTTTTCTTTAGCGTTATCTGGAATAATAATTCCCGAAGCAGTTTTTGTTTCAGCAGCAGCAGGCTCAATAAGAACGCGGTCTGCTAATGGTTTAATGTTTAAGCTCATTTTAATATTACTTTTATTTAATTAAATTATTATTTATGTCTTAGCAAGAAGCTAAAAATGTGCCAATACTTGATAACTGACAAACTTGCAGAAACAAAAAATGCCAACTATTACAGTTGGCATTTTTTGTTTCTAATTACAACGTAATTAATTAACACTATCTTTTATTGTTACAGCGTCATCAGCTGCTGTATTAGGTAAAGCTTGTGTGCTTGTTGCATCAGGATCTAATGCTTTAGAATCGATACTATTAGAGCCTTTGTTTATTGCTACATTAGAAAGTAATATTAGTACTAATAATAATGTTGCTAAAGTCCATGTGCTTTTGTCTAAAAAATCTGTTGTCTTTTTTACACCACCTAATTGTTGGGTTCCACCACCGCCAAAAGAAGAAGATAATCCACCTCCTTTAGGGTTTTGCACCATAATTACTACTATTAGTAAAAATGCTACTACAACAATTAATGCTAAAAATATTGTAAACGTACTCATTATTCTTTGTTATTATGTTCTTGTAATTGTTCTACTGCCTTAATTTGGTTTGCAAAGAAACTACTTTTTTCTGGATATTTCAAACTTAAAATTCTATAAGATTGAATTGCCTTTTTATAGTTTTTTTGTTCTACATAAATACGAGCTAAAGTCTCGGTCATTAATGATTCTGGTTGTATCATTTGAGCTTTAGCAAGATTGCCTTTAGATGATGTAGATTTTTTAGGATTTATTTTAGGGTTTTCAGAGATAAATTTATCTATTAACTCAAACTTTTTGGCTTTGTCTTTAGCTTTAGGAGTAGGTTCTTTTTTATTAATTTTTGTAGGTTCTTCGGTTTCTTTTCTTACTATAGGCTTGTAGCTTGTTATTTTTAACCATTCGTTAAAAGAGTGAGTTTCTCTTTTTTCAAATTGAAGTGGTTTTCCTAAGTTTAGTATATCAGAAGCAGAAACTTCTTGTGTTTTTGTTTTTTCAGTAACATTTTTAATAGATTCAGTTTCGTCTAAAACAAAAGTAGCTTGTTTTATTAGGGATTTCTCTTTTGCTTCAAATAATGCTGGGTCTAAAACACCGTCGGTATCTTTTATTTGTTGTCTTAGAGCATCATCAATAGTGACACTTTTGTTTATTGAAATGTCTTCAACTTCTACATCAATATCTTTTAAATGTGCTGTGTTTTTTTTGATGAATTGTGAGATTTCATTTTGAATAAATTCATCAGAAGTAATAAAATCAAATAAAATACTTCTATCAGTTGTATATGCAGCTGTTGTTTTAAGTTCTTGATTGTATTTAAAACTACTCTGATTTTTTAATCCTTTAAGATAAACTGCGCGTGCCGATTGGAAATAAGGAAATGCATCAATAATAGATTTTACAGCATCGGTTTGCTGATGAGTTATAGCTTGTGGGTTTTGAAGTATGTATGTAAAATCTGTTTGATTCATTGGCGTAGCCAAATTTAATATATTTTATTTTTTAATTACCATTTTGCTAATGTAGCGTTAAAAATGTCTTGTGTTAAGCGTTCAAAAATTTCTTCATGCGCTGTGGTTTTTTGTGAGCTAGATAGTAAAGAACTGCCGCCATAATCATAGAAAAATGAAAAGGACTGCTCTAAATCATCTTCTTCTTTTTTTCTGTTATAAAATCTAACTTTTACACTAATTGTTAGTCTGTTTTGTGCCGCAGTATTTTGCGAGGTTGCTGTAGTTGGTGAAATTCTATAATCGGTTATTTCGCCCTCATAAACTAAATCGCCATTTGATGGAACCAGGTTTAAATTAGTTTGATTTTGAATTAAATCTTCTAAAGCAAGTTTGAAATCTCGTTCTAAACCAGGTTCTACTAAAAGCGCATTGTTTTCAAAACGATTTACTTGATAGGTTTTAACATTGGCAGGAATTGATGCACCTGTAAATGAATAAAATCCGCAGCCAGTTAGTAAAAAGCTAAAGGCAAGAAGTGAAAAATAAAAAAAGTAGTTTTTCATATAATTTAAAGAACACTTCGACTTTGCTAAGTGTCATGTTTTTGTTAGTAATAGTATAACGCGTTGTTATTAGGTTTGTTGCGTGTTAAACACTTTGTTTTAAAGGTCGTATTGCTTAATTTTTCTATATAATGTACGTTCGCTAATACCTAATTCTGCTGCTGCTAATTTACGTTTTCCGCTGTGACGCTCAAGCGATTTTTTTATTAATTCTAATTCTTTATCGTGTAATGATAAGGTTTCCTCTTCTTCAATCTCTTCTGCGAAATGATATTTATCTTGAATATCTACAACGTCGTCATGATTTGATGAATGTTCTGGAATCGACAATACTTCAGTGGTGTCTTGAGATTCTTCAAAAATTGTATCATCTTCTTCGTTATCATCACCATAAATTTTTTGAATAAGGCTTTCATGATCTTTTTCTACATCTTTTACATTACCAGTTTTCATAAGTTCCATGGTAAGCTTCTTTAAATCGTTAAGATCGCTTTTCATGTCGAATAAAACTTTATATAAAATTTCGCGTTCGCTACTAAAATCGCTTTCAGATTTAGAAGTTTTGATAACAGCAGGTAAATTGGTGCCTGAAGTTGGTAAATAGCCTCTTAATGTATCGGCACTAATTGTTCGGTTTTGTTCTAAAACAGAAACCTGTTCGGCAATGTTTCGTAACTGACGAATATTTCCGCTCCAGCGATGTTTTAAAAGTACTTGTATAGCGTTATCGGTAAGTTTAACCGTTGGCATTTTATATTTTAAGGCGAAATCGCTAGCAAATTTTCTGAATAATAAATGAATATCATTTTGGCGTTCTCGTAATGGTGGTAAGTGAATGTCTACGGTACTTAATCTATAATATAAATCTTCACGAAATTTTTCTTTTTCAATAGCTTCAAACATATTTACGTTTGTTGCAGCTACAATGCGCACATCGGTTTTTTGAACTTTGCTGGAACCTACTTTTATAAATTCGCCATTTTCTAAAACACGTAATAGTCGTACTTGTGTAGTTAATGGTAATTCGCCAACTTCATCTAAAAAAATGGTACCGCCATCGGCAACCTCAAAATAACCACTTCGGGTTTGGGTTGCACCAGTAAATGCGCCTTTTTCATGACCAAAAAGTTCACTATCTATAGTGCCTTCTGGTATGGCTCCGCAGTTTACAGCAATATATTTGTTGTGTTTTCTGTGTGATAATTGATGTATTATTTTAGGAATACTTTCTTTACCAACACCGCTTTCACCAGTTACCAATACTGAAATATCTGTAGGTGAAACTTGAATCGCTTTTTCAATAGCACGATTTAGTGATGGTGTATTTCCAATAATACCAAAACGTTGTTTTATAGCTTGAACTGATTCCATTAATTTTAAATTTTAATTGTTTTCACTTAAACCAATGGCTTCTCCTATTAGTGTTGCACTTGTGCAATCTGTAACTTTCACATTTACAAAATCTCCAATTTTATAGTTTTCTTTAGGAAAAACAGTAACAACATTTTGAGATGTTCTTCCAGACCATTGCGTATCAGATTTTTTAGATTCTTTTTCAATTAAAACCTCTACAGTAGTGTTTAAAAAGGCTTTGGTTCTAATTTCGCTATGTGCTCGTTGCAAGTCTACAATATCTTGCAGTCTTCGTTTTTTAGTTTCTTCAGGAATATCATCTTTCATGTTTCGTCCAGCTAAAGTTCCTGGTCGTTCAGAATACGTAAACATATATCCAAAATGATATTTTACATATTCCATTAATGAAACAGTATCTTGAAAATCGGCTTCGGTTTCTGTTGGAAAACCAACTATCATATCTTGACTGATGGTGCAATTTGGAAGAATACGACGGATGTTGTCAATTAATTCCATGTATTCTTCACGTGTATGCAAACGGTTCATTGCTTTTAAAATACGATTGCTACCACTTTGAACAGGTAGATGTATATGATTGCAAATATTTTGATACTTTGCCATAGTTTCAATAACATCCAAAGTTAAATCTTGCGGATTTGATGTTGAAAAGCGAATACGCATTTTTGGTTGTTCTTTGGCGCATAGTTCTAGTAAATTAGAAAAATTTACTGCTGTAGCTTTTTGTAAATCACTGGCTTTGTCAAAGTCTTTTTTTAGTCCGCCACCATACCAAAGATAACTATCTACATTCTGACCTAGAAGCGTAATTTCTTTAAAGCCTCTGTTCCATAAATCATTAACTTCTTCAATAATACTTTGCGGATTTCTACTGCGTTCTCTGCCACGCGTAAAAGGTACTACGCAAAATGTGCACATATTATCGCAACCACGCGTAATGGATACAAATGCTGTAACACCGTTAGTATTTAAACGTACAGGTGAAATATCGCCATAAGTTTCTTCTTTTGAAAGTATAACGTTTATAGCATCTCTACCTTCATCAACTTCGGCTAATAAATTTGGTAAATCTTTGTATGCATCAGGACCAACAACCAAATCGACAATTTTTTCTTCTTCGAGAAATTTTGTTTTAAGTCGTTCAGCCATACAGCCTAAAACGCCCACTTTCATTTTTGGGTTGTGATCGCGTTTAACGGCGTTATACTTTTCTAAACGTTTGCGTACAGTTTGTTCTGCTTTATCGCGAATAGAACAAGTATTTACCAAAACTAAATCGGCATCTTCAAGGTTTTGAGTGGTGTTAAATCCTTGGTCTTTCATTATAGAAGCTACAATTTCACTATCACTAAAATTCATGGCGCAGCCATAACTTTCAATAAAAAGTTTACGAGTGTTTCCTTCTTTTTGTTCAAGAATTAATGAGTCTCCTTGTTTGCTTTCGTCTATTGTTCTTTCCATAGTTTAATTGAAGTGCATACCTTTCAATAAGCATGCAAAGATACAACTTATTTGTGTTTTATGACAAAGTGGCAGATATAAAATGTATCATAAATTTTGTTAAATATTATATAAAATCTTTCCTTTGATTGAACACTAATTAATTTATAATATGAATACGTTTACATTACTTCAAGAGAAAATTAATAACGCTAAAGAATTAGATTTTGGAGATATTTTGAGTAAAACTTTTGAACTTTTTAAAAAAACATGGATTCAAGGTTTTTTATTAGTGTTAATCCTTATGGTTGTAATGATTCCCTTATTTATTGCTATATACATGCCAATGTATAGTTCGGTTATAGAACAAATTCAAAGTGGCGATTATGATCCTAATGACTCAAGTAGTTTAATGCAATTTCAAACGGACTCATTTAGGTACATGATTTTAGGTTTTACATTCGTTATTAGTTTTATTAGTACAGGATTAATTGCTGGGTTTTATAGGATTGTTAAGCGTATTGACTTTAATGAATCATATACTTTTGGAGATTTTTTTCGATTTTTTAAAGGTAAATATTTAGGAAAAATATTTGCAATTGCGGCGTTTTCTTTAATGGTTAGTATGATAAATTTTGGTTTAGAAAAGTTTTTACCACCAGCAATGGCTTCAATTTTAAGTGGTGTTCTTTCTATTATATTAAGTGTGTATACAACATTATTTGTTGTGTTTTTTGCTTTTAATGAAGATTTGGAAAGTTCTGAGATTTTTAGCCTAAGTTTTAGTTTAGGTACAAAAAAGTGGTTACTTATATTTGGTCTGTTAGTTGTTTCGGGAATTATAGGCTTTTTGGGGGTTATTGCATGTGGTTTTGGTTTATTGTTTACTATTTCTATTGTGTATTTGCCAATTTATTTTGTGTATAAAAATATTTTTGGTTTTACTTCAGTTAGTCCTATTGATGAAATAGGAATGCATAATGAAGAATCAAGTTTTTAATAATAAAAAAATGAATAAAATAGCTGTGTTTATTGCTTAAAATGAAGCTCTTTTTTTTAAAATAATTGACAGTTAATCACTAAAATTAGGCAGATAAACTTTTTTTCATATACATTTGTAGCTTCAAAAATTGAAGTATGGCGAAGAATTTAGTGATTGTTGAGTCACCTGCTAAGGCAAAAACTATAGAAAAGTTTTTAGGAAAAGATTTTAAAGTAGAATCTAGTTTTGGGCATATATCCGACCTTCCTTCTAAGGAATTAGGGATTAATGTTGATGGTGATTTTAAACCAACATATGAAGTTTCAAAAGATAAAAAGGCAGTTGTAAAAAAACTGAAAGATTTAGCTAAAAAATCAGAATGGGTATGGCTAGCTAGTGATGAGGATCGCGAGGGTGAGGCTATAGCGTGGCACTTAGCAGAAACCTTAAAATTAGATAAGGACAAGACGAAACGTATTGTTTTTCATGAAATTACTAAAGCAGCAATTCAAAAAGCTATTGAGAATCCACGAGGAATTGATTACGATTTAGTCGATGCACAACAAGCACGTCGTGTATTAGATAGAATTGTAGGTTACGAGTTGTCGCCAGTACTTTGGCGTAAAGTAAAAGGAGGTTTATCGGCAGGTCGTGTACAATCTGTTTCTGTGCGTTTAATTGTTGAACGAGAAAGAGATATACAAAATTTTACACCAGAAGCATCTTATAGAATAGATGCTGAATTTTCAAATGAAGATGGGCAAACTTTTAAAGCAAAACTTCCAAAGGCATTTTCAACTAAAGAAGAAGCTTATAAATTTTTAGAGTCAAATAAGTCGGCTGATTTTAAAGTTTCAGATTTACAAAAAAAACCTGCAAAAAAATCACCAGCAGCACCTTTTACAACGTCTACCCTGCAACAAGAGGCATCGCGTAAATTGTATTTTTCAGTAAGTAAAACTATGACTATGGCGCAGCGTTTATACGAAGCAGGTCTTATTACTTATATGAGAACAGATAGTGTAAACTTATCTGATGAAGCAAGAAGTGGCGCGCAAGCAGAAATAGAAAGTGCTTATGGTTCTAAATATAGTAAACCAAGAAATTATAAAGGAAAAGCTAAAGGCGCACAAGAAGCGCATGAGGCTATTAGACCTACAAACTTTGCAGTGCATTCTGTAGATATAGATTATGATCAAGCACGGTTATATGATTTAATTTGGAAACGTTCAATAGCTTCACAAATGAGTGAAGCAGAATTAGAGCGTACCAATGTTAAAATTAGCGCATCAACACACAATGAAACTTTTACTGCTAGCGGAGAGGTTATTACTTTTGATGGGTTCTTAAAAGTGTATTTAGAAGGTACTGATGATGAAGATGCAGAGCAAGAAGGTATGTTGCCAGCAATGAAAACCAATGAAACTTTGCTAAATAGTTATATTACAGCTACCGAGCGTTACACACGTCCGCCAGCTAGATTTACTGAGGCATCATTAGTTAAGAAGTTAGAAGAATTAGGTATTGGTCGTCCGTCAACATATGCACCAACCATTTCTACTATTCAAAATAGAAATTATGTTGAAAAAGGTACGGTTGAAGGAGAAGAACGAAATTATTCTCAACTTAAATTACAAAATGATGATTTAACAGATGTTATACTTACTGAAAAAGTAGGGTCTGATAAAGGTAAATTAGTGCCAACAGATATAGGGATGATTGTAACCGACTTTTTGGTAAATCATTTTGAAAATATTTTAGATTATAATTTTACGGCTAAAGTAGAAGCTGATTTTGATGATATAGCTGATGGAAAAGAAGATTGGATTAAAATGATGAAATCATTTTATAAAGATTTTCATCCAGTTGTAGAAGATGTAAAAGAAAACGCCGATAGAGAATCTGGTGAACGTATTTTAGGTACCGATCCTAAATCTGGAAAGCAAGTAAGTGTTCGTTTAGGTAAGTTTGGACCTATGGTACAAATAGGAACGGTTGATGATGAAGAAAAACCACAGTTTGCAAGTTTAAGTCCAGATCAGCAATTAAATACTATAACTTATGAAGAAGCTATGGATTTATTCCAGCTTCCAAAAAGTTTAGGAGAATATAAAGGTGAAGATGTTGTTGTTAATAATGGTCGTTTTGGTCCATATGTTAAGTTTGGCGATTCTTTTGTATCCTTGCCAAAAGGAACAGATCCTTTAAGTGTAGAGCTTGATGATGCTATTGTTTTAATTAAAGAGAAGCAAAAAGCTGATGCACCAATATATATGTATAAAGATTTACCTGTTCAAAAAGGTAAAGGCCGTTTTGGTCCATTTATAAAATGGAACAATATGTTTATTAACGTTAATAAAAAATACGATTGGGATAATCTATCTGATGAAGATATAGTTGAATTAATTGAAACTAAAATTCAAAAGGAGATAGATAAAGTTATTCATAATTGGGAAGACGAAGGTATTCGAGTTGAAAAAGCACGTTGGGGCAGGCATAATGTTTTAAAAGGAAAAATAAAGGTTGAATTACCTAAAACAGTCGATGTTTCTGAAATGACTTTAGAAGAAGCGAAAGCAATTATTGACGCTAAGACTCCAAAAAAGAAAGTTACAAAAAAGAAAACGGCAACTAAAAAGAAATAGAATTTGCTAAAACATTAAATTATCAACGTTTTGTGGATAACATTGTTTTTTAGTTTTGTTGTAAAATCGTTTTTTCTGTTGATATTTGTAAAAAAAGAAAAGAAATAATTTTATATAATTGATGAATTTTAATTTCCTCACTCCTGTTTCCGATTTAGTTTTAGCTCACAATGAGTTGCTTTCGTCTCAGGCTTTAGGAAGAAAAATAAGAATTCATTCTGCTCAAAACGGAATTCCCGATTTAGAAAGCGTAGATATAGCTATATTAGGGGTTTTAGAAAATAGAAATGATGTAAACTATATTGGAGAAGAATTTCAGTTAAATGAAATTAGAAAATCTTTTTATGGTCTTTTTCCAGGAAGTTGGAATACTACTGTTGCAGATTTAGGAGATATTAATAAAGGAGAAAGTGTAGAGGATACATATTTTGCTTTAAAAGAGTCTATAGGTATTCTTGTTAAAAAAAATATTATTCCAGTTATTTTAGGAGGCACACAAGATCTTACTTATGCAAATTATCGAGCTTATGATAATTTAATTCCTATGGTAAATGTTGTTAACATTGACTGTAAGTTTAATTTAGGAGATTCCACTAAGCCTATTAAAAATAATAGTTTTGTTGGCAAAATAATTTTAGATGAACCATATAATCTTTTTAACTATGCCACAATAGGTTATCAAACCTATTTTAATTCGCAAGAAGAAATAGATTTGATGGATAAATTATATTTTGAATCTTATAGATTAGGTGAGGTATCAAATAACATAACTATAGTAGAACCTGTGTTAAGAGATGCTAATATTGTTAGTATTGATTTAAATTCAGTAAAAGGAGCCGAGGTGAGTTTAAATCAAAAGTATTCTCCTAATGGCTTAGATGGTAAAGAAATTTGTGCTATTGCACGGTATGCTGGTATTAGTAATAAAGTGTCATCTTTTGGAATTTATGAATATAAGCCTTCTAAAGATGATGAAATTACATCTATGTTAGTATCGCAAATGTTGTGGTATTTTATTGAAGGAGTTAATTATAGAGTAAATGATGATGATTTTTCAGATGAAAACCAGTATCAAAAGTTTATAGTTCTTGTAGATTCAGAGGAATTGGTGTTCTATAAGAGTAAAAAAACAGGAAGATGGTGGATTGAAATTCCTTTTTTATCAGAAGTTAATAATAAATTAAAGAGACATACGTTATTACCTTGCATGCATCAGGATTATCTTGATGCCTGTAACAATAAAGTGCCAGATCGTTGGTATAAGGCATTTCAAAAAAATAGTGTTTAAAATGCAGCCTAAGGTTAAAAGGTTTATTTTACCGTTGAAATGCTATTTTTTCACGATGAAATGTAATTTTTTTTGACAAATAGTTGTTTTTTAAAAAATATATAAATATGTTTACGCTCTCAAAATGAAGCTTAAAAAAATTAACCTCGAGTTTTCTATGGATATGAAGAAGTTTATATTATTAATCGCAGTATTAACAATGCTAACTAGTTGTGGCTCTAAAGATAGAGGCGAATTAGTTGGAGTACAAGGAAAAAAATGGCATCCGGAAAAGCCTTATGGCATGGAGCTTATTCCTGGAGGTTCGTTTATAATGGGTAAGGCCGATGATGATTTGGCTGGAGTTCATGATGCACCTGCAAAAACAGCAACAGTTAGAGCATTTTATATGGATGCTACAGAAATTACAAATAGCGAATATCGTCAATTTGTTAATTGGGTTAGAGACTCTATAGTTAGAATGAAACTAGCAGTTTTAGCTGATGAAGTGGCTAAAGTTCCAGAAGATGGTGGTATTGGAGAGTATGCGTTTAAAGATGCAGATACAGCTAATATGTCTGTATATGAAAAATATATGTTTGAAAACTATACTGGTTTAGGTCCTACGGGTTATGAAGGTAGAAAAATCAATCATGATATAGATTTGATTTTCGATACATCAGAATATCCAGATGAGTACTATGCTGAGGTTATGGATACTATGTATTTGCCTTTAGAAGAGTCTTATAACGGACAACGTACATGGGATGTGAAAAAATTTAAGTTTCAGTATAACTATATGGATATACAAGAAGCTGCAAAAAACAGAGGAATAAGAAGAAAAGACGCTATTAAAAAAGAAGAAATTGAGGTTTATCCTGATACAACAGTTTGGATTAGAGATTTTGCATATTCTTATAATGAACCAATGCATAACGATTATTTTTGGCATGATGCATATAGCGATTACCCAGTAGTTGGTGTTACTTGGAAACAAGCAAAAGCTTTTTGCGAATGGAGAACCATCAATAAAAACTCATACCAAAAATCTAAAAAAGGAACCGCATTAGTAAATACATTTAGATTACCTAGTGAAGCAGAGTGGGAATACGCTGCAAGAGGAGGTCTTCAGGCTGCAACGTATCCATGGGGAGGTCCTTACACAAAAAGTGATAGAGGTTGTTTTATGGCAAACTTTAAACCAGTACGTGGAGATTATGCAGCAGATCAAGCTTTATATACTGTTGAAGCAAAATCTTATGAGCCAAATGATTATAATTTATATAATATGGCTGGTAATGTTTCCGAGTGGGTTGATGCCTCTTATGATCCTAATTCTTATGAATACACCTCTACTATCAATCCAAGCGTAAATGATAAAAATAATAAACGTAAAGTAGTAAGAGGAGGATCTTGGAAAGATGTTGCTTACTTCTTACAAGTTAGTACAAGAGATTACGAATATGCAGATTCTGCAAGAAGTTTTATAGGGTTCAGAACCGTACAAGATTACATGGGGACAAAAGTAACAAAGCAGTAATGAACACCTAAAAGAGTATAATAATTTAATCAAATCAATAAATAAAATAACCTATTTAATTAACCTACTTAAGTAGAAATACTTAAAAATTTAAAAATCGAAAATTATGGCAAATTCAAAAGCAGGTAAGAAGTTCATGAACATGGCTTACGGATTAGGAGCAGCAATTGTAATTATTGGAGCACTTTTCAAAATCACTCATATGGAGTTTGGATTCATAACAGGTAACTTTATGTTAACCTTGGGTCTAGTAACTGAAGCAATTATTTTTGCGCTTTCAGCATTTGAACCAGTAGACGATGAGTTAGATTGGTCTTTAGTATATCCAGAATTAGCTGGAGGACAAACTGGTAAAAAAGAAGGAAAAGAAGATGCACAAGGATTATTGTCGCAAAAATTAGATAATTTATTAAAAGAAGCTAAAATTGATGGCGAATTAATAGCTAGTTTAGGTGATAGTATAAAAAACTTTGAAGGTGCAGCAAAAAATATGTCTTCTACAGTTGATTCAATAGAAGCTACTAAAAAATATGGTGAAGAATTATCATTAGCAGCAGCTCAAATGGAATCATTAAACAGTTTATATAAAGTACAATTAGAAAGTGCTAACAGACAAGCTTCTATTAATGAAGAGTCTGTTGAAAATGCAGCTAAATTAAAAGAGCAAATGCAATCTTTAGCATCTAATTTATCTTCATTAAATGGTGTATATGGCGGTATGTTGTCTGCAATGAACAAAAACTAATTAGGGGTTAATCCTAAATTTAATATTAACCAAAAACCTAATTAGAAATGGCAGGAGGAAATTTATCACCAAGACAGAAAATGATTAATCTGATGTATTTAATATTTATAGCAATGCTAGCTTTAAATATGTCTAAGGAAGTGCTTTCGGCCTTCGGATTAATGAACGAGAAGCTTACTGAGTCTAACGCAGCTACTTCATTACGTAATGATAGCTTTATGGCTAATTTAGAGCAAAAGGCTGCAGATCAAGCTGAAAAATACGCACCTTTAAAATCTAAAGCAGATCAAATTGATGCATTAGCAAAAAAGTTTGATTCATATTTAGAAGATTTAAAAGGAAAAATGACAGCTAAATTAGATGATCCTACAGATTATGAAATAATGGACAAAGGTGATTATCTTGATGAGCATTTTTTCAAAGGCGCTAAGTTAAAAGATGAAGGTAAAGAGTTTTTAGCACAAATTGCATCTTACAGAGATGGTGTTGTATCTATTTTATCAGGGCAACCTGGTATGGAAGATGTAATTAAAGATGTGCAAAAGAAATTTAGTACCGATGATGTTCGTAACAGAGATAATATAAAACAAAGCTGGTTAGATTATCACTACAAAGGTTTTCCTTTAGTGGCTTCATTAACTAAAATGACACAACTACAAGCTGATATTAAAACAACTGAGTCTGAAGTATTAGCTAATATGTTACAAGGTACACTTTCTAGTGAGGTATCTATGACAAATTATACAACGTTGATGGAAACATCTAAATCGGCTTACTTTAATGGTGAGCAATTTGATGGTCAAATAGTATTAGGTCGTAAAGATGCTTCAACAAAGCCTAAAAGAGTAGAATTAACATTAGATGGCAAAAAACTTAACGAAAACCAATATTCTATTGAAGATGGAAAAGTGAAGTTAAAAATTGGAACAGGAGGAGTTGGTGAACATAAAATTGAAGGTAATTTGTTTTTTGGTGAAGATGGGGAAGAAATTCCTGTACCAGTAAAATCATCATTCGCAACTGTAGCTAAACCAAATTCAGCAACTATTTCTGCTGATAAAATGAATGTAGTATATCGTGGTGTTAAAAACCCTATGACTATTTCTTTTGCAGGTATTCCAGATAATAAAGTAGTAGCTAATGCTCAAGGTTTATCTAGAGTAAGCGGAAGTAACTATGTAATGGATGCTACAAGAATAAAAGGAAGAGAAGTAACTATAAATGTTACAGGTACTTTACCAGATGGTAAAAAAGTTGGTGATAATGCTAAATTTAGAATTAAAGATTTACCAAAACCAACAGGTACTGTAAGAGGTGAAGACGGCGCAATAAAAATGCAAAGAGGAAGTCTTAAAATTTCAACTATCGGAGCTAAGTTTGATGATTTCGATTTTGAATTACCGTTACGTGTAACAGGATTTAAATTCAAAGTTCCTGGACAACCAACTGTAAGCGTAAATGGAAATAAATTAGATAGCAGATCTCAAGCAATATTAGCTAAAGCTAAAAGAGGATCTGATGTTACAATATTTGATATTGAAGCAAAAGCTAGTGGTGTTAGCGTTATACTTAAAAAAGTATCACCAATCATTATTGAGCTTACAAACTAAATTCATTAGGGATATTTCCTAATAATAATAAAAGTAAATTGAGATGAAATTAAAAAGTTTTTTATTAACCGTTGTAACTGTTTGTTCAGTATCTGGTGTATTCGCACAAGCAAATATATTAAATGCTAAAAGTCCTGATGAAATTGGGGTAAGAACAGAAGCGCAAAAAGCAATCGATAACGATAAACCATTAGAATATGGTTATGTTGACGATAGAGATATTCTTTTTTCAAAAACGGTATGGGAAAAAATCGTTTTAGACGAGCGAGCAAATTTCCCACTTTACTATCCAATTGATACAAATAATATTGGAAAAGACAGACGTTCTTTATATGACGTACTTATGAAGAATATCAAAAATGGAAAAATAAAAAACATATATGACGATTCTTATTTTACAACAAAAAGAACTTTAAAAGATATTGAGTCTGCATTAGTAAAAATTGACACTACCGAGTTAGGTATTGAGCAATTAAATGCTGGTGAAGAATTATCTGCTGAGTATATTGATAGAAGAGATATTACAGCTGCAGATATTATGGAATATCATATTAGAGGACTTTGGTATTTTGATAAGCGTCAAGCTGAAATGAAATACAGATTAATAGGAATTGCTCCTGTAGCGCCAGATGTTAATTTTATTGGTACCGAAAATCCAGATTTAGTGCCTTTGTTTTGGGTGTTTTTCCCAGATGCAAGAGAGGTGTTACATGAAGCTAAAGCTTTTAACAATGAAAATAGTTCAATTCCATTTTCTTTCGATCATATTTTAAATTCTAGACGTTTCCAAGGATATATCTTTAAAGAAGAAAATGAGCAAGGAGATAGAAAAATTAATGAATATGTTTCTGAAAATGCATTGATGCAACTGTTAGAATCTGAAAGAATTAAAGATAAGATTAGAGATTTTGAATTAGATATGTGGACATATTAATTTATTCGATATTTTAAATAAAAAAAAGACTATCTGAAAATGATAGTCTTTTTTTTGCTTTCTAAGTATCTTTACAGCCATATGAATGTAGATTATATTATAGTTGGTATTGGATTAGCTGGTATTAGTTTTTGCGAACAGTTAAAAGCTAATAATAAAAGTTTTATTGTATTTGATAATAAATCACAACAATCATCAACAGTCGCAGGTGGTTTATATAATCCAGTTGTTTTAAAACGTTTTACATCTGTTTGGAAAAGTAAAGAACAATTAGATATTGCGCTTCCAATGTATAAAAGCTTAGAGGATGAACTTCAGGTAAAGCTAGATTATAAAATACCTGTATATCGTAAATTTGCATCATTAGAAGAGCAAAATGATTGGTTTGCAGCTTCCGATAAGCCAATGCTTGCCGAATACCTTTCAACAGATATTGTAAAAAATAAAAATGAGTCAATTAAAGCTTCTTTTGGTTTTGGAAAAGTTTTAAAAACTGGCAGAATAGACGTTAAAACTTTAATAGAAGCTTATAAATCAAACTTGTTAAAAAACAATTCTTATGTTGAAGAAGCATTTAATTATGATGATTTAAAAGTAGATAATAAGACTATTCAGTATAAAAATATAGAATCAAAATACATTGTTTTTGCAGAAGGCTTTGGAGTTGTAAAAAACCCCTATTTTAGTCAGTTACCTTTGGTGCCAACAAAAGGGGAATTACTAATAATTCATGCGCCTCAATTAAAAATAGATTATGTTTTAAAAGCGGGTGTTTTTTTAATTCCGTTAGGTGACGATTTATATATTGTTGGAGCAACATATGAATGGGATGATACTACACATATAATTACAGAAAAAGCAAAAGAAGAGCTTTTAAGCAAATTAGATAAACTTATTAGTTGTACTTATAAAGTAGTTAGTCAAGTTGCTGGTATTCGTCCTACAGTAAAAGATAGACGCCCTTTAGTTGGGCAGCATCAAGATTACGAAAATATGTATGTGCTAAACGGATTAGGAACGCGAGGTGTTATAATAGGACCTTATGTAGCCAAACGGCTTTTTAATTTTATTGAAAACAAAATCCCTCTTGAAAAAGAAATAGATATTAAACGATTTTCTTAATTATTTTTTAACCAAAGATTCATCGTAATGCATAAAAATATTAATCCAAATATTTCTTGAGAGCCTAATAATTACAGGTAAAAAAACAATTAAAGTTGCTACAATAGATATAAAAACAACATTTAAGTTAGCTTCAAAAAAATAAAAAGAAATTACAAAAGCAGCAACGGCAAAAGCAATACCAACGGCGTAGCTAACATACATAGCACCGTAAAAAAAAGAAGGCTCAATCTTGTATTTAGTACCACAATGACTGCACGTTTCGTGCATATCTAATACTTCAGAAATAGCATAAGGGTTCTTGTTTTTAAACATAGATTCTTGATGACATTTTGGGCAAGAACCAGTAAAAATACTATATAATTTTGTTCCTTTTTTAAACATATATTTTAATGTATTTTTGCAATCGCAATTACAGAGCAAAAATAAGATTTTAATAATTAAAATTCTGTACTTTAAGTTACATTTCTATGATGAACATTCATAATTTATCGGTTTCATTTCAAGGAGAATACCTGTTTGAAGATATTACATTTAAACTAGGTAACGGAGACAGAATTGGTCTTATTGGAAAAAATGGTGCGGGTAAATCTACCATGTTAAAGATTTTATCTAAAGAAATGGAACCTGATACAGGTCAAATTGCAGCAGATAAAGAACTTAAAATTGGTTTTTTAAAGCAGGATATCGATTTTATTTTAGGGAGAACCGTTTTAGAAGAAGCCTATGAAGCCTTTACTGAGATTAAGGAATTAGAGGCTAAAATGGAAGCTGTTAATACTCAAATGGCAGAACGAACCGATTATGAAAGTGAAGGATATCATCAATTAATGGTTGATATTAATGAACTTCAGCATCAATATGAAATTTTAGGAGGTTACAATTACCAAGGTGATACCGAAAAAATTCTTCAAGGATTAGGTTTTCAAAGACAAGATTTTAACAAACTTACCGATACGTTTTCTGGTGGTTGGCGTATGCGAATTGAATTGGCTAAACTATTACTTCAAAATAATGATATTTTACTTTTAGATGAGCCAACAAACCATTTAGATATAGAATCTATTATTTGGTTAGAAGGTTTTTTAAAAAATTATACTGGAGCTGTTGCTATTGTTTCGCATGATAAAATGTTTTTAGATAACGTAACCAATAGAACTATTGAAATTTCTTTAGGTAGGATTTACGATTATCCAAAACCATATTCAAAATATTTGGTACTTCGTGAAGAATTGAGAACACAGCAATTGGCTTCTCAAAAAAATCAGCAAAAACAAATCGAACAAACCGAAAAACTTATTGAAAAGTTTAGAGCTAAAGCTTCAAAAGCTACTATGGCGCAATCGCTTATTAAGAAGCTAGACAAAATTGATAGAATAGAAGTTGATGAAGATGATAATAGTGTAATGACACTTAATTTTCCGGTATCTATAACACCAGGGAAAGTTGTTGTAGAAACAGAGAAAGTTTCAAAAAGCTACGGAGATAATCAGGTTTTAAAAAATATAGATTTACTTATTGAACGTGATAGTAAAACAGCTTTTGTTGGACAAAACGGACAAGGTAAGTCTACTTTAGCAAAAATAATTGTAGGCGATATAAAGTATGATGGGCATTTAAAATTAGGGCATAATGTGCAGATAGGTTATTTTGCTCAAAATCAAGCAGAATATTTAGATGGTAGTAAAACTGTTTTAGATACCATGATTGATGCGGCTAACGAGACTAATAGAAGTAAAGTTAGAGATATTTTAGGGTCTTTTCTTTTTCGAGGCGAAGAAGTTGAAAAATATGTTCGAGTGCTTTCTGGAGGAGAGAGAAATCGTTTAGCATTAGCAAAAATGATGCTTCAACCATTTAATGTTTTAATAATGGATGAGCCAACAAATCACTTAGATATAAAATCTAAGAATGTTTTAAAAGAAGCGTTAACTCGATTTGAAGGAACATTAATTTTAGTGTCGCATGATCGTGATTTTCTACAAGGATTAACTAGTAGTGTTTATGAGTTTAAAGATCATAAAGTTAAACAGTATTTAGGTGATATTGATTATTATCTCGAGCAACGTAAAGTAGAAAATTTACGCGAAGTTGAAAAAAGAACGGTAGTAAAGAAAGAAACTCCTAAGGAAAATAAGCAACAATCTTACGAAGACCAGAAAAAAATAAAGTCTTTAAATAACAAGTTGAGCAATGTTGAATCTAAAATAAATCAGTTAGAACTCGAGATAAAAGATATCGATTTATCTCTTGAAATTAATTACGAAGAGGTAAGTTCTCAGCCAAATTTCTTTGATAATTACCAAAAAAAGAAAGCAGATTTACAAGTTTTTATGCAAAAATGGGAAGATATTCAACTAGAAATCGAGCAGTTCACCGATTAATTTTGTTAAAATTTATTGCAGTTCATCGAATAAAATGGGTTTTAATCTATTAAGAGGTTATCTTCGTTACAAGAATTAATCCCAAATCTATTCAAAATGAAAAACTTAAAACTTATTGCTGTATTTTTCTTGGTTACAGTATACTCTTATGCAAATGTATCTTCAAAAGAAAGAGATGCTTTAATTGCCATATATAATGCAACTAATGGAGCGAAATGGAATGCTACTTGGGACTTAAGTACTTCAATTAATAATTGGTATGGTGTAAAGGTTGAAAATGACAAGGTTGTTGAAATTAATTTACAATTCAATAATTTACAAGGAACTTTACCACAAGAGATTGGGAATTTAGTTAATTTAAGAAAAATTAATTTAGGTTTTAATAAATTAGAAGGAACGATTCCTTCATCTATAAAAAATTTAAAAGAGTTAACTTCTTTAGAATTATTCATGAACAGATTTGAAGGTAATATTCCTTCAGAATTAGGTGAATTAACAAAATTAGAATTTTTAAAATTATATAGTAATAAATTTGAAGGAGACATTCCTGAATCTTTATTGAAATTAGTAAACTTAAAAGAACTTTTATTGGGAAGTAATTTTTTAACAGGAACTATTCCAAATGACATTCATGTTTTATCTAAATTAGAAAAACTTAGTTTAATGGATAATAAGTTAGAAGGAGAGATTCCAGTAGAAATTGCTCAATTAACTAATTTAGAAGAGTTAATTTTATCTACCAATAATCTTACAGGAGATTTACCAATAGAGTTTATGAACTTAACTAAGTTAAATACAATTATGGTAAGCGATAATAATTTAAATCGAGAATATATAAGTGTTTCAGGTAAAAACCCACCTAGCTTAATGATGACTGAAATGGAAAATGCTACAGCCACGATGGATATTGAAAAAGAATAATTAATAAAGTTTTATAGATTTTAGTTAAAAAAAACAGATAGCTATTTTTGCTATCTGTTTTTTTAGTTTTATGCATTTATGATAGAGTAGTTTTTTACATGTATTTATTGTTGGGGAAATATATCAATGTTATTTAGATAATTCAATTTTAGAACAATCATATATTGAAGATTGTGAGATATGTTGTAACCCAATTTAAGTATCAATAAAATTTATTAATTCAGAAATAGTACATTTTCAAGTAGATAACATCGAATAATAACATTTTCTAATTTTATGCTTGTAGAAAGCTAAAAATGATTGTATATTTGCAGTCCGAAATAATTTGGTCGGTATTATGAGCCGAAAGTTAAAAGCTAGGTAAGTTGTTTAGGAATTATATCGCGGGATAGAGCAGTAGGTAGCTCGTCGGGCTCATAACCCGAAGGTCACTGGTTCGAGTCCAGTTCCCGCTACTAGGAATAACAAGGGTTTCAAGAGATTGAGACCCTTTTTTATTACCACCTAGTACAGAATAAGTACAGAATCAGCATTTTTTTTGATTATCAATATAATTTATTCCCATTCTAAATTATTTAAGGGCAAATTCAATTAATTTTTATTTTTAAAGCTATTTTTCCTACATTGAGGCTATTAAATTTACTTAAGTAAAAATTCCAAAAATCAATGTTACCTCTAACTAAGTCTCGCTTCAAATTAGGATTAGAATGCCCAAATAAACTTTATTTCACATCGAAAAAAGAATTTGCAAATACGCGTATGGAAGATTCCTTTTTGTTAGCCTTGGCAAAAGGTGGATTCCAAGTGGAAGCATTGGCAAGATTGCACTATCCCAATGGAATCTTTATTGATACTGAAAATTACGAATATGATAAAGCAATTCAGCAAACTCAAATTTGCTTAAACGAAGATAACGCAGCTATTTATGAAGCTGCATTTGAGAGTGAAGGTCTTTTTATACGAACAGACATAGTTTTCAAAAAGGGAAATCACATAAAACTCATAGAAGTTAAGGCAAAATCTTTCGATCCAGATGATGAATTTCTCTTTCTAGGTAAACGAGGGGGTATTAATAGTGGATGGAAATCGTATTTATTCGATTTAGCTTTTCAAAAATATGTAGCACAGAAAGCTTATCCTCAGTTTTCATTTGAAGCTTATTTGTTAATGGCAGATAAAACTAAAACAGCTAAAGTAGATGGACTTAATCAATTATTTCGAATTCCTAATAATGGTAACCCTAGAGCAGACACAGTAACCAGTGTAACTTCGCTTAACGAAATTGGAGGCTCTGTGCTTTCAGAAATTAATGTGGATGGCATTATTGATGGTATTATTGCAAATAGATACCCTTATTTTGATAACCTTTCATTTCAAGAGTCTATTGAGCTTTTTAAGGAGGCTTATCAAGCCAATAGATATCTAAACTGGCCAACAGATTTTAGCAGTTGTAAAAACTGTGAATTCAAAACTTCAAAAGAACAAGAAATTCAAGGGTTGCAATCAGGGTTTAAATATTGTTTTGAAAAACAACATAATTGGTCTCCAAAGGATTTTGATAAACCCAATGCTTTTGAAATATGGAATTTTAGAGGAAAGAATTTGGTTGCCGAAAATAGAATGTTAATGACTGACATCACAGAAGAAGATATTAATGTCAAACCCAGCGCTGGGAAATTATCAGCTTCCGAGAGACAATGGTTACAGGTAGAAAAAGCTCAGCAAAACGATTCATCTATTTTTGTGTTAAGGGAGGAGTTAAAAAATGAAATGGACAATTGGATATTTCCTTTACATTTTATTGACTTTGAAACCAGTACTGTGGCTTTACCATTCACAAAAAATACAAGGCCCTATGAACAAGTAGCGTTCCAGTTTTCACATCATCAATTGAATGAAGATGGAAGTATTGAACATAAGAGTCAATATATAAACAATGTACCCGGAGAATTTCCGAACTTTAAATTTGCAAGAGCGTTGAAAGAGGCGCTTTCAAATGACACTGGTACTATTTTTAGGTTTGCAGCTCATGAAAATACCATTATCAATGCCATTATTGACCAGTTACAATCGAGTAATGAAAGTGATCGTGTTGAACTCATAGCTTTTCTGAAATCTATATCTACTGCAACAAAAAATAATGCTGACTCTTGGGATGGAAATCGAAGTATGGTAGATCTTAACAAAGTAGTCAAGGATTATTATTATAACCCTCTTACAAAAGGATCAAATAGTATAAAAGCGATACTTCCAGCAAGTTTGAATTCCAGTCCTTACTTACAGGAAAAATATGGGAGACCTATAAGTGAAATTGGTGTAGGGAGTTCCAATTTTGAAAACAATCATATTTGGTTACATAAAAAAGAAAATGTGATAATCAATCCTTATGAAATGTTGCCACCACTCTTTCAAGGATGGAGTATGTTAGATTTGGAAAATACCATCTCAGAAATGGAAGGGATTGCGGATGGTGGAGCAGCTTTAACTGCCTATGCCAAATTACAGTATATGGATATGGAGGAAAATGAACGTGATGAAATTACAAACGCCCTTCTTAAATATTGTGAACTCGATACTTTGGCTATGGTTATGGTGTATGAACATTTTAAAGAGTTAATAGATTAAGTTATGGCAGTTTTCAAGCATCCTTTTGGTAGATATCAAATAATTGATCGAGAATTAAGTCGAAAAGATTGGGTAAAAACAAGTGAACTTGTAAAAATGATTGAAGAGGAACTTTCAATTAAAGTCTCGACCAAAACAATCAATAATGATATCAATGCTATGCGGTACGACTCATTACTTGGTTACTTTGCACCTATAGAAGATGATAAAAAAAATAAAGCGTATTACTATTCGGATAAAAATTATACAATAAAAGCTTTTGGTTTAAAGGATGGAGATATTAATGCCCTGAAATTTTTTGCAACAACCTTAAACCAATATAAGGAATATGAGGTCTTTAAAGATTTTTCTAATGCAATAGAAAAAGTCCTTGACGCTGTGAAAATTAGAAGTGGTATAAATAACCTCGAAAAGGCCAAAAGAGTTGTGCAGACTGAACCAAATCCAAAATTAACGGGTGGAGACTTAATACCATACATCGTTCAGGCATTAGATGAAAATCGTTTGATACAATTTCAATACAAAAAATTTGATGATTCAAAATCTAAAATTATTGTATTGGAACCACACTTGTTAAAAGAGGACAGGCATAGGTGGTATGTAATAGGAAGGTTGGAAAAATATACGGAACCAACTACAACCTATGCTTTGGACAGGATGGAATCTGTAGAATTATTGGACGATAAATTCACACCTGTCGATTTTAATTTTGAGGAATATTATAAATATTCTTTTGGTATAACTGTTCCAGACGATCGTCATATAGAAGTAATACTTTCGTTCACACCCCTGCAAGGTAATTATCTCAAAACACTAAAAATCCATCCTACTCAAGAAATGTTGGTAGATAATGATAATGAATATAGGGTTTCAATTAAGGTAAAACCCACATGGGAGTTTTACGAAAAGATTTTGGGTTATGGCAATACGGTAAAAATCATTTCTCCTGATTGCATAATTGATGAGTTTAAGGACAAGCTTAAACTTATGTCTGAATTATATTTTT
The DNA here is from genome assembly GCA_050294475.1 of Algibacter sp. Lineage (GTDB taxonomy): Bacteria > Bacteroidota > Bacteroidia > Flavobacteriales > Flavobacteriaceae > Thalassobellus. The sequence goes on along the minus strand of JBNKOE010000013.1, from coordinate 105,938 downwards.
AATTTTTATTTACCGCGAACTTCAATTGCGTGATGATATTTTTTATTTGTAGAATAAATTTTAATTCATAGCATAATGAAGAAAGAAAAAATAGCCATAAAGGTTCTGATAGAGAATGACAGAATCTATGTTGATGATTACAATGCCAATCAGAAAGTTCAGGTAATTGTAAATAAAACTTTAGCAAATCTTGATATAACAGCTGAAGGGAGAGAGCTTCGTCATGAGGATGGAGAGCCTATTACTGATTTCTCAAAAACAATTGAAGAAGCCAATATCCAAGATGGTGAATGCCTTCGATTTGTAAAAAAGAGCACCAAACCTGACAGAGATAAAGGTTTCGCATGATGGAAACATATTTGTGGCACGAACAGGAAGCTTTTAAAAACCTTTACGAGAGTGAAATTAGTATTTTAGAAAGGGGGTTAAAAGGAGATTTCAAGTTATTGAAATTATTAGATCCGATTACAGCAGGTGGTAGAATTGTTGTGATTGGTGAACTTTTATTTGGGAATAATCAAAAGCAAGAGTTGCAGATAATTTTTCCAACGAAATACCCTTTTGCCCCACCCAAAGTCGTTGCTGTTAGTGTTCAATTGGATCATGAAGGTAATTTAATAGGAGTCATCCAGCCCAAACACTTCAATAAAGGAAATCAATATAATGATGGTTCTTTATGTCTTTTTGAAAAGGAATTTTGGAATAAAGAGGAACATAATATTGCTTGGACTTTGAGAAGGGCTCAAAAATGGTTGATTAAAGCTAATTCAGCTAAAGGGTTTTCCAAAGAGGAAATAATTGAAGAATACCCTGCCATAATGCCACATTTAGGACAGGTACTTTTGCCAAAAGAAATAGAACTTCCAAAAGGCTCCAATTCAGGACAGTTTGTTTTAACACAATTCAAACCGAATCATTATATCCTGGAGCAAAATGTTTTAAGTACAGGGCCTTTCACCTTAAGTATTAATAAGGAAGTTTTTAATTGGTTCGCCTTTGATAAAAAGGTGATGCAAAAGGAACTCTTTTCAAATATAAATGCGCAAGCTTTTATTAACATTTTATCCAAATATTTTGGTGTAAATCTTGCAGACCTAGAAACTAAGAATCTTGCATTTTATTTGCCAGGAGAGGAGAACCCGTGGTATTTTTTCAAATTCAACTTACAACAGGTTAATAATCAATTAATGATTGGTAATCCCATTTATTATATTTCAAGGACGATAAGTAATGAAATCTATTTAAGAACTAAAGATATTTTTGATGATAAAGTTTTAATGGATAAAAGGGTTACCATTATAGGTCTTGGAGCTATTGGAAGTGAGGTTGCTAAATCATTAGCTAAAAATGGTGTTGGTAATTTTAATCTGTTTGATTTTGATGTTTTTGAAATTGGAAACTCAATTAGGCATGCCGCTGACTTATATTATATCGGAGAGAAAAAAGTAAATGTTGTAAAGCAATTAATTCTAAGGTCTAATCCCAATATTACCGTAAATGCCTATAATATAGATGTGTTGAACGATAATGGTTTACTTGAAAAAGCGTTAAGTGAAAGTGATTTATGCATTGTTTTAACCGCTGAGGATTTGGTTGATTATTTGATTAATGATAACTACATTAAAAATTTTAATTATCCATTTGTGTTTGCTAGAGCTTCAACAGGAGCCTTTTCAGGAGCCATTCAAGTGGTAGATTCTGGTAGTGCTTGTTTACGATGCCTTAGTATAGAAAATGTAGATGTATTGCCTAAACCTAAGAGCAAAGTCAATTTTGCCGAATTGAAACGAGAATATGGAAGTTGCTCTAGTCCTGCGTTGCCTGGTTCTGAAATCGATACGAAAGAAATAGCCCTACAAGTAGCCAGGGTCGCTATGCAATGCTTAATGAATAATGAAAATTCTAATTACCCAAAATTGACTCATAAGCAATTTTTTTGGCATGGCCCATATGGGTCAAAAAATCGAAAACCGTTCACTTGGGAAATGAAAAACTTTGAAAAGTCCAAAGCCTGTAAGATATGCAATCCATAAGGGAAGTACACTATACAAAGCAAGCTCTTGAAATGTTCCAATCAGAGATAGAAATGTTTGAAGATTTAGAAACCGGAGGGGTGCTTTTAGGGCATATTGAAGATGATGTGCTGATCATTGCTAAAGCTTCAAATGGAGGTCCTAATGCGGTTCATGAAGAGTTTTATTTTAGAGCTGATCCTAATTATGTGGACATGTTTATTGATATGGAGATTGCTAATTCCGATGGTAAATTAAGATATATAGGTGAATGGCACACCCACCCACAAATAAATCCCATACCAAGTGACTTAGATTTAAACTCTTTGTATGAAATCGCCGAATCCTCTGGAGATTTTTGTACGCTATTGATTATAGGTGCTATTGATTTTAAGCCAAATCTCTTTTATGACCAAGCCATTACAATTATAAAACACGTAACATTAGATAAGTTTTACTTACTAAAAATAAAACCTTAAATTTTTTAAGCAGGAATTTAGAAATTATATATCCATTATAAGTATTAGTTTACAGATATAGAGGATATCTATCCAATATTTCCGAAATTTAAACTCGCAAAATGTTTCTCGGAAAAGGGACGGCATAAAGCCGTTCCGTTGTCCCTTTTTATTCCGTTTCCTTTCCACTCCAAAATTTTGACTTCCGTTTAGGTTGTGCTCAAATATTGTTTAATCTAAAATTTCATTATCATGGAAACAAAAGCAAAAGCAAACGGAGTATCAAAAAATGAAGGTGCCGCCGTTAAAAAGGAAGTACAAAAGAAATTAACCCAGGAAGCTATTGAGAAAACTGTAAAACCTGAAGCCAAGGTTGTTCCCCAAAAAGCAGAGATCAGTTTGGATGACCGCATTCAAAAGTTTGAAAAGTTGCGAGGTTTGGCCACGCAACGGGAACGTTTGACACAAACGCTGACCGAACTTACCAAGTTCAACTACAACCAAGATGGTTCGAGCAGCTTCTTTATTCGGGATTCCCGTAACCTGGAATTTAAGACCACCAACTCGAACCTCATTAAATTGGTGACTTCGCATTTACAGGCCACTTTGGAACAGCGCAAATCTGAAATAGAACAACAAATTGTTCAATTCGAGCTGTAATGCTTCAAAACATCTGTTAAACGGAAAACCTATTCGCAAGAATGGGTTTTCTTTTTTTTAATCTAAATTTTTATCATTATGTATTTAAATAATTTACAACAGGACGAGGTTTTTGTTCCATCAGAAATAAAACCCTTTGAAAGTATCACTGGAATCCAGTCCAGAAGAGGATTGGAAAATGTCATTGTATCAAATGGAAAGATTGTTAATGTTGTGTCCAAAAGTTATGGACATATCCCTAACGAACTGTTTTTTAGTAAAGCAGAGCAACTCTTGGTGGAAGCCAAACTAAATTATCGAAAACGAACCATTAATCGTAATGATAGGTCATTTGTGGTTGACTTTATTATTGATAATGGTAATCTATTTGAATTAAAAAACAAGGAAGACCACATTTTACCAATGCTTCGGTTTAAGAACTCCTATGACGGTAGTGAAAAAACTTCAGGTCATTTTGGCTTTTACAGACAGGTTTGTACCAATGGTCTCCATGTTTCACAGGCTAAAATAGCCTTTTCCATTAGACATACCCGAAACTGTACAGATTTAATTTTGCCTAACTTGAACCAACTCTTCGAACAGTTTTTGGATAATGAATATTATGGTGTGACTCAAAAGTTCAAGGAAATGGAAGCTATCGAAATTATTGACACCAAGACGTTTGTTAAGGACATTCTTGATAAAACGAAATTGTTCCGTTTTGAATGTAGTGACAACAATGATAATCCCTCCAAAAAATCACGTGAACTTATTCAGTTAATTGAGGAAGAAACCTTTCCAGTGACATCAAAGCCCAATTTATGGACAGGCTATAATGCCTTCAATTGGATGCTTCACAATGCCCTTAAAAAAGGCTTTGCACAACAGGAAAGATTAGATAAAGTTGTGTTTGATGAAATTTATGATCTGGTTTAATCTTTTAAATATTTAGGTTGCTCCAGTACCTTTTAAACTGGAGTTTTTAAAATATACTTTCTGCTGTTTTTGTTCAGACCATTACCCTGCATACCGTTTCTCTTTATTTCGGGTAAAGCACTTCTCAAAAGATATCTTGGACACAAGCCTTTTATTTTATCTTCATCCGCTACAGTATGGACGGAACGCTACACTTACATAAAATAAAAGGCTTAAGTCCGCTTCATCGGAATTCCTTTGTTGCATTTAGTTTCACTTCCTGACAGTTCCCAGTTCTTCATAAAGGGATTTTAATAATCTCCCCGCCGTATCTGCCATTCTTTTTTTGACCGCAAAACACCAACATTTTGAAGTTGACAGGACTGCATAAGCCGCTCCCTTTGCTCGCTTTTATAAGTCCTTGTCAATCCAAAATATTGAAATCGTGTAAGCATCAAAAAAAGATAACAGCTATACGGCTCTATGGGAAGTAAATCAAAACCAGTTTATCATGAAATCACAAGTAAAATATCAATTCGGAAGTGAAACTAAAACAAATCAAAAAAGAAAAACGCTACCGGATATAATAAGTAAATCAATGTTTAATTTTTAAATTTTTAAGTCATGAGTACATTAAGAAACAAAGTACTGTTAATCGGAAATGTAGGACAAGAGCCTACCATTACAAAACTAGACAACGGTAAAAAAGTAGCCCGGATTTCATTGGCAACCAATGAAAATTATAAAAATTCCAAAGGCGAAAAACAGACCGATACCAATTGGCACACAATTGTTGCTTGGGGTAAAGCTGCCGACATCATAGAAAAGTATGTAGATAAAGGCAAAGAAATAGCCATTGAGGGGAAACTGACCTCCCGTTCCTATGAAGATAAAGATGGGGCAAGACGGTACGTTACAGAAGTGGTAGCTTCTGAAATTTTACTATTAGGCAGTTAGTAAAAAATAAAGAGGGCACAAAAACCAGTTTTCAATTAGTAGGTGCCCTCTTTTAATTATTCACTTTAACAAATGAACAATGAAAGACAAAGTTAACGAAATAAAAATCAGTTACAAAGAGAAAATAACCCTATCAAATTCCCCTGCCATTAAAAGTTCCGCCGATGCAGGAAAACTACTTTTTGAAACATGGGATAAGGATACCATAAGCATACAGGAAACCTTTAAGGTGTTATTATTAAACAACTCGAATAAAATCAAGGGAATTTATCAATTATCAACAGGAGGCATTACTGGAACATTAGTGGATATACGTATTTTATTTGCGGTCATCTTAAAATCGCTTTCAGTGGGCGTGATTTTATCGCACTGCCATCCGAGCGGTAAGTTAATGCCCAGTGAAGCGGACAAACAACTCACTGAAAAAATAAAGAATGCCGCTGCTTTTTTCGATGTCAAAATATTGGATCATATTATCGTTGTTCCAAATGGAGACTATTATAGCTTTTCGGATAACGGTCTGTTATAATTTAATACTTAGATTATGGTCTATTTAAATTACAATAACCTCGATAAGGAAACCCAAAATCGTTTGCTTTCTATGTCAAAAAAAGATATCGAAAGTCGTTTTGGAGAGCAATTAAGGAACTACGCTAGGGAACACTATGTAAATTATCAAGCCCTATTGGAAGAAGAAGCGATACGAAATCTATACAATTATAAGTATGTTTTCAATATATAAAACATAAATAACACCAAACACGCCCATTTATTATGATGGGCTTTTTTTATGCGTAATCCCTTGAATTTAGTATCTTTAAAGCATGAGATACTAATACGTTTTGGTCATTAACAATTCCGATTATCGGATGATTTGACTTTCCTTAAATGACCAATACATCACAATTGAAATAAGGCATTCACCTTGGTGGGTGTCTGAAAATTTTTGTCCCTGCGGGACGGAAATCGGAGGAGCAAGAGGGTAACACGCGATGCGGTGTTTCGATTGATTTATGTTTTTAAACATCTGATATTCAAGTATTTAAATTTATGTTGATCGTGTTGATTTTCAAGGGTTTGCAGCAAAACGCTTGAAAAACACCATAAACAGGCAATTTTTTGCAGCAAAAATGAAGAAATTTTCAACATATGGGTTTTCAGGAATCAATGTCAAAAGAGGTGTTGCGGAACGTTTTCGTGCATTCTCCAAAGACGTTTCAAAATCGCATTCGGAAACGCTGGAGGCTATGTTGAACTTCTTCAAATGGAACAACCTTGGTCCTAATGACAATCTTGGAATAAAAGCCGATGACACTAAAAAACGTATCAATGCCCTGATCGCGATAGTTCGTAACATTGAAAAACAACAGACCCTCCCCACCAAAGCCATGTTGGATACACTCTTTCAGGAAATAACACGAACGGAGCAACTCGAAGCCGAAGAAGAAACGTTTGACTTTGGTACTACTGAAACCTTGACCAGGGATGCCGAATTGGAGCATTACCGAAACCGTTATGAAGAGATGCAACAACAACTTAGCTCTTATAAAAATGGTATGGACATCCTATGGAGCCGATTGCATCATGTAAAAACCTTTGGGAAGGATTACCATAAACTGGATATGAACAAAAATGAATTGGAAAATTTTAAAACGAACTTGGATTATGTACATCACCATTACCGCACAAAGTCTTAGTGGAAATTTTAGCCAAAGTGCTGCTGCTTTTGTAGACTATCTCGAAAAGGAGAATGAAGGAAAACCCATGCCTGAAATGGAGCATTTTTTTAATCAAGAGCATAATGAGATATCCGCAGAGGAAGTTGTCAAGGATATTGATGGTAATACAGCTAAGCTTAAAAAATCAGAACCCAAATTCTATTCCATTACCTTGAATCCAAGTCAGCGTGAGCTGAAAGCTATTCAGGATTTCCCTGAAGCTTTAAAACAATACACAAGGGAAGCCATGAAAGCGTATGCTAAAGCTTTTAACCGGGAAATTGATGGTAAACCTATCAGTATCGATGATATTAAATATTACGCCAAAGTCGAACGACAACGGACGTTTAAAGGGACTGACAAAGAGATAAGGGATAATCAGCCCTATGCCACTAAAATACTGGAATTAAAGCAACAGATTAGAAGTGTTCAACGCGGGGAAACTACAGGGAATATCAAAAGGTTAGAAAAAGACATTGCACGTCTGGAACGGAAAGCCCCGCACCAACTTAATGGGAAACGTATTGTCAGGGGAATGCCTAAACCAGGTCCTCAAAGTCATATCCATATCATTGTCAGCCGTAAGGATGTGTCTAACCGCTTTAGTCTTTCCCCGGGAAGTAAGTACAAAGCTTCTGAAGTAGAAATGAACGACAAAACGGTGAAGCGGGGTTTTGATCGTGATGCTTTTTATAAAAATGCAGAAAAAACCTTTGATACCATGTTCAAATACAAACGTAATTACGTGGAATCCTACGCTGCCCGTAAGACCTTTTTAAAAGATCCTAAACTGTATTTCTCCATGATCACAAAACTACCAACAAATGAAAAAGCGGTGGCTTTTAAACTGCTGCAAAAAACAGGTGTTAATACAGCTCTAATGAGCATACCAACCAATAAACTCCAACTCACTATGAAAGCCATTAATACGCTGAAAAAGGGTATTGGCAAGGCAATTGAATCTGGATCTATTGGAATATGAATTGGCAAATGGAACATATCATCTTGTATGTAGTAACACCCACGTTATTCGTGGGAGCTGTACTTTATGGACTTTTTTACGGAGAAAAAAAGGAACGGATCCACAAGAAATACAAAGTGCGTTTCAAGTTGAAAAGCGGCAACTTTAAAATCGATAACATCCGTCGGGGGGCTTCTGTCATCGGTTCGGCGGGTAGTGGGAAAACCGAAAGTGTGGTCTACAACTTTCTGCAACATTTTAGTAGGAACGGATTCTGTGGGGTCATTCATGATTATAAGGATTTTGAACTCACTGAAATGGCTTATCCGTTGTTCAAAGAAAAGGAAATACCATTTTACACCATTGCTTTTGATGACATTCATTATCGGGTGAATCCCATTGCTCCCTATTATCTTCCTAACGAAGAAAGTGTTAATGAGGTATCGAGAGTACTCATGGAAAACTTATTGGAACAGAACCTCTCAGACAATAGCGGTAGTAATAAGTTTTTTTCTGATGCTGTGGAAGGCTTATTGAGTGGTATGGTTTGGAAGATGAAAACAACTTACCCTGATTTCTGTTCTTTGCCTCATATTATCGCATTGTTTCAAACCTTGAACACTAAAAGATTGGTGACTTTTTTGAAGTCTGACCTGACTTCCCGAAGTATGGCAAGTGCTTTTATCAATGGGATTGAGTCGGAAAAACAAACGGCAGGGGTCAAAAGCACCCTGGCCAATGCCTTTAAAAAAATCAGTTCCCAAAAGCTGTTTTATGCACTGTCCAAAGATGAAGTTCCCCTGGATATCAATAACCCCGAAAATCCATCGGTTATTTCCTTAGTGAATAACCCCAAGTATGATACGGCATATTCTCCTGTCATTGCCATGGTGATGCATACCATTATCAAACAAATGAGCTTACGGGGTAAAACATCCTCCTTTTTGCTCATGGAAGAGGCACCAACTCTAAAATTGCCCAATATGCACCGTATCCCGGCAACATTGCGCAGTTATGATATTTGTACGGTCTATGTGATGCAGGATAAAGTTCAAAACGATCTGCTTTATGGGGATAAAGCTAGCAAGGCAATTTTAAGTAATTTATCATATCAGTTTTTTGGCAAGGTGAACGACCCGGATACCGCTAAATACTATGAGCGTTTCTTTGAAATTATAAAAACACCTACTAGAAGTATCAGTAAAAGTAGTGGCATGAGTTTTGAAAGCCGTATTACCAAAGGAGAGAGGGAAGTGTCCAAACGTAGAGCCGATATATTCTTTAAGCTAAAACAAGGAGAATTTATTGCCTTTGCCGATGGAATGGATAAAAAGGTGCGTTTTAAATTGCAACCCATTTTAAAAGAAAAACCCCAACAGGAAAATCATGTTTCCGAAGCTGACTTGGCTATGCATTTTCAAAAAATCCATAGGGAAGTCCAGTCAATTTTTAAAGGAAGTTAAAGCAATTTTAAAAGGTCTCAGGAAGTTACCATTTCATATTTTCGTAATCGATATGGTCATCATTTATTTCCAAATCCGTAATCTCACAGTTTAGCCTTGTAGCCTCTTTTTCCAAATAACTGGCATATTCTTTATATTCAGACGTATAAAAAATACCCCGCTTTAAAAGTTTTGGTAACTGCCGAAAAGCTCTTTTTCCTCCATCAAGTAAAAAGTAATCAAGATTGATACTTCTCATATACTGATAAATGTAATCATTCGCACCGTAAAGGCCGTCATCAATATACCCGATTAACTCTTTGGCTCCAACTTCGTCATAGGAATTCATGGCTCTTTCCAACCAAAATTCAACTTGTATGATAGTAGCAATATCAAGTTTGTTGGTTTCGTAAAACCGCATATTATACTTAATAGCGGCCATTGAAAATAAAATATGTACCCAAGAGATTTGAGCGCCATAATAAGTTTGCTTTTCTATTGAAAAATGGCTTGTTGCTCTGCTAAGTCTTTGGTTGTCTTTGGTTTTTCGTATTTCATAAGAAAAACCACTAATGAGTTTGTCCCTGCTCTCAAAACCTTTTTTATTGAGGTAATTTTCGTCGTTCCAAAATTTACCAATGGTGTCGTACAATAGATCAAGATCCTCGTAGGTGCCCCAAAGTTCAACACCCATTCCTTTTTTTGTCGGGATGATATATAGCATATTAGTTTTTTACAATTTTCTCATTCAAATAATCCTTAAAGGATTTAGGGTACACCACCTCAATTTCTCTTGGTAACCCAAGTACAAAGCGACCAACACCTAAAAAGTTACCAACCTCTGTGGTCAGTAAGTAATTGTTGTCATCTATTTTTTTTAGACACTTCTCACTTAATGGGAATTCTTCTATTATGAGGTTATATGCAACTAAAGACAATTTTAGTTGTACAGCAATGGGTTCAAAACTTTCCATTCGAAATATGTCAGTAATGCCAATTCTGTGTTTCGGTTTGTATTGCCAATCGGCATCCAATACAGCAACTTCCTTAATTCTGGAGGCCTTAAAAATCTTGTTGGTCTTATCTTCAGTATCATAACACCATATTCCACTATAATTGAGCGTAAAATCAATAGGCTCAACCAATCTATCTCGAATGTCTTTACTGTTACTGGATTTGTATTCTTTTAAAACGACTTGTTTTTGTTGTTTTATGGCCTGAATCAGGGAATAGATGTTTTCGGTTTCTTCTTTTTTGGTTATGGCATGAATTACTCTGTCAAAATCATAAAGGCTATATAGCTTCTTCATAAGCTTTTCTTTTAATTCTGAATCTTCATCAATAGTATGAATAGCTTTACTCAAAATAAAAGCTTCTTCTTCGGTGAAGTGAAGTAACTGGCTAATATCCTGTGCCGTGGAATTTCTCTTATCAATTTTGAAATATCCGTTATTATTTTCAATGACAAAGCCCACTTGTTTAAAGGTGTCAAAATAGCGGTAAACTGTTCTATTTGACACATCAAAACGTTCCGAAAGTTCCGAAATGGATCTTCCATACTTGCAATCGAGCATCAAAAGAACCTCCAACATTTTCTGAAATTTCGCTTGGTCTGCCATAACACTTGTTTTAACTCCCTACTTTTTTCTTTAGTACTACCTACTTTTTAAAGAGGATGACCAATTAAAAAATGAATTCCCTTTTCCGTGATTTTGTATTGTTGTTTCGGATCATTAGCTTGTTCAAGCGTATATTCAATCAGTTGGTTATCTTTTAGAGGCTTTATGTAATCATCTCTATAACGGTCTTTACTTCGATAGCCTAATTTGCTAGCCAAATCTTCTAAACTTATAGGTTGAATGGCCCATAATAAAGTGCATAGCAGAACCTTTCCACGTTTTTTCAGCAACTCCCCACTTTTTTCTTGCCAACTCCCTGCTTTTTTCAATTTTTCAAGTGAAGTATTTTCATTGGTTAAGAACCTAACTCTATCTAAGTCCTCGCTTTTTTCTTGCCAACTACCCACTAAATTAAGAGCAAGTTCGTCTAGATCTGTAATTGTTTCTAAGTCTAGATCAATAGAAAAGTCTTTTAAAATATTTATTCTGTCAACTCCTAACTCTTCCTCTGTTTGCTGTGACAAATGGAGATACAGCTTAAAGCGACCTCCTAATTTGTTAGAGGCCATTGGGAGGATGCTTTTAAATGGTTCATCTTCGATAAAAATAGGAGAAGCACCCCCGGAATATACTTTCACGAATTTATTCATGTTTTTTACTCCAGAGCCAATTTCATCAGCCCAAGTCAATACATTGAAAAACGCACGAATATTTGGGTTTTTAGGTTCAGCTTCAAATGTTTCTAAATTTAAATATCCTCTGAATCTTGTTCTGTTAGGGTTGGTTGCTTCAACCTTATCTTTGTAAATGATAATTTCAGTTGGTGTCGCACTGTTATATTCGCGGTGAATAATTACATTGGCAATTAATTCACGAAAAATCAACTCTCTTAGATCTTTTCTTCCTTCTGAGTCTTGATAAAACTTATCAGGCCATTTTTGTTTAACAAATTCTAAAGCCTTGAGGTATGAATCAATGAGGTTGGTTTTTAGGACTAATCGATCATCCCATCTATCCATATTCTCTCGCCTTACAAGTATGTCTATTTTATAAGCCGGAAGAATGTTTCCGATTACATCATCTGTTCCAAAAACTAGAGCAGCAGCTAAAGTCAATCCTTCCTGGCCTGTTGTAAAGTCTCTTCTTAAAAAACGAGCATCTCGTAATATGCGTTCATTCGAATAGCCCGACTTTAACCATGGGTGATTACTATTTACAAGTGCAATACGTGATTTTACCTTGTCAAAAAGAGAATGATCTAAATCCTGAATATGGAGATTAGGAAAAATTTGGTTTTCTGTAAAAACATTTCGCTTCCTTGCATACATCTCAGATATTCGAGCCTCATCTGTAATTCTAAAGTCACTATCATTTTCACGATCGTAAACAATACCTGCATGCTTGTGAACAAACGAACTTACAGGGACTCTAATGTATAATATGGTTAGCCCTTGATGTTTTACTTCATTTACAGCTAAAGGAAAAGGAGGATTCAATACATCAATATTGTTGAGGGCTGTTACAATATCCTGCTTAATAATCATTAAGTTTTGATTATTTAGCCCTAAAACTTCACCATCATCATTAACACCTAGTAAAATGACACCCCCATCCCTGTTTAAAAAAGATGAAACCGTATCATAAAATGAACCAGGTACACCATTTTGGGCTTCTTTAAACTCAATACGAAGACCTTCTCCTTGTTGTAATATTTTAAGCAGTTCTTGTTGTTCCATGTTTTAAATAATCTCCAATGTTTTCTAGAATTTTGCTTAGTTAACCTTATCTAAACTATTTCCTGCAATTGACACCAATTGCTAATGTTTTCATGAATTGTTTTTTGCCATGTCTTCACGTCTTTTTCAACTCCAATGGAGATAACGCTACATTCCTCATTGCTCAAATGCTTAGAATCCTGAGAGCTATGGTCATAATATTGCCCTGATTGATTTCTGTTTTCTGCTCCCGGATATACTAAAGCTACTTTCTTTGCTCCATAGTATTTCATGTACACAAACATTTGCCTTAAATCTTCAGGGGAAGGATTATAGCCATTCAAGTTTTTCCATTTGGTATCAAGCACTACACAATCTTCTGTTCCTTTATTCAGAACAATATCGGGCTTCATTTTGCTGCGATAGCCTGATGTCGGTTTCCAAAAATTCTTAGTGTTTTGAGCTGCTATGCTTGTGGCAGTTGCTTTATGCTTTCGCAAACTCACATACACAAACTGTTCCCATAGCACGTTCATGTCAAACATCAATGCCAATACATTATTGGTTCCTCGGTTTACATCTGGGTGATAATTAAGAAGAACGAGTTTGGCTATTTCCAGTGCATTTCTATATGGTTCCGTTTTACGATCAAGTGCTATTTTATCAAAAAGGTTTTCCGTTATTTTAATGTCGTACAGTTCAGGAAAGTCCAATAATAAGGTTCCTAATCTGCTATTCAATTGCACATTAGTATTGATATAACTCAACAACTTCAGGGCTTTGTAAAGAATTGCATGTATATCATGCTCTTTGTCGTAAGTGGTGTGCCTTACATAAAATCGTTCTTGATGCACCAAGTTTTGACTGATGTGTTTGGCAAACTGAATACTGCCTTTTAAAGCGGTTCTATTACCTTCTGTTTTTCGGTATTTTTTTACTAAACCTCTATGTAGTAGGTATTCTACTTCTTTGATAAAAAGCTCAAAGTAAAGGTCAAGAATAGAGTTTGAACGCAATCTTAAATTACTATTACTTGGGGCATGAATATCAAATATCCCAACCGCATGCAGCATGCTAATTAAGACGTTTCTCCACCTGTCTGTGTCATTAGATTTATCAGCTTTTGGCAGTACTTCAATAACTGTTTTGCCAACTTGAATCACTCCAACGTATTCATTGAAACGCACACCATGATGAATCAAAGAGTAATAGGGAACACCATTTTCTCCATAGAACAATTGCAACGCTTCTAACTGAACATTAGTAAGGCGTTGTTCACCTCGGTCTGTACGAAGGTTTTCGTGTTCAAATACGGTAATATGTTTATTTTCCTTACTCAATTATTTACTTTTGCGTTGTAGGTCGATTAAAGCATCTATAAATAACTCATCACTCATGTCTTGTATGTTTTTGAGGTGATAAACTTTTCTTTCAACTAATGGACTACTATCATAATCTTCAAATGGAGCGAAAAAGTCTTCATCGACCTGATTGTCTTCGATGTCAAAGAATTTAGATCCCATTACTAATCCGATTTTACCATAATCACCAAAAAAATATTCTTGTAATAAGGGAACTATTTTATTTTGAAAAACTGATTTCAAGTCCTTTAAATCTTCGACAGATAAGAAGTAGCTATGACCAATCATGTGGTCTTTATCCAATAGTTTCTCAATACGCTTGTTAATAGTTTCCAATAAGGTTGATAAGCCAATGCTATTTACGATACCGTTTTCTGCTTTTCCTTCTGTGCTAATTAACTCCTGTTTTGGTGGCATTTCGGTAAAACTGAATCTTCTTCTTAGTGCTGTATCCAATGCCTCAACACTTCGGTCTGCGGTGTTCATTGTTCCTATAATGTGAACATTTGGTGGTACACCAAACCAATCTTTACTATATGGTAGTTGTACTTGAATAGCTTCTGTGTTTCCAAGTCGTTTGTCTTCTTCAATTAGGGTGATTAATTCACCGAATATTTGCGATACGTTTCCTCTGTTAATTTCATCAATGATAAGCACATAAGGCTCACCTGTCTTTCCTTTGAAATCTTCTTTTTTCAAAGATTTTACTACTTGTACTTTGTCATCCCAAGAATATTTTCTTGGCGTATCTCTTGACGTCGGTTGATTATTGTTGTCTCTAATTGCTTTTAAAACTGCCCAATATGCAGACGAGTTACTTCCACCGATTATCGCTCTAAACTCATCATTAATATTACTTACATCATCTAAATCTTCTATTCCTGATTGAAGCTTGGTTAAACGGGTTTTAGATACTGTATAATTTCTTGAACCCCCAACATGTTTGATAGCAATATTACCTTGAGGAGAAACTCCATCCACAACTACTTTGCCTCCATTTTTGGTTGCCAACTCAATGGTTTCTTCAGAGGCTAATTTTTCTTCAATCTCTTGAACAAAGTTGTCAAAGGCCAACGAAAAGTCTAGTACATTTTCAGTAGCTACCGATTCTTCCTCTTTGGCTAATGAAAAAGAGGCTTCAATACATAACTTTCTAAAAATCCCTTCTTCTACACGATAAATCACTGGGTCACCTTCTTTATCGGGTTCAATAGGTTTAATTCCTTCCACAAAATCCTCATAAGTCATACTTTGATGAAAGGTGGTGAAAACAATTCTACCTTCATCTACCTTTTGCTCAAAGCGAGCTTTGATATCCGAACGACTTAATCCAGTTAAGTCTTCACCACAAAGCTCTAAAGCTTTGTTAATGGTGTTATAGGTTTTTCCAGTTCCAGGAGGACCAAAGAGTATTTGGTTGAGTTCATTAGTCATTTTTTCAGAAGTATTCTTGTTTGTTGATGTTGTAACAAATGCAGCATTGAAATAAGGTTTGAAAAGAAGATCATTTGCTTCCCCTATATTTTCAGCTTTTATTTCACTGAAGGTCGAGTTAGCACTTGGATAGTAAGCTTTTTTGTTAGTTAAATCTTTAGGTTTTTTTCTAACAGCCGGCTGAATGATTTCAACTTCTCGATATATCCAACCATCACTTTCAACAATGTCATTTGGGACATATTCCCAATCTTGACTTATTACCTTGGCAATTCCGATAAGTTCTTTTGAACCAACCGTTATATAAACATAATCACCTATCTTTAAATCGCTTTTAAAAGCATCTGCCTGTCCTTTTCCTGTATTTTCATGAAGTACAATCCAATTATTGGATTTAAAAGTTTCAATAACTTTGGCAGATTTTTTTGCCTTAAACGAACCATGGGAAAGCTTGTAAAGCCTATGATTTCCCAATTCTATTGTATTTAAGTTGTCATACGTGGGTATATCGTCCAATAAAGTCTGTTTATTTTCTTTAAAATAAGAAAGCATGTCGTCGTAATTAAACTCTTGAGGTGTTAACGACACTCTTGGCTTTAAATAGGTTTGATTCTCGTGTTTGTAAACACCATAAGTAATTTTACCTTCAAAAAATTCGAAAAAGAACTGAATGCCATTGGATTGATTTTCTTGATGTTTATTATAAATAGCGACCCAATACCTCTCACTACCTTGTTGTCTTACTCCTTGAAAATCAAAGGACACCTCATTTACTTCATTTTCAATGTCAAGGTTGTCAATAAGTTTTTTTGTAAATGCTTTTACAAAGTCTCGTTGCCGATTGTGACCATAAAATGTAATGGCAGGGAAGACAATGGAAAACGTTTCTTTATAGGATCTAAATTGGTTTTCTTTTCCTTCTTTAAAACTGTCAATTAAGCTATGGAGGCTTTCTTTGCTAAACTTTTCGTTATTGAGTAATTTGGTTATAATAGCTTTGCGAATATCTACCACAACACCAGTTCGACCTTTGTAGTAATCCATACATTTTTGCAGGTCGCTTTGATTTGCATTATTTAACGCATCAACCACATTTTGATCATCTTCGTAAAAGCTTTTCACTTTTGCAGATGTATCGCATAATAGTTGAATGCCATTATTTATTTCTTCTTGGGTCATTGTCATATTTGTTAAATTTCAAAGCCTCCTTCAATTATAAATTTTAAAAGCAAATTGTGAATCCGGATATTTACCTTAAATGCTGGTATAGTTTTTTCCTCTAACTCTTCGAAATACAATTTAGCCTTGGACTTATCGATTGTGTTTTTCAGATCGTCAAATCGCCCGTACTCATTTATATTTTTCTCATTAGCACCCGAATCCATGAGGCTTCTAAGCTTCGTTTCGTCAACACCTAGTATCTGTGATACTTTTTTTATTTGATTGTTCTTTGCATTGTATTGATACTCGGTGATGTACTCTCTAAAAGTTTTGCCGCTTTCAAAATCTACAAGACCACTTTGAACATCATGAAGAAAAATGTTGGCATATTTTTGTTGTTCTTGACTTAGAGAAGCAAAAGACTTATGTAATTCATCTAGTGTGTTTTGTAATTCTGTTGGATCCAGATCTTCTTTTCGGAGTACTTTTAAATATTTTTCAAAACGTGAGTTCATGTAGTCTGCATCAATCTTCTCGGTATCGATCTCCGTCAAATAACCATCAATTTCAAATGGAATATCAACGGTCGAACCACCGCCACCACCTGTATTAAACAATTCTTTGTATCGAAGAGCTAAAATCAAATAGGTGTCTTCATTAAAATTCAATTCGATTTCAACCTTATCTTTTCCTTTACCAAATTCATATTTTAAATTCTTCCATGAAAAACCTTGAATTTTAGCCGCCTCTAAATAATTATTGAAGTCCTTAAATAAAGTTGCAAACCTTCCTCTTTCTGATAAATCATCTGGTAGCTTTTCAAAGTTTTCGATACCAGCTGCTTTGAACAGCTGTCTTATTTCTTCAAACACATAATTCATAGAATTAAGGTTTGCATCTAAATGTTCTACAAACAGACCTATGGGTTTATCTCCTGAATACAATTTAATGGCATCATTAATATTACGTTCCATGGTATGTGGGTACCTATAATAGCGAATTGTACCAAATGGTTTGTCAGGGCCAAAAAGACGATTGGTTCGTGAAAATGCCTGTACAATATTCTCATAGCGAAGAACCTTATCCATATACAGCGTATTAATCCATTTTGAATCAAAACCTGTAAGCATTTGATCGACCACAATCAATAAATCAATTTGCTCATTAGGCTTGTTTTCTATTCTAACGTAGGGTTCTTTATGAGCTAATCGAGAGGCAATGTCTTTTTTAAATTTAGCATGATTTGCTAATCTAAAATCCTGCTCATACCGTTCATTGTAGTCCGAAATTATCTCAACTAGTCCGTCTTCTTTGTATTCCGTATCGCCATTATTGTCAATGTTGGGATCGAAGAGTGCTGTGATTTTTAAATCGGGTTTTAAAACCTTAAATAACCTGTAATAGAGAATCGCATCGGAAATGCTATTTGTTGCGAAAATGGAATGAAATTTACCATTCTGACTAAGCATTAACCAATTTTCCAAAATGTCTTCAACCACTTTTTGATGGTGTTCATCACGATCGTATTGTGATTTTGGGAGCAAATCCTCAATGCCCCTAATATATCTACCAGAACTATCAATATAACCAGCCATAGCGACTTCCTTCATGTATTTGTTGAAGATTTTTTTCTTCTTCGGATCAGATAGAGCATCAGCTTCATCTGCTGCTTTGGCTTTCTCTAAGGCAACAGCCTTTTTTAAATCCCGGTCTTTGTAGGTAAGTACTTTGTATGGGTCAAAACCTAGTACATTTTTATCCCGAATACCATCAGCAATACTATATCTGTGTAACTCATCTCCAAATACAGTAGTTGTTGTATTCATTTTCTTTTGGTTCTCTTCTTGAATAGGAGTGCCGGTAAATCCAAAAAATATGGCAGAAGAAAAAGTTTCTTTAATTGTAATGAGCATATCACCAAAAGTTGAACGATGTGCTTCATCAACAATGAAGACAATTCTCTTGCCGTTCATTAGCTGAATATCATGGGCATTGAGCCCTCCTTCTTCATCTTTGATGTTACTCATTTTTTGAATAGAAGTAACAATGAGGGTATTAGTAGGATCGGTACTTTTTAACTTTGTAACCAATACCCCAGTATTTTCAGTTGCTTGAACATCTTCATTTTCATCCGAAAACCCTCGATACTCTTTTAAGGATTGTGTTCCAAGCTCAATTCTGTCCATCAAAAAGATTACCTTATCAGCATCTTGCGAATTAGCTATGAGCTGAGCGGACTTAAAACTGGTCATGGTTTTTCCCGATCCTGTGGTATGCCAAATAAAACCACCTAAAGAATGCTTACTCTTCCAATCTGTTTTAGCAACCTTGTCTGATATGGCATTGGCTGCAAAGTACTGATAGCTACGCATCACTTTAAGCACGCCATCTGTATCATCAGGTACAGTGTAGAACCCAATTAACTGATGAGCCATTGGAATGGAAAGTAACGAAGAGGCTATGTCATTCCAGTAGTTTTTTGGCTCGTTATTGAAATCTGCCCAATGGAAATAAAAATCCTTGTTAAACTTTCCATCAGGACCAGGATTGGCGAAATACTTTGTTTCTTCTGGTTCCATGGCTACGAACAATTGAACAAGCGAAAACAAGCCTGAAAAGACCCCCTCTCTCGAATATTTCTCAATTTGATGATAAGCCTGACTTACAGATACACCGGTCTTTTTCAGTTCTACATGAATTAGTGGCATGCCATTTATCAAGAGCATTAAATCGCCACGTCTATCATTTAAAATTCTAGATTTACTTTTAAAAGTAGGTTGTTGAGCTATTTGGTAGCGGCTTTGTCCTGCGGCAATTTCATGACGGTCATAAATTTTGAGACTTACTTCTTTACCAAAATGCAGTTTGTCATCGGGATTGTCCCTAGTAATTGAAACCGTTTTTCCATTGATAAATCCATTGAGTTTAAGCGGTGTTCTTAAATCATTTATCTGCTCCAATATTTGTTGCATTTCAGAATCGGTAAGAGGATGGTCGTTCAATCGATCAATACTTCTGTTATTCTCAAAAAGGATATTAGCCCAATTATTTAATAAGTCCTGTTCAGTAGGTCGCTTCAATACGTCGTTCTCCCATCCCTTTTTGGATAGAGCTAAGATCAATGCTTCTTCAAATTCTGCCTCAGTTTTAAATGTTATCATGATTCTATCTTGAGGTTCCTTTTTTTGATTTTGAACTTGTCATTTTCTCAAAACAAGCTTTTCTTAAATTTTGTAGCTTCTCCAATTCCTTTTGATTGAACTCAATAAGTAAATCCATCTTTTTGAAGAAATTTCCAATCATATTTTGTTCTTCAATTTCTGGGACAAAATGTTGGTCTTCACCATAACTACTGTAGTATATATGTGGAATTGTAGCTCCAGTTATATGCTTCCTGAAGTTAGTATTTAGAAGGCAGCAGAAAAGGAAATTAATATCAGAATTATATGCTCTTATAGCTCCCATAGTCCCTATAAAACTTGTCTGTTTTGGTAGCAACCTTACTCGACCTACACCTGATCCATCCTTTATAATGGTTATGTAATCACAAGGCTGTCCGTTTTCATTTGAATACCCAATAACTTCATTTGCATCATACAACTTATATTTGCCGCTTGACAAGGCATTGCCTACAGATAAGGTTGATGAGTGGTAAGTGCTGAATTCATTCAGTCTTTTAGGAATCCATGGTTTTTTAAATCCTGTAAATCGAATTTCAGGACAATTATTTTCGTTAGAAGGAAACATCTTGATTAGCATAGCCTTTTTAACCTTTGTCAACTTATAATATAGCCTTTCATGATGATTGATTAATCTTTCAAGCTCTTCAAACAGTTTCCCAATTTTATTTTGTTCCTCTTTTGAAGGGGAGATATTTACTTTTAACGAAAGCAGGTTTTCAGGTTTTACAGATTGCCGTTTTACCACCGTTCCTTCCTCATATTGCAAAGCCCTTAATTTGAACTTTTCACTTTTCACTAGCAGTTCAATAAATGATGGTTCTTCCTCGGTTGTAAAGGTGACATATATAGGGGAGATAACACCTCGACCAAGTTTGTTTCGATCAATTGCTCCGTACTTTAAATTGGATGGATTATAAACTATGTCATTGTATTCTGTTAGTTTATAAATCTTATTCTCTTGGTCGTGTGTTAAATGGTCTCTGTTATTAGACTTTCTTTCGCTTCGGTCTATAACTCCTTGCCCTGCTGCAAATGCTAAGATGGGAGCGTCTTTCGATATTTTTTGCATTATTTTACGCTCCGTCAATATGGTTGACAATTCACGTTCTTCCCAATTATTTGAAAAGCCAGTAAAACGAACCTCTGGGTTTGTGGTTTTTTCTGCCATACTATGCTTTGCCGTTTAATAATGATTTAAGCTCATGAAGTCCTTTCATATCAAACTCATTTCCTGAAAGTTCGCCTATCAAAGTAGAAAGACTTGTTTCTGCTTGACTGATTTCATTTGCTACATCGGAGTAGGTGGTACTGTACTTATCCGCTAGTAGCTGAACTTTATTAGTAAGTTTATTAATAATGGTCTCCGGCAGGTTTTTCAATGATGAAACTACAGGTTGAACCCATTTTAATTCAAGCAATTCATATACCTGACCATCAGACAAGCCCTCTATAATTTCTTTTGTTTTTGAATGAAGCGCTATTGTTTCCTTCTTAATCTTTGCCTTAAGCGATTTTTCCTCTGCAATCAAAGCATCTACTTTTAGTAGTATATCTTCAAAAGAATCTTTCTCTATTTGAATTCCTTTCTTTTGGTCTGTCTTAATTTGCTTAACTTCTTTAACAACTATTGTGTTAACAAAACCGTCTTGTGTCTCATTTACGGCTTCCGATTCTTTATCTTCATCAGATACTTGGTCTAACAATTCATCATATTCGGTACTTATTTCTAAAAGTCTATTTTCTTTATCATTTAAACTCTTTAACTCATCCAATAAATAGGTTTCCTGTACTAATTTAAAAGGCATAATACGACCAATCCAACCTTCCTGAACTTCTTGGTCTTTTCCTTTTTTCTTTTTGATAACCATATTCGGGTCAACTCTCTTAGTGGCTTCAAAACCTTCTGTTTGGATGATTTCTAAGTCAACTTTAATGACACCCCATTCATCATCAAGTAACTGGTACGCTTCATATTTATCTATTAAAGGGATACTTTTTAAACGAGCAAAAACATCATTACTTAGAGCGGTTTTTTCCCTGTTGATTTTAACCGTTTGCATGTTGGTCAATAATTCTGTCTTCAAAAAACTATCTAAATCACTAAATGATTTGTTAAAACTATTTATAAAACTTTGAACGCTTTCATGTTCTTTAATTGCAATATTAACATCTTCTACTTTCAGGTTTGAATTAACCTCTGAGTTTTTCGAAAATAAGGAATCCCTTAATTCTGGAAAAGCCGTCCAAAACTCTTCCAATTGATCAATTTCAACTTCAGGAATACCTCCGAACATTGAAGCATAAATATCCCAACTTTCAGGGCTTTCGGATGAATCTACATACCTTGGAATATTGAGGTTGTATTCATTCTTTCGAATCGTTTCTCTTGTTACTACCTTAGAAAATTTTGGAATAGTTTCCCTATAATGAACTGCATCGGCAATCTTTTTAATATCGGAAGCACGCAGCTTATTGTTTTTGCCATCTTTAACAAAGCCCTTTGAAGCATCAATGATTAAAACATCGGTGTTTGCTCGCTTTTGTTTTAATATCATAACAATAGTAGGGATACCAGTACCAAAAAATATGCTTGGTGGCAAACCAATGATTGTATCAACATGGTTAGCTTCAATTAAGTTTTCGCGTATTACACTTTCTTCACCACCTCTAAACAAAACCCCATGAGGCAATACTATTGCCATAATGCCATCAGGCTTAATGTGAAATAGATCATGTAGTAAAAATGCGTAATCTGCTTTTGCTTTTGGAGCCAGTCCAAATCTTGAATACCGTGGGTCTGATTCTTTATTGGTAGGATCCCATTTTTGAGAATAAGGAGGATTAGAAACTACTGCATCTACATAAAGAGGACTATAAGTATGAACCGGATCGTTTTCATCAAAGTATGGCCAGTCATCTTCCAAGGTGTCTCCGTTTCGGGTTACAATATTGTTAGGCAGAATACCTCTCATTACGAGGTTCATTCGAGTTAAATTGTACGTGTTTTGCTTTAACTCCTGAGCATAGTATTTGATATTGTTCTCGTCATCAATATGCTTTGCAACACTACTACCTATATTAATAAGCAAAGAACCAGAACCACTTGTAGGGTCATAAATTTGAATTTCTTTTTTATCCTTTAAATGATCTGCTATAATCTCAGATATTAACACTGAGACTTCGTGAGGTGTATAGAATTCGCCAGCCTTTTTACCTGCATTAGCAGCAAACATACCGATCAAGTATTCATAAATAAAACCAAGTACATCATAATCCTGCTTGCCATCCATAGGGATATCCTTTATTAAATGGAGTAGATCCCTTATGGCTTTAGTTTGAGATGCTGCACTATCACCCAGCTTGCTTAATCCGGTTTGTAAGGTATCGAAGATACCATCAAATAATTTCTTATGAGCTGGACTAATCAATCGGCTAAATGCCGATAATGCATCTCTTACGTTAGACACATCGAAGTCTTTACCCATAGTAATCCAAGTAGAAAACAAATCATCATAAGCAATGAAATAACCTATGTTGTTTTTAATGTGATTTACGGTTTCGGAATCTTCCTCGATTAATCCTTTTATATCCTCTTCTGTAAAATCCTCTTTCTTTGCAAATTGCAGCTCTTTGTCTGATAGATATTTATAAAAAATGAAGCCTAATATATAATCTTTATACTCATTGGCTTCAATTTTGGAACGCATTTGATTTGCTGATTCCCATATTTTTGCTGCAAGCTGTTGTTTATTCATACTCTATGTTTCTTTTTGAAACTTATTTTTTATAATTTAATTTTCTTCTTCTTCAATTTCAATGGCTTCTCCCAAAACTGCGGATGCTTCTGCCGACGGCAGTTCTTCAACCGTTTTTAATTTTGATAACATTACATTAGTTCGGGTAGTCACTAATTTTTCAATTTCACCGTCTGCCTGTCTTATTTTTTCCTGTGCTTTTTTCAATACAGTTCCAAATTCACCAAATTGCTTTTTAACGGCACCCAATATTTGCCACACTTCACTACTTCGTTTTTGAATGGCTAAGGTTTTAAAGCCCATTTGTAAGCTGTTCAACATAGCTGCCAAGGTAGTTGGACCGGTAACTATGATTTTATATTCCCGTTGTAATAATGCCACCAGTTCCGGTTGACGGACTACTTCTGCAAATAAACCCTCAATAGGTAAAAACATAATCCCAAAATCGGTAGTGTGTGGTGGATCGATGTATTTATCTCGAATATCTTTTGCAAACTTTTTAATACTTTGCACCAGTGCTCGATTGGCAGCATCTACTCCAGTTACATCACCCTCATCATAAGCGGTTTGTAGCCTAACATAATCCTCTTGTGGAAACTTGGCATCAATAGGCAAGTACACTTCCTGGCCGTGGTCGTCTTTTCCGGGAAGTTTAATAGCAAATTCAACATGGCAGTTGGATCCTTTTTTTGTAGTTACGTTGGCCTCATATTGTTCTGGTGCCATGATTTGCTCCAATATATTTCCAAGCTGTATTTCACCTAAAACACCACGGGTTTTTACATTACTTAGCACTTTTTTCAGGTCCCCTACGCCGTTTGCCAGATTTTGCATTTCACCCAATCCTTTTTGCACGGCTTCCAATCGTTCGCTTACGATTTTAAAGGATTGCCCAAGGCGTTCTTCCAGTGTTTTATGCAGTTTTTCATCTACCGTTTCACGCATTTTTTCTAACTTCAATTCAGTAGATTTTACCAACTCATCTTGCTTGGTAGCCATGGCTTCAAACTTTTGCTTTTGCAGATCATTGAACTCCTTAACGTTTTTGCTGAAAATTTCACCAAAGTATTTTAGCGAATGTGTGAGCTCTTCACGATTATCTTTGGCATTTTTATTGAGTCCTTCACTAATTTGTGTCAGCTTCTCATCAAGTTTTTCGCTTAGGGTTACACGCAGCTTTTCAAGTTTGACTTCTGAAGATTTTGTTAATTCATCTTGCTTTGTAGCCATGGTGTCAAACTTCTGCTTTTGCAGATCATTAAACTCCTTAACATTTCTACCGAAAATTTCACTAAAGTCTTTAAGTGAATTGGTGAGTTCTTCACGATTGTCTTTGGCATTTTTATTTAGCCCTTCGCTAATTTGAGCTAGTTTTTCTTCAAGTTTTTGGGTGAGTTTTTCTAATCCGTTGGAAAGTTCTTCTCGGTTTTCCTTTAATGCATTGGAAAGCTCGGAACGATTTTCTTTTAATTCACTCTGTAACAGACCACGCATGGCCTCAATAATAGGTGTAGCATTGTTTTTATTGCTTTTAAGCAATAAAACTATTAAAAGAACGAGGCATATAGCGGACAAAATTATTGTAACAATCTCCATAATAACTGACATTTTTTGACAAAAGACTGAAAATATATTGTCAAATAACGTCAAATATAAACAAATCTTAGGGTCTTATTTTATTATTAGTAAATATAATCAAGTCCATCTAAATTTAGGAATGGTATTACACAGAACTTTATTTTACTACATTAAAGAAAGCAAACTAGTTTCGGCTTTCACGACGGTTTTCCGTATTATTATTTTACCTTTTTGTGCATCTCCCATTTTATTATTCTCTAAATACAGATCATTAATCTCTAATGTATATTTTTTTCATTTGGTCGTTTATATTCCAAATCATTTTTGTGGCCTCTTCCTTTTCCGTTAACACTAATCTGTCTTTGTTAATCCCAATTTCTTTTAACCCCTTATATATTGTTTTCTTATCTTCTGCTTTAACTCTGATCCTAATTATCATATTTTTCCAAAAATCCTTTTTATTTAAGGGTGTTGCTAAGTCTGAATTGTTTGACGCAAACAATCTGCCATGTTGCCTAAATAATCTAAATTGATAAGTTCTCTGGTCGATATTGTCAATAAATGTTGGAACGTTGCAAACAAAAGATGAGCTTAGTTCATATGGATTATAGTTTGGGTATAATAACTTATCGCAGTCAGTCGTTTCATTGTAAATGTATTCGAAAGGAACAAGCAAACCCCAAAGTTGCCCATCATCATTTGCGTGTTTTACAGATGGTTCAGACATAAAGAAGGATGAGTGCACACTTGAAGTGGACAAATCAATTAAGTTTGTTTTTACTCCAGCATGTTGTGCCTGAAATAGTAAATCCCAATCTTCGCCGTAAGGCTTTTTGCTGTACTTAAATAAGTGTTCTTTACCATATACCTCTATGACTTTTTTCTTAAAAATTGAAGCTCCATTCTTTTCAATTTCTCTAACTTTGCCTAAGTCAATTCCTTTTGAGAATGGTGGTCTGAATATTCCTGGTAAAATATCCCAGCCATAATATTGTTCGCCTCTGTAATGGGGCATAACGTCCACGCCTACACTAAACTTTAAATCGACCCTAAACTTAATTAATTCATCGTGAAAATCGCTAACGTCTTGTAGATTTTTAATTTCGAAAGATTGTAAAGGGTCAAGGTATTTCTCTTTTATATGTTCTGAAAGTTGAATATAGTTCATTGGTGGGTTCAAAATTAAAATTGACGACAGTCTCCCTCAAAACTACCGATTAAAGATTAAAATTAGATGAATTATAAAAACAATATCTCCCAAATCCTCCACGAGGATTTTGTCCTATCTTCAGTAAGGCCCGAATTACCTATATAATTCCTAATTTTTTTCCTAATGAATATTAGAAAAGACACTTACAACAGTTCTTTCTGAGTCAAAAAAACAAATAATTGTATGGTTGTTTTTACCTGATATCGCTTCCGTAATTTTGCCAATAGCTTTTCAATCGTGCTTAATGATGCCGAAGAATAGCCCATTTTTATGAGCTCTTCGCTAACTTCTTTTTGAGTTTTACCATGAGCCAGCAGTGTTACAATTTTTTGTTCTTTGTTATCCATTTGAATGTTATTTATTATGTTCCCACTCTAAATTCTCAATTTTCCATGTATATTTTTTTACTTCATCAGCAATCTCCTTTAAAGCTTTATCATCATTAACCGACATTAATAGTTCATCACTTATTTTATAGAGGGTTTTATATGCGTAAAAGGCTCTTTTTTTCAAAACTTCAAACCGTTCTGACGAAACAGGATTATTAACTTCTTCAAGGTTTTCGTTACTCCAGTCAAACTCAGTTTTGTGTAGTTCGAATTCCGATTCGGAGTCGTTTACAGATTTAAAGCCAAGTCTAGTAGCTACACTTATTGAGTTCAAATAATTTTCTTCACCAATAGCCCCCCTTTCAATAGTTGTTCTTTGGGATTCTCTATCATCATAAAAAATATAAGGCAGAACAGCCTCCCGTAGAACCTTTGTTAAATAGCCCTTTTTTCTGTACTTAGGCATAATATACCAATGCAAATCCCGATACATATCCAGCACCGCCCCAATATATTTGTTAGATATATCTTTTATAAAGAAAAACCGATATGAACCAAAGTTTCCAATAATACCGTCTGAGGGTTTTGGTTGCTCTGGCCATACCTTTGCAACAACCACATTTGGGCTTATTTGACGTGTAAAAATAGATTCGTCTGCCTTTCCGGTATTTAAGCGGTCTATATATTTTCGAATATCTTTTTCTGTCATTTTAAAATATAGGATTACGTCTAAAGCTTTATCCTTGGCTAAATAAACTAAACTTTTGTGTGTTTGCATTACGGATTTCCCTATGGTAGCAAACCCAATTTTTTCTATTTCTATAACCTTGTTTATAAAATTAACAATCATGGTTTTATTATAGGAAAATATTTATAAATAATGGAAATATTCTTGTTTATTTAAGAAAATACTTATAAATTTACCGTGTAAATTACTATTTATAAAAACCTTATTGAGTGAGTCTATTATCAATGAGAGCATTTCTTTTGAGGGGTTAATTAGGGTTAATATAAATTAGTATTAACCCTTTTTTAGTTAGCTTAAGGTGAAAAATAGTGTGTGCTATTAAACCAAAAAGAGTTATGGAAAGTTATTCTGAAGCAATTTATCTTTTGGCAACCAACAAAGCAACTACGGCTTTATATGAAAAGTCGTTAGATAGCCTTATGAAGTCCGCTACCATAGATTTTATGGTGTATAAATGTTCTACCTGGGAAGAAATTTTAGAAGACCTGGATGAATGGGAGGATTACAATGCCATTGATGAAAAAACATACACTAAACTCCATTCAAATTTGTGCAAGAAATTAAGAAGACGAATTAAATAAAGAGAGGATTCTTAAAACTTCATTGAGAACTGTATAGTGACAAAAACTTAAAGGCCAAATATTTTGGACAGGTTGAATAAATTTGGTTTGACTATTCTTTTTCCTTCTGCCTATTTGTAAACTTTTGAATATCTTGTTGCTCCAACGAATCATATATTAATGAAAAATCACTCCATTTGAAACCCATCGCCTCAATAATCAATATTAAGGTTGTCGAATTTGGGCTAGATTTTGCATTAAAAATCTTTGTAACTGTAGCTTTTCTAATTTCTGCGTTTAAAGCAATATTATTATAACTGTCACCTATAGAGTCATCTTTCCCTTTGGTCAAAGTATGCTGTTTGCTCTTTTCCAATAGAGTTCTTAGGCTAATTGCAATTTTGATTTTGATATTTTTTTCTATCAATTTTCTCACATGTGCAATTAACTTTATAATAAATAAATTATCGGTACGCTTGAACGTACCGATAAAATGTATTATATTTGGACATGTATCTATGTAAGTAGATACCATTTATATTATATTTGCAATTCTTCGTATAGAAAAATATTAGAAGCAATTGCTTTGAATCTTGTATCGGAAAACTGGTACTTTTTAGACAACGAGATGATAAGCAGGTTTGCTCACGACCCGGGGCGTGGGCTCTCTTATCGTTGTCAGGTATACCAGTACCTCCGATACAATAAGTAGAGTGCTGCGCCCAATTGTTTTCTGCACGTTTTAAACCAATAGGCATGGTACTCATGGTTTATTTCTGGAAAGTTCAGAAACTTTTCTATAAACACCAAAGGAACATGTCTAAAGGCAGCTTACATCCCATGAGTTTAGAAGGGTACAAATCACTGTTTGATACCCTATATCCCCCTTTGTGCCTATTTGCCAACAAATATCTTAACGACATGGAGATTTCTAAGGACATGGTGCAGGAAGTGTTTATAAAAATTTGGGAAAAGAAGCCCCAATTTAAAAGTCCTAATGCCACGAAGTCCTATTTTTATAATGCCGTTAAAAATCGTTGCCTGGACCATTTAAAAAGTAAGCATGTTAAGAAATTTGGTCATATTACTCCTGAACAATTAAAGGAAGTGCAGACCGAAGATTATTTCTTGTCCCAAATAGCGACTGTAGAAGTTTATAATCAACTTCACAAGGCTATAGAATCCCTACCGGAGAAAATGGGTAAGGTCATACAGCTTTCACTTAATAATTACAGCACCAAAGAAATTGCAGAAGAGTTATCTGTTACAGCCAGTACTATAAGGACACAAAAAGTGGCCGCAATTCAAAAATTAAAGAAAGCCCTAGGAGATTTATACCTACTCATTACCTTTTTTTAAAATTCACAATAGACACCTTTTCATTTCTGTCGTTTTAGGGGTATATAACTATGCCCATGAAGCGTTACGATAGCATTTTTGAATTGGCCAAAAAAATTGCCAAGGCCTTGTCTAAAGGAGAAAAACCTATGGACTTACAAGAGACTAAACTACTTAGCGAGGAAGCCAAGAAACGTGTTTCCCAGGAATTATCAAAAGAAACAACAGAAGAAGCTATAGCAAAGCTTAAGAAGATTGATGTGGAAAAGGATTGGGATCACATCTTACCTAAACTAAAACCTAGTAGAAAACGACATATTTCATCTTATTATAAGGTGGCCGCCGCAGCTATTTTGTTTGTGTCTTTAGCTTATGTAACATTTTATAATACCAAACAATCAGAGAATTTGGAACCAACAGGATCCCAAATTGTTGCCGGAACCGATAAGGCTGTTTTGACACTAGAGGACGGTTCTCATGTTGTACTTCAAAAAGGAGTCCCTTTTCAAAACGAGTTAGTCAAAAGCAACGGAGAACGGTTGGAATATCAAAATGCCCAGGATCGCACTTATATGGCATTTAATTATTTGTCCGTACCTAGAGGCGGCAAGTATCAATTGGTCTTATCGGACGGTACCGAGGTTTGGTTAAATGCAGACACGAAGCTAAAATACCCTGCGGCCTTTATAAAGGGGGAAACCCGTATAGTGGAACTGTTGTATGGAGAAGCTTATTTTGACGTGTCGCCCAGTACAAAGCATCAAGGCGATGCATTTAAGGTTATTTGCAATGAACAAGAGATAGAAGTAGTTGGCACAGAATTCAATGTGAAAGCTTATAGCGATGAGGATCATATCTATACCACTTTGGTTGAAGGGAAAGTTAATATTGCCGTCAATGGAACAACGGAACACTTAATGCCCGGAGAGCAATCGGTACTGGATATAACTACAAACCATCTCACCAAATCCACAGTCCATGTAGATTATGATATTGCTTGGGTAAGAGGCTATTTTAATTTTAGGGATAAACCGTTAAGTGAAATTATGAAAGTGCTTTCCAGATGGTATGATGTCAACATTTCCTTTGAATCTCCAGAACTCCAAAAGGTCAAATTTAGCGGTTTATTAAGCAGAAAACAGAACATAGAAGATATTTTAAACGGAATAAAAAACACCAAATGTATAAATGCCTATGAGATAAAAAACAAGACCATTACAATCAAATAAAACGAAAGGGAATAAAGCTGCTACCTGGACAGTATGAGGCTAAATCCCCTTGTATCATTAATCGGTTTTTAAACCAACTAACACACAAATTTATGGAAATTAAATTAACTAATGTTCTTTTCCATCATTGGAAAGGGATTTCAAAGATTATTGTGAAAACCTTACTCTTCTTATGTTGCACAACGGTCTTTAGTTTTACTACGGACACTCTGTTTTCGCAAAATGCGAAAGTGGCCATAGCTTCTGACAAAACCGTGACCATTTTTGAGGTTTTGGAATTGATCGGAAAACAAACGGAATGCACCTTTATATACCAAGCCGATATTTTTCATGATGTACCAAAGATTCATCTTAAAAAAGGGGTTGTCAAGGTTATAAAATTATTGGAAGAATGCCTTCCTGAAACGGACTTTTCAATATCGGCCACAAAAGATAACTACATAACCATTAGCCGAAAAAAGCCAAAAGTCATAAAACAGGGGTATATTGAAATCAAAGGCAAAATAACGGATAAGAACGGTATGCCTATAGCTGGCGTAAGCATCCAAATCAAGAACACCAACAAAGGTAGTGTGTCGGACTTTGATGGTAGCTATGCCATAGTTGCGTTACTAACCGATACTTTGGTTTTCTCTGCAATGGGATATGAAACGCAGGAAATCAGGATTGGTGACCAAAAAAACATTAACGTTTCTCTTAAAGAAGATGTTACCACTTTAGATGCGGTAACCATTAATGCAGGGTATTATTCGGTAAAAGAAAAAGAAAGAACTGGGAATATAAGCCGAGTTACTGCAAAGGATATTGAATTGCAACCTGTTGTGAACCCCTTACAAGTATTACAAGGAAGAATGACCGGTGTAGAAGTAACCCAATTTAGTAGTGTACCTGGCGCTGCTGGTACCATTCGTATTCGTGGACAAAACAGTTTGCGGCCTGAAGGGAATTATCCACTATATATTATTGATGGGGTTCCTGTAATTTCCTCACCACTGAATGTAACTGGAGGCGTACTTGACATTAGTGGGGGAATTGATCCACTGAACACCCTGAACCTTTCTAATATAGAAAGTATTGAAGTTTTAAAAGATGCTGATGCTACTTCTATCTATGGATCTAGAGGAGCTAATGGAGTCATTTTGATTACGACCAAAAAAGGCAGGGAAGGAAAAACTAAGGTCAACTTGAATATATATTCTGGCGCAGGTAGGGTTTCTAAAAAACTAAGCTTGCTAAATACAGCGCAATATATTCAAATGCGAAACGAAGCTTTTACTAATGCAGGAGAAGCCCCTTCAGAAGGTACTGCTCCTGATATTTTGTTGTGGGATCAAAACCGTTATACCGATTGGCAAAAGGAACTTTTGGGCAATACAGCCTATATTACCGATGTGCAAGGTTCCGTTTCCGGGGGTAACGCCAATACCACTTTCCTTTTTGGGGGCGCCTATCATAATGAAGATATGGTGTTTCCCGGGGACTTTGGGTATCACAAAGTAACCGGCAACCTAAATTTGAATCATACTTCTACAAATCAAAAATTCCGTGTAGCCGTAACAGCGAATTATGGAATTGATCGGAACAAAGGGTTTAATGAAGGGTTGTTTATTCAAAATGCCATAACCTTAGCTCCTAATGCTCCGGCTTTGCATAATAAAGATGGTTCGCTTAACTGGGAGCAATCGACCTGGACCAATCCATTGAGTTTTCTTAGAAAAACCCAGGAGATGAAAACCAATAATATAGTAACCAATGCTGTGTTATCTTATCGTTTGTTTTCTGGATTTGATATTAAAACCAGTTTAGGATATACCAATTTGCACAGTGAAGAGCATACTATAAACCCAAAAAGCAGCAATGATCCCGCTTTTGAAACGGTGAACTCTTCGCAAAAGCAACTTATAGACCGTCAATCTTGGATTGTGGAGCCACAAGCAACTTATACGACTGAATTCGGGGATTGGAAATTGGATGCCCTTTTAGGAACGACTTTTCAAAAAAGTAATGCCAACACTCTATTTTTGATGGGGCAGGGATATGCTGATGAAAGTCTGTTGAAAAACTTAGCAGCAGCTGAGCAAACGGATATCCTTTCACAAGAAGATACAGAGTATGCTTATACCGCTGTTTTTGCCAGACTTGCATTTAACTGGCAGCAAAAATACTTTGTAAACCTTACAGGACGTCGGGATGGGTCTTCACGTTTTGGCCCCAACAAACGGTTCAGTAATTTCGGAGCCATTGGTGCTGCTTGGATTTTCTCCAAAGAACCTCTTATTCAAAAAGGATTACCCTTTCTAAGCTTCGGAAAATTACGGGGTAGCTATGGAACAACTGGGAGTGACCAGATTGCTGATTATGGTTTTTATGATACGTATAGGCCTACTAATGGTACGGGTGGTTTGTACCCTACTGGATTGGCCAACGATAATTATTCCTGGGAGGTAAATAATAAACTGGAGCTTGCTGGAGAATTAGGATTTTTTAAAGATCGGATGATGCTTTCTGCCAGTTGGCACCGAAATCGTTCCTCCAACCAGTTGGTGGGATATGCACTACCAGCTACCACAGGATTTGCATCCATTCAG
Organism: Algibacter sp.; assembly: GCA_050294475.1. Lineage (GTDB taxonomy): Bacteria > Bacteroidota > Bacteroidia > Flavobacteriales > Flavobacteriaceae > Thalassobellus. Next base: position 73,029 of record JBNKOE010000013.1, on the reverse strand, counting down.
GCCAACCTGCCTGCGACCGTAGAAAACAAGGGGTGGGAATTGGAAATTTTTACACGTCAGTTTCAAACCAATGATTTTGAATGGAACACTTCTATTAATATGACGTTTCCAACAAATACCCTTATAGCGTTTCCGGATATTGAACAAAGTTCTTATGCCAATACCTACCGGGTTGGAGAATCACTAAATAGTGCGCTGTTGTATCATTCCTTGGGAGTAAATCCACAATCAGGACTTTTTGAAGTAGAGGATGTTAATCAGGATGGTAGGTATGATTTTAACGACAGGCAAGTTATAAAAGACCTCGGGCGTAAATTTTATGGAGGGCTTAATAATAATTTCACTTATAAAAATATAGGGATTAACTTTTTCTTTGAGTTTGTCAAACAAGATGGAAGAAATGAACTGGCCATGTATCAGGCACCGGGGTTAAACCCGATAAACCAACCGATAACTATTTTAGACCGCTGGAGGCAGGAAGGCGATGTTGCCTATATGCAGCAATCATCAGTTTCTTATTCGGCTAATACGGTATATACGCAGACTGCTGTTAGTGATCGGGCTATTAGTGATGCTTCTTTTATCCGATTGAAAACACTTTCCCTTAGTTATAAAATTCCCTCCACTTATATTGAAAAAGCAGGGCTGATGGCCTGTAAACTTTTTTTACATGGGCAAAATCTGTTTACCATAACGGGATATAAAGGATTAGATCCGCAATCGGCCCGATCTGGAAGCCTGACTTATTTACCGCCACTTCGGACGATAACCGCAGGGCTTCAATTAACCTTTTAAAATTTATGAAAATGAAAACAATATACCATTTCAAATTATATATAGGATTATGTGCATTAGTGTTCTTATGTGCATGCGAGGATTTTGTAGAACTGGATCCACCTAATTCCAGGGTAGTCAGTAATGTTGTTTTTCAAAGTGATGATTTAGCGCTTTCTGCTATGGAAGGCGTCTATCACAGGTTATTCAACATTACAGGGTTTGCCAGTGGGAGCGCTCATTCGGTAACCTCACTCACTGGATTGGCCTCCGATGAATTTGATTTATATAATACACTAATTTATTCCACCCTGCCTGATTTTCGCCAAAATGAAATAGCAATTGCCAATACCAGTAATTTGAATCTATGGTCCAGTGCATACAATACTATTTATCAAACCAATGCTATTTTGGAGGGGATTTCTGCATCAGAAGGTCTGACTGAAAATACCAAAAGACAATTGGAAGGCGAAGCAAGATTTGTTCGGGCGTTTTCCTATTTCTATTTGGTCAATTTGTTTGGAGATGTACCTTTGGTAACTTCCACAGACTACGACATCAATGCCCTTATACCCCGAAGTCCTTCTTCTGATATCTATAAGTTCATTATTGAAGATCTCAATGTTTCGCGTACACTATTAGATGATACTTATAGGGATTCTGAACGAACCCATCCCAATGCGCTTGCTGCTACCACATTACTTTCAAGGGTTTATTTGTATTTAGAGGATTGGGAACAAGCAGGGGATCTAGCTACGGAAGTTATAGATGCCACAGGGAATTATACACTTTTAACGGATCTTAATCAGGTGTTTTTAGCCAATAGTCAAGAGTCCATTTGGCAAATTGCCCCAGTGGGGTCCACAGGACAAACCTATGAAGGCAACACATTTATTCTGTTTGTCCCAAATTTCTTTTTAACCCCCATGGCACTTAGCCCCTCACTGGTTGATGCTTTTGAAGACGGTGATCTTCGTAAGGATAATTGGGTGGGGTTGCTTAGCCGTAGTGCAGGGGAATTCTACTATCCATATAAATACAAAATCAGGTTTACAACAGATGCCCCAACGGAATATTCCACGGTTTTTAGGCTTTCCGAACTATATCTTATAAGGGCTGAGGCTCGAACGATGACGGGAAACTTGTCTGATGCACAAATGGATTTGAACAAAGTCAGAAATCGTGCAGGATTGGAAAATACAAATGCTGCAACAAAACAAGCACTTTTGGATGCCATCTTACAGGAAAGAAGGGTGGAGTTCTTTGCGGAATGGGGACATAGATGGTTTGATTTAAAACGTGTACATATGGCCGATCAGGTATTGTCAGGTTATAAACCCAATTGGCAATCTGCCGATGTTCTTTTTCCAATACCCGAACAAGAGCTTTTCAAAAACCCTAATCTGGTTCAAAATCAAGGATATTAAGTAATGCTTTAATGAAAATTTATGTCGTATGATGATAACTAATAAAGTCAATTATATCACTTTCTTGTTTCTAGCCATTTTTTCGAGTTTAGGAGCACAACAGTTAAATGAACAATACCCGGAAGTGGGTAAACCTATACCGGAATTTACACTCCATGATATTCATGATTATTCTACGGAACAGGTAAACTCTAAGGATTTGGAAGGGAAATTTGTCGTACTGTATTTCTGGAGCAGGTTTTGTGCAGGTACTGTAAAAAGCCTATCCCGTATTGATGCAATAAGTAAAAAATTTAAAGGGAAGTTAGACATTATTCTTGTTGGTGGAGAACCGGCGAGTGCAAAGAATGGTTATATGCTTCCTGGACATGAGCCTGGGATGGATGCGTTGAAAACCCTATATAACAGGTTGAGTAAAATGCAGGATATGCAAACACCGGAGGCTTATGATCCAGAACTTTTTCAACGATTTGTTCCCGGAGGGTATGTTCCTCATGCCATCTGGATTGACGACAAGGGCATTGTAAAAGCGATTACCAACACACTTCAGGAAAAGGATTTGGAAATGTTTTTGCAGGGAAACCCCTTTGAATTTAATGATACATCATTTAAGGCCCAACAAGAACAAAAAAAGCATAAATATGATATAGAGACTCCTTTTTTGGTAGATGGCAACGGAGGAAAAGGTTCAGAGTTTATACAACGGTCATTGCTAGCTGAATTTAAAGAAAGTGTTCCTGGTATGCCATTTTCAATGGAGGAGGTATGTCAAGACGACAGCTATTATCCAAAAGGTAAATTAGAAGGTTATGCAACCTTGGAACAACTTTATAAATTAGCCTACCTTGGGTATATGGCAGTGCCTATGGGAGCTCCTTTGAAACAGGAATATTCTAAAGATTATAATCATGTACTATTGGAAACAAAAGACATCATGCCGTTTATGGATTATGATTTTTCAAGTGGAGATTATGTTTATGTATATAGCCTGATTGTGCCACCTCATAAGGCAATCCCTGAACACCTTATGCAGGTTATGCAAAATGATTTGAAAAATTATTTTGGATATAAGGCTTCTGTAGAAACCAGAACCTTACCATATTGGAGTATCCAACTTTCCGACAGGGCAAAAAGAAAATTAAAAACTAAAGGGGGGAGTTATGCCTATAGCGGTGATAATTTTACCAAAATAGGTTATAAAAATGTATCTGTGGATGTCTTTTTAAATAGTTTATTTTACTTGACCAGATCTGGAGTAAAAATGCCGATTCTTGATGAAACAGGAATGAAGGACAACATTGACGTTCCGGAAATGGATGTGTTGGTCTCGGATTTCTCGGAGATTAAAAAGTTTTTATATAAACTTGGATTTACCGTTGAAATCTCGCAAAAGCCTTTTAGGGTAATTGTTATTTCCGACAACACGATATAAGATTAGTATACCATAAATTAATTTAATTAAAAAGAGTTGGCAGGCATTTTTCCTGTCAACTCTTTTTTCAAACCAATAGATTAAATCCCTACAACTCTAGGTTATGGTGTGTGTCGTAGCGGTTGGGAACAAACCGTTCCATTACGCATTTTATACACTTGTTGTCCAGGGATTGTACAAAAATCTCCTGAACCACTACAATTCGCTGTAACTTGCTCACAAGACTGTGGGTTGTCCAGCTGAATGAATTCTCCTTCTTCAGCAATACTAGTTGTATTAGCCGATGCAAATGACAAGGCAATTGCAAAAACGAATGCCACTAAGGGCATGATAATCTTGATTTTCTTCATGATGTATCAATTTTAATTAAACATTTGTGTTGTACCCGACTTTTTTACAGGTGTCCAGTGTACCCGTCCTGATCGTATCGCGATATAATATTGTTTGTGTTTGATTTATATTTATTTGGCTTTTGGATTTGTTGAAAACTACTTGAACTGTAAGGCATAAGTGTCTTGTTGAAAACGTTTGGATTCAGATCATACAGTACAAGGTAGTGATCATGAATGGCGATGAAATGGTTTCTTGTGATATAAAAATCTGTTAATTTCTTGTCTTTATAAGGGTATATATAAAAACTAAATGCGTAGGTGCCTTCTTTAAGATTATAAACATCGATTACAGAGGTTTCACCAAAGGTTTTCGGATCTTCATTTTTTGCCATAAGGTTGGAATGAATTAAAAGTAAATTTTCGGCTGTGCAGCTTTTTTTATTAACCATAAGTGGCGGTGAACCTAAAACTTTGGTGCCTTTCGAATTAATCTTGGCGGGATTAATCTTAGCGATGCTATTGGTATCTATCGTTTTTCCCCTATAAGCAATATTTAGAGTTGTATCCATTACGATAAATTGATTCCGGTAGTAATACAAATAAATCAACTTATTCAGTTTGGTGTTATAATGTAACATACCATCGGTACAAAAAATGCCATCCAATTGTTTTTCCAATATTCCTGGAACGAGTTTCACATAAGGAAAAGAATCTGTTTCTTTCCCCAGAACATATTCCTTAGTATCACTACTTAGTGATCGAATAGCCAAGGATTTCGAACCAATGGGGACAGCATTACTGAAATATGCACTATCATACATGAATTGATGTGCATACCATTTGCCTATTTCACCACGCAAAACTTTTGGAGTAACCCCATCTGTGAGGTAAAAATAGGGGCTTTGAACAGTCAGTATTGAGCTTTTCATTAATCTTAATCCTTCCGTCTTTTCTACCTTAAGTTGTAATCGGGTGGTATCCATTTCCGGTAGCTTTAATAGCAATATGTGTAAAGGGGCCGTAATATTTCCTAAATAAACCCTATTACTATCTGCTCCGGATATATAATATGAATTATATTCTAAATCTATACCTTGAATTGGTGTAACTGGATGGAAAGTAAAATACCTGTGAAAGCTATTCCTTTTATGAGTGAGTTTATTGGAAAGTCCATAAAGAATGCTTACCGTTAGGATCCCTGTAACTATACAAATTGATATTTTTTTATAACTGGATTTCATGAACTTAAATTGATGTTTGTTGATGGTAGGTTTGCTTTTTGTTTTCTAAAAGCAGGATGCCGAAAATGGCTAACAAAACAAAGCCCAGATTGAAGATCAAATGCTCTTTCCATCCCATTTTATCCAAAATCCCACCACAGGAACATGGAACGTATGGGCTAAAATTGAGGATGAAAACAATATAAGTTGTAAAGATGGTCATTAAGATTAGTGATCCGTACATGGCTTTAAGCCTTAATTTGGTGAACATTAGACCTATGGAAATCAGTATTTCGATCGATGGAACAACAATGACGATCCAATTTCCCAAAGAAGTAAGGATTGGGGATTGTCCTACCTGTACCCTAAATTTCTGAAAGTCCAATAGCTTACTGACTGCTGCATATACAAATAGAAGAATAAACAATGTACTGACGATTTCAGTAATAAGAATTGTATGTTTTTGTTGCCATTTCATGTCAATTGTATTAAATTGATATTCAATGGTATAAAATTATAAAAGGGAGTTGATCCCTAGGGGATAACAACTGGTCTGTAAAGGATTAATTGAAAAAAAAAGTCAGAGTGGTTTATCAAATCTCTTTTGTTGATCACAGCTCTTTAGGCCTATATCCATATCTTTTTTTGAATTGCCATTTTCTTAAATTTTCAAATAGAACGATTTTTAAAATTGTTGATTTTAAATGTTAATAAAATGTTAAATTTTTGTTTAATAAACGCTTATTAACCCTTAATAATCCTACAAAATTTTTTATCCGCATTTGTATTACGGTTTTACCGTAATTGTTTCTTAAAAAAAATCATTAAAATTATAAAGTATTTAATTACAATCCCTAAGCATTAATGTGAATGATAGTCCCTGAGACTTAAGTCTTGGCATGGATTATATTGTCAAATTTTAAATTTTTTATATGAAGATCATTAAGCTTTTTTGTGCCATACAATTATGTGCACTGACAACAATTGTTAATGCCCAGAACCTTTTGAGTACATCCTCATGGTCCATAGGTTCAGGAAGCGTTACCGGGTTTAGCCAAAATGGCTCTACAGCCGAAAACAGTAGGGAATGGGGGGCGAACCATGTTGGTGAAAGTGTTGTTTTGTGGAAAGCAAGCCCAGATAGTAACAGTGATGCCGACGGAGGATGGAATACAAGTTATTTATCTGTAGATAACACAAAAATGTATAGACTAAGTGTTTGGATAAAAAAGACCAATTCAAATGATGGAAATACCTATTTTGGTTGTCAACAATGGCAAGGAGATCAAAGTGTTAACCCCTATACGATATTGAATTTAAACAATACGGTAAACACAAATCCATATTTCTGGGTTGGTGATTTACCAATACTTAATAGATGGTATCTACTGGTTGGATACGTTCATGATAAAAATGATACCTCTACAATCAACCTAGGAGCTATTTATGATGGAGTTACAGGTGAGTTAGTCCAAAATATTACTGATTTTAAATTTAATTCATCAACAAGCCTGATAAGACATAGAGCCTATTTATATTATGACACCAACACTTCAGACAGACAATATTTTTGTTCGCCAAGAATGGAAGTTGTTAATGGCTCTGAATGGTCCTTAAATGAGTTATTGAGCATAAACCCTAACTCAAGTTTAATATTTGCCTATGATAACGCTGGAAACCAAAAACAACGCTTTTACTGCCCAGATTCCGGTTGTTCAGTTTCTACTCCACCAGCTGGAAAAACCACTGGAGAAAAAAATGCCGTATCTGAAGAAAATAACGTTGATGCTGCTATAGAAACTGGAGTAAATGATTATGATGGTCAACTTATCTTGTATCCTAATCCGACAAAAGATATTGTTTACATTAAAATAAAATACGAATTACTTGCCAAAATAGAATCCGTAAGGGTTTTTAATGTAAACTCAACTTTAATTGAAACCCTAAAGGCCATTAACCCAAACGAGAAACTAAAGGTCGATTTAACAGGAAAACCAACAGGTGTCTATTTTCTTCATATCCATTTAAATGATGGGAATGGTAGTATTACCAAAAAGATAATTAAAAACTAAATTAAAAAGACAGATGAGTTTAAAAAAATACTATATAAGCGTTGTGTTAGTTTTAGGTGGTCTTATTGGCTTTGCCCAAACCCCTAATAGTTTGTTAGAAGATCCGTCTAACACAATTAAAATGAAGTATAAAAAAATAACAACTAAAAAAAATCCTAAAGCCTCAGTTTCTGCGGAAGATTCAAATCAATTAGCTAGAGTACCAATAGATTGTTCAAATTGTGCTGGTTTATGCGATGAATTAACAGGGGAATGTATTGAAATTATAGATCCACCCCCTGGAGGAGGTTCAGGTTCATCTAGTTCTGCAGGTAGAATGGTAGGAGATTTTAATGTTTCATTGAGTGGGGCAGCAACATATAATGTTCCTATTAATTTACCTCCAGGAATTAAAGATATCGCTCCAACCCTTGGTCTTGCATTTAGTAGTCAAGCCTCAAATGGTTTAGCTGGTTGGGGATGGAACGTGTCTGGCTTGTCAACAATTACAAGAGTTCCTTCAACGGAATATCATGATGGGATTGTTGATGGTGTCGATTTCGATTCTTATGATAGATTTGCATTGGATGGCCAACGATTACTTATTAAAAGTGGAACATATGGTGCGGCAAATTCTGAATATCAAACAGAAAACTATTCAAATCTAAAAATAATAGCTTATGGAACTTCTCCTTATGGTGCCTCGTATGGGCCTTCTTATTTCATTGTGTTTTATCCTGATGGCACAAGAGCTTATTACGGAAATGCTGGAAATTCAAGAGGACGTTTAGAATGGGCCTTATATAAAAGAGAAGATCCACAAGGCAATTATATTCAATACGATTATTTGCAAAGTAATGAATTGCTTCGTATTAACACTGTTAAATATGGATCTAGAGGAAGTACAACCTCTCCAAATGAGATAAAATTTTATTATAAAACCCGCACTCGTCCTGAGCTTTCATATATTAATGGTTATACTTTTAAAAGAACTAATATTTTAGATAAAATTGAAGTAAAAGGGGGAGGTCAATTATATCGAAAATATCAATTATCTCATAATGTTACATCTTTAGGCTACGAGCTTGTTGGTTCTATCCAGGAATATAATAGTTTAAATGAATCTTTTCCCGCAATATCTTTTACGTATGATACAACATATGATGGAGTTTTAAGAAATGGAAATACATTAAATATATACCCTGGTATTGATATAAATAATGATAAAATGGCTGTAGGTGAGTTAGATGGTGATGGAAAGATGGATTTTATTACATATAATAAGACCTCTAGGGATGAGTTGAATGTTTTTATGGACATCTTCAGTGATTATGGTTCGGGCTATTCTATTGGATATTCAGTAAGTACTGAAAAATTTGAAGATGTTTTTGCTAGTACAATTTTGTCTTGGAATGGTAAAATGTTATCTCAACAAGGAGTTACAACAGTAAGAGAGACAGTTAACGGCTCTAGTGGATCCGTTAGGTTCAGGACATTTGCTATGGCTTCTTATGGTCCTGTTTTTCAGTATGATAAAACGTGGAATACTTCTACATATAATTATGATTATAGCTGTGGGTCTTCAACTAGAAAAGCAATTCCAAAAAAATATATTTCAGGAGATTTTAACGGAGATGGACTAACAGATGTAATTGCAATAACTAAACCATATACTTCTGTAAATTGTTATCAAACCGATCCAAATTGTGACGGAGGACCAGTTCCTTATAAAAAGAACCAAATATCTGAAAACAGTAAGGAGGCCATAGTTCCTGATTGCCCTTGTAATTGTGATTCGTATACTACAAATTATTCCAGAGTTTCTTTTATTGACTTAAAAAGGGATGCCATCACAAGCTTTTATAATAATATTGGAACTTTAATTGATAATTTGGGGAGTACTGATGACCTATTTGGAGTAGATTTTGACAGCGATGGAAAAACCGATTTAATGCATATAAGAGATGGTATGGTAAGAGTATATAGCCTTACTTCTAATATGAATTTAACACAAATAGCTAGTTTCTCAAACAGTTATATAGATAAAGATAAGCCAATATTGTTAGGAGACTACAATGGAGATGGGAAAATGGATTTTGCACAGCCTTCAACTAATAATAGTTCAACCTGGTATTTCTATCTATCTAAAGGCAATGGGATTTATTACTATTCCAAGAATATAGGTGTAACATACACAGAAAACTATGTTTATAATGGTGGACGTACTGTTAATGGGGTATATATGAGTAATCCTATGTATGAATATCATTATATAGCACAAGATTATAATGGTGATGGTAAATCAGATATTTTAAAGCACGAAGTAGTTTCTCCGTATTCATCTTATAATGTGGTAAGTGACAGATTACAGCTTTACGTTAATAAATTCAGTTCAACAGATAGTACTCCTTCTTTTGCTTTAACGACCAATTCTTTAGCTACAAACAATGGACTTACAAAATATGGAATTCCAATATTTTTAGAGGCAAAAAACACTAATAGCAATTTAGAGTATGCTTATATAGATGGCAATAATGTTTATACTTATGAATTTAATAAGGACCATAAAAGTGATGTCTCACTTAAAAAGATTACAAACGATGGTCTTATCACAGATGTGCTTTATGAGAGATTAGAATCTAAATACGGAACAACCACATATGCATTTGATTATGATGAAAATTATCCTTACGTGAACGTCAATGTTGCTCCGTCATTAAAAGTTGTTAAAGAATCCAAACACACCGGATCTGGTCATGTCCAACAACAATTGTATCAATATAAAGGGGCAGTATTTCATGCAAATGGTTTAGGTTTTTTAGGATTTAAAACTGTTAAGAGAACCAATTGGTTTGGAACTGGTGTTGGTGAACTTTGGAATATTTCTAAACATGATATGCAAAAAAGAGGAGCTGTACTCCAAGAATGGGTATCAACTTCTTCATCTGACACACCTTCTAGTTTTGTGAGTAAGTCCGATTATACCTATTCAACACAATTATTGGCTAACAAAGTTTTTGTTAATGTTCCAACCCAGATAATAAAAGAAGATGGCCTGCAAAATATTAGTTTCACAGAAAGCTATTCGTATGACCCTTATCAAAATCCATTATCAATCATAACATCTTTCCCTGGTGGTTCAAAAACAATAACATATCAATACTCTAATAATCCTTCAGTAACAAATCAATATTACCATATAGGCCGCCCTACCAAAAATACGGTAGTTAGCATCTTAAGTGGAAGTTCTTTTACTACTGAAGTAGAGTTTGCATATAATAACAATTTGGTCACACAAACAAAAAAGAAAGGTAATGGGACATCATGGCTTACCGAAAATTTCCTATATGATGCCTTTGGAAATATTACCCAAAAAACCTTAAGTGGCACAGGAATAGCAAATCGTGTTGAAATATACACTTATGATACCAGTGGTCGTTTTATGACCAAAAGTACTGATGTTTTGGGCTTGGAAACCACTTTTACTTATGATACTGCAACAGGAAATCCATTGTCAACGACATCCCCTTATGGTCAAACAACTACATTTTCTTATGATGCATGGCAACGGTTGCTTAAAGAAACCAATTATCTAGGGAAAGAAACTAATTTTGCCTATAATAAGGAAAATGTGTCAGGTGTTGGTTGGTGTTTAACCAAGCTTACTGACTACCCTGAGGGTCAGGATGAGATGACTTATTATAATGTGTTTGGATGGACAGTCCAAACCAAGAAATTGAGCCTAAATTATCAATGGATTCAAAAAAGCTTTGAATATGATGCCATAGGAAGACAAATAAAAGAGAGTGAGCCTTATTTTAGTAATGCCAGTCCAACCCAATGGAATCAGGTATATTTTGATCAATATGGCCGCCCCATATCTCAATCATTATTCACAGGCAAAATTATTGATACGTCTTATAATGGTCTTTCTGTAACCGTGAATGATGGTACAAAAACGATAACAACAACTAAGGATGCATTGGGCAATATAGTTACGCTTCAAGATTCTGGGGGAACCATTAATTATCAGTATTATGCAAATGGAGCAATGAAATCTGCTAATTATGGTAGCCACACGGTTTCAACAACTATTGATGGATGGGGGCGAAAAGCATCACTTAACGACCCTTCAGCTGGAACTTATACATATGAATACAATATTTTAGGAGAAATAACCAAAGAAAACACCCCAAAAGGATCAACAGATTATATTTATGATAGCTTTGGTAGAATATCCAACAAAAAAATCTTGGGCGATAATACAGATACCAATATCAACTATACTTATAATAGTGTAACAAAATTATTGGAAAATATTAATGGCGTAGCCCAAGGCAGATCATATGCATATGATTATTTTTATGATTCTTACAAAAGACTTAATAAAATAACAGAAACCAATGGAGGTAGTGCCAATTTTGAAAAGCAGAGAAGTTATGATAGCTTCGGAAGAGTCTTGACGGATACTTATATAAGCTCACGGTCTAGTGTTAGCAGCACTGTAAAAGTTAAAAATGTATATGATACTTCTGGAATCCTCAGTGAAATTAGAGATTACAACACCAATGATTTATTGTGGAAAGTTAATGATGAAAATGCTCGAGGTCAAGTATTGGACATCGATTTAGGTAATGGTATTACTAAAACAAAGCAATATGATCAATATGGTTTCCTAACAAATATTACTGATTTAGATAACTCTACTGGAGGCATTCAAGCCTTGAAAATGGACTATAATTTTGATGTACAGCGAGGAATTTTAAATAGTCGTAAAAATTATGGGTTTAGCAATTGGAATGAAAATTTTAGCTATGACAATCTAGATCGTTTAACACAAATTACAGGAGCTATTAATCATACTAAGGATTATGACGGACGAGGTAGGATAACCGATAATTCATTTGTTGGTAGTTATAATTATGATAACGCCTCCACTTATCGTTTGGACAATATAACCTTAAATAATCAAGGTGACTTGTATTATCAACAGCATAGTTTGCAACAGATTACTTATAATGCATATAAGAAACCTGTAGATATTTATGAAGAAGGCAAAGGGAGGGTAAGTTTTGAATATGGTCCCATGAAAAACAGAACAGTGGCATATTATGGCGGAGAACAATCAGATAAATACCAAAGGCAGTACAGGAAAATATATTCCAGTATCATGCCCGTTGAGATTGTAGATGATACTCAGGGTAACTCCATAAAAATCATTACTTATATTGGTGGTGATGCTTATACTGCACCAATAACTTACATAAAGAAATCTGGGACAAACCCAATTGATGGGTATCATTATCTTCATCGTGACTATTTAGGAAGTATTCTAGCAATAACCAATGCAAATGGTACGTTATTAGAACAACGCCAATTTGGTGCTTGGGGTGTTACAGATAAGTTTGTAGATTCTCAAGGAAACACTACCTTTGGTTATAGTTCTTTGATAAATAGGGGTTTTACTGGCCATGAGCACTTTTTCGATGTGTCTTTAATCCATATGAATGGGCGTATGTATGATGCGGAATTGGGACGTTTTTTATCTCCTGATAATTTTATACAAGACCCATATAATACACAAAGTTTCAATCGTTATGGCTATGTGTGGAATAATCCTCTTAGTTTTACTGACCCCAGCGGAGAAATAATCCCGTTATTAGGAGCGATTCTTGTGGGAGCATTAATTGGAGCAGCAACAGCTGCCGTTGTATATACTGTTACGGCTTTAATTACTGGTAATTGGTCATGGAGTGATTTTGGGAAATCCATTTTATACGGAGCAGTAGGAGGTGCTATTTCAGGAGGCTTAAGTTGCGCTGGAAATACTCTATTCTCATCTGCTATTGCTAATGGAGGAAAGGGAGCTTTTTGGCAAAGTGCAACTTTTAATGCACTACGAGAAGTAGCTTCTCAAGTTGGAACAAGCTTAGTTTTTGGAGATGGAATCACATTAGGTACAATTACTGGGGCAGTAGCTGGAGGTATTGTTGGAGCTAAAATTCCTGCTTGGAGTGGTGTAAAAGGAGGATATTTAAAAAATGCCTTGACTGAAATTGGATACGAAGCTATGAAAGGTGGAGCTCGTGGGGCGGTTGCAGGAGGAATAGGTTCTTTAATAGATGGCAAAAACTTAAGAGATGGTATTTTATACGGGGCAAGAAATGGGGCTATTGGAGGAGCAGCACAATCGGCAGCAATGATTGCAACATTCGGAGCAACAACTCAATTGAGTGAAGAAGATTCAAAATATATTAAAGCTATACAGGAAAAGAACAATTTCAAAGGAAAGTATGTTGTAAGAAAGGGAGGTATATATCAAGGTGTCCAATCACTTTTAAAATATAAAAGAGAGGTTACCTGGGGCAACTCAATAGTTGCATTTAATGGCACTGCTCCGGAAACCTATGGTCATGAATATGGTCATATATATCAATTTTATACACAGGGTTGGGCAAAATTTCAAGGGAAGGGCCTAGTAGAACAGTTTTTGGATTTCCTTGGTTTAGCATCTCCTTATTTTACTCCGGGATATAACGAATATAATGCTGAGAAAATGTTGCATGGAGTTGGAGGGTGTTCCATATATCCTGGCTCTTCAAGTACATGCTTTTAAATATTTAAGTTTGATATGAAAAAAATAATTGTTTTAGCTGTCTTAATATTATTACATAATTGTGCTCCGCATGGTCATGTATACAAATTAATCAATAACGATAATGATACTGTTCCAAATGTAGGAGTAAGTATAGTTTGTCAAATAAATAATAAAACATTTTTGGTCCAAACCAAAGAGGTTGACTCTATTATTTTGTGCTCTAAGACATTTGGAGAGAAGAAATGTGTTGATGTAAAAAAAGGGGATTCTTTAATCAAATATCCACACTATAAGTTTATTATAAACGATAAAAGGTTTCATAAGTTATTTAATTTGGACACTTTAGAACTCAAAATAAAAGATAAATCAGAATGGCATGAATTGTATTACAAAGCAATACCTGATAATCATTCTACCCAATGAAAAAATATATTTTAATAATTTTAATTCTTATATCATCTGCATGTAGTACATCAGATGTTTCAACAGATAAAAGTAATAATCCTACATTTTCAGTTGATTTATCAGGAGACTCTACTGCCTTGGTTGATGAAACCATTGCAATAGATATAACAGGAAATGAAAATATTATGACCTTACTAGCATCATTAGATAATTTTCAAACAACCGTTTTAAATCAAACCATAAGCCCACAAGGTTTTGGTACAGTCACAAAATTGTATTTTAGTTTTGATGATTTGGGAAGCAAAACCATTTACATTAAAGCCATTAATAACATGGGAGATGAATCCATCAAAACCTTTAATGTGACTGTTTCTAGGGGTAATGCAATTAAAATTATGTCAGTTCAAGTGGTTTCATTTTCAAACATAGATAACACTTGGGATCCAGAATTTCCGGACACTGATGCTAATCGATTAGCTGATGTTGGGTTTCTATTAAGAAAACCAAAAGCTGGTGTTACGGAAAACAGCTTTAATTTTAAAGATTGGTTTAGATCTGCGGTCAAACAAAATCAAGGTGATTTAACATGGGATTTGTCTTCAGAAAATTTATATTTAAACCCTCAATTTTCACTGCAATATAGTATGGCAGATGATGATGGTGGAGGCATTGGTCAAGACCTTATGCTTGGACCTCCTTTTGAAAGGGAAATTACTTTTCAAGAACATATTGCTACAAAACCCAATGTTGTTTCGTTAAAAGTACCTGAAATAGATTTAGAAGTAGCGTTTACCATAGAATGGCCTAATTAAATTCTATTGATACAAAAATTAATAAAAATATTGTTCGCAGTATTAATATCAAATGTTGGTTTTTCACAAAATGAAGCCAACATTTGGTATTTTGGTAATAATGCAGGCTTGGATTTTAATAGTGGGTCTCCTGTAGCACTTACAGACGGGCAAATGGCAACACAAGAAGGCTGTGCTTCCATTGCCAATAGTAATGGTAATTTGCAGTTTTATACTGATGGTTCCACCGTTTGGACAAAAAACCATTCGATAATGAGTAACGGAACGAGTTTAAATGGTCATTTTTCCAGTACACAGTCTGCTATAATTGTTCCCAAACCAAATTCATCAAGTATTTATTATGTTTTTACTGTGGATTATCAAGGGCAGCCTAATGGTCTAGAGTATTCTGAAGTCGATATGTCCTTGAATGGAGGTTTAGGAGAGGTAACAACTAAAAATGTTTTACTATTGACACCGGTTTTAGAAAAACTAACTGCGGTTCAACATGCAAATGGCAATGATATTTGGGTTTTGGCCCATAAAAATGGGAGTGCAGAATTCTATGCCTATTTAGTAACGGATACAGGTGTGAATACATCACCTGTAATTTCAAATATCGGTTTTAGCTATAGTGGGCCTAGTTTTAGTGAAAATGCTGGTTATATGAAAGTCTCCCCAGATGGCACTAGATTAGCAATGGCGGTTTTTAAGTACAGTAACGGCATACAATTATTTGATTTTAATTCGGCTACAGGCACATTAAGTAATCATATTGACTTATATGAGATTCCCGGAGTAGCACAACCTTATGGTATCGAATTTTCACCTTCAGGGGAAATTCTATTTGCTTCGGGATCGGGTGGGGTTGCACAATTTGATATTACTTTGTCAACTGCTTTCGAAATACAATCCAGCGTAACTTTTCTGGCAAATGAAATAAATGACAATTCATGGCGAGCTATGCAATTAGCAACAGATGGGAAGATATATATTACAAGGGAAGCAATTAATGGTGCACCAGAGATTCATGCATTAAGCGTTATAAATAATCCAGATGAACTAGGTACAACCTGTGGTTTTCAACTGGATGCTATTTCGTTAGGATCAGGTATTGCACAAGCAGGTTTGCCCCCTTTTATTCAATCCTTTTTTATTGTTGGCTTTGAATTTGAAAACGTTTGTTTTGGGGATTCTACCCAATTTAATGCTAATATTTCTCAAGCTTATGATTCAGTATTGTGGGATTTTGGGGACGGGAATACCTCAATTGTTGAAAACCCTTCCCATGTTTATAATAGCCCTGGAAATTATACAGTAACGCTTACTGTAACTTCTGGGGGACAGACTTCCACAGATAGTAAACAAGTTGTTATTTATGAAAAACCAATAGCGAACAAGCCACAAGACATGTTAGTTTGCGACGATGACAATGATGGATTTTACAATTTTAATTTAAAGACACAGGATATAGATATTTTAAATGGCCAGGCTGAAAATATATTTGAAATAGCATATTATGCCTCAATGGATGACTATACGAAAGATTTACCAATAGCAGACCCTACATCTTATACTAACTTATCAGCCTATGCTACGCAAATAATAATAGCCAAAGTTGTTAATGAGGATAATAATGCTTGTGAAGACTATACAAGCTTTAATATTCAGGTTTTTGAAAGCCCAAAATCCAACCAATCAGTATTGGAACTTAGGTTGTGTGATGATTGGAGTGTTGGAACAGATACAGATGGGAAGGTGCAATTTGACTTGACAGTAAGAGAAACGGATATTTTAAACGGACAACTGGTCTCTGGTTTTAAAGTAAGATATTATGTCGATGCAGCAAAACTGAATGAAATATTGACCCCTGAACAATATATAAACACCAACTTAAATGAAACCATATACGTTACAGTTGAAAATAAGCTAAATGTCCAGTGCATAAGTGAGACTTCATTTAATATAGAAGTAGCCAGCTTACCAGTCGTAACTCCAGCTGTTGACCTTAAACAATGTGATGATGATTTGGATGGATTTAGTTACTTCAATTTAAATGAGGTTATTCCCAAAATAACGTCTAATGCAGCAAATGAAACCATTGTTTTTTTTGAATCACAGGCAGATGCTGAGAACAATATCAATCCAATAAACAATTCAACAGCATATAGCAATCAGACCGTTAGTGCAGATGTCATTTGGGCAAGAATTGAAAACAGCAATGGATGTTACGGGACAAGTCAAATTAATCTGATTGTGACAACTACGCGAATACCAAATACATTTACCAAGGACTTTCATGAATGTGATGACTTGGATGGCAATCCAAGCGATAGCATTTCCATATTTGATTTTGGTAGTGTGGATACTGAAATCCAGGCTATGTTTCCAGTAAACCAACAATTGACCATTGCGTATTACAGAAATGAAGCAGATGCTTTTGCAGAGGAAAACCCCATTGCTGATATTTCAAATTATAGAAATATTGGCTATCCTGATTTTCAAAAAATCTATGTTAGGGTAGATGGTAAGCTTGACAATGATTGCTTGGGATTGGGAGCCCACATCAATTTATATGTGGAGTCCATGCCAATTTCCAATCCAGTATCTATAAACCGCCAATGTGATGATGATAATGACGGGGAATTTCCTTTTGATGTATCACAAGTAGAATCAATTGTGCTTAATGGACAATCTTTAAACGATGTTACAGTAGCTTACTTTGATGAAAATGATAATCCATTACCAAGCCCATTGCCAAATCCTTTTTTGACATCCAGCCAAATGATTACCATTAGAGTAACAAACAATAATGTTGCAGATGGTAGTTGTTATGATGAAACCAGTTTAGAGTTTATAGTAGATAAACAACCTGTCGCTTATCCTATTCCAGACCAAATTTCATGTGATGATGGAATAGATGATACCGATGGATTTCATGATTTTGATACCTCATTAATAGAAAGCGACATTCTAAATGGTCAAACTGGCATGGAAATACATTATTATGATAGTCTTGGGACAGAATTACCAAGCCCATTACCAAATCCACTCCATTCCAATACTCAAACAATTAGTGCTGAAGTGGTGAACCCTACAAATACCAATTGTAAAGCTGCTACGAACATAGAATTTATTGTCAATCCATTACCGGAATTTTCAGTGGAGACTCCACAGATAGTTTGTTCCTCAGGCCCAACATTTACAGTGGTTTTAGATCCAAAAGAGGTAAATACAGCAGAAACTTACAATTATGAATGGGGCTATGGGGATGGCGCCATACTATCCAATGAGCCTACCTTAACAGTTTCTACACCTGGAACCTATTATATTACTTTAACAAAAACAGATGGAACAAATTGCTCCAGAACAAGAGAGATTTTTGTAAATGCTTCAGAGCTGGCTACGGTAACCTTGGATGACATAACGGTTATTGACGTTTCAAACAATAATACAGTTACAATTGACACCAAGAATTTGGGACAAGGGGATTATGAGTTTTCTTTAGATGATGAATTATCATTTTATCAAGATGAGCCCATATTTAAAAATGTAGGCCCAGGAATACACACTTTATATGTTAGGGACAAAAAGGGATGCGGGACAAGTACATTGGACATATCAGTTATAGGTTTCCCAAAGTTTTTCACTCCTAATGGAGATGGTAATAATGATACTTGGCAGATAGCTGGGGTCAACGGTCAATTTCAAACTAATAGTGATATTTATATTTATGATCGCTATGGTAAATTACTAAAACAGTTAAGTCCCAATTCAAATGGGTGGGATGGAACTTTTAATGGAACCATGTTGCCAAATGATGATTACTGGTTTAGTGTTAACCTAGAGGATGGCAGAATGTTTAAAGGACACTTTACATTAAAAAGGTGAATTAGTAACCCTCTATTTCTTAAGTAGGATAATATCATACTAATGATTTCAGTAATAAGAGTTGTATGTTTTTGTTGTCATTTCATGTCAATTGTATTTAATTGATATTCAATGGTATAAAATTATAAAAGGGAGTTGATCCCTAGGGGATAACAACTGGTCTGTAAAGGATTAATTGAAAAGAAAGTCAGGGTCGTTTATCAAAACTCTTTTGTTGATCGCAGCTCTTTAGGCCTATATCCATATCTTTTTTTGAATTCCCTGGAGAAATGGGTGGCACTCTTAAAACCTACCATTTTGGCAATTTCTTTAAAGGATTTATGTGAATGGTCAACAATGATATGGGCTTTTCTCAGTCGCTCTTCCTTTAAAAATTGAAAAACGGTCATGCCATAAAGTTCCTTAAAGCCTCGTTTAAGCTTAAATTCATTGGTTCCAAAGGTGAGAGCCATGTCCTTTAAAGATGGTATTTCCTCATCTAAATGACTCTTGATATATTCACCGGCCGCTCTTATTTTATCAATGTCCGAAAGTTGTAAAAAAGTTTTGTTGCCTTTTACTTTTTTGGGCAATAATAATTGGCTTTGAATACGCTTTAGGTTCTCTGATTCGAGAGTTCTTCTTGTCTGAACCATATCGAAGGTGGTCACTATAGTTTTTCCTTTAAGGGGGGAATTATTTGTGAAATGGATAACCCTACAAAAAGCAGGAAGTAACAAGTCTTGATGTGTTATAAAAGATAACTGTAAAGATTGTTCCTCTATAACCAAGGTTTCAATTTCATTTTTTAAAATAGCCCATTCTTGTCTTGATTCGTGTGAAAGTAAGTTTTCAAAAAGCTTGCCTAGTAAATCATCATTATTAAAACCTAAAAAACTTTTACAGCTATCGTTTATTTCTATAATTCTATATGTTTCATCTAATATAAAAAGCATTTGAATAGCAAAAGAATAAGAGTCATGGAAATTAACATACCCTTGATGTAGAAAGGAATCCCTGATTTCCTCTGTAGTCATATTTATCAATGCTGTTAGAGCTTCCAGATCATCCTTTTCTTCAGTACGTTCAATGTAAGTTGAAAAGTTGCCCCTGGATAGTTCCAACAGTTGCATATAAATTTTATCAAGTCGGTTTTTGTTTCTCGGACTGTACATAAGCCATAGTATTTAAAATAAACGGTGAGAGAGGGGCCCTAAAATAGAACGCTTGTAAAGTATCTTATCTATAGGGAGAGAATTATTTATAAGAATATTATAACAAAGCGAAACTTTGAAGGAAATATAAAATTATAAAAAAATATATTAATCGGTTGAATATGGATTTTTGATCGTTTCACGAAAGGTAAAATAACTAGGGCAATAATTCGGTAAGATATGTTATTGCTTCAGTTTCATTATCGAAAATTTTCGTAGGAATGGGTGGGGTATTTCCTTTTACATAGATTTCCGAGAATATATGGGATAAGGGGTTGTCAGAAACCAAGGCCACAGCTTTAATGAATACAGATCCCTCAGTAGAAAGATATCTTCGTGCATTCATGTCGATACTTTTAACGCCTCTAGTGTCGCATAATACGGGATAACTCTTCCCCTTTTGCAGTCTTAACCGGTCTGTTACAATTTCTATTGCTGCAGGTAGGTCAATGTCTACGTCCTCTTTATAAACAAAAAAGAGAATGCCTTCTTTTATACCAAAAGAAGCATAACTATTTTCAAAATTCATTTTAACTGGTACTCTTTAACCCTATGAAATTAGTAATAATTTTTTTAATAATTGATTTTAAACAACAAGGAACTTGTAATACTAATCTGTAAAGGATTAATGTTGGTCTGAAAAGGATTATTTTATTTGTGGTGCGTAATTGAGTACTGTTAAATCAAGGATTTTAATTAGTTTGAAATGTCGATTAATAATTGACGTTATTATCATTAACCCCATAAAATCATAAAATTTCTACTCAAATGGCAAAAATCAAACGTAATAATTTCCTTGATACAGTAGATGAAGTATTTACCGACGCAACCAAACAGGGAGTTCTTCATTTGTATGCAGATGGAGATGTCCTTACTGGAAGAAACATAAGTATACGCGGTAAGTCCTTATTTCATTTTGGAACTACAGGTTATTTAGGTTTGGAACAAGATGAACGATTGAAAAAGGCTGCATCGGAGGCCATTTTCAGATATGGTACACAATTTCCCCTATCCAAAACTTATATTTCTCATCCATTGTACCGCACTTTAGAAGATAAAGTTACCCAAATGTATGGGCATCCTATTATTATAACAAAAAACAGTAGCCTTGGACATATCGGAGTTATACCTAGTGCAGTATCCGATCGAGATGCCATTATATTGGATCACCAGGTGCATTGGAGTGTGCAAAGTGCCGCTAAGACCTTGAAAACCCGTAGTGTTCCCATTGAAATGATACGCCATAACCATTTAGATATGCTGGAAGACAAGATTCAAAAACTATCTTCTAAACACAAGAAAATATGGTATATGGCCGATGGGTTATACTCTATGTATGGTGATGAAGCTCCTGTTTTAGAGTTGATGTCGCTAAGTAATAAATATCCACAATTACACCTTTATTTTGATGATGTGCATGGCATGAGCTGGATAGGTGAAAATGGTACCGGATTTATTATGAGTAAACTCCGTGAGTTACCAGAGCATGTCCTTTTGTTTGGCACATTAAGTAAGACCTTTGGAGCCAGTGGTTCTGTCTTGGTATGCTCAAATAAGAAAATGTACAGTAAAATAAAGACTTTTGGCGGTCCACTTACCTTTTCTGCTCAATTAGAACCGGCCTCAGTAGCCGCTGCAATAGCTTCATCGGATATCCATCTTTCCAACGAAATCTATTCGCTTCAAGATGAGTTATTGGAACGCATCAATCTGTTTAATGCATTATTGGAAACAACACAACTTCCTTTAATTGAAAGAAATAATTCTCCAGTATTTTATATTGGAACAGGAATGCCGATTACGGGATATAATTTTGTGAATCGTTTAATGAAAGAAGGTTTCTTTGTAAACTTGGGGATATTCCCTGCCGTTCCCGTCAAGAATACCGGGGTACGGATTACAATTTCTAGACATAACCAACCCGAAGAAATAAGGGCATTGGTGCAAGCTATGGAATACCATTACCCCAAAGCTCTCGAAGCCACCCATGCTTCCCATGATAAAATATACCGGGCATTTAGTTTGCCTGTCAAGGAATTGGAGATTCACAAAGAAAACCAATCTTATGGGCTTAGTGTGCAGTTTGAAAAAACCATCGCTAACATACAAAAGAAGGATTGGAATGCCTTATTTAGAGATCGAGGTGTTTTTGACTGGGATGGATTAAGGTTTCTAGAGAAAACATTTTCTAAAAATGAGAAAGAAGAAGAAAACTGGGATTTTTATTATTTTATAATAAGAGATCAATTCTCCAAGCCCATCCTGGCAACCTTTTTTACTTATGCTCTTTGGAAAGAGGATATGCTTGCTCCTAAGTCAGTCTCAGAAAAAATTGAGACAATACGATTAAATGATCCTTATCACATGACTTCTCATGTGCTTAGTATGGGATCATTATTCACCGAAGGAACACATTTATACCTCGATAAATCCCATCCCTTATGGCATAATGCAATGCACCGAATTTTAGATGAATTGGAGATATTGGATGGTAAGTTGAATCCTTCGATGATTATTTTTAGAGATTTTGAAAAAGATGAAGTCCTTAACGAATTTTTTCATAACCATGGATTTTTTAAGGTGTCCATGCCAGAATCTTGTACCATAAACAATCTTGACTGGAAAGGAATAGAAGGCTTCTTGAATAGGCTATCTTCAAAATCAAGAAGGCACTTCAGGACAGATATAGCGCCTTTTGAAGATCATTTTAATGTTAAAATATTAGACAAAATGAACCATCAACAGATAGATCTATTTTATAGGCTTTTTGAAAATGTTAGAAAGAATAATCTTGGCCTGAATACTTTTAGCTTTCCTATAAAAGTATTACAATATATGTCCAACAATAGTAAATGGGAATTTATTCTCCTAAACTTAAAATCAGACCATACTAATAATGAAAAAGATGTTCCTGTTGGGGTTATGTTTTGTTACCAAAACACGGGTAATACCTATGTTCCAGCTTTTGTGGGCATGGATTATAAATATACCCATAAGCACCAGGTATATAGGCAGCTTCTTTATCAAACCATAAAAAGAGCCGGAGAGATCGGTCTCAAAACTATAGATTTTGGGATGACCGCTGGTTTTGAAAAGAGAAAGTTAGGAGCTACGGTTGTAGAAAAAGTGGCTTATATCCAAGCCAAGGATAACTTTTCCATGGAGCTCATGGAAATGATGGAAAATAAATGATAATTTAAAAAAAATACCTTTAGACCTTTACCCTGAATTTAATCCTCGGTATGCCTATTCTCTCCAAGGTATTGAAAACTAAGTTGGATGGATGGAAAATACAAACATGTAATTGGCGCCTTTAAAGAAAAACTGGTAGAAATAGAGTCAGGAAAGAGAATCCCTTTAAAAAAGACAAATGAAGGGATTCATTTATGTAATAATACATTATACCTTCTTAAAGGTATAGTTGAAGAACATGGGTTTGAAGATTTAGAGGCTGAGATCCATTTCTTTAAAAGGGTTAAATCTGAGCCTCTTAGTTTTTTGGTTTATTTTAGTGAAGTACGGTCTTGTGAACTGTTAATGCCTAAAATAGGAGTCAATAATCAACTGTCTTTCCTTAAAAAGAAAATACGGAGAATTAATAAATTTTTTAATCGGAATTGGGATTTTGTGCATTATATGGAACAGGAGTTAACCTATTTGGACAAGCAATATTTTACCCGTGAAAATCAGGTATTTCCCCTATATGCACTCCCTGAAGCATGTTATCTGGATCCCAAATTTTTTACTTCTAAAGATATGCTTTGGGCACGGGTAAAAGGTATGAACCATTTTATTGCCTATGTGAAAAACTTGATTAAGGAAATCGAAACACAAAACAAAAGGAGCCTTTCCCAAAACAAATTTACCAAGCCTCTCGAATGGACTTCCTCCAAAGCAGCTCTAACGGAACTTATATATGCACTTTATGTTACAAGGGTAATCAATGAAGGAAAAGAGGATATCAAGACAATTGCTACAAATTTCGAAATGTTATTTGGAATCCAATTGGACAATATCTATAAAACCTATTTTGAGATTAAAGCACGTAAAGGTTGCAGGGCACGTTTTCTTGTAGAATTGATCGAACGATTCAACGAGCGAATGGAAAAGGATGATGAGTTTTTAGAGGATGAGCATGTAGATCTGTAAAGTGATTATTCGTAATTACGAATGAATTACGTGTTTCGTTTTTTTGGTACTTCTTCTAAAATATTGGTGTTTTTGTTAAGATGCTATGGTTATTAATAACTCAAATTACATCAAATTCTAACAAAATTTAAAATGTTAAAATTGATTCGTAATTACGAGCTCCTTGTGAATAATTATCACCTATTCCCATCAAATTTGTTAAACGAAAGTCAAATCGAAGATTGGCTTCGCCGAATTTTAATTTGGCAAGCAAATTTTCAATTTCACGAACACCTTTTTAAAAAAAATATTAAAGTTCGTGAGCTAAATCAATGCAAGGCTGTCGGATTTAAAAAAATGTCAACATATCCGATAGTCTTGTTTTTAAAAACATTTACAAATGGGAGCAACAATTATTACTACCGAAGATCTCATGGAGTTTAAACTTGAACTACTTGATGAAATTAAACAATTACTTCAAAATCAAAATGGGCACGCTACCAAAAAGTGGCTCAAATCTCCTGAAGTCATGAAACTTTTAGGTGTCTCGCCAGGGACATTGCAAAATCTCAGAATTAAAGGGGCTTTACCATATACCAAAGTAGGGGGGATTTTGTTCTATGATTATAAGGATATAATGAATGTGCTTGAAAATAATCGGGTTCACAACAAAATATAATTGTGGAAGAAATCAACTATATCAAGCACCTTAACGGGGTATTTGAACAATTTTCTAAAGATAGCCGGCTTAACCCTACACATATTAGTCTCTACATTTCCCTTTTTCAATGTTGGAACAGCAACTACTTCCGGGAGGAGTTTTATATCAATCGGGAAGACGTCATGCATTTGTCAAAAATAGGTTCTACGGCTACTTATCATAAGTGTATCAAAGAACTCAGTCATTGGGATTATTTATTGTATATGCCATCGCATAATCCTTTTAAGGGGAGTAAAATTAGGATGTTCAGTTTTGATACAAGTACCAAACAAGTTGTAAACAACAACACTAATGAAAATCAAACAAGTACTGAACAAGCACTGATACCTATAAATAAACATATACAAACAATAGAAAACCCTAAAAACAAAAACAAACCTCGAATTTTTGAAATTTCTCAATTTAACAACAATGAAAACAATAACAAATTTGCCCAGGTTGTTCACTTTCAGGACAACCTAAAAACAAGCTCTGAAAAAAATTACAACGAACCCCTATGAAACTGGATCATCCACATATTATCATAGAAGGAGGGGTGCAATTTTGTTTGGGTACGCCTAAAAATGGATACATTCAATACGATTTTGATAAGATGCTGATTTATTTGGATGCCAAAGGAAAACTCATGTTCGGTAAGAAATTCAGGATTTACAAAGAAGACCGTGAGATACTTTACAAACTTTGTTGCTATTTCATCAAAGACAAATCCAGCAGTGATAAGTTCGGGATAGACATCAATAAAGGGATCCTACTAAGTGGTCCTGTAGGCTGTGGGAAAACCTCGTTGATGAGACTTTTAAAGTACATAGTACCACATTTTCGTCCCTATGAAGTCATTCCAACCCGCAATATTGTTTTTGGTTTTAACAATATTGGGTATAGGATTATAGAACAATATGGTGATCATGGCTTCTATTGCTTTGATGATTTGGGAGTGGAGCCTACAGGTAGACATTTTGGGAAAGATTGCAACGTATTGGGTGAAATCCTACTCTCCCGATATGATCTTTTTTTAAAACACCAATTGAAAACCCATGCCACTACTAATTTGAATGCTAATGAATTGGAAGAACGATATGGGAATAGGGTGCGTTCCCGAATGCGGGAGTTGTTTAATTTGGTGGCTTTTGAAAAGGAAAGCAAGGATAAGAGAGTGTAAAGATGGATGAGCCTTATTTCCTCTAACGATTTAATTGAATGATATGATTGTTAAAAAGCGTAAAAAATAACATTATGCATTCCGCTTTCGAAGTAAAAGTTTATATTCGTGCTATAGTAAAAACTAAGTATTGACAACTGTATATCACCATAGAGATACCATCGAAAGAAATTATCAAGGTATTAAGTTTGTTGAACAAGAATGCCATGATCACTTAAAGGGAGCGGTAAAAGATAATCTTGTTGATCGAGAACAGCGGGAAGAATTGCTTGATACTTTAAGTACTTTAAAATCTGATACCGGTTTTGATATTAGCGATCAGTTATTGGCCGACATTCAGGCTTTGGAAAACAAGGAAGTGAATGTTCAGAATTTTCGCATAGGTGAGGCTTATGCTGAAGTTGTATTGGAAGAAAATTTTCAGTGCCGGTTTCATTGGAATGAACTAAGAGATGCACGGAACCCTAAAGGAAATAAAACTGGGGCAGATTTGGTAGGTTTTGTTGAAATAGATAACCAAGTACTCTTTTTGTTTGGTGAGGTGAAAACTTCATCTGAAAATGCCAACCCTCCACAGGTAATGACCTATCAGGATGGTATGGAAAATCAACTTTGTGATTTGTGTGATCAGCCTGATAAACGCAGAATTCTGATAAGTTACCTTCAGAATAAAGCAAGATTGTTTGAGGACGGCCATCAATTCAAAGAAGATTTTAATACAAGTGTAAAGGCTTACTATACTGCACAAGGCAGTTACCAACTGGTTGGTGTTTTGGTGAGAGATACAGATCCGGTTGAGGAAGATGTTTCAGAAAGTTATCACCGAATTAAAGCTAAAATTCTGGAACCAACAGGGTTAAAATTATTGGCATTGTACGTTCCGGTTAAAAAATCGGAATGGCTCAAAATCATTAATGAGACTGAAGAATGAGTATTGAGCTAAAATATAATCATCTTGAACAGGCATATCCTGATATGCTTACTGGGATGGGTGTGCTCATTCAGAAAGGGAAGTTGTCCAACCGATTTGAATCGGTTGAACTTTCAGAAGAGGATATTCAGCAACTTGAAAAAGCAAAGGAACTTTGTGAGTTGAAGATTATTGAGCTATGGGATAACAGAGATTCGCAGCAATTCAAAGCACTTTGTGCTTCCTATTTTGACATAGCAAGCCAGCTTTCGATCTCAGTGGAAAGTGAATACTACATTTACGAGCAGTTTAAATTGATTGCTTTTGGTTATTTGGGAGAACATTGGCACTTCGTTCGTCAGTATCTGAAATCGAATGCTGAACAAATAGAAAATCTGCGGGACGAAAACGACTGGAATAGACGTTTACTTTTCTTGTGCTTTAAAGCGTTGTCTGGTCTTGTAGTCAAAGAAAACTGGAAGGACATTGATCAATCCGTCCAATTGATCAACCAGTTACGGGATGAGCAAAGTTATTTTGAAAGCAATTTCCTCGATCAGGTCAACGAAGAAAGCCGTCCATACGGTGCTGCCGAACTGGTAGCTCTGTATCACTTTGCCAAAAGCATAGATGTACTTGGAGGATATCTAATTGAAGGTAGGCCTGTTGAACCGGAGACCCAACTTCACTATCATTTGAACCTTTCACGTGAATTTGCTCAAAAATCCGGAAATATCAGTCTTGGATTGATGTTTCAGTTTTTTGAAGCTCTAACGGTAAAAATGGTACGTAATACAATTTGGTACACAACCAGTGGTGTGAATCATTGGGTTACGGAATTCAATAAGTTCATTACTCGCAAGGAAGTGAAAGGTATATTTGAACTGCTCTATCCACAACGAGAGTCAATAAGAACAGGACAATTGCTAAATCCTGCCCATAAAGCGATTGTTGTCAACTTACCTACTTCCAGTGGTAAAACTATGATTGCCGAATACCGCATTCTACAAGCGCTTAATGAATTCAAAGAAAGAGGTGGCTGGGTAGCTTACGTTGCTCCTACCAAATCACTAGTAAATCAGGTATTCATTCAATTAAAGAAAGACTTTAGTGAATTGGGATTGATTGTTGAAAAAGCAAGTGGCTCAATTGAATTGGATGGATTCGAACAGCATCTGACCGAAGACAGTGGTAATCAAACTCAGTTTGATGTATTGGTTACTACCTATGAAAAGTTAAATCTACTTGTCAGACAGGGTTTGGGCACGAGTGATGCAAGACCCATGGTGTTGACAATTGTTGATGAGGCGCACAATATAGAAGACCAAACAAGAGGTCTGAACCTTGAATTTCTTCTTACTACAATAAAGAATGATTGCAGGGAAGCCAACTTTCTGTTGATGACACCCGATATTTCAAACTCTCCAGATGTTGTGGACTGGTTAGGAGGCGACCGAGGGAATGTAATCAATTTAGAACTGGATTGGTGGCAACCCAATGAACGGGTGGTGGGTGCTATTGAAGTTGAAGGTGGAGGAAGAAACTATGATTTTAATTTAAAAACGCTTCACACCAATAAGGGTAGTTATGAAATCGGTGAATCTATTCCGTTGCATCACTTTACGGATGCTGATGAACCGAAATCTAAGTTTTATGGGAGTAATGGATCCAAGAAGAAAGTAGCTGAAAAATTGGCTTCACAAATATTGGACATAAGCTCTCCAATAATTGTTTTAGCCCGACATCCCAATGAAACTTATGAAATTGCGGAGACACTTTATAACAATGCAAAGGCAGATTTTGAAACAGATGTGGATGTCGATTTATTGAAGCGTTTGGTGTCATCGGAGCTTGGTAATGATTTTCCATTGGTGAAGCTATTAGATCGTAGAATTGCTGTACATAGTTCTGCTTTGCCCGATGAGATTAGGTTTTTGATTGAAGACCTGATGACAAAGGAAAACAAACTCCAGGCACTGGTCGCAACAACTACTATTGCTCAGGGTATAAATTTTCCTGTTTCGGCTGTAATCATGGGGTCTTATAATTATCCTTTCATGGGAAACATGCCTGTTCGCGATTTTTGGAATTTGGCAGGACGTGTTGGCCGTGCGGGGCAGAATCAAATGGGTTGGGTAGGTATCGCACTTAAAAATGATCAGGATTTACATCCTGTTACAGAATATGTTAAAAAGGCTTCTGATAATCTCTTATCCCAATTGGTGGGAGCGATTGACAATGCGCTTCGTCATGCAAACGAGAATTTTGAGAGATGGCTATTTGTTGATGAAAGATGGTCTGCCATTCTGCAATATATATCCCATTTAAGAATGCAAGTCGAGCAACAGGAACAATTCCTTGCTCAGTTAGAACAAAAATTACAAGGAACCTTTGGATACAGGCAGCTCCCTCAAGAAAAAAAGATATTTTTAAGGGACAAAATTAGGGGCTATGCTCGTAATTTGACCAAGGCCGAAGCGAAAATTTCTGATCAAACAGGGTTCTCTACAGTTTCTGTTCGGCAAATGATTGGAAGGCTTGCTAATTCTGGGCTTACTCCACAAGATTGGCATAAAAATCAACTGTTTTCTGAGCAGAATCAAAGTATGCAAAAACTCATAGGTATTATGATGAATACTTATGAGATCCGAAAGTCTATTGAAGAACTTAGTCCGGGAGATTTGGTATTAGATCGTGCCAGTATTTCACGTTTAGTAATTGACTGGGTTAATGGTCGTGACATTGCAAGTATAGCGGCAAGAATTTATCCTGACGAAGAATCGCAACAAGCTATACAAAAAACGACCAAAGCACTTTATAAAGTAGTCGCGAATGCCGCAACTTGGGGGCTTTCAGCATTGCAACAAATGCCCACAAGTGGTACTGATTGGGAAAACCTCTCAGATATTGAGAAAAAGCGCATGGCCAATCTTCCTGCCTACTTGCACTATGGAGTAAACACGGATGAAGGGGTATTGATGCGGAAAAATAATGTACCTAGAAGTGTAGCTAACCGCCTCGGAGAGTTATACGGTGCTTCAGTTGAGGGGCAAATATTTAGTCAGCCCTCATCATCAGTTGCCGATTGGATCGGTCAACAAAGTGTGGGAACATGGAATAAAGTTCTCCCGGCTAATGCTCAATTATCAGGGGAAGACTATAAAAAGATTTGGATGAAATTAAATGGATTAAATTAGATAAAGGATCGCAACAAAACATTTTTTTTACAAACCTTTAGATTAAAAAAATCAACTAAGGAACCTTTTATGCCTTTAGATACCATAATGAAAAGACTTTCATAATCTTATTTAAAAATTAACAATCCTAATTAGAAAATTTAACGACAAAGTAATTATACTTCTGGCATCTAGCAAATACCCTGACTTACCTCTATTGAATAAAACTCAAGTTCCACCAACACTTTAGGAAGATCATTAGCTCTCCTAAACACTTGAAAATCTCATCCAACTCTTAAAACTGAATTTCTTATTAATCCTTTCTGGAACACGTACCCCAATCTTACTGGAATTCAGATCACCATTTCCGAGGTTGATAACTACCCCTTTTTTATCAGTCAAGTTTGTCCAAAATAAACCATGTTTTTATGAACATTAGCCCAAAAATGACGTTTTCAATCACTTTCTTCTTTCTCAATTTTCAACTTATCAACATCCTCATCCAATTTGCTCATTAAAATTAAACTCACTTATTATCAGATGATAGTAAATGATTTTAAATAATATTTTATTTACAAACATCTGGATTACAGTAATTTGAGTAAGTATTTGTAGTAGCTTTTGAATATCAAAATCAAACAAATTTTAAACCCATTTTTGATATGAAAAAAGCAACTTATTCCACACTGTTATTACTTCTAATTTCAAATACTCTTTTTGCGCAAATTGGAGGTATTGAAGATTCGGTCAATGATATTTCCGATACGATTAGAGCTATTTTCCCTATTATCCTTGGGGTCATCTTTTTAGTAGGCTTCCTTTTTAATGCTGGGCACTTCTTCGGGGAGAATGCCGATCTGAAAAAAGGTATTACTCGAGTGTTGGTATTTGTACTTATTGCTGGTGCTGTTGTGGGGATCTTTACATATTTAATCGGAATTGTGGTGTAATGAAAAAGTTTACACCTTATAAAAATATCCGTAAACAGGCCGTGATTCTGGGCCTACCTCTGTCCTTCTTTGCGCTGCAAATGATATCGGTTATCGCATCACTTCTGGTCATTATTTTTTCTTTTAGTCTAGCATTGATAATAATAGTATTGCTTTGGAATTTAGGATTGTATGTTCTTCTGTCCAAACTTTCTAAGGATCAAGGGTTGTTTCATATGCAAAAGGTATTCCCAAAAAACATCAGTAACAAAAAACAGAGCTTGATATATTATGAAGACCATTAATTTTTCTGCATACCATCCCATTTTGAATGTTGAAGATCATATTGTGTTTGCCTCTAATGGTAATGTGGTTTTGTGTTATCAGGTTTCTCTTCCTGAAATATATTCGCTTTCAGAAAGTGATTTTGAGCAGCTACATGGAAGTTGGTTTCAGGCTTTTAAATCGTTGCCAT
Source organism: Algibacter sp. (assembly GCA_050294475.1). Classification (GTDB taxonomy): domain Bacteria; phylum Bacteroidota; class Bacteroidia; order Flavobacteriales; family Flavobacteriaceae; genus Thalassobellus. The sequence goes on along the minus strand of JBNKOE010000013.1, from coordinate 41,417 downwards.
CCGGAACAATTATTCATAAGCAGGATGTTTATAGAAAATGTAATTATACCGCTGCGGATATTCCAAACAAGACCTTTCTTCAAAGAGCAACTCATGTTCATTTTAAGAATAGGGAGTATATCCAACATAAGAGCTACCTGTACTTCATCCTTCCTTTGGATAAAGTACTGAAAGCAGGAAAATATATCAATCCTTTTAGAAAGATTGAAAATGGCATTCACAAAAAGGTGGATGATCAGGTTCTTGAATTTAAACAAGTAGTTCACGATGCTGTATCATTTATTAATAACAGTAGTAAAGTTTCTATTATGCCAATCCATGAAGATGTTGTAATGGAGTTGATCCATTCCTATTTTAATGGATTTAATCAGGGGTTTGATACGGATATTAGTTTAAACAAAAAAGGAATAGCCATAGGCGATTACTGTTTTGATATTTTAGCTATTAATAGTGAACTGTGCTTTGGAGAAACTTTGCAGAGCAGCAAGATCAATGATAAATTCACTTCAGATGAATTTAGTTTCCATCAAGGTTTCATAGATGGTCTGGGGCTTGATCTTAACGAAAACCATATTGTTAACCACATTCTTTATCTCGATGACAAACATAAGTGGCGAAAGCTCTTGGAAAAGAAAATCGAGGAACTTTCTAAAAGTTCCAATTTTGGAACCCAAAATAAAGTTGTACTGAAGAAAATACGTGAAATTGTTGATCGGATCAATGAAGATGATAGTTCCCGTATTATCCGAGGTCATCTAAATATTATATACTGGACTAACAAAACAGAAGGATTAGAAAGAATAGCTTCCAAAATCAAAGCAGAATTCAAGGAACTGGATATTTCACCCTATTCACCTAAAGACGAGGAACGCAAACACTATTTTTTGAATTCCTATCCTTGTTTTTCTTCCAATTTTTCCAATGAAGATCTGTATGTGACAGACCTAAAGCATGCACTATGTTTATGGATTAACAATACCAATTACCTGTCTGATACAACAGGCATCATTTTTAACGACCGACAACACAACATTCCTGTTCTTAAGGATGTATGGGATGAAAAAAAGAAACGCATCAAGGCTCGGAATTTTGCGATTTTTGCTCCTACAGGAGAAGGAAAATCATTTTTAGCCAACAACATCCTAAGGCAATACTTTGAGCAAAGCGTGCGTCTAGTAATAATTGATTTAGGGGGCTCCTATGCGAAGTTCGCTAAACTCTATCCCAATGACCATATCATCTTGAGGTACGAACAAGGAAAAAACCTTGGCATCAATCCTTTTTATATTTCCGATGAAGCAGATTTGACTCCTGAACGACTGGAGGATCTCTCCATATTCTTATTAGAGCTTTTGGCAGAAGGTAAAGCAGTTTCTAAAGGCAAGGAAGTGGCCATGAAAAAAGTCTTACTCCATTATTATAATAAGATACGAAAAGATCACTCTATAGCTTCCTTGTACCACTTTGTTGATAAACATAAGGAACGTATTATAAAAGATTTAAAAATCCAGGAAATTCATTTCAGTACTTATGATTTCCTGCATATCCTTTCTGAATACGTGGAAGATGGTTTATATAGCTTTTTGTTCAGTGTTGGAGAAGATCAAACCTATAAGATCGAGGATAAACGTATGATTATTTTTGAATTGGACGAGGTTCGGGATAATAAGGAAATCCTATCCGTGATGCTAAAACTTATCAAGTCTGCCATACAAAGAACGATTTGGCGGAACCTCTCTGAAAGAGGAATCATTTTATTTGATGAGTTCGCCAAACAATTGAAGTTTGAGAATGTTCTGGAAAGTGTAGAATTCTATTATCAAGCTATCAGGAAACAAAATGGGGCCATTGGAATTATTCTACAATCCATTAACCAATTGCCCAACAATTCTACTTCAGCAAGTATTCTAGAGAATACCCAGGTCATCTATAGCCTTCGAAATGAAAAAGGTTATGATGAGCTCCAAAAGAGGTTAAACCTCTCCTCGCATGATTTAAACCAGCTTCGTTCCATCAGGAATAACCTAACAGGAGACCGGAAGTATACTGAAATGTTTATCAAAATAGGAAGGGAAAGTAACATCTACCGATTGGAGGTGCCACCGGAAGTTTATGCAGCCTACCTGACTGATGGGGCTGAAAGTGAGACAATAATGACCATATATAATCAAACAAACGATATGGAAAAAGCTATTAAGGAATTTATAAACACTAAAATAAAAACGTTATGAAAAATCATTTACAAAAGAAAATGAGAACATTAGGATTGGTATTGGTTTTCTCCTTTTTATCATCCAGCAGTATCAAGGCTCAAGGTATGCCTGTTTACGATAATACCAACTTTATTAGCCTTGCAAAGCAACTCATTGAATCTGCGAAGCAGACCTCAAATCTTTTGAAAACCGTTGAGTTTTTAAAAAAACAAAAGGAACGTATTGAGCAGGTGAGCAATGTCATCCAACAATTGGATGCTGTAGGACAGTTGATACACAATAACCAACAGCTTTTCAATATGGTACAGGGAGATTTACAGGATATTTTGAATTCGCCTTATATCAAGCCTGAAGAAATCAACCGGATTACGGGTTCATTTAATGAGATTATCGAGCGCTCTATGGAAAGTGTGGATTATGTCAATAAGATCCTGACGAGTGATTATTTAAAGATGACCGATGCTGAACGGGCGACGGTACTAAAAGATTATGAGGCTCAGTCCAATGAGATGGTAGCTGAAGTAAAGGGCAAAACCAGGAGGTACAAGGAAATTATATCTTTTAGAAAAATGCAGGATAGAATCAATAACCGAGAAGGAGAATACTAGTTGCTATGTTTTTAGGAATCGGATTAGAATATGTAGATACGGTCTTTCAGACCATTAAGAATAGTGATTTTTCCCAATACACTATCACTGGGATGAAGACTTTAGCTGTATTGTTTTTTCTAATCAATATCCTTAAAAAATACAATGAAGGTATAGCCTCTATCGAAGGTCATACCTGGGGATTGACGCCAACGGAGTTGGCCAAAAACTTTGCCATTGTACTGTTGGTTATTTTTTCGACCCAGGTGTTGGGGGTGTTTGATGGTATTTTGGTAGCCATTGAGACTCAATATCGGGACACGGCTCCGGCACTCCTCCCGTTACAATTACAGGATGTCGATTTGGAACAGGATGTGGGTGCTTTGGAAGCCGCCAAAAAGGCAATGGCAATTTTATATGAGGCCTTGGTTACCCCACTATATGGTCTCAAAATGATTGCCTTTATATTAGGGGTCGTTCTATGGTTATTGGACTTGTTTATTTATCCGTTATTCTTGGCGGAGCGCTATTTTTTACTGGGAATCATGCAGGCATTTTTCCCTCTAGTGATTAGTCTGGCAGTTTTTGAAAAGTTTAGATCATTGGCTTATACCTTTTTTAAACTTTATGCCGGGGTATATATGCTAGTGCCTGCGTTCTTTTTGGTAAATGTTTTTGTTAATAATCTTTATACGGAAATCAACACGCATTTTTGGATGGATCTCTTCGGTACAGATTGGGGTAGCGAGTTTTTTGCTCCTGTCATTGAATGTGTCTCTATTGGATTTATTGTGCTGCTCAAATTTAAACTGTACCGAAAAGCCAGCACATTTGTTCTGAGACTTTTTACGGGAGGTTAGTAAATAACTAAAATTCAAAATAGAATGAAAATACCTTATAAAAATATCTTTGATGTGCTTAGCATCAATCGTTTTATTGTATTGTCAACAATTGCTTGTTCAGCTTTGACATGTGTGATCTCAATATTTATGACAATAAAGATTCACAGGGAATCCCAAAACAACGCTTTTGTTGTCAATGGAGAAGGCAATGTAGTCCCTCTTAGATTAATTGATCAACGGGAAAATTTGGAAGTTGAGGCTTTGGCGCATTTAGAGCTTTTTCACCAATACTTTTATGATCTCGATGCCAATAATTACAAAAAACAAATAGATAAAGCTTTATGGTTGGGCAACAATTCTGTATCAGATCTGTTTCGTCAAAAACAGGCAGATGGTGTTTATAATCGTCTTTTGCAATATTCTCTGGTTCAAAAGGTAATTAAAATTGAATCTCATGTAGATATAAAAAGAGAACCTTACCTATTTAAAACCTTAACCGTCTTTCAAATTAACCGAGGCACGGTAACCGACACATATGAGCTAACAACTACTGGAAACTTGATTCATGTGGGCCGAAATTTTCCGAACAACCCACATGGACTGTTGATTACCAACTTTTTTGAAAATACACTTAGAAAAATAGAATATGATGAAAATGCAAAAAAATAAAATCGTAATGGTACTGATCATCGTAAGTGTGGTCCTGTTTATTGTTTTTTATTCCATTATCACATTTGGAAAAGAAGAGGATGCTTTTATTAAGGATAATCAAGTGCCTGTTCCAAAATTAGGGGAGGAACAAAAACAATATAAGACAAAGATGGAAGCTGTTGAAGCAATGAAGGAACAACGTGAGATTAATGCTCCTAGTGTCTACGATGAAAGGCTGTTGGATTCAATGGGATATTATAATCCAGAACTGGACAGTATTCGTAAAAAACATATCATAGATAGTGTCTATTTCTTAGGGCAAAGGCGATATGAAAACTTAACTGCTTTAAAAAAAATGGAAGGGAATTATAATGAGAAATATTCCGAGCTTAACCTTCAAGCTGTCCATGCACCTGAAACACAAAAAAAAGATACTTCATCAATGGGAAAAAAGGAATTTGAGGTTGGCGCAAAAGAATTGGGATTGGAACATCAATTGTTTTTTGCTTCCAATCCGAAGGAAAACCTAGAGGAACATTTACATAATACAGATGAGCAACTATTTGTCCGTGTAGATGGGACACAGACCATTAAACAGCATTACAGGTTGCGTATGCGGCTATCCAAGTCAGCTCAAATTAATGGGGTTAAACTTGTAAAAAACACCTTGATTTATGGTTTTGTGAGTTTTAAACCGAACAGAACAATCCTGAATATTGGACACATAAAAGGACACTCTGTTGATTTTGAAGCTTATGATTTAGATGATGGCGGTAAAGGTATTTATATAGAGAACAGTTTTCAGGAAGATGTAAGGAGGCAAGTGGTAGGAGATGTAGTTGATGATATAAACGTACCGGGTGTTCCACAAGTCAGCGGCATTAAACAACTTTTCAGAAGAAGTAATCGTCAGGTTAAGGTGACTGTGTTGGATAATTATCAATTATTATTAAAACTAAAACAATGAAAACAATATTTATACTTTTAATTCTAGTTCTATCGGGGCCATTAAATGCCCAACAAGTGTTAGACACTTTATATGCTAATAACAAAAAAAATGTTGCTTTGTTTTTCCCTAAGACTATCCGACAAGGCATAACTGGGGCATCCCATTTTGTATTCACATATAACCGAGAGATTAAACAGTATTTTGGACTATTACAGGCACAGCCTGGCCAGGAAAGTAATCTTTTGGTGGTAACCGATGATGGGTTGGTGTATTCATATATTTTGAAATATGCCGAAGAACTTCCTAAACTAAATTACTTTATATCAAAAACAGAAAGCATTGGTTCTGAAGTACCTCTTTCACTAAAACCAAAATCAAAGCATAAACGATTAGATAGCATTGATAAAAGTTTGGAATACTATAAAAACTTTAGTAAATACCTGCTAAAAAACAAAACTGAAAAGCTGGCTGCTAAACAAAAGAATGGGATTAAAATACAACTTCAAAAAATAGTTTATCATAATTCAGAAACCTACTTGGTAATGGAAGTATCCAATACTTCAGATATTGCGTTTGAGATGGATTTTTTAAAAATTTTTAGAGTTAGTGGTAATAAAAGACGAAAAGCTTCCTATCAAAGGCTTGGAATGAAACCTATCTACATTTATAATTCTCCTACCAAAATATGGAACGACCAATCGCTTCGCTTTGTATATGTGTTACCTAAATATGTGCTTGGTGACAAGGAAAAATTATTGGTGGAATTACAGGAGTTGAATGGAGGGAGAAAAGTAAAATTAGTAACAAGACTTTCAGAAATATAAGTTATTTAAAAACTAAGATTTGGCAGTAGCATTAATTAACTGCCAAATCTTAGAAAAAAACACATACAGGGTCAACAACGAGACTATCCAAATTATTGACCCCTATATGAAAGGAATAGCGTTTGTATTACTTTAAATTTATTATGGATTTAAAAATTAATAACACTATCTAGAGCCTCATCTGCTTCTTTATGAATGAAATTGGCCTGGTAATTTAATGTTGTTTTTAGATCACTATGACGATAGAGCTTTTGTAGCATAAGGGGGTGTATTCTGTCTCCAGCAATATTGCCGAAACTGTGTCTGGCAATATGATTGGATAGATTTTTATCAATATCACATTGCTCAGCGATTCTTTTCAAATGTTTATTGAAAAGTTTTGTGGCATTTCTTGATTTTATAAAAACATCTTCAATATTTTTAGGATTGGCTTCCTTCAAGAAAGGAAACACATAACCATTATTAAATTTTTTTTCTTTTTTGTAAAAATTCAAAATAGCTTTCGCTTTATCAGGTATTTTAAGACTAAGTGGTTTTTCATTTTTGTTCATTATATAAAATAGACGGTTATCCTTGAAATCAGTCCATTTGAGTTGGACAATATCAGATACACGGATTCCTGCAAAATAGAAAGCAAGCAACCATACATTACGAGTATGCCATATTGAAGTTTCTTTTTCCAGATTCAAGTTTTCAATACGTTCAATTTCTTCAATTGTTAAACCAATTTTATGTCCAGAACCTATTCGGATTTTTTCTTTGTCTCCTGCAAATGGATAGTATTTTGAATCAACAATACCGTTCTTTATGGCTTGGTTATATAGAGTACGTATAAAAATGAGTTGATTGGTAATGGTACGTGTTTGTTGACCAAGATATGCAGAGCAGAAAGTTTTATATTTTTCAATAAAACGCTCATTGATGTCTTGGAAACGTAACGATTTATTCTTTTTAAAATACTTAACGGAATCCATGAAAGTATGCTCCAATTTTCGCCCTTTACTAACACGTTCCTTCCTACGGAGTTTAATTTCTTTAATAGCTTCTTTCTTACTTATGGAAGTTTTTAAGTTTAAGAATTCTTCTAAATTGTATAAAATAGATAACTCAGATTTTGCCACTGAAAAAGTCCCTCTGTCATATTTGTTTTTGATTCGATCTGAGGCTACACTAAAAAAAGATTTAGCACCTCTAGCCCCTTTAAGTTTTTGTTTAGCCATCTTGGGCGAAACATAATCTACTGATGTTAAATAAATATCATTTGCTTCAGTAAGCTTTTTCAATAAAAACATATTTAGCTTTTTATAATTTGGGTGGGAGCTTTTAACCTTACAAGAATCATTATCCCAATCTTTTTCTAGTACAGAATGTCCAATCCATTTATAACTTGTTCTATAGTTTTCGCTAATCCGTAAGGCCAATGGAATAGTTTTGTCTTTCTTAATCATATTCTTGCGTAGAACGATTTTTACACTTGCCATAATTACTAGTTTTTACATTTATAAATATAATTAAAATCGAAGAAAAACTAGTACAGAATAAGTACAGAATAGATTGGTTTTTAATGCTTTTAAATGAGATTAAATTAAATTAAAAATTATTTAAATAATTGATTTTAAGTTAATTAGTGTTAATTTGATTTTCGTTTGATAAAGCTCATAACCCGAAGGTCACTGGTTCGAGTCCAGTTCCCGCTACTAGTAAATAAGTCAATCATCTGATAATAAAGAGATTGACTTTTTTTATTCCCGAAATATTCCCGAAAATAAATTAATATTTCTTTTTGAACACAAATATGATATCTATATTATTTTTTATTGAGATATTAAGTATAGGGGGTAGGAGAAAAAACCGAGTAAATTTTATTAATACTACCTTGGGGGGTATGCACAGGTTCGCTTAAATAATTTTTTAGTATGATTTGACCCAATTAAAAAAATAGAAGTTTATGCCCTTCTTTATCCTGTTTTTATAGAATCACTTACCACAAGTAAAGTACATATATGTATATGGAAGTAATTTTTGATAACGTTAAATCAATCAAATTTTCATTATTTATGAAAACCCTGTAAAAACTCGAATATTCATGTGTAAAGTATCATAAGAGTGAAAACATGATACCACAAACAAAACACATATATGTGTATAGAAAACTAAAAAGGGAGAATAACAGGAGTCTTGAAATATCTCAATTTGTGTATGATAGGGGAGCGTTTCCTCAATTATCCCCAATTAGAAAATATATTATTCATATATGGTAGAATACAATAAGCTATGTAATTTAAAAAAAACAATGGGTTTTTATCTCATATTTTAGAGTTACACTCGACTTTTTATACCCAAATAAGCTTCGCTGTATTTAATATTGTTAGTTTTTAATATTGATTTTGCAAAGAAAACATCTATTTCTTTATTCTCATTGATTATACTTTTAATTGCTAAATAAGAGTTTCGAGAGGCTAAATAAAACCAATGAAGGTTAATCTCTGAGTTTTCAAAACTTTTTGGGTTAATTAAAAAATCATAATAATCAGAATGATTTTCAAATTCTTTCAAAAGGCTATTAACTCTATTATTATAGAAATAATAAACATGACTAATAAAGTAATTCAAAACCTCTATGTTTTTTATTTCTTTATCATTTGGATTTGAGTAATGATAATCCTCCCTATTTTTAAAGTTATCTTTTGTGCAGTTCAAATATTTAGTTAGGTATTTTTCTTCTGTTTTAATAATTCTCTCGGTAGTGAAAAAGTCGTATAGTTTATGGTCGAATTTTGTATTGTTCTCTAATATTTTATAAACTTTATTTAAAACTAATACCTTTTGAGTTTTATTACCCAACTCATATAGCCTCAAATATATATAACCTCTATAATAACCTGTTTTATCCTCAATATCATCTTGGATTAAGAGATTGAATTCTTTTTGTGATAAATAAAGATTATTGTTAGCTTCTAATAACTCAAAAACACCATTAATTAGTGAATTAATTGATAATTCTTGCTTTAAAATTAATTTAATGTATTGAATGGCATTCTTTTTATTAAAAGAGCTTATTTTATTATTTATTAAGTGTTTTAGAGAAGGAGTTAATTTCTCTTGAAATAAATCATTTGATTTTATGAGGGTTATGATTTTTGATATTATAATATTATCCTGTTGTTTTGAAAAAGACAGATGCGATTGAATTAAAATTATTTTTTCAATTTCAGTTATATGACTTCTTAGATAAGAATGATTAAAGCCAAATTTTTCTGATTGATTGATGCTATCTATTTTGTCAACGAATAGCTGAAATAGTTTTTTGTTATTCTTGCTATTATAATTAAGTCTATCAATTTTAAGTTCGTTTAAAACTTCTTTAATATCAGTTATTTTCAAATAAGGTAAGGTTGTTCTTAACACATAATCGTTTAACTTGTGTTGAATCCCTTTATCCTCAGAAGCATAAAGACTTAATTTGAAAGTATACTTAGCAAAACGAGTTACATTAGAATAAACGTCAAAAAACAATCCATTGTCTTGGAATGTTTGAATGAATTCAGACCATCTCAGTACATTTTTCCAATCAATATTTGAGACATAAGAATTTCCATAACCATTATTTGCATTATAACGTTCTTTAACTTTTTCAAAATCTTCAATTAAATCAAAATATTTATAATCAAAATATTTTGAGTATTTAAAATATCCAATTATTGAAGTAATTCCATTTTTTAGAATTTTATTTTCATTAGTGGGTTTTAATTTCTTTCGTTCAATTTTAAATTTATCATCACCATCAAGCCAAATGCCTCTTAAAATATTTTTGTTGTATTCAGCTATAAAATGTATGATTGGATAGTCTTTTTTGTTAACTAACTTTATTATTTCTTCAGTAATACTTAAAGCTTCGTAATATTGTTTTGTCTTGTAATAATAAAAAGCTTTTTCTATCAATTTTTTTGGCTCTTTACTTTTATCTGCTTCACATTTTATTTTTATGTTTTCTATTTCACATCTATTTAGAGAACATTCATAACAATCGCACTTATCAATTTGCAGAGACTCATGTTCAATTTCAATATTTATAGACTTGCGATTATATTTTACATTATAAACTAAGTTTTTATTGAGTGTTTTTATTACTTCTTTGAAACCATCTATTTCATTTTGACTTTTAAAAAAAGTTTTATTTATTTTTGATTTCTTAGATTTAGATTGAACCAGAGCTTTATCAAAAAAATCAAATAATGATTGATTATTTATATTTAATGAAGTGCCATCAAAATATGTATTCTCTTGACTGCCATTATTAAAAGGGAAGGCATTGCTTAAATAAGATAATGGAATAAAACTTAGTTCCTTATAATAATACTTGATAGCGGAACTTAATTGACTTAATGTGTCTTTACCGCTAACTTCTAATTTAAATACTCTCCAGTTATATAGTTCATGAGAGGTCTGTTCGATAGGTTTTGTTGTTAGGTTGTTTTCTCCAAAAAACCGAGGGTAATCTTTATAGTAAATTACATTTAATAATTTGTTTTCAAATTTTTCAATTATATCAGAATGTAAATTATTACTTTTCTTCTCTAATCGGTAATCATCATCATTTGCAATGAAATGAAAAGTTGTTTTGGCAGGTAAGCTTAACAAAGTATTTAAAATAACAGTATCTTCATAATTGTTCTTGTTATGATTTGGAGCCTTGCCACTAATGACCCAATCATTTAACCCTGTGTCTATTGTTCTTAGCTTTTTAGAGTTTTCAAATAGTTTTGAAATGCTTTCTATAGTGGCATTAATTTCATCAACAGAATAAACTCCCTCCTTGATTGTTGATGCTCTTACCTTACTTATTTTTTTATCAAATTCTATTTGGATATTTTCAGGTAATAAAATAGTTAATTCCTTGTTTAGCACTTTATTGCTTAATACTTCTAAATAATCTAATTCTAATTTTTCAACAAAATTTAGCCAGATATTAGTATCGAAAACTATATTTTTCACCATTTCTTTATTATTCATTTAATAAGATTAAGAGATTGTTTTTTTGTTTAGTTCCCAAAAATCACTTACTACTTTAAACTCACATGGAGTTTCTCTCTTCCATTGAGTAGAATAGCAGTTTTCATCTATCATTTCTGTTTCCGCTAATGCACATTGAGAGAGTTGAGAACATATTTCTCCTTGAAACCCAAATACACGCTCTAAGACTACTCTTTGACCTAATAATTCTACATATTCCATCGCAGGAGCATCTTTTTCTCCCTTGGGGTAATATACAAACCCATTGATTGTTCTTATATGTGGTATACCGTAAAAATCAACTAAGGATTTCAATCTTTCTACAGGAGTTGCATCAATTTCATATAGAACTTCAATAAGAGGATTTATACCTAATTCAATAGCATCTTCCATATTTTGAAAAATTTTATTAAAATGATTTAATTCTGAAAAAATAGACCCATTTAGTTTTTCTTTAAACTTTTTAATAGAGTCTATTAAAAACTTCTGAATGGATATTTTTTTCCCAGAGTTAACAATCCAACGTTCATTCATGTATTTTGCGTAAATATCTCTTCCTTCTAACTCGTTATGTGCTCTAACTTCAATTAGCAACTGATATAGTGTGTATGCACTATTTTGAGAGTTTAATGCTAAGATGCATAAAGCAATTAATTTCCTTTTATCTTCCAGTAATTCAGGGTTCAGAGTCTCACATAATATTTCAACTGATTTGTAAGGGAATGTTGGGTGTTCTACATCTGGGTCATATATTAATTGATATAGACGTGCCATTCCTTCTTTAATAGATAGGTTACCTATTACTACCTCTTCGGTTTTAACCTCATTTACATAAAGATTTATATTGACGATTTTATCTGATTTGTCTTGTTTATCTACATTTTTTAAGCTTATTGTTGTTTTATCGTAATATGGATTAGGGTTATTTATTTCTCCATGATATTTTTTAAATACAGCTTGCCCCTTTAGGATATGTTCTGAAAAAGGGATGTCTTTGAGAGGCAATTTTATATTACTGTTTTCGTATAGATATTTTTTTACTTCAAATAGATAGCTAAAATAAAATATGCTATTTCTAAGCCCGAATATTGTTGTAATATTTTGTAGATAATGGATGTATTCATGAACAAAAGTTCCTAAGTCTTTTTGTATCATGTTTTCAAAATTCATGTCAAAACCTCCATTAATAAAAATGGAAAAAAAACTTGGTTTGTAAAAACCTCTTGTTTCGTATTCGGTTTCCATGTGTGTGTAATTAATTCTTTAAATTTAATTTATCAAATCTTGTCATAAACCAATTAAGAGTCTTTCCATGTTTTCCAAGCTCCGCCTCTAACAAATTCGAGAGCTGATTTGTTTCTTTCAAAAGCAAATTTCTTTTCATTGTAATTGCGTAAAAATCCCCGTATTTCAAGTATTGCATTAATTCTTTTGGACAGTTCAGGGTCTCCTGTTCCATCTTCTTGGTTAATTCTTTTAATTGATTGTTTTCTAAGGTTTTCAAATTCAGTTTCAAGCTTTCTCTCTTCTTCTTTAGTGAACTCTCCAAATCCAGAGATTTCTTGGCTAATTCTGTCTCTATTTTCTCCAAGCTCTCTCTTTCTTTTTTCAAAAGATTGTTGTTCTTCTCCTTCAAACTCTTTAAATCTTTTTGGTAAGTTTCTTCTTCTGTATTTAATATCTTCTCTTCTTCTTTCAATATCTGCAATTTCTCTTCCTTTAAGCTTTTCAATTCTTTCTGGAGTGAGTTCCACTTCTTCTTTTTGTTCTTTAAGTCTGATTCTATTTCTGATAAAGTCTGTTCGTAGGTTTTCTCTTCTAAAGCCATATCTTTCTTTAAGCTCTTCTCCAGCATCTCCAAAGTTTGAGTATTCTCTAACGCTTCGTGATACATTTTCTTCCTCTTCTCTAATTTCTCTGTCTTTTGTATAATATCTCTCTTCCAGGTTCCTACTCTTTTGTTCAAATTTTCTTCTTCGAGAGTCAAGTTTTTTGAATCCATCTTCAATTTCATGGAATCTATCTCTAAACTCTTCATATACCTCATTTTGGTGCTCTCTTTCCAATTCGTCCAGTCTTTCTCTATTTCGCTTTGCAGATTTCTCAATTCTTGATATTTCTGATTCAAAGAGTTGTTCAGTTCTTTTGTACGATTGCGACTCCACACATCGAGTAATTGATCGTATAAGATTGCTAATTTGTGCTGCTCTACAGGTGTAAGATTCTTCAAAAAGCTTTCTTTGCTCTTCATCAAATGATGATACTCTTTCTGTATTTCCTTTGGGAACTGGTATGTATTCGGTGTTTGCTTCGATTTCATTATAAACCCACTTTATTTTCCTAACTGATTTTAAACTTTTTTCTATTTCACTTTCTGGCGATTTAGGAATGATTATTTGAACTGTATTAATCCCTAATCTTTGAAGTTTAGCCCTTTTTTCAAAAGTGATTTTATGTGTAATTACAAATTCAACAAATAAGATAGGGTCGTCATCCTTGTCAAAAAATGTAATATCTGGTCGAATAAGTAAATATCTATCTTTTAAATCAGGATTTTTACCCCATTTAACTACTCCATCATAATCTTCATAAAAAGATAATTGAGACCTTACTTTAGACGCTACTATTGTCTCTTTTTCTTGAATTAAATTAGGTTCGCCTTCGACTCCTTTTGGAGGGTATTTATATACGTCTGGTAACTTTAATTCCTTTAATCTATGTAGTATTTGCTCTGCTAATCTTTCTCTGTATTCTTTACTGCTGAATACACATTCTGCATTGTTTTTGTCAATATTGTAGGCATGATGTCTAAAATAAGATTGATGCTTTGGGTTCTTAAATTTAACAGCTTGCATTTCTTTATTACATCCTAAGCAGTAATATCCTTTAGCTCCACTTTCAGCATTATCAATGTGTATTGGGTCGTCCTTTATGTCTTTAGCCCAATCATTTTGATTTTCAATAGATTCTTTAATGTTTTTATTTTCTTTCACTACTATTAAATTTTCATTACCACCATTTTTTACTTCTATTAAAAATATATCTGTTCTTTTGATTTTCTTCTAAAAGAGATAAGGGAGAAAAGACAGGTGTTAATAGACTATATATTTTATATCCATGAGGTTGAGCAGCTTTAATTGTCATCATTTTTTCTTTGCATAAAGAATATCTTTTGTACCATGTTTTATTAGTACCCATCTTGTAATCAACTATAGATTTTTTTGAAATTTTTTTTGCTTCTTCAAATTTTCTTTCATCCATTAATTTTTCATATTCCCTAACTGTTTCAAAGTTGGGATAGGCATTTCCAAAAAGTTCATTTCCTAATATGGCTATATCATTTTTAAGTTCTAAGTAAAACGTGTTTAACCAATCTTTTCCTAAGTGTTTTTCATTAAAAACAATATCATCTTCAAGAAATGGTAATAAGTTGAAGACTAAATACCAAAAACGTTCTTTATCCTTGTTCTTATTTAAAATTAACTTTAAACCCTCTTTTTTGAAAATAGACCTATTTATACTATAGTTTTTAAAATTAACTCGTTTAACGCTTTTAAAGAATATACCCAAGAAATCTTCGTTGCTGTCTGCAATTATGCTTAAATCAAATTGCCCCAATGTTTTAACAATAGAGTCACATAATTCTTTAAATAAGTCGCTATGCTTTATTTGAAAATTAATTAATTTGTCATTATCGTTAAGCCAAGCGAACATTCCATTTAAGTTACTAACATTTACCTTTGGACTGAAAATATATCTTCTGAAGCCAATTATTAAATCATGAATATCATTGCTGTTGATTTCAATGTTTTTTTCTGAACGTTTTTTGAAATTTGAGATTAATAATAAATCAACATTTATGTTTTTAAATAATATGGCTCTATATAATGAAGCATCCTTATCTATATACCTAACAAAAAACTCAAACATTGTAGGATGATAAAAGATATACTTATCTCCAAATGTTTTTATAAGGCTGTCTTTTAATAATTCTAATTCTTCATTAATATTTATTAGTTTCTTAGGCTTATTTAAATCATCACAAATATTACTATGAGAGTATGAAATAGAATCAGCTTTTTGATTAGAAGACAAAAGAATTGATAGCAGAAGTGTTTTTTTATCCTCACTTAGATTTGTATATATTTTTCTAAGATATTCATCTGGGTATTTTAAGTGATTAACGAAATCAGAATAATCAAAACCTTCATTAATTTCAAAATACGACCTTACTACTTCTGGAGTAAAATTATCATGGTCGAGCAGAGAGCTAATATCAGTAGTAACTTCTTTTTGCTTGGTCGATAGTTTGTAATATTTTGAGAAAATACTTTCTTTTTCATATTTATTTAATCGATAAACATCAACATTTATTTTTTGAATGAACTCTTTAACTTCTTTGTCAGCATAATTAGTAAAAGCTCTAAAAATGTATTCCCTACTTGTAAAAAGACATTTGTGATTGTCATCAACCAAGTCAAAAATGTAACTTATTTTTCGGTTAATGATATCAGCTCTATTTAGGTCTATGTTATATTTTCCAAATGTATCATCAAATAAAAAAATCTGCTTCTTAGATTTGTCATAAAACGTATCAAAATCATCAATAGAAATTACGTTGTAAGGGATAAACTCTTCGGTACAATATTTATTAAACACCACCATTTCAGCTGTAAAAGTTTTGCCCGATTTTGGCGGTCCAGATAATAGGAGGATGTTATTCTTGTTAATTTTATTTAAGGCTTCTTCAAATATACTTGTAGTAACAAACCTTGCCTTATTTCTATTAAATAACTTTATAAAACTATCAGAGTTGATACTTGAATTTCTATTAATTATGTTTTCTAATAATAGCTTGAAATCTGCATTCTTGATAATAGAGGGGAACAATATTTTTAAGCTGTTGTTGGTGTCGAGGCAGGATTCTAAATGTCGATACGCATAAATTTTAAAATCTAAATGAAAAGTCAAATCATTCTCATTTATGAAATTATTGAAAACTAAATACAATTCATCATTTTGATTGCCAGTAAGTGAGATATTAGTTACTAAACAATAAACATCGGAAACTAATTTGTTTTTTAGATATACTTTATCAAGTTCTCTTTTTAAATCATTTTTAAGAGCTTTGAAATCCAATGTAGATTTATGCTTAGCTTGAAAAATATAGGTTAAGTCTTCATTGTTCTCTGTGAAAAAAGAAGTATTCCCTTTATATATAAACTCACGCCCTTTATCATTTCCTCCTTCTATATAGGTAATAGATTTTGAAACATCAATTTGTAAACATTTAAAAGACAAGAGCTCAAATTCTTGCCATTCAAGATTTACTATATCGTATTTGTATATACCCATATTCTTTAATTATCATCAATAACAACCTAATTCCCTTAAATGAAACAGCATGTAGGGAGTAGCTTAAATGAGAGAGTTAAAAGCTATTTTAATTATTTTTTAGGGGGAGTTAAATTTAAATAAATTCTGACAATTAATTGATGTAATAAAGACTATTTGTTAAATAAATCTTCAATGTTTATTTCTAAGGTTTTTATTAATTTATGTAGAGTGATAATGGTGGTGTTAATCTCAGCACGTTCAATGCGACCTACTTGATTTTTAGGTATTTCTGCTTCTGTAGATAATTTAAATTGAGACCAACCTTTTTTTAATCGTAATCTTTTGACCTCTTTGCCTAAATTAGTTAATATTTCCTTTTCTTCTTCTTTAGTAAACATTCACTAAATGTGAAATATTTAACTTTTTAAATCGGACACATTTATGTGTCTTTTATATATTTGTTTTAAAACTTTAAGATGAATATTATAAATGATATTGTTTTGTTTTGTGAACTTCAAGGACAAAAAGAGAAAATTGACAATCGTGAATCGATTGAATTAATGCAAAATACTTTAAACCTAATCATAGTCGATTATAATGGGGATTCTAATCTTGATTGGAATAGTATTATTAATAAACAAAGATTAATATTAAAGGAGTATGGTTTTTCAAGTACATGGGTAGATTGGTTAAAGGATAGTTTAGATGTTTGTATAGATGAAGGTTTAACCCTCCAAAATTTTTGTTTTCAATTTAATCTATCAATGCAACATTTGTCTGAGCTAATTATAAAACTAAGAAATAGGGTAGATGGGTCTGTCGAAAATGAAGCTCTATCAAGAATATTAGTAAATGATATTTTTGATAATAATGATTGGGGGCAAGGAGAAAGAGAGATTATTGAGGAGATAAGAAAGTTAAAATCAGAATTTAGTTTAATGAGAGGCTGGATTTTAGATTATACAAATGCATATTTAAAAACCATTTAATGTCGATAAAAATACATTCTTTAAATTGTACGAAATGTAAATTTAAATCTCCTGTTTTACTGGGCTTGCAAACTTATTATTACCAATTAGCAAATAATGAGAGAATTAAAGCTCCTACTATGGGAGGATGGTGTTTAGATTGCAATGATTATAGGACTGTTCAACTTGGTCTAAATTCTATGGTGCTACTTCAGGAGCATAAGAAAAGAATGATTGATTCTTTTGAAGAGAAAACCATAAAATCAAAATTTAAAAATGTTAAAAAATTTATTTCTAATAAAAATAGAAATAAAGAAGAAAGAGGGAATTTAAATCAGTATGACAAGAATGTCTATAAATATTTTAGAGTATTAAACTATAAAGAGAGCCTCAGCTGTTGTTTGCTTTGTTATGGTACTAATGTGTTTCCAATGAATATTAACTTAAATGCTGTACCTTATGTTACTCCATACAGCCATATTGGATGTGGAGGAGCTCTGGAGGTAACAGAAGGCGGTTTTAGAGTTAAAATTGAGCAAAAAGAGATTTTCATTAAGCCTGTTTATAATTTATAAAATAGTTAATAAAATCGTTTAATTACCTCCATTCTTCCATTTCAATATTTACATCAATACCAAAGAAGCTCGTCAAAGTATCTAAAATCTTTGTCCTTGCTACATCTTTATATTCTTTTGTAGTAGCTATACTGTCATGTATAGTATAAAGAGGAGCATTAGGGAATTCTTTTGATATTTCTTTAGTTATTATATCTAATATTAGTTTAGATTCTATATTCTGTAAGAAAATTGGAAAGTCTTCTTTCTTAGTGGATTTAAGGTTGTCAACCATATCATTTAATGATTCTGGAAGTATGGCTCTTACTTCATTATTACGCCCTTCATTAAGGTTTTTGGAACAATAGAGATATTCTAACATAACCATTTTGGAATAGTCTCTAATCGTCTTAAAATGCTTTATTATTTTTCGTTCTGAGTTTTTACAATATACCTTATCGGAAATACCTATAGGAGTTTTGATTTTGCACAAAAACTCTTCGGAAAAGTTATCACTTATATAGCTGTAAATATCATCTTTAGTAGTTAAGTGTATGAACTCTCGTATCCCTTTTATGGTCTGATGTTCAAAGCTTTTCTGCATCATAGTAGATAAGTGTAAATAAATTCTATTTCTTAAATTAGAATTAATAACCCAACTACAAAGTTTCTTTACCTTATCTACATCTTTGTTGATGACCAAATTTAGAATCCCTGCCAACAATAATGGTTGTGACGATTTTATGTCAAAGGAGTAAAGTTGCTGATTACCTTTAAATTTCACAAAACGTCTTAAATCTTTTGGAAGATTTGTTAAGTTAGAGTGAAGCCTATTGTCTTTGCCGTTTCTTTGATAGTGAATTATTTCATTCTTCAGCATTTCAATCGCAAATATTCTACTGATTTTTTTGCTTTCGACCTCTTTCATTGAATGAATATAATCAAGAGCCTTTCCGTATTCAACAACAAGATTTTCGGATGATAACCATTTTGTCAAATGTGGACAGCTATTATTTGCCTTTTTTGATTTTTTTGCATAATCTTTATTCAGGTTTTTGTTAAAACAGTAGTCCGAAGGCTTATATTTAATAAACTTTCTTCTATTTGTTGTCTTGGAAGTAGGGTGTAAAACCTTAAACCTTCTTGCTTTATTCTTTTTAGCTGAATAACCTGTTTTATCTATAAAACCGTTGTCAAAGAGGAAATTTAAATAGTTATTTGAATTTGAATGTTGTTTTTTCAATATTGATGCCATTAAAGGCACATAACCATGCTCTAAGGAGTCTTTCCTTTTAAGACACATATAAGAGATATAGTGTATAAAAAAGACAGCTATGTCTAATTTAAGGTGCTTTTTCCCCTTTCTATGAATCTTATTATTTTCTTTGATAAGAGTTTTAAGTGTTTTGAAAGTTTCTTCTTCAATTAAGAGATAACGAGGTGTTTTGCGAATTTTAGTTTTCATCACAACCTCCTTTCTTTTCAATATAATCGACAACGTCTTGTCTTTTATATAAAGGTTTTCTGCCTGCTTTACCAGTTGGAACTAATATTCCTTTAATTTTCCAGTTGTGCAAAGTAGTTAAAGATCTAACTCCGCACATTTTTGCAGTTTCCTCTCTCGTTAAATAGGGTTTGTTATTCTCTTTGTTAAATAGTTTTTCACTTAATGTTCTAACTTGTCTTTCGAGTCTATTTATCTTTTCGATTAAACTCGACTTTTCATCCCTTAAAAAAGGGTTGTAAAAATTATATGTATCCATCTCTTATGTTTTGGGTGCAAGAGAGAGAGGGAGTTTATTGGGAAAAATTAGTTTTGATGTTTTTATAAACAAGAAAAGACTTGAATAAATGGAGGTTTTAAGGGGTTTAAGTGAAATTTATTAAAGGGAAGAATAGGGAATAATTGATTTTAAGTTAATTTAGGTTTTCTGCAATTATTTTTTTGATTTTATTGCACGTATCTGTTGCAGTCAAAATATCATGTTTGGAATCAGTTTTTAATTCATTAAAATAACGTTGGGCATTAGATAAATCATATTCGTGAGGTAAGGCATCTAATATGTCTTTATAAGAAGACATTGATTTAGGTTCTATCAGAAAAAAGATAAGACGAAAATTATGAGATAATGTTTTAGAACTATTAACATATATAGTTTCTAAGGCTTTGAATGCATTGTTTTCCCATTTTAAAGTAAATAGTTCCAAGCTCTTTGAGTTTAATTCTTGAACAAAAAATATTAATTCTTGATTTTCGCTTTTAATGGCTTTTAAAAGTAACCTGTCTTCTAAGCTTAATTGTTCTGTATCCTGATTTTCTAAATTTAGAATAGTTTCATTTATAATGTTATTTGTTAATTCTAATTGATGAGTTATTATGTCTTTAAATTTAGGGTAATCTAAATTTGTGCCAACTATTTTAGTGCTATCTGTAGCTTTGTTAAAAGGTATTGACCTTAGAAATTTTAATAAGGTTATTATTTTATAACGATGCTGACTTCTATGGTTGAACAAAAAATTGTTTAGGCTGTTTCTAAAAGTTAAAAATCTTTTTTTTGCTGTCTTTTCAAAATACAGATTGTTTAGAAAAGAAGTTTCATTTTGATTTAATATTATATCCCCATTTTCAATTTTAGGTTTTAACAAGCTTTCTTTGGAAAACGAAAAATCTATAAATTGAGGTTTGTCTCTATATTTAAATTCATTATCATTTTGCAAAACACTTTGTAAACAGTCAAAATTACTGTTGTAATGAAGTTGATAGATAAAATGATTTATTAAATTAATTTGAGGTATTGCGAGGAAGAGCCCTTTTAATAGTTCAGAGTCTTCATCAAAATTACCCATTAAGCCTTCTGAATTAAGTAATTTTCTTTCCATTTTAATTATTGTTATTCCAATAGTCTTTAAGTTTTTCTACATGTTCCATCTGTGACTGTTTAAGATACTTTTCAAATTGTATATCGCTTGTGTGTGTTGTTATTGCCATTATTGTTTTGTTTGGTAAGTGTCCATAATGGTTTGTTGCAAACGACCTTCTGCAAGTATGTGAGGAAACTAATTGATTTTTTGGGTAATATCCATTTTTCTTTCTTTGTGCAGTTTTACCATTAGGTAAATTAATTTTTACTGATTTTCCTCCATAAACAGTTTCTGTTATTCCTGCCTTAGAAACAACTTCTTTTACATATTCATTGAATTTAACATCTGATATTTTTCTTGGGAAATTACCATCACGTTTCATTAGGGTTGATTTGACATTTGAGTGAATAGGGATAATTGCATTAGCGTTAGTTTTTGCAGTTCTTATTTCAATTAAGCCTTCTCTTAAATTTAAGTTTGAAAGTCTTTTCATGTCAGATATTCTAAGACCAGTCCATACGCCAATGATTAACCAATCTCTTACATTGTCTAATCTTTCGTTATGCTTCAAATCTAAATTATAAATTTTGAATATTTCATCAGTACTTAAATAAACATCAAATGTTTCATCTCTTTTAAAAGTGAAATTTCGGTGTTCAAACTCATTGTTTACGTCTATACCTTTAGTTCTTGCGTCTCGACATACAGATTTAATAATGTTTAGGTGCTTTTGGATATTAGTGCCATTATAAAGCAATTCATTAGATAGATATTGAACAAATTTTTTATGAAAGTTTAGATTGATATCTACGAATCTTAATTTTATTTTATTGTTGGTTTCAAACTCAACGATTCTTTTTAGTGTAGTTTCATATTTGCTTATGGTTTTTTCTGAAATTACTTTGCCTGTATCTGGGTTTATTCTTGTCTTTGAATCTTCAATGTATAATCTATAATATGGTTCAAAATATAGTTTAGAATTGTCGGATTCTTCAAGTGGCTGTTTGTTGAAATCCGCTATAATCCGATTAATCCAATCTTTATTTATTTTAATTCCAGAATTGTAATCAATGTTATAGTTTGAAATTATATGCTCCTTCAGTTGTGATAACTTTGGATTTATTATGGTGTCTTGTGAGTTATCAGCAACTGTTTTGGCTCTCTGTTGTCGAATGCTCCATTGTTTTGGATTTATTATAAAGCCAGTTTTAGCATTTAAATCAAAATCTTTGCTGTGATAGAACCTAACGTATATTTGGGAGGGGTTACCTTTGGTTTTTATTAAATATCGTACTTTAGCCATAACAGAAATATATAGTGTAAAGATAATATATTCCCGATATATTCCCGAAAAATACTGAATGAATATGAATGATATTGAATTTTAATTTTGACACAAAAAGATTAAACTCAATAATGACAATGGTTTTGAGGTTTTTTGAATTTATTAGAAATCATTAAAATACAATGGTTCGAGTCCAGTTCCCGCTACTAGAAAACAAAAGGCTTTCGAGAAATCGGAAGCCTTTTTTAATTTCTCTGTACAACATATGTTCTCACACAACAATTAGTCTTGATCCAGATATAGTGGATAGCAGGTGTATTTTACTACAGAAGGCTTTTGCATGTGCTACAAATAAAAAATAATATTTTATTCATTCCATTGCTGATTGTATCTCAAATTGTAGATTTTATTCATTTTTTTAGCCCCATAAATTCCATAACAAAACACTTCTTTTATCATCTTTCATAGATAATAGTAAGATGGAATATAGAAATGTATTCGCTAAAAAATTGTATTTTTGTCAAAAAACAATTGGTGAATTTTTATTTGAAATTTCCTTCAAACTACCAAAAACTGGTAATTATTTTTCTTTTTTTTTCTCCGTTGGTCATAGCACAGCCAAAAGATAGTTTGTCATTACTATTACATTCAAAAATAAAAGAAAACACTACCGATTCGCTTCACATTCATTACCAAATCGAACTTGCGAAATACCTTTTAAATAGAAATATAGATACCGCTAGAATTATTCTCAACGATGCCTTGCATAGACTACATAAGAACAAAAGCCATTCCATTTATTTTAAACGTAAAAAAGCAGACGCCTTAAATTATTTAGGAATTATAAATGCGAAACAAAGCTTTTCGGAGGAAGCCTTATCTAATTATTTAAAAGCTTTGGAACTGAGTGAAACTATTCAAGATTCTTCTCTAATTGGCCTAACCATTCATAACTTAGGTATGTTTTACCGAAGACAACATGATTATGAAAAAGCAAAAACCTATTTACAAAAAGCCATTCGCATTCGCCATCAAATTAAAGAAAAACCTAGTGACATTGGCATGTCATATAACATGCTTGGAGTGACTCATTTTTATACCAAACAATACGATTCGGCTTTAATTAATTATAAAAAAGCGGAAGCTTTATACACAACGAAACTCGATAAGTCAAAAGTAAATGGCAATTTGGCCTTATTGTACTATACGATTAAAGACTATGACAAAGCCATTTTGGTTTTTAAAGAAAACATCCAAATTTTTAAAGAGTTACAAATACAAAATGAACTTAGTATTTACCATAAAAATTTAGCTAACTGTTATCAAGATATGGGTTTATACGAAAAAGCCATAAAACAATTAGATAGTGCGATTACCATTGCTAAAAAGCTTAAACATAAAGATCTTTTACAAAAGGAATATTTTAACCGAAGTTTGGCCTACCAAAGTAAAGGCGATTTTAAAAAAGCCTTAGAAGATTACACCCTCTATAAAGCCTATAATGATTCTTTAAATAATACCGAGGAAGCCAAACGAATTACTGCTTTAGAATTGAATTATAAATTTGAGAAAGAGAAGTTGCAAGCAAGTTTGAATTTACAAAATGAAAGAGCTAAAAAACAATTGTATCTCATCTTACTTTTATTTTCAGTAATTTTAGCTGTTAGCATATTTTTATTGGTACGAAAAAACTTAAAATACCAATTGGATCTTTCAAAAAGAAAATTAGAAGAAGAAAACTTACAAAGGAAAAATACCGAACAAATTTTACAATTGAAAGAAGCCGAACTTAAAACGGAATTTCTGAACAACAAAATTAAACAAGAAGTTCAAGAGTATTTTGAAAATGAAGTAAAAGCCATTTTAAAGTTAGACGAAGAAGAAAAAACAAAGGCCTTAAAATCGCTCTTGCTCTCTTTAAAATCTAAAAATTCAAATTATAGTCCTTCGCAAAATTTAGCCGAGTACATTGATCAGGTTAATCATGATTTCAAAATTAAAGTGAACACTTATTTCTCGATTCTCAATGAAAAAGAAAAAAAGCTACTCTATTTGATGAAATTAGGATTATCAACTAATGAAATAAAAGATTTACAAAATACTAGTTTGGCATCGGTAAAATCGATACGATATCGCATTAGAAAAAAGTTAGAAATTGATTCTGAAGTTGACATTATAGCTCATATAGAAAAATATTCTAGTAACGCATAATTGCACTTAAAACCTTGTATTTTGGGAGTTGCTACCCATTTGCTACCCTAATTTCCTTTTCCTTTACATCCAGAAATGTTTTCATTTGCAGGATAAAATTGTACAACATAAACATACATTTCACGATGAAAAAATTATTACACGTAATTACCCTCTTTTTTTCCCTAACGGCATTCAGTCAGTACACCAGTGTTCCAGACGCGAATTTTGAACAAGCCTTAATCGATTTAGGAATTGATACGGATGGCACATTAAATGGTTTAGTATTGACTTCAGATGTTGCTTCGATTGTTTCTATAGATTTAGACGATAAAAACATCTCTGATTTAAATGGTATTGAAAGTTTTTCAGCTTTAGAAACACTACGTATTAGAAGTAATAATTTAACACAAATTGATCTGTCTAATAATTTGGCTTTAAAGAGCTTGTATGCGGGATACAATTTCTTTACTTCGGTTGATTTATCAGCACACACAAGCTTGATGCGATTGGGATTAGAAGGAAATCCTTTAACAGAATTATTATTATCTAGTGCCGCTACTCAATTTTATGAATTTAATGTTTCTGATACACAACTTACAGAAATTGATTTAAGTGGTTATCCTGATTTAGCTTTAGTTATCATTAGTAACAATCCTGTTATTGAAAGATTTACATTAAAAAATGGAAATAATACAGGAATTTTAATATATCAATCCTCAAATACGCCTTTATTATCGTGTATCGAGGTGGATGATGCTTCGTATAGTACTAGCAACTGGACTTCAGTTGACGCCAATAGTACTTTCAGTACTGATTGTCATTTAGATGATACCTATGTTCCAGATGATAATTTTGAACAAGCCTTAATTGATTTAGGCTACGATTCGGTTTTAGACGATTATGTAACTACAGCCAATATTTCAGGAATTACGTCTCTAAATGTAACTCATAGAAACATTTCTGATTTAACAGGTATAGAAGACTTTGTGTCGTTACAAGTTTTGAATTGTAGAGGTAATCAACTTACCACTTTAGATGTATCCAATAATACCGAATTAACGAATCTAGTTTGTGGTGCCAACACCATTACTTCTCTTGATTTATCAGCCAATACCAGTTTAACAAATTTAGCGGCAGAACTTTGTAATTTAACTAGCATTACATTACCATTGAGTATTCAATTGATGAATATTGATGGCAATGAATTTACCGAATTAGATTTTAGTGGTTTACCCAATTTAAAATATCTTTTGGTTAAAAATAATACGTATTTGAGTGCTTTAAATGTTCAAAATGGAAACAATACTAATTTTATTGGTTTTGAAGCTACTTCAAATCCGCTATTGTATTGTATCGCAGTAGACGATCCTTCCTATAGTACTACCAACTGGACCACTGTGAGTGCACAAGTTACTTTTAGAACAGATTGTACCGCTCCAGTAATTACCTTAACAGGTGTGAACCCTCAAGAAATTGAATTAGGTGCTGGTTATACCGAATTAGGTGCTACGACCAGTGACGGTTCGAGTGTGGTGATTGATGCTTCCGAATTTGTAGATGCAGTAGGAACCTATTCTATTTATTATGAGGCTACAGATGCAGCTGGAAATGAAGCGGAACAAATGATTCGTACCGTGAATGTAGTAGATACAACACCACCAACCATAATTTGTGCTGGAGAAACTTGGTTTAATCTAGATGAATATGGCACCTATACTGTTCTTGTTGAGCAAATTGATAACGGTTCGAATGACCTTTCCGGTATTCAATCCATAACTATTGACCAAGATAGTTTTGATTGTACGTACATTGGTACACCAGTAACCATTACTTTAACCGTAACAGACAACAACAATTTATCAGAAACGTGTACAACTACCGCTCATTTTGTTGACAATATCCTTCCCGTTTTCGATACCAACACCTTACCAGATGACATGACTGTAGCGTATAATAATGCTGGAAATAATGGTTATATTTTACCTGATTTTACTACTTCTGTAGTGGTTACTGATAATTGTACTTCATCTGTTGTAGCGGATCAATATCCTTCACCCGGACAGACCTTAACTAGCGGATTGCATACCATTACTTTAGAGATTTTTGACGATTCAAACAATTTCGATTTTTATGAATTTGTAATTAATGTTGATGGAACATTAAGTGCTGCAACATATATTATTGATGGTCTTACGGTTTATCCTATTCCAACACACGACAGGGTTAATTTAGATGTTGTAGTAGATGCTGTTCGTGTAACAAACCTAACCGGACAAGAAGTAATGCAATTGACTCAAACTGCTTCCATTGATTTGTCTGAAATGCCTAATGGAATTTATTTTGCTCAAATTAGCAAAGACGGAAAACAAGAAGTGGTTCGCTTAATCAAAAAGTAGTTTTAGTTTAATTATAGAACCTACTTTATTATAATTTGGTTACTTTTAAGAACGAAAAGTCTGTATTTTTTTACAGTACGGAGGTGAATATTCCCCAAGAAGGTATCCGTCGAAAATACTAAGCTTAGAATATTTGTCTTTGTATAAAAACAATACACATGAAAAAATGAGACCAAAGCGGATTGCTCTATTAAAATATTACAAAAAATAAAACCAAATACTTTCAAAATAAGAACAAATATATTTATAGGTTGTTTGCATTAAAAACCATCCCTCATTTATAATTTAATTGAGGGATGGTTTCTTATTAAAGCGTTGAGCCTCCATCAATCACAATTTTCTCGTTTCGTAATACTAAAGAGTTATCGGAAACTAAAAATTCAACTATGGGAGCTATATCTTCAGGTAAAACCACTCTTCCAATAGGAGAGGTTTCTGAAAAATGTTGTAATAAACTATCTATAGCTTCATCTGTCATTCCAGATTTTTTCTGAATGGGTGTATGTGTAACTCCTGGACTCACTATATTAACTCTAATTCCTTTTTGAGCCAATTCAAGATTCAGTACTTTAGCTATTGCTTCTAATGCAGCTTTACTTGCAGAATAGACACTAGCATTTGGAAAGGCTTTAAAAACTGCAATGGAAGTATTCAAAACAATACTAGAAGGATTTTTAAGTATTGAGACAAACTTTTGAACCGTAAAAAAAGCTCCTTTGAAATTAATATTCATAGTTTCATCAAATAATTCTTCGTTAGTATCTTCAAAACTAATCGATTTAAAAATTCCTGCATTTACAAACAATCCATCAATTTTTCCATGATTTTTTTCAATTTGATTCACTAAATCGTCTATATCAATTAATTTACTAGTATCTGAAATATATCCGAAAGCATTTTTTCCTAATTCGTTTAATGCTTTTTCCAAATTTTCTTCATTTCTACCAGTAATAATTACTTGATAATTTTTCGAAATTAAATATTTTGCACAAGCAAATCCTATGCCGCTTGTTCCTCCTGTAATAACAATTATTTTATTCATTTTGTATTTATTTTTAAACAAAACTATATTATTACTAACTTTGAAACAAGTACTTACTAAATGGTAAGTAACTGACTTTAAACTCGGAATACAATCATTATTATGGAAATAGAGGTAAAAAAAATAAAAGAAAAATACATTATAGCTGAAGAATGTCCCATAACTATTTTTATGGAGCAAATAGGTGGCAAATGGAAACCCGTTATTATATGGATATTATTAAGTAATGAAGTGATGCGTTTTAATGAACTGGACAAAACTATAAAAGGAATAAGCCAGAAAATGTTATCGCAACAATTAAAAGACTTGGAACAATTAGGAGTAGTTGTTAGAAAATCTTATCCAGTAATTCCTCCAAAAGTAGAATATCGTTTAACCGAAAAAGGAAAATCGTTAGCTCCTCTTTTAACAGGTATGAAAACTTGGGTGTATGAAAATTTAATTTAATAACAATAGCTTATCTAGTTCCAAAAATCTCATTTTTCAAATCTTCAATTTTAGAGTTAATTCGTTTTTCTTTTTCTATAATTTTTATAATTTGAATTTCCCCGCTAGCGCTCGTCCAATGTCATTAAGTTAAGGGATTATTTTATTGATTTATAGTATATTATGATTTTTTTTGACTAAAAACCTATATATTGTATTAATAATCAAAGCTTTAATACACCGAAACCTATTTTTACCATATTCATTAAATTCTCTGCGCCAGCGACTCAGTACTGAGGAAGGAATATCCATTTCTCTTCATACTTGGGCTATACTGCCTCTGGCATAACTTAATTCTATAGCTTTTTTCTTAAAGTCTGTTGTGTAATTTCTTTTGAGTTTTGATATATTTCAAAGGTACATTATGAAACTGGTGTTCCCTCAACTTAATGTTCAGTTAAATATAGTAAGTCCAATTCTTCATCTGCTTACAAATTAGATTAGGATTTAAGAGTCAAATGTGCTTCGTTAGCCTTTTATGTTTTATACTTTCCTTAAAATAGGATGTTATCCAAAACTCTTTAATAATATTCTAGCCTGTAAATATTTTTTTCCAGTTCTGAAATTGGTTTTCTTTTCAAAATGTAGATTAGTGATTTCACCAAATTTAGTTTTTTGTTCTAATGTATATATGAGTTTTAAAATGGCATTGAAATCACCTTCAAGAGTCATTTGATAGGTGCTTATTTTTAAATTATTGTTGTTAATGATATGAGGCTCAAGAAAGCTAACAACCTTTATTTTTGTACTATCTGCAAAAGCATTTATGGTTTTTAAAAGGTTGTTTTGTACCGAACTCCCATTAAGTTGATATTTAGAAAGTAACGCATCATAATATGTTTTCTTTTGTTTTAATAGCGATATTTGTTTTGGAGTGTTTTTAAATAATAGCTCTTGCTGTTTTAAACTGTTATATTCTTTTTTTAAAGCAACTGTTTTTGAAATAGCAAGCTGGTAACAAATTAGTAAGGCTAAAAAGAAACCAGCAAGAAGTGCAATAATTTTAGTCTTCTTAGTCATGCTTTATAATAAGTTTTAGGTTGAAGTTTGAACGTAAAGCTGAGGTGTCTTCATAATTTATAATTTCAACTTTTTGTATCCAGTCTATAGCTTCCATGGTTGCAATCCATTTTGAAAAGACTTCACTATGATTCGATTCTCCAGAAATCAATATGACATTATTGTCTGTTTCTATTGGTTTATCCTTTTTAATGCGCTTTAGTAGTGGTTGATAGTTTAGTTCAGAAAGTAATATAGAATTTGGTAAACTTTGAATGATGGTATTTGTGTAGAATGAACTTTTTGAAGCATTGCTTTTTAGCATATCATCTACCATTTTTTGCGATTTATTTACATTTTCGTTAAGTTCTAATAGTTTTTTCTTGTTAGTTTGGTTAATTTGAGAGGTTTGTTGTAAAGAGTTAACAGCCTCAAAATAATGGTTAAAAACAAAAAAATTAATGAGTAAGCTTGCTAAAATAAAAATTAATCCAAATTTTAGGAAAACAGTATAAAAGCGAGATTGTTTATAGTTAGTTTTAAGGGATTGTTTTAATATATCGAAATTGGTTGTAGAATAAAAATTGTTCAACACCGCTTGCAAAGCTCCTGAAGCCGACAGTAGCTGGTTGTTATTTATTTCTAAACCATTAATATTATATGTTGAATCTTGATTGAATTCCGTTTTTTCAATAGAAACAATATTATCATCTTTAATAATAATGCTAGCATTTGATGTTAAAATGGATTCTGAACCGATATAGTTAGTAATACTCGATATAATTGTATTTCCAAAAGAAATATTAATAATAGAAAACCCAGCATCTGTATATTTGGCAATTAATGATTCAACATAAACTTTTCTGCAAATGGATATGAATTGTGTGTTTTCTAGAGATAATACTTCATAAAAAAAATCATCGAGATTTATATTAGGAAATGCATTATAAACAGCTTTTGAAATATCTGCTTTATTGTTTTCTATTTGTTTTGTAAGTACATTATTGTCATTAATAATAAGAGATACAGCTTGTTTTTTGGGTAGTTTGTTAATTAAACTATCTATGGAAGCGGCCTTGAATGTGTTTTCAATATTAAGTTCCTTTTTAGTTTTTTTTAATATAGTTGTGTATATAATATCTTCCCCATTTTGTGAGGTGTGTTCAACACCACAAAAGCGGTTTCCATAATGTAGATATGTTTTTAATTGATTAAACATTAGTATATTACAGTAGGCTTTATTAGTACAGTAAGTTTTGCTTTAGAGTCTTCTCGCTTACGATTGCTAAACAACCATTTAATAACAGGTATTCTAGCTAAAAAGGGAACACCAGACCCCGAATCGTTTTTAACTTGTTCCTCCAAACCACCTAAAACCACAATGTCTTGGTCTTGTACACGAATGATGGAACTAAACTCTCGAGAACTTAAATCTGGTGGAGCATCTTCTGCAATACGTAGTCCAAAACTAGATTGAACCACAAAAATATCAAGTGTTACTTGCCCGTCACCAGAAACCATTGGTTTTATGGTTAGACCAAGTTCTGCATCAATGGGTTCGTAATTGGTAATTTCAGATGTTTGCGGATTGTCAGTTCCATATATATTTCGTTGTGTTACGGCATAATAAGAGGTTTGTCCGTTAGAAAAAGTGGCACGATGTCCATTTAGTGTTGATAGTTTAGGTGTAGAACGTATTTTTATATTTCCATTAGATTCCATTGCCTTTATAGTGGCAAAAAAATTAGGCACTACTTTTCCTAAATTTATATGTCCAAATCCATCAAATCCATTTAGGACTTTGTTAATGGTTTTTGCTCCTAATGTTAAATCGGTTTGTGGATAAATGTTGCCTTTTGTTTCAACAGGTTCATCACCAATACCCCAACTGACTCCTGCTTCTATAATTGAATTTCTATTAACTTCTAAAAGCATAACTTCAATAAGAATAACAGGTACTGGTTTATCAATTTGTTTTATAAATGCTTTAAAACGTTCTATTTTAGAGCTAGAACCCATGACGTAAAAACTATTGAGTTCATAATCTATTTTAACATCTAAGTCTTGTTTAATGTTATCTGGCAGAATATTAAGTAGAGCTTCTGCTTTAGTTCCCGAATTACTAAAACTACTTTGTGAGTTAATGTTAACAGATTCTCTATTCGTTCTGATACTTCCTGAGTTTGAATTACCATATTGGTTAGAGTTAGAAAAATTATTGTTTCTACTATTATTACCATAGCTGTTATAGCTATTTTGATAACCGTTAGTTCTACCTACAGTTCTATTTCGGTTTCCACCTCCAGAAGGGTCGGATAATAATTCTACTGAACGATGTTGTAAGTGAATAATTTCTACCGAACGAACACTTAATTGGTTTTCTGTACCAAAGAAATAAGTATTGCCTTCTTTTTTGAAAGTAAATAATTGAGATGTATTTGATTTAAGAGTATTTTGGTTTGTATTATTTCTGGTTCCATTTACATTCGTGTTATCCAAAGCACCATTGGAACTTAATCCTGCTTGCGATTCAAACATTTTAATAAGTAAGTCATCAAAATTTATAGATTTGGTTTTAAATGTAATTGTTCCAGCTTTATCTAGAGGTGTAGCAGTAAATATGTTAATATTAAGATCTGTACCTATATTATTTATAATTTCTGAAATAGGTGTATTTATAAAATCGACTTCTAATAGTTTTCTATCAACATCTATAATTTTGTAATTGTCATTGTTTCTTCTATTGTTTTTACGCGGATTACTGGAACTGTTTACAGGAGTATCATTTTCAAATACATAAAAATTATCTTTAGTTTTTTCAACATACATTTGGTTTGCTAGGGCTAATTTATCCATAGCCGCATCAAAAGGCATGTCCTTTATATAGGAAGTAATTAATTTGTTTTCCATACCAGGAGTGAAAACTAAATTCTTTCCGCTTTCATCGATAATACGTTTAAAAACATCATATAGTTTATCCCCTTTTGCGTCTATGGTTATGATATGTTCTTCAGGTTTAAATACAACAGGAATAATATATTTTTTGGGGATTTCAACAGGAGGTGTATATTTTTTTATTGATAAAATATTACCCGTAAAATCAATCGTTAAGCTATATTCTTTACACAAGAAAACTAATAAATCGGCAACCGTTACATTAGAAAAATTATTAACAATGGTAATTTGGTTAAGTTCTGGAGCAAGGTTTAAATTAACTTTATGTACGTTAGAAACTGCCAATAGAAAATTGGATAATGTAATGTTACTTACACTAATTTCGGTTTTAACTTGTTCGGTTAAGCCAACATTATCAACTGCCAATATTTCTAATTGGGTTTTTATGGTTTCAATGCGTGAAGTGTTGCTTTGTGAGAAGCTAAAGCTAAACGATAATAGTATTGAGAAATAGAGTAGTTTTTTCATTAATATTTTATTGAATAAAAAATAAAGAAGCTTAATTTTTAGTGGGTTGTTTTTAGCAGTAATGCAAGTTTTTCTTCTAATAGTGTAATTCTGCCTTCCTGATTTTTAAGGGTTTTATTCTCTGTTTCTAAAGTATTAATACGTTTTTCTTGCTGAATAGTATACAGCGTAAGTTCTTCAATTTTTTGAAGGAGTTTTGAATTCATGTTTGCAAGGAAAAAACCATTTTTTTCAACATCTTCAGCACTTGGTATATCTTTTAAGTGTCCTTTTTCTTTTATATGTTGTTCAACTTCTTTTAAAGAGGGTAAATCATAATCCTTTTTAAAAACAAAATCACTCCAATTAGCATACAAGGCTATTTTTACTTCTTCGGCCGCTATTTTGCCATTTACGCCTAATTTAAAACCTTTGGTGTCTGTGGTGCCAATGCCGACATTACCATTAGACTGAATTCGCATTCTTTCTGAACCTACTGTATAAAATAATTGTCCAAAATAACCAGAGTGTGCAACCCAAGGTTGACTATTTATTGATTGTAACGACATTCCATAATGAGCAATATTACTTCCATTTATATTGAACTTATCATAAGTGTTAAAACCAATTCTAGCATTTGTCCCGTAACTGGATATGTCTCCATTAACTGTTAATTTTGCATGTGGATTCCCTGTTCCAATGCCAACATTACCTGAATTATCAATGGTCATTCTTGTCGTAGGATTATTTGTTATGGATGATGAGGTTCCAAGTCTTAAATTTCCTAGAGTTGGATCAAATCTAATTTCTGCAGAATATTTAGTATTATCAAGATCAACACCGCCAGAAGGGGAATAGAGTATTCCCAGAACTTTATGCCCACTGTCATGAAAAGCAAAAGTATTTCCAATTTGGAGTTTTTCACTTGGATTGGTTGTACCCATACCTATATTACCATTATTAGCAATAAACATCCTATCCAAAGTTCCACCTGATGTGTTTGTTGTTTTTAAATGGATACTGCCTCCTGATGTATTATTGTTTTCAATTTCAATTTCTCCTCTAGTATATCCATCATTTGAAACACCTAACCGTAAGGTTCTTTCTGCTCCTAGTCCTTGCAACAGATACGAATTCCAAGTGCTTTCACTAATACTACCTTCTTGTGGAAAGTTTGATTCATTGTCATTTGCTACTTGTGAAAATGATACAGAAAACACAAGACAAAATATAAAGGGAATGATAATTGATTTCATGATTTATTGCTTTTAGAGTTTAAAAGGGATTCAATGTTTAGCAAGCGCTCTTCCAGACTTTTATTAATTGTTTTTTGGTTTTCAAGCTCGTTTTCAAGCTTATCAATTTTGGAAGCTTTTGCTTTTAGGGTTTTTAGTTCTTCTTCTTGAGATTTTAAAGTTTTTTCCTGATCAATAGTATATAAGGTCAACTCTTCAATTTTTTCAAGCAATTTTAGATTCATCTCCTTAAGTTGAATGCCGTCTGCCTCCATGTCTTTGGCCGAGGGAATATTGGGTAAATGTCCTTCTGTGGCTATATAATCTTCAACAGCTTTAAGCGATTTTAAATCGTAGTCTTTATAGAACACATAATCGGGGGCAACTGCTCCAAGCAGATCGACTTTGACTTCGTTGGTGTGGATGTTGCCTGCTACTGCAAGTTTGGCGTCTGGGGAAGTGGTGCCGATGCCTACATTATCTGTAAAAAAACTTTCATAAACGGGATTCTCCAAAATAAGAATACCTGAACTATCTATTATATTAGGGTCTCCCAAAATAATTGAGGATATACCATTTTGTTTTACCACTTTAAAGGTTACGGAAGCACTTCTATGAGCTATTGGCATATATGCCGTTAAATGAACCTCAGAATCTGAAATTTTCCGCAATCTCAAAGTGATATTTTCAGTTCTTAAACTTTGTTTAATTGAGTAATTAAATCCTGAAAATTTAACAAAACATGAAAAATCAGATTTTGTTGAACTGGTGTATCCCCAGTTACCATTAATGTCAACAACCTCCCCAATAATACTAAGTCCGTCATAACTTCCTATTGTCCCTGCATCAAATGTTGCTATTATTCGTTCGCCAGGACTTGATGCAACATTTTCCACATTCCACTCATAAGATTGTGCATTTGAATAAATAGCTGTAAATAAGCAAATACAGGATATAAATTGTAGTTTTTTCATAATTTATGTTTTTTAGAATTTAAAAGGGTCTCAATGTTTTGTAACCGTGTTTCTAAATTCTCAATAATTGTTTTTTGATTTATAATCGGTACTGTTATTTAAATCAATGTTCTGTGATTGAACGATAGAAATAAAACCAAATAGATAAAGAAGTAAAAGTATTTTTTTCATAATATATAATGTTAATCAGTTAATAAAGGATAGACTTCCTCAACAGAACTAATTCCTTGTGCTATCAAGTTAATAGCATTTGTTTTTAAAGTAGCTATGTTATGTTCTTCTAAATAAGTGTCAATCTCTAAATCGTTATGTTTAATATGATTGACTAAGGTTTTGGTAATTGGTATAATTTCATAAATAGCTTTTCTACCTTGATAGCCAGTATGGTAGCAATTGTTGCAACCTACAGCTACAAAATGACTTGTTAAGCTTTTAGGAATCTTAAAGTTTTCAGGAAAAACAGCATTACTAATTGATTTTTCTTGTTTACAATTATTACATAGTTTTCTTACCAAGCGTTGAGCAACACTAACATTTAAGGTGCTGGCTATTAAAAAGGCAGGAATACCCATATCAATCAATCTAGATACTGTAGCCCAAGCAGAATTTGTATGAATGGTTGATAATACTAGATGACCAGTTAAGGCAGCTCGAATAGCCATATTAGCTGTTTTAACATCGCGAATTTCTCCAACCATAATCACGTCGGGGTCTTGGCGTAAAAAGGTACGTAGCGTACTCGCAAAATCAAGACCAATATTTTCTTTAAGTTGTACTTGGTTTACCCCTTCCAAAGTATATTCAATAGGGTCTTCAATGGTGACGATGTTGGTTTTGTCGTCATTTAGCAATTTTAAGGTTGCATACAAGGTGGTTGTTTTTCCTGAGCCCGTTGGTCCAGAAATAAGTACAATACCATTGGGTTTTTTAATGGTTTCAGTATATGATCGTAATTCTTTTTCAGTAAAACCTAAATCTTCTAATTCAATATGATCGGCATCTTTACTTAAAATTCGTAGTACTATTTTTTCGCCATGTAAAGTTGGTAAACTCGAAACACGGATATCAAATTCATCGGTATTTGTTTTTATAGTAATACGTCCATCTTGAGGGAGTCGTTTTTCAGAAATATCTAAACCCGCCTTAATTTTTAGTTTATTAACTATTACAGGGTATTCGTTTAAAGCAATCATAAATTGCTCTTTTAGTTTGCCATCTAAACGGTAACGTACTCTGCATCTATGTTCATAAGGCTCAAAATGAATATCACTACTGCCAATATTCTTAGCAGTCAGTAATAATTTTTCAAGAAAATCTGCCGTGTAATGTAAATCTTCTTTAGCTACTCCTGTTTGTTTTCTAAAGTTAGTAGCTAGGTATTGTTGAATGTTTTCAGCACTTTCGGGTAGTAGCTCTATTTGTTTTCCTAAAACGACTTGTAATTCTTGTTTAAGATTTTCAGAAGGGGTATTTGTTTTAAAAGTAAGATTTCCATTTTGTGCTTTAACAGGAATGATATTGTAATGATAAGCTTGTTCACTGCTTATAAGCTGAACTAACGATGTGTCAATATTAAAATTTTCTTTTACCATATATTAAATTTGATAAACAGAATTAATGATACCACACCAAAAGCCTAAATATGTTATTCCGAAAAATAAACTCATATAACCAGCTAAAGGAACAGTGGTGTTTTTGCTTTTTATAATTAGGTGTATTAGTAATGAAAAAAATAAAGAACAGCTAAAAATAGTTATAAAGGATACGGTTGAAAATGATACTGATATAGCAAAGAAGAATAAAATATCTCCTAGTCCAAAAGAGTTGTTAAGCGTTTTTTTAAGCTTGAATTTGGTATATAAAAACACAACAAAAAGTAATATTGAAACAAAAATTAAATTCAATAACACTGAGGTAAAGAATAATTCACGGAGGGTTTCAAAAAAGAATAACAAACCAGCACAGAAACCTATTAAAGGAAATAAAAACCAATACACTTGGCGTTCTTTTATATCTTGATATAAAATAAAACTTAAAGCGAGTATTAATATGATTTTTAGTAATAACATTAATCTTTTACAGTTTGTTTAGGGGTTCCCGTTTCATCAATTTCCCAAACGTTGTAAATACCATCACCATCAAAATCTGTAATAGCAGTAGCTCGTGCTTTAAAATGATTATTTGTGCTGCTTAAAATTTCATAACTATAATTACTAGTGCCATTTTCATTAACTGTTTTAGGAGCTTCAAAATCAATCTCACTAAAGTCTGTAGCGTATTTAGAATACATATACCTGTAAGATGTTTGCGAATTGTAAATATATTTAAGTTGTGTTTGCGCTTCAATACTTTTAGTTTTACTTATTAAGGGCATTAAATTAGGTAATGCTAAAAGCAATAAAATACCAATTATAACTAATACAATTAATATTTCTTGAAGGTTGTAAGCTGGTAATTTTTTATTGATTTTTATGTTATTTATAGTCATCACTTATTTATTGTAAATGTTGAGTTATCTAAAATAGATAGATACCAAAAACGCTCTAAAGGTAGTGTCAAAAAAGGGATTGTTTGTAATGATAAAACTTGAAAAAAATAAGGGAAAACCTTATTTGTGTTTCGTTTTAAGTAAATTCTAAGTTTTAGAATTGGTTAATATTCAAATAAAAATTATTGTTATTAAATAAATCCCTTTTTGTTAGCAGAGTCTATTAGTGCTTTATCATTTTTTTTTGGTGTATTAAATATCTCTATTAAATGTCTTTTTCTTTGTTCAACACCTCCCATAGATAAATTAATTATTTTAGGCAAGTCTTTCATCTTTGTTCCTTTTGATAGTTCATATAGTAGTCTTCTATCTTTTTCATCTAAAACTAAATCAGTAATTATATTTTTTCTTAATAATTCTAAAACAGTTTTACTGTAGTAAGGTGATTTGTTTACTACATTTTCAATAGCCTCAATGAAATGTTTAAAACCAGCCTCACTTTTAATTAAAAAGCCTTCAGGATTGATGCTGTTAAAAATATTGTTTATTTTAAAATTATTATTATGGTGTGTAAAAACAATGATTTTAGCACCATGAAATAATTTTCGAATCATCTTTCCTAAGTCTTCACCACATAAAATTTCACCATCTTTTGATGGAGGTAGGCTAATATCAAGAAGGAATAAATGATATGGGCATTTTGCTTTTAAGGCATGTTTCATTTTTAATATAGCATTATCACAATTAGTTGCAGAATCAACTTCAAAAGATATTTTTTTGTTTGTACTTATGTGAGAAAGAGATCTTTCTAAAGCTTCAATAATTGATATATGATCATCAATAATTAACGTTTTAATGGTTTTTGACATTTTTAGAGATTTAAATTAAACGATATTTAATTATAAATTTTCTTATAATCGGACTTGGGGTTTTAATGCATAAAATCATTAATATTTTATGTATGCCAATTCATATAAAAAATTAAGCAACTAAATTATTGATAATCATTACAATCATGGTGAGGAAAAACCTTTTTATTTATAAGGTTTTTCCTTTTTTTTTAATAAAAGCTGGTTTTTATCTAAGTAGTTATTTTTTAGGGTATTAATTTCTTTTTACATATATAAAGCAATTCATATTAAGAATAAATGCAATATTTTTTTTTTCTATAAAGCTATAATAGCTAAATATTAAGGAGTAAAATAGAAGTTTTGCACATATTGACCTTATAAATTTCAAGGTGAAACCTTATCTATTTTATATAGAGTTATAATAATTTTAAACCCCTCAAATATGAGTTATATTTTAAATTTTTTTAATCATGAGAAATGGTTTGTTTATTTTTTGTCTTAATTTATTTTTAGGTTTTTATTTGAATGCGCAAACCAATACCTTTCCTCCTTCTGGAAAGGTTGGGATAGGTACTACAACTCCAACGGAATTACTAGATGTACAGGGCACTGTAAAAGCCAAGAAAGGTTTTTTTAATAATACGGTGCCTAATGGAACTGTATTTGCTAATTCTCAGGACTGGCTAAGTCAATGTACTCTTTTAGGTATAGGAAAGGATAAGGTGGATACTGAATTATTGTTTTTTTTTGATTTTCCACAATCAAATTATAATTCTAAACCAAGAGTTTGGTTTGGAATTGAAGATAGAGATGATAAAGCGAGGTTAAAAATGTGGGCAGATCAAGGAGGAGCAACGTTATTTCAACTTTATGGAAAAGAGCAGAATAAAATTTTTTCAATATATGATCCTGGTGATGCATATACATTTATAGATTTTGACAAACCAGAAAGTTATATGGTTATTGGTGGTAGGAATGTTTGGCCTGTTACTCATAAATTAACAGTTAAGGATGGCAGTTCTTTATTTGAAGGCGATGTGTTTTCTACGGGTAACGTAGGCATAGGCACCACCACTCCAGATTCCAAACTCACCGTAGCAGGAAACATACACGCCCAAGAAGTAAAGGTTACAGTAGAAGCAGGTGCCGATTTTGTTTTTAGCGAAGATTATAAGCTTCCAACATTGGAAAAAATTGAACAGTTTATAAAAGCTAACAACCATCTTCCAGAAATAGCTTCAGAAAAAGAGATGCAGGCTAATGGCATTCACTTGGCAGAGATGAACATAAAACTGCTCCAAAAAATAGAAGAGCTGACATTATATACTATTGAGCAACAAAAGCAAATAGAAGAACTTCAAAAACTTATAAAAAACAAATAATTTATGACAAAATTACAATTAATTTCCTGCATCTTCTTTATTGCATCTTATTCTGTTCTTGCACAGGAAAATATTGAAGTAATCTCTTCTGGAACTTCGGGAGATGCTATTTTGAAAATTGAAGCCGACACAGATAATAATAATGAAGGAGATAATCCAAGAATTGAATTAAGACAAGATGGTGGTTTACATGGAGCATATATAGGTTTTAGTTCGGACTGGGGAGGCTCCATACCAGATAATTTATTTAGAATAGGAACAAGAAGTTCTGGGGTAGATAATTTTTCAAGGTTTGTTATTAACCCATCTAATGGGAAAATAGGTATTGGTACTAACTCTCCAAGTTATATATTGGATGTTAATGGTACAGGACGATTTTCGGATAATCTACTAATAGGAAATCCTACTGGTGCTAGAACAGAAATTAATACAAATACAAACCATAGAATATTTGCTCCTACCAATAAAAAAACTGTAGATATAGACGGTAATTTTTACGGAGGTGGTTATGTAGGAGTATATAGATCGGATAATCAGATTAGGGGTGTTTTTATGCATTCTCAAACGGAAAACAATAATAATGCCTTGGTTGTTATGGAAATGAGAAATGATGCTCTTTATAAAGAGTCTATTAAAATCACTTCAAAAATTTATCCAGGAGATACTGAGCCTCATAACTTTATTGCAATGATGCATCCTAATTCTACAATTATAGTAGGTGATTCTGAGGAATATAAAATAGACCAAGGATACGGTTTAATAAATAAATTAAAAACTAGCTTTGAAAATGATGTTTATGTAGAAACTGGAAACGTCGGTATCGGCACTACTACCCCAGATGAAAAACTAGCCGTAAACGGTAACATCCACACCAAAGAAGTTCGGGTCGATTTAACGGGCTGGAGCGATTTCGTTTTTGATAAGGATTACAACTTACCTTCTTTAAAAGACGTAGAAAACCACATCAAACAAAAAGGTCATTTAAAAGATATCCCATCTGCCAAAGAAGTTTCAGAAAATGGCATTCTACTGGGTGGTATGAATGCCAAACTGCTTCAAAAAATAGAGGAGTTGACGCTTTATACCATAGAGCAACAAAAGTTAATTGAAGCACAGGCTAAAGCAATAAAGGCACTACAAGAAAAAACAAAGAATTTATAGGTTATGAAAAAAATACTTTTATTATTCTTATTAATTAGTTGCATAGCATTTTCTCAAAATACAACTTCAGGTGAAAATACTTGGTATAAAATCAAATCTAAAGGCACATTTGTTACTAAAATTCGAGCTTGGGGACCCTATGCAGAGCATGAAGTTGTGGTTCATTTAATCAATAATTATTATTCAACTGCAGAAGTTCAATATATAAGTGAATTTAACTACAATCATAAAAGAATTAAATTAGAATGGGGTCGGATAGGTAGTGGTTCAGACACGTTTATGGCGATTCGGGTAATTGCTTTAACAGCAGATTATGCTTCTGGTTTTAAATTAAAAGACGTAAGTAATCCAAGTTTTGATTATGCTTTAGAAGCAATTGATCCTTCATTGGTTACTCCAATTTCTCCAAAAAAAATATTGTTTGTTGATGAATGGACAGGCAACGTCGGCATTGGCACTACCACCCCAGATGAAAAACTGGCGGTAAACGGTAACATCCACACCAAGGAAGTCCGGGTCGATTTAACGGGCTGGAGCGACTTTGTATTTAATAAAGATTACAGCTTACCCACTTTAAAGGATGTAGAAAACCACATCAAAGAGAAAGGCCATTTAAAAGATATCCCATCAGCTGAGGAAGTTTCAGAAAATGGTATTCTACTGGGTGGTATGAATGCCAAACTGCTTCAAAAAATTGAGGAGTTGACGCTTTATACCATAGAG
>JBNKOE010000012.1:0-127594 GCA_050294475.1 Algibacter sp. | reverse complement strand
TCTGTTAAAGGTAAGTTATCAGAACGCGTACCAGTAAATGTAAATGTAGTAGCACAGTTATCAGTAGCAGTAGGCTCAACAATAGTTACGTTAGTAGCCTGACAAGCATCTGCATCTGCATTGATATTTATAGGATTAGGACAAGTAATTACAGGAGCTTGAGTATCTAGTATGATTATAGATTGTGTTACATCAATAAATTTATCACAATCATCAGTAACTCGATATTTTCTAGTTATTGTTTCTGGATTAGTATTGTTGTCAGATGTATCAGAAATCCATATAACATTAGGTGTAATGCCAGAATTATCTGCTTCATCAGTTACTACTTCAGGATCTGGTGCTGGTAAATTGTCAATACATTGAATCTCAATTTGATTCGGATTGCTAGCTGTTGGTGGTTCATTTATATAGTCTAAGTAATCTATTTCTATAAGACTAGGTGCAGGTATTGGGTCTCCAATACACAAACCAGATGTTTCATATCCTTGAATTAAGGGAGTGTTAAAATCTATATTTGAAATGGCTCCAGTTCCAACAATTGTACCCATAAGTGATATATTAGGGTCGAAAGTTTGACTACTCAAAATAGAACAATCTGTTGTTACGGTTAGTTTAAAACTAATGTCTGCTAATACTGTTTCAGGGTCACTTGGAAGTGGTAATGTTCCTAAATCCCATACAATAGATCCATTTGGTCCTAAGTTTTGATTATATGTAGGTGTGTTTGTTGTGCTTAAAGGAGCATATACATTTGAAGTAATTTCTAAATCAGATTGATTAACATTATCTGGAATAGGAATTGTTATTATTGTATTATTGGTTGCTTCTGTTCCTTTGTTTCTTATTTCAATAGTATAATTTGCTGACTCATTTGGTGCAAGTGGTGGTGTTGCACTAGTAGAAGTAGTTGTAAGTATACCATCTACATCAGGAATATATGCATCAACTGAAAAAGTAACATTAAAAATAACAAACGTATCATTTGTAGTACCATAATTAAAAGAGGTACTAGTTTGTCCGTTACCAATGATGCTTTTATCACTATTAGGAATATTATAGGTAACAATATCTAAACCTGTATTGTTTACTAATTCAGGGCCTCTACTACCAGGAGCTCCTCCATAATCTATTGTTGAATCAAAAAAGTTAGTAGTACTTCCTCTTTTATTCGCTAATCTTCGGTAATTTCCAGAATTTAATTCTTCAATTTCAAAATAATCACCATCAAAACCATATTCTCCTTCACTTGCCATTAAACCTAATCTAATATTTACATCACCAGATTGTACAGCATTAAAGCCATCAATTTCAAAATTAAAATCTTGATTAACACCACTATCTACAAAAGCATGACCAT
The DNA here is from genome assembly GCA_050294475.1 of Algibacter sp. GTDB lineage: Bacteria > Bacteroidota > Bacteroidia > Flavobacteriales > Flavobacteriaceae > Thalassobellus. Next base: position 126,234 of record JBNKOE010000012.1, on the reverse strand, counting down.
CAAAGACAGTTACATTTCTATATTTCATTTTGGAGTTTTCATAAACTACTACCATTCCCCAGCCACCAGAATAACCTGTAATATCAATCGTACCTTCTCTAAGAGCCATATCAGCAATGTAATATCTGCCTTCTCCATTGTTGTCAATAACATATTGAGTAATGTCAACATAAGCAGTAAAAATATTTTGGTATGCATTAGATGGGAAATAAATATCGTTAGGATTTGCCTCTAATTCAGTGTAGTTAGTTTCTAAAGGCCCTTTTATTTTAACTTTTTGTTTATTTAATGTTTTACCATTAACAACAAATGTGTTTGGGTTGTTGTCTCCATCAGCATTATTGTCTGGTCCATTATCAGCTCTACCAACCCAATATAAACCAGCAAAAAGAATTTTAGAACATTCAGGAGTTGATCCATTTTCAACAGGAAATTGTAATTCAGCCCAAGATGAGTTCAAAGTACTTGAATCTCCATCTTCATCAACATATTTCATTTCAGAATTATTAGCCCTTGTTTCATTATAATTTACTAGTGTTAGGTTAGTATTACCTATCATAGCAAAATCTCCTTTAATGTTATATACCGTTTGAGTAGGGGTTGCATTAGCAGCTCTTGCTTCAAATTCTTTTAAAACTTGAGAATAACTGTTAAAGCAAAGTGTTATAAGCACAAGAGTAAATACTATCTTTTTTAAAGATGATTTACTTTTAAAGGCTTTTTTAGCGTATAGTTTTTTCATGCTGTAATATTTAAATTGACTTGGTGCTTAACTTATGAAGGTCTATTAATTGTATAAAAAACGTGTGTTTCTTTATTAGTTTTTAAAAACTTTCGTAATTGATCTGGAGTACATTTTATATTACTCTTAATGAATATGAACTTTAGGCTTTTGAGTTCTGATTTTTCACTAAAGTCATAATGATTGTTTAAATCTGACAATGAATTTATTTTTATTATCAACATTTGTACTTCATTATACCTTCTGTTATTTAAATTTAATGTATTTAAAGAATTTACATCTTCAAATATTAGTTTTACAGGTAATCCTTCTTTATAAACTGTTTTTTCAATACCATTTTCAATATAAATTGAAGGGTGTAAATTATAAGCAAGGTTATTAAATACTTCTCGATTGCTATTTTCTTTTTTGTTCGACTTTAATTTAGAACTAGTTTTTGAATAGTTTTTACTTTTATTTGATTCAGAGTTATGATTTTTTAATTCATAAATATTATTCTCTTGCGAAAAAGAATTACTTATAGAACATAGTGAAATACAAATTGAAAGTATAAGAGTATAAAACGGAAATGTTGATTTATTTATCATGACTTAGTCTTAAATATTTATTATTTATATGTAGTGCATTACGCACTTTATTAACTTTATATAAAAAATTTATTTATCAATTTATAAAACGATAATTTCTTCGAGGGAAAAAACAGTGAGGGAAGTACATTGTAAAACAATGCGATATTTTTATTTGAAATTTGATTTGGGGCGATCATACAGTATCATTTTTAAGTAGGTGATACAAATAAACATATATGAATTATATCGGTCAAAATAAAATGATAAATCACTTATATATTCGATTAACAGTTTTCTCGAAACGCTTTATCGTCATAATAAGATGTTTTAGCGATTGCTTTAGTATAGCATGTCAATTATTTGTCATTTAGCTCTATTACTGATTTTATATTCTTCATTTTACATATTTTTGTTTAACTTTAATCTAACAAATAAAATGAATTTTATCGATAAAAACAACGTTTTGTCGATAAATAATGTATTTAATCGAACTTTTATGAAAAGAATAATTTTGGTAAGGCATGCAAAGTCTTCTTGGAAACACAATGTAATAGATCATGAAAGACCTTTAACTGAAAGAGGTTTAAATGATGCGAATGCCGTTTCTAACGCTATAGCGAACAACTTTTTTGATGTAGATTTGGTTTTGTCTAGTGATGCTACAAGGGCAAAAACTACTGCTAATATATTTATATCAAACCTTAATCTTGATGAAGTACATTTCATTTTAAATCATGATTTATATGATTTTGAAGGAAGACACTTATTAAGTGTTATAAAAGAATGTAAAGATTCTATTAATAATTTGATGATTTTTGGACATAATCATGCTATTACTGCTTTTGTAAATACTTACGGAAGCCAATATATAGATAATGTACCTACTTGTGGTGTCGTAATTATTGAATTTGATATTAATAAATGGTCTGAATTAAAAAAGGGAACTACTACATTCACTTTATTTCCTAAAGATTTAAAGTAAAAACATCTAATTAAATTTTTGTAATTATTAAATTTCACATACCTTTTTTGTAAGGCTATTTAGGTGAAATAGAATATATTTGTTTAAAATTAAAATACGATTAAATTCGATGACTAAATTAGAGATTCAAGAAAATGTTTATATAAATAGAGAGATAAGTTGGTTGCAATTTAATGCTAGAGTTTTACAAGAAGCATCGGATGAAACAGTTCCTTTAATTGAAAGACTTAGATTTTTAGGAATTTTTTCGAATAATTTAGATGAATTTTTCAAAGTTAGGTACGCTACTGTTAAACGAATTGTAGAAGCAGGAAAAGGAGGTAAGAGTGAACTAGGTGGAATAAAGGCTAAAGAGTTATTAGAACAAATCACCGAAATTGTTATCAAGCAACAAAGTAAAAGCTTAGAAATTTTACACACTATAGGAAGTAGACTAGAAAATGAAAATATTTATATTATAAATGAAGAACAAATTGATAGTTCTCAGCATGATTACATAAAACAATATTTTATACGTACTGTAAGTCCTGCATTAGTAACTATTATTTTAAATGATTCGGTTGTATTACCTAATTTAAAAGATAGTGCTGCTTATTTAGCTGTAAAAATGTTAATGACTGATGGTACAAAACAATTTGCACTTATCGAAATACCTAAGTCAATAAATCGATTTGTTGTATTACCAAAACAAGAAGAAAAACACTTTATAATAATGATTGACGATTTAATACGTCATTCTTTAAGTGATATTTTTAATATTTTTGATTATCAAAGTATATCTGCACATATGATAAAGATTACTCGTGATGGTGAACTTGATTTTGAAAGCGATTTAAGTAAAAGTTTTATTGAAAAAATATCTGATAGTGTTAAGCATAGAGAAGTAGGAGAGCCAGTTCGTTTTGTTTATGATAAAACCATTGAAGACGATACTTTACAATATTTAATGTCAAAAATGGGTATTGATATAACAGATAGTATTATTCCTGGAGGTCGTTATCATAATAGAAGAGACTACATGAGTTTCCCTAGCTTGGGTAGAAAAGATTTGCTTTATGATAAAATAGAACCATTACCTATAAAAGGACTCAGTTTAGAGGCTAGTATATTTAAAGCCATAAAGAAAAAAGATTATTTACTTTATGCACCTTATCAAACTTTCTCATATGTTGTTAAGTTTTTAAGAGAAGCGGCTTTAGATCCAGCTGTAAAAACAATTAAAATAACCATTTATCGTTTAGCTCAAATTTCCCATATAGCTAGTTCATTAATAAATGCAGCTATAAATGGAAAATCTGTTACTGTATCAATAGAATTAAGAGCTAGGTTTGATGAGCAAGCTAATATTGATTACGCCCACCAAATGGAAGAAGAAGGCGTTAATTTAATTTTTGGTGTTGCTGGTTTAAAAGTACACAGTAAAATGTGTGTTATTGAACGAGAAGAAAATAACAAATTAAAACGTTATGGATTTATAAGTACAGGTAATTTTAATGAATCTACAGCTAAAATTTATACTGATTATACTTTGTTTACCTCAGATCAACGTATTTTAAAAGATGTAAATAAAATTTTTGGTTTTTTTGAAACCAATTATAGAATTTATAAATATAAACATTTAATAACGTCTCCACACAATACACAAAAAGCCATTTTTAAATTAATTGATGCAGAAATTAATAATGTAAAAAACGGCAAAAAAGGTTTAATTAAGCTAAAAATGAATAGTATATCAAGTTATAAAATGGTTGATAAACTATATGAAGCAAGTAATGCTGGTGTAAAAATTCAAATGATTATTAGAGGACTTTGTTGTTTAGTTCCAGGAATAAAAGGAATGAGCGAAAATATAGAAGTAATTAGTGTTGTTGATAAATTTTTAGAACACTCTAGGGTTTATATTTTTGGTAATAATGGAGATACTAAAGTTTATATTTCTTCAGCAGATTGGATGACAAGAAACATTGATAATAGGGTAGAAGTAAGTTGTCCTATTTATGATGAGGATATTAAACAAGAGATATTAGATACTTATGATATTTGCTGGAATGATAATGTAAAAGCGCGTTTATTAAATGAATCACAAAACAATGAATATAAAATAAATGATAAACCTAAAGTAAGATCTCAGTTTGTTACTTACGATTATTATTTAAACAAGATAAAAAGTTAATATGCTTTCAATAAAAAAATACGCAGCTATAGATATTGGTTCAAATGCTGTAAGATTATTAATTTCAAATATTATTGAGCAAAAAGGGAAACCAGTTCAGTTTAAAAAAAACTCATTAGTCCGTGTTCCTATTCGTTTAGGAGCCGATGTTTTTGTTAAAAAAAGAATTTCAAAAGAAAATACACAGCGTATTTTAGATACTATGCTGGCTTTTAAATTACTAATGAAATCTCATAAAGTAGTTAAATATAAAGCCTGTGCTACTTCGGCAATGAGAGAATCTGAAAACGGTAAAAAAATTGTAGATTTAGTTTTAGAACAATCAGGTATTAGTATTGACGTTATTGGAGGAGAAGAAGAAGCAGCTATTATTGCAGCAACCGATTTGAATAAATATATAGATAATAATAAAACATATTTGTATGTTGATGTTGGTGGTGGTAGTACAGAATTTACAGTAATTCATCAGGGTGAATCTGTAGCATCTCGTTCTTTTAAAATAGGAACTGTTCGTTTACTTAATGATATTGTTAAAAAAGAATCTTGGCAAGAATTAGAAGAATGGATAAATACAAACGCTAAAAATTATGATAAAATTAGTGTTATAGGTTCTGGTGGGAATATTAATAAAATATTTAAAATATCAGGCAAAGCAATGGGGAAACCTTTAACCTATTTTTATTTAACTTCTTATTATAATATGCTTCAAACGTATTCTTATGAAGAACGAATTACCGAGCTATCTTTAAATCAAGATAGAGCCGATGTAATAATTCCAGCTATGAGAATTTACCTTTCTGCAATGAAATGGAGTGGAGCAAAAAACATATATGTTCCAAAAATTGGGTTAGCAGATGGTATTATAAAAAGTATTTATTATGATACTGTTTCTAGCAATACACAGTAATATTTTGCAGTTTGTCTTTTAAAATATTAGTATATGGCTTAATTAATATATATTCGTCGATATATAATTATAACCCAAAACTATTTAATTATGAAAAGATTATTTCTATTAACAATCCTACTTGTTATTTCTTTTTCAGGTTTTTCTCAAGATATAAAGTATGGTGTTAGAGGTGGTTACACAATTTCCAATTTAGACTTTGATGGAGATGCTCCAATAGCTAACAAACATCGAAATAGTATTTACTTTGGTGCTTTTGCAACTATAGGCTTATCAAAAACAATTTCATTAATGCCTGAATTGCAATTTTCTGCAGAAGGAGCTAAAGAGGAAACTTTAAATTTAGATTATATTCAAGCGCCTATTTTATTTAGATTTAGACTAAGTGAAAAATTTCATTTTGGATTAGGACCTCAATTTGGATTAAAAGTTCATAAATACAAAGATGGTGTTAAAGATTTTGCCTATTCTGGTGTAGCTGGATTAGAGTTTAAATTAACACATGTTCTATTTGCTGATGTAAGATATATTTACGGTTTATCAAATGTTTTTGAAGACACTTTTGGTGTAGAGGCAAAAAACACAAACATACAAATTGGAGTTGGTTATAAATTTTAACCGTGTATAGCTTCAGTTTTTCCTAAATTACTAATAATTTCAGATTCATATTCAAGAAGTTGTTGCCATTTGGTATCAACTTCTTTTTTATTGCCATATTTTCTAGCAAAACCTAAAAACATGGTGTAGTGATTTGCTTCGCTTGCCATTAAGTTTCTGTAAAATGTTGCCAACTCTTTATCTTCTAATTCCTCTGATAACAGTCTAAAACGTTCGCAGCTTCGCGCTTCAATTAATGCAGCATATAAAAGCCTATGAACCAATTGGGTTGTTCTACTGCCACCTTTTGGGAAGAATTTTAGTAATTGTATAACATAATCATCTTTTCTATCTCTACCTAGTGTCCATCCGCGCTTTAAAATTATATCATGTACCATTTTAAAATGACTCATTTCTTCTTTTACTAAAGCCGTCATTTCTTGTACTAGCTCAGTGTATTCAGGAAAACTCACAATTAATGAAATGGCAGTGCTTGTTGCTTTTTGTTCGCAAAAGGCATGATCGGTAAGTATTTCTTCTATATTTTTTTCAACAATATTAACCCAACGCGGGTCTGTTGGTAGTTTTAATCCTAGCATAATTATATGGTACTTTCAGTAAGGTTAATTTCCTTTATTTTTATATTTCCAAAGTTATCAATACTTATAGTGAAATCTTTATAAATGTTTGTTTCAGGTATATGAAATGTAGTATTTAAATTTATATAAGTATCTGTTGATGCTTCAAAATCTACCCAAACATATTGCATAATAGCATTTTTCCAAAAGGATGGGGATTCATAATTTCTGAATAATGTTTTATTTATAATGCCTTTGGTTATAATTTTTTCGTCTTTTAAAACTAATATGCTTGCTTCAAAGTTTTTGTAATTTTTATGAATTAAAAAATCGTTATTAGATTTTATTGTTTTAGAAAAATAATTGTTTTCTAAAGAATTGTATTTTAATTTTAAATGAAATCCATTATTAAAAATAGTATCTGTTATAATTTCTACTGGTTCGTTTGGAATGAACTTTGTTTGTGCAGAAAATGATTCTAACAGATTTGATTCACGCAAAACATCTGTATTCGATTTGTATTTTCTATTTCTTCCATCGCAGCTAACAAAAGCAATGCTTAATAAAAAAATATATAATAGTAATTTTTTCATAATATAGGTATCGTTTTAAATATCTAAATCGAAAGTTCTTCTTAAAAGCTCTAAATGAGGGTTTTTTTCATTTAATTTCTCAAACTTATCAGCAGGGGTATAAGTGTATTGTTTTTCAAGAATTTCGTTTACACTAATATCTAAGCTAATATCATAATTGTTTAGCGATTTTCTTAAATAGGACATTAAATCATACTGTTGACGCTCTAATTCTACTTTATTAGTTGCATTTGGGTATTCTAAATGAATAGTTGTTCCTTTTAGCTTAGGAGTATCCATTGATAGAATGGAGGCCAAATTATGTTTTCCTTTCTCTATTAAAATTTGTGTAAATTTTCTCCAATAACCTATTAGAGCTTCTTCAGTAAAATCTTCTTTTGGCAAATCTTCTTCATCAATAACAACATCCATTTGTTTTATTTGATGCTCTTTTTTTGCTTTTATACTACTTAATGAAAGTCCAGAAGTTCTTTTGGTTTCTTTTTTTAATATAATTTTAGGAGGCTCTTTTACCTTTAGAGATTCTAAATGCTTAGATGTTTCATTTGCAACCTCCTCTTTTTTTAATGCTTTATTTTCTTGAACAGAATTTTGATTAGGAACTTTAACAGGAATAGGAGTGATGCCTTTATTTTTAAAATAAGAAGCTGGTATTATGTAATGTTTGCTATTTTTTTTTTCTCCATCAAAAGTGATAGAGGCAAGCTGCATGATACATAATTCAACGAGTAGCCGTTGGTTTTTACTAGTTTTATATTTGAGATCGCAGTCGTTTGCTAGCTCAATTGCTTTTAAAAGAAAGTCTTGCGATGCTTTTTGAGACTGTTCTAAGTATTTGGCTTTTGTTTGGTCTCCTACTTCTAGCAATTCTATAGTTTCAGTGGTCTTACTCACTAATAAATCTCTAAAATGTGATGCTAAACCAGCAATGTAATGATGCCCATCAAAACCTTTTGATAGTGTATTATTAAATTGAAGTAAAAGCTCTGGTATTTTATTTTCTAAAATATAATCTGTACTGGTAAAATAGGTTTCGTAATCCAGTACATTTAAATTTTCGGTTACTGCCTGTCTTGTTAAATTTTTACCTGAAAAACTAACAACACGATCAAAAATAGAAAGTGCATCACGCATAGCACCATCAGCTTTTTGAGCTATAATATGTAATGCATCATCATCGGCAGTGATGCCTTGTTCTTCTGCTATATATTTTAAATAACTTTTAGCATCCTTAACGGTAATACGTTTAAAATCAAAAATTTGACAACGTGATAAAATAGTTGGGATTATTTTATGCTTTTCAGTAGTTGCTAAGATGAAAATACAATGTTTTGGTGGTTCTTCTAATGTTTTAAGAAAGGCATTAAAAGCTGCCTGCGATAGCATATGAACCTCGTCAATAATATACACTTTATATTTTCCAACTTGTGGAGGAATACGAACTTGATCGGTTAAACTTCTTATATCATCAACCGAGTTGTTTGAAGCTGCATCTAATTCAAAAATATTAAATGCAAAATCTTCATCTTCAGATTCATTTCCTTCACTATTAATCATTTTAGCTAAAATACGAGCACAGGTTGTTTTGCCTACACCACGAGGACCTGTAAAAAGTAAGGCTTGTGCTAAATGATTGTGTTCAATGGCATTTAATAAGGTATTTGTAATAGCCTGCTGACCCACAACGTCTTTAAACGTTTGGGGTCTATATTTTCTAGCCGATACTACAAAGTGTTCCAAATTCTCTAATTATTTAAACATCTGGAGATGCCCATTGAATAGATAACAAAGTTAAAAATTCAATTTAGAATTTAGAATTTTGAACTTAGAATTTAATAGGAGTTATTAACAAATGAAATTAATTGTGATGATTGGTTTTTCTTGATTTTATCAGAAAAATAGACTAACTTAGTCTAACAATCGATAAAGTTTATTGAAACTAAACTTTATCATTACTTTCTAAGTTATAAAAATTTGAGACATGAAAAATATTTTAGTAACAATAGATTTTAATAAAAATGAACAGTTACTTGTTGATAAAGCGTTTCAATTGGCTGAGAAATTTGATTCAAAAATATGGCTAATACATATTGCTGCTCCTGATCCCGATTTTATTGGCTATAGTGTAGGTCCACAATACATAAGAGATAGTCGTGCATCAGAACTTAGAAAAGAACACAGACAACTACAAGCATATACCAAAAAACTTAAGGAAAAAGGAGTTAATGCTGAAGGCTTACTTATACAAGGAGCAACTATTGAAATAATAATGGAGGAAGCTAAGAAATTAAATGTTGATATAATAATTGCTGGTCATCATGAACACAATTTTCTTTACAAAGCGTTTATTGGAAGTGTATCTGGTCAAATTGTAAAAAAATCCAGAATACCAGTGCTTTTAGTTCCCTTAGAAGAATAAAAAATCATACCAGATTAAACGAATACTTCTCTAAAGCAAACTAATGTTTCATTTAATGGGGTAAACTAGTAAATATGCGCGTTAAGGAAAGTATAAAAATCGTAAAGCAATCCCAATATTTATTGAGAGAGCAATGGGTTTTAGCTCTTCGACTTCACTTAGTATAAACTTCAATATTGACATTTTTAGGAAAACGCTTTTTATTTAGATTTTGGTTTCATTTTATTGTAATTTTGCCAGTAAGTAGATTGCCTTATCGCTTTTGTACTGAATTTATTTCAGCACTTGAGAGGAAAGTCCGGACACCATAGTGCAACATAGTGGTTAATGACCACCAGCCGTGAGGTTAGGAAAAGTGCAACAGAAAGTATGTACAGGTAATGCTGTAGTGAAATCAGGTAAACTCTATGTGGTGCAATGTCATGTAAACCAGTGCTTGAGGGTAGCACGCTCGATGCTGGAGGGTAGGCAGCTAAAGTGTATTGGTAACAATGCACTAAGATAAATGATAAGGGCTCTTTATTGAGTACAGAATCCGGCTTATAGGTTTACTTAGCCATAAAAAAACCCTTCTTAAATTTTAGAGAAGGGTTTTTGGGTTAAAAAGGGTTGGTTAATTAGTTTCTTCTTCTTTTTCAGTTATTTTTGCATTCTGTATTTCTGCAATAGTGGCTCCAATTCCAGCAGTGTCATAATATGCATATTCTTGTACAATTTTACCATCTACAAACTGTATAGTTAAATGTACAGGAATACTTAATTCTTTGCCTGTAAGGTTTGCTTTTCCTTTCCAGATATTCCAATAGTTTACCCAAGTATCACCATCTTTATCAATTATCATTTCATATTCAGCACCTTTATCTCCAAAGCCATACGATTCAAAATTAGAAAGCATGTCTTGCATGCTAGTCATTATTTCTTTTGGTGTAACCCTAATATTCAATACAGACCATAAACATTTAAAAAAAAATTAAATTTTCTTTTGTAAAATAAGAGATAATAGAGTCTGGGACTCTTAAGGAGAATTCTAATGTACTGAAAAAAAGTGAATTAAGAAATTTTAACTAGCTAAGTTCAAAAAAACTAAACATATTACCACCATAACTTTTAGAGTAGCTATAGTTAGGTAATGTAGATAAATTTGTATGTTTTGAGTGTTCAATTATAAGTAATCCTTCTTCTAATAAAAGGTTGTTTTTAAAAACGAGCTCAGCTATTTTAGAGAATTGTTCTTCAGAGAAATTATAAGGTGGATCAGCAAATATAACATCAGTTTGAATAGCTGTTTTTTCTAAAAATTTGAATACATCGCTTTTTATGGTTTGTATGGGCATATTAAATTTATTTGCTGTTTCATTAATAAATTTAATGCAGCCAAAGTCTTGATCTACACATGTAATTTGTTCGGTGCCTCTAGATGCAAATTCATAACTTATATTACCAGTTCCAGCAAAAAGATCGAGAACAGAGATGTCGTTAAAATAAAACGTATTATTTAAAATGTTGAATAATGACTCTTTAGCCATATCAGTAGTAGGGCGAACAGGTAGGTTTTTAGGAGCTATTATTTTTCTACTTTTATATAAACCGGAAATGATACGCATTAAAAACTTTTTATTAGGGTGTAATTGCTATTATGATTTGCTGGTTGAGCATTAATACTGTATTTATAATCATCTTCTCGGTTACCTAGAAACACAAATCGAATGTATTTGTAAGCAATAATATACAGTTCGTCTTTAGTATCGATATCTCCAATGAAAATTAAATTCAAAATTTCAGGATTTAGCTTTAGTTGTTCAACAGTAAAAAGCAAATAATAAATAAAATCTTCTTTAGTTTTATACTCAAAGGTGTTATAAAAAATTAATTTAGATTTTTCAACAACAAGTACCTCAAAATGATTTTTATTAACATTCACAAATACTTTTGTTGTTTCCGAATTTTTCTCTGCTAATAAAATTTGTTCAATTAAAATTGTAGAGACGTGTTTAAAAGTAAAAGCTCCAAATCTATCATAAATAAAATTATTAATATTTATATAAGGTACATAAACATTAACACTATCATTTATAAGAATATCATCATAAGTAATATAATCTGATTTTAGAATTTTAGAATTGAATTTTAAATAATCAGCTAGACAATCTTCACTAAACAATGATTTTGGTACTAATGTTGAAAGTTCATTATCATGTATAATACAAACATTGTTAAAATCGCCTTGTAATTCTTTTTCTGTATTAAAGACATGCTTTAATTTATCTAAAATTTCTAAAGGGTTTAATTTTTTATTAAAATCAACATCTTTTAAATAGGCGATAGTATTTGTATCTCTTTGTAGGGTACAAAAAGAAAGTCCACTCAAACTTATTTGAATGGACAGATCTAGATTAGTTAGTTTGTTAAAAGTTTTACTCGTTGTTGCCATAAGTTTTTGGCCAGTTACCTCCAGTATTTACTTCATCCATAGATCCTACTTTAAGAGCATCTCCATTTACGCCTTCTACTGAAACCACTTCATTTTCTTGACTTAATAAATCTTTATCTTGATCGAATAAAATTACATCTTTTTTAACTTTAGCTTCAAAAACAGGGATTTTAGCATCACTTTGTTCTATAAAACCAGCTTTAAGTTCAAACTTAGCACCTGCTTCACCAACAGGCACATTCATCATAGTTTTATATCTGTCAGAAGATTTAAATAAAGAATCTTTAACAGGAACAGTACCTAATGTGTCAATGATTACTATTTCTTTAAACATATCTACTCCAAATTGTTTAGTAAGTACAGGATCAATAACACTAGAATCACGACGTTGCGTAATGGTATATTCAGCAGTATCAATAAACTTTATTAGGTCATCAAAATTACCAGCAAAAACACCAGTAACTTGTTTGTGTGCTAATTGAGAATCTCTAATATCAATTAAATTCTTAATAACTTCAGCATAACGCTCTTCCTTGGTTTGATCAAATAAAACAGGATTATAAATTGACATATATGTTTGGTATCCTAGAAAAAATATTAACACCCATAATGCGATTGTTAATACAGGTTTAAATTTAGAAGGAACAAATTTGTCAATTAGCTTTACTAAGCCAATTGTAACTAATATTACAGCAACTGCAATCAGAATAAATGTTAACATAATGGGTTTTTATTAAAAATAAATTATTATAATGGTATTTAGCAAATCTACAAATTTTTTTTAATCGCAAAAACCAAAGTGCGTAAAAATCATTTATATATTTGAATAATTTATAATACGTCTAATTTAAATGACTGCATCCGAATTTTATTCCCTTATAATACAGGACTTTCCGTTTCAACCTACTACAAAACAAAATATTGTTTTACAGCAATTATCTGAATTTATATTTAGTAAAAATCCTAATACTCTTTATTTGCTAAAAGGGTATGCTGGAACAGGAAAAACAACTATAATTGGCTGCATTGTAAGTAATTTATGGAAAGCAAAAATGAGTGCTGTACTAATGGCTCCAACGGGTAGAGCGGCTAAAGTAATTTCTAATTACTCAAAAAAAGAAGCGTTTACAATTCATAAAAAAATATATTTTCCCAAAAAAGATAAAGGTGGTGGCGTTAAGTTTGTTTTACAACCAAATAAGCATAAAAACACTATTTTTATTGTTGATGAAGCTTCAATGATTCCTGATACACCCGCAGAATCTAAATTATTCGAAAATGGATCGCTTCTAGACGATTTAATGCAGTATGTGTATTCTGGTCATAAATGTAAACTACTTTTAATTGGAGATACTGCACAGCTTCCTCCAGTAAAGCTAGATTTAAGTCCTGCCTTAAATGAAAATACCTTAGCTTTAAATTACAACAAAGAAGTTACAAGAATGGAGTTAGATGAAGTAATGAGACAAGAACACGATTCAGGAATTCTTGTTAATGCTACGACTTTACGTGAAACTTTAGCAAGTTCGCTACATGACGCTTTTAAGTTCGATTTAAACAACTTTAAAGATATTGTTAGACTAGTTGATGGTTATGAAATTATGGATGCTATAAACGACGCTTATAGTAATTTAGGAAATGAAGAAACAGCTATTATTGTTAGAAGTAACAAAAGAGCAAATTTATATAATCAGCAAATACGTAGTCGGATTTTATTTAATGAAAATGAATTGTCTTCTGGAGATTATTTAATGGCAGTTAAGAATAATTATTTTTGGATTAAACCAACTACTGAAGCCGGTTTTATAGCAAATGGCGATATTATAGAGGTTTTAGAAATATTTAAAATTGAAGAGCTTTATGGATTTCGTTTTGCTGAAGTGAAAGTTAGAATGGTTGATTATCCTAAAATGCGTCCTTTTGAAACTGTTTTGTTACTAGATACAATTGAAGCCGAAACTCCGTCGTTGCCATATGAAGAATCTAATAGATTGTATCAAGAAGTTATGAAAGATTATGAAAGCGAAACTACTAAATATAAAAAATTTCTAAAAGTTAAAGCAAACAAGCATTTTAATGCATTGCAAGTAAAGTTTTCCTATGCCATTACTTGTCATAAATCTCAGGGTGGACAATGGAATACCGTGTTTGTAGAACAGCCTTACTTACCTGAAGGCATTAATAAAGACTATTTACGTTGGCTATACACAGCAGTAACAAGAGCTAAAGAAAAGTTGTATCTTATTGGATTTAAAGAAGATTTTTTTGAGGAATAGTTTTTGACTATATTTAGCTATGTCAATAGAAACAATTATAAGTATTTGTTTAGGAGTTGGGCTCTCTGCTTCAGTTGGTTTTCGGGTATTCTTGCCGTTATTTGCATTAAGTTTAGCTTCGTATTTTGATGTTTGGCAACTTAATGAGTCTTGGCAATGGATAGGAAGTACAACGGCTTTAATTACCTTAGGTGTTGCCACAATAGTAGAAATATTTGCTTATTTTATTCCGTATATCGATAATTTATTAGATTCTATAGCGGTACCATTAGCAGCATTAGCAGGAACAGCTGTCATGATGTCTACTGTGGCAGATTTAAGCCCTCTAATCACATGGTCTTTAGCTATCATTGCAGGAGGAGGAACGGCTGCGACTATAGCTGGAACTTCAAGCACAACTAGATTAGCTTCTACAGCAACATCAGGAGGTTTGGCAAACCCAATAGTTGCAACTTTAGAAACAGGAACTTCAATCATTATGTCTGTAGTTTCTATATTTTTACCAATGTTAGCTATTGTTTTTGTTGTTATAATATTGATTGTAATTTTTAAAATGTATAAAAAGTTTAAGTACAAGAAAAACTAAATCATTAAATAATACTATTTTTGACAAAGAATTGAACAAAGACTTAATGAAAATAATCTCAATGATCCCTGCGCGTTATAGCGCTACACGTTTTCCAGCCAAACTTATGCAAGACCTTGGAGGAAAAACAGTAATACGTCGTACATACGAAGCTACAGTTGCAACCAATTTATTTGATGATGTTTTTGTAGTTACTGATAGTGATATTATTTATAATGAAATTGTAAATAATGGAGGAAAAGCTATTATGAGCATAAAAGAACATGACTGTGGAAGTGATAGAATTGCAGAAGCTGTTGAGTTTTTAGATGTAGATATTGTTATCAATGTTCAAGGAGATGAACCCTTTACTGATAAAGAATCATTATCTAAACTTATAGAGGTGTTTAAAAATGACCCTAATAAAGAAGTAGATTTAGCATCTTTAATGGTTCATATCACAGATTTAGATGAAATAAACAATCCTAATACTGTAAAGGTTATTGTCGATCAATCTAATTTTGCATTATATTTTTCACGTAGCCCTATTCCTTATCCAAGAGAAACCAATGTTGGTGTCAAATATTTTAAGCACAAAGGCGTTTATGCTTTTAGAAAACAAGCCATATTAGATTTTTATAATTTACCAATGCTTCCTTTAGAAGCTTCCGAAAAAATTGAATGTATCCGTTATTTAGAATACGGTAAACGTATTAAAATGGTAGAAACAGATGTACAAGGTGTTGAAATTGATACACCAGAAGATTTAGATCGTGCCAAGAAATTATGGAAATAAATTACAAAAATGTAAAAGTTATTGGCTTTGATGCCGATGACACACTTTGGGTAAACGAAACTTATTTTAGAGATGCCGAAGTAGCATTTGCGAATCTATTATCTAAATACGAAACGCCTAATAAAATTGATCAAGAATTATTTAAAAAAGAAATAAGTAATTTACCTTTATATGGATATGGTGTTAAAGCTTTTGTATTGTCAATGGTAGAAATGGCTTTAGAATTATCAAATTTTGAAGTGTCTAATAAAACGATAGAAGCTATTTTAAATATTGGGAAAGATATGCTAAATAAACCCGTAGAATTACTTGATGGTGTTGAAGAGGTTTTAAAGTATTTATCAAAAAAATATAGGTTAATTTTAGCAACAAAAGGCGATTTGTTAGATCAAGAACGAAAATTAGAAAAGTCAGGTTTAACTAATTTTTTTCATCATATAGAAGTTTTAAGTGATAAGAAAGAAGCTAATTATTCTAAATTATTAAACCATTTAGATGTTAAACCTTCAGAGTTTTTAATGATTGGAAATTCATTAAAATCAGATATTTTGCCTTTAGTAAATATTAAGGCAAATGCCATACACGTTCCTTTTCATACTACTTGGGCGCATGAACAAGTAAGCGAACAGGAAACAAATGGAAAAGCATATAAAACAATAGAAAACTTAAAAGATATTTTAGAATTATTATAACTAATATTTCTTTATAATATATAAAACATAAACAAAGTAAAATTAAATAATACTATTTTTACTTTTTGAAAAAGAAAATAAATGAGTTACAAAAACTTTCCAATGGTACCAAGAGTTATTTTTGGTAGAGGTAGTTTCAGTCAATTAAATGATATAGTTGCCCCAAAGCGATTAAGTATTAATTCCCCTTTCATTTATTTAATAGATGATATATTTAAAAATAATACATGGTTAACATCAAGAATAAATTTGTCGTATGATGATAAAATAATCTACATTTCAGCAAAAGAAGAGCCTAAAACATCTCAAGTAGATGAATTGGTTGAGGATATTATTTTAAATACTAAAGAAAAAGTATCTGGTATTATTGGAATAGGAGGAGGAACGCTTCTAGATTTAGCTAAAGCTGTATCTATTATGCTAACTAATGAAGGAGATGCTAAAGATTATCAAGGGTGGGATTTGGTTAAAAATCCTGCTATTTATCATGTTGGTATTCCAACCATATCTGGAACTGGTGCAGAGGTTTCAAGAACAACAGTACTAACAGGACCAGAAAAAAAATTAGGTATAAATTCTGATTATACCCCTTTTGATCAAGTGATTTTAGATCCAGAACTTACTAAAGATGTTCCTAAAGACCAATGGTTTTACACAGGAATGGATTGTTTTATTCACTGTATTGAATCATTAAAGGGAACGTATCTAAATGCTTTTAGTCAGAGTTATGGAGAAAAAGCTTTTGATTTATGTAATGAAGTTTTTTTAGATGATAATCTATCAAAAAGTGATTCACAAGATAAACTTATGATGGCAAGCTGGCATGGAGGTATGAGTATTGCATATTCTCAGGTTGGTGTAGCACATGCTATGAGTTATGGTTTGTCATATTTATTAGGTACAAAACACGGTATTGGTAATTGTATTGTTTTTAATCAATTAGAAGCGTTTTATCCTGACGGTGTAAAACTTTTTAAGGAAATGACAGCAAAGCATAATATTAATATACCTAAAGGTATTTGTGTTAATTTAAGCGATGATGAATTTGATGTTTTAATTAAAATATCTTTAAGCTTAGAGCCTTTATGGGAAAATGCTTTAGGAAAGCATTGGAAATCAATTGCCACACCAAAAAAATTAAAAGAACTTTATAAAAAAATGTAATATGCATTGGTTAGCCAAACTTATTTATTTTAAAATATTAGGTTGGCAAATTACAGGCAATACTAACATTTCTAAACAAGCTATTAAAAAAGCAGTTATAATCGCTGTGCCACACACAAGTTGGCACGATTTCTACATTGGTGTTTTGTTAAGAGCTGTTGTGAATATCAAGATACATTTTGTTGGAAAAAAAGAATTATTCGTGTTTCCTGTTGGTTGGATTTTCAGAGCTTTAGGAGGAACACCAATTGATAGATTTACTAAAGAAAATAAAGTTGATGTAATTGCTAAATTATTTAATGAAAAGGATGAATTTAGAATGGCATTATCGCCCGAAGGCACTAGGAAAAAAGTAAAAGAATGGCGCACAGGGTTTTATTATATAGCAAAAAAAGCGAATGTTCCTGTCATCATGGTAGGTTTCGATTTTGAAAACAAAAAAAATAAAATTTCAGAACCATTTTATCTTACTAATAGTATAGAAAACGATCTTAAATTCATGCATGATTTTTTTAAAGGGATAAAAGGAAAAATTCCTGAATATTCTTAATATTATCTAAGAAATAGAGTGTTTTTGGCATAAAAATTGTTTTTAAAATATTGTATTAGTCAATGAAACATAAAGTAAACAATTATTTGTTCCTAAAAAGAAACATTGAGTTTATACTTAAAAATCAAAAGCTATCTTTAAGGTAGCTTTTTTATTTTCAAAACCATACAATCTCTAATATTTCAGTATCTTTAAAAAATATGATAAAAGATACGAAAATAGCGGTTCTTATTGATGGCGATAATATCCCTTCAAAATACATTTCAGAAATGATGGAAGAAATTGCTAAGTATGGCACGCCTACTATAAAAAGAATATATGGAGATTGGACCAAACCGCATCTTTCAAAATGGAAAAATATTTTATTAGAAAATGCTATAACGCCTATACAACAGTATGGTTACACAACTGGTAAAAATGCCACAGATTCAGCAATGATAATTGATGCGATGGATATTTTATATTCTGAGAAGGTTAATGGTTTTTGTTTAGTGTCTTCGGATAGTGATTTTACAAAACTTGCAACGCGATTACGAGAAGCAGGTATGGTTGTTTATGGAATGGGAGAGAAGAAAACGCCAAATCCGTTTATTGTTGCATGTGATAAATTTATTTATTTAGAAATTTTAGCTTCTGATGATGGTGATGAAGAAGATCAAAAAACAGGAAAATCTAAAAAACAAAATTTATATAATATTACGCCTAAAGTTATAAAGTTGCTCCAGAATTCTGTTGATGACGCTGCCGATGATGATGGTTGGGCTTTTTTGGGTGATGTAGGATCTTTAATACTAAAAAAGCAACCTAATTTTGATTCTAGAAATTTTGGCTTTGTAAAATTAACGCCTTTGTTTAAATCGTTAAATCAATTTGAAATGGAACAACGAGATCAATCAAATGGACGATTTAAGTTAATTTATGTAAAGAATAAATAATGATTTATTTTTTCAACTAAATAACACCTAATATTTTATCTATTACCCAATTTAGTTAATGTATAAGCAAGACCACTTTTTGCTTCTGTGATATTTTCGCAGCCAATAATACCCCAATTGATAGTTTGCTTAAAAATGATATTAAAACAAAAAAAGAGCTAAACAGCTCTTTTTCTATATCCTATTTTGTTGTTAATCTGTTGTTTCTTCCATGGTGTGATAGACGTTTTGTACATCATCATCATCATCAAGTTTTTCTAAAAGTTTTTCAACATCAGCAGCTTCTTCTGGTGTTAATTTTTTTGTTACTTGTGGAATACGTTCAAAACCTGACGATAAAATTTCAATTTCACGACTTTCTAATTCAGCTTGAATAGCTCCAAAGCTTTCAAATGGTGCATAAATTAAAATGCCATCATCATCAGTAAAAACTTCTTCGGCTCCAAAATCTATAAATTCTAATTCTAATTCTTCTGGGTCTAGACCTTCTGCATTAATTCTAAAATTACAGGTATGGTCGAACATAAAGACAACAGAACCAGAGGTACCCAAACTACCATCGCATTTATTAAAATAGCTTCTTACATTTGCTACGGTACGAGTATTATTATCGGTAGCAGTTTCTACTAAAACAGCAATACCATGAGGTGCGTAACCTTCAAATACCACTTCTTTATAATCACCTTGACTTTTATCGCTAGCTTTTTTAATGGCACGTTCTATATTGTCTTTTGGCATATTTACAGCCTTAGCATTTTGTATAACTGCTCTTAAACGTGAATTACTTGCTGGATCTGGACCTCCTTCTTTTACAGCTATAACTATATCCTTGCCAATGCGTGTAAACGCTTTACTCATGGCAGACCAACGTTTCATTTTACGTGCTTTTCTAAACTCAAAAGCTCTTCCCATAATACTATGTTTTAATATTTAAACGAACAAAGTTAAAAACCTAGTTCTTAATTGCAAATTATTCCTCATCAGGTTCTACAATATTTTCAATTGCTTTAGCCAATTTAAAGTCTAAACTGGTAACACCATTTGCCGAATGTGTAGAAAGAGAAATAGTTAAAACATTATAAACATTAGCCCAATCTGGATGATGATTTAAGGCTTCACATTCAAATGCAATACGACTCATAGCACTAAAACAGTCCTTAAAATTATCAAATTCAAATTCTGCATGAATTGCATTATCGTAATATTCCCAATCTGGAAATTGTAACAGCTTTTTTTCTATATCATCATCAGATAATTTGTTCATAATTAAGATACTTTTTTTAGTGTCAGTAATTTTACTAATTTAATCATTTGAAATTTCATATTTCTAATTCTGTTAAAATTTCTTGACTAAATAAATGTAAGTTTTTTGGTAGCTTATTAAATTTTGGTAATACAGCTAAATATCTATCGTCGTTAGTTGTATAAACTTGTTTATATATAACGTTTTTAAGCTCTAAAGACTTAACAATTTCTTTGATAAAATCGTCATGATGTACCAAATCTTTGCTGCCTAAATGAAAAATTCCAGACTTATTTCTATTAATAATATAATGAATTTGTTGCGTTAGTTTATTGTCGTTAGTAACATTCATTATTAAATTAGGAAATACTTCTACTGGTTCTTTTTCTTTTATATTTTGATTAATTTCTAATACTCTTGGAGATTTTGAACCAAAAACCATAGGTAATCTTATAATAGCAACTTGTGTTTTTGGTAATCGCAAAAGCATGTTTTCTATTTTAATTTTAAAATGTCCGTAAATACTATTACTATACGTTTTGTCTAGTTCATAGCTTGGGTATTTACTATACCCATCAAATACATTTGCTGATGATAAAAATAGAATTTTAATTTTAGTAGAAAACACATATTCAGCGAGGTGTTTATGCGCAATAAATTGTGCTGCAAAATCGCCACGAAGTGCAGAAATAATAATAGTAGGCTTTACTATTTCTAGAATTTCATAAACATCATCTTCTTCAATGTTATATTGAAAAAAGTGTTTGTTTTTTTCTAGTGATTTATTTGAAACATTATAAGTGCCAAAGGTTTTGAAATAGGAGCAAAGTTCTTTATAAATTGCACCACCCAAAAATCCGCTGGCACCTAAAATTAAAATTCTATGCTTGTTATTTCGTTTTATCATACATCAAACTTCATGGAAACAATTAACAAGAAACAGATAATTTTGTTTGGCTTGTAAATTGTTCAAGTGCTAACATGCCTAATTTAGAATTTCCTTTTTTATTTAAACAAGGAGACCTAGCGTATATTATTTGTAAAAAGGCAGTTTTACAACTGTAGCAGGAATGGCATTTTTACGTATTTGAATATTAATTTTGCTATTAACGTCGGCAAAAATAGTAGGTACATAACCTAAGCCAATACCTTTTCCTAAGCTAGGAGACATAGTACCAGATGTTACTTCTCCTATTTTATTTCCATTACCATCAACAATATCATAACCATGACGTGGTATTCCACGTTCATCAAGTTCAAAAGCAATCAATTTTCGTTCTACACCGTTTTCTTTTTGAGCTTTTAAGGCTTTAGAATTTGTAAAATCTTTTGTAAATTTTGTAATCCATCCTAATCCTGCTTCAATAGGAGAGGTGGTGTCATCAATATCGTTACCATAAAGGCAATAGCCCATTTCTAATCGAAGCGTATCGCGAGCTGCTAAGCCTACAGGCTTAATACCAAATTCGGCTCCAGCTACAAATACTTTATCCCAAATTTGTTTTACTTCGTTATTCTTACAATAAATTTCAAATCCGCCACTACCAGTATAACCAGTTGCTGAAATAATAACATTTTCAATACCTGCAAAATCTCCAATTACAAAGTTGTAGAACTTTATAGCTGCTAAATCATGACTTGTTAAGCTTTGCATTGCTTCAATGGCTTTAGGACCTTGAATAGCGAGTAATGAATAATCATCACTTAAATTGCGCATGCTAGCACCAACATCATTTTTAGATTGAATCCAATTCCAATCTTTTTCAATATTGCTAGCATTTACAACTAATAAATAGGTTTCTTCTTTTATTTTGTAAATAATTAAATCATCAACTATACCACCATTATCATTTGGCATACAGCTATATTGAGCTTTTCCAATGGTTAATTTTGTAGCATCGTTGCTTGATACTTTTTGAATTAAATCTAAGGCGTGTTCGCCTTCTATTAAAAATTCACCCATGTGTGAAACATCAAACACTCCAACAGCTTTTCTTACTGTTTCATGTTCGGCATTCACACCTTCATATTGAACAGGCATATTAAAACCAGCAAAAGGTACCATTTTGGCTCCCAAAGCTTCATGAGTTGATGTTAAAGCAGTATTCTTCATAAAAAATATGTTTTTTTATTTCCGATAAAGTGGAAATATCTTTAAAAATTTGTTGAGCAAATGTATTGAAAAAATATAGATGAGAGTTTTTATGAAAAGTTAAAAGAATGAAAAAAAACTTATGACTAGTTTTTTTTATTTACTACTGTATATGACATCAATTATCTTAAAGAGATTAGGATGCAAATACGCAAATTGTACATTAATTAGTGATAGAAGTTATTTATTTGCTGAAATTCAACTTAATCTATTTAAAACCTATAACGAAAAGCTAAATATGCTTATGAGAAATAATTAAAAAGATTACAAAAAACAATCCTATGTCTTTAAAAAAAAGAGAAAAAGAAATAGATTAATACGATTTGTTCTTACTTTTTATTTCGTTTCTTACTAAGGTACCAGAGGTAGTAATATCTGAACTAGACCAATTACCATTTGCATTTGCACCACTAACTAAGGCTGCGGAGAGTTCGTCTTTATCTGCAATAGACCAATTACACCATGAAATTTTATGTTGATCTAAAAAATCCCACCATAAGTTACTTTCTACTTCATCAATTTTTCCATCACCAGAGGCTTCTGTTATTCCAAATTCTGTTACAAAAATAGGAATGTTATTATTTATTGCCTGAGCAGCAATATTTCTTAATGATTGTTTATGTGTTGCAGCATAATAGTGTAGCGTGTAAGCGACATTTGAGTCATTAATTTTATTATCAATTACTTCGTCAACATTTTGAGACCAGTTTCTTGTACCACAAATAATAACATTATCTTGATCATGCTTGCGTATTTCAGTAATAACTGCTTCATGGTATGGTTTTAAAACCTCTGTCCAAGATACATTTAATGGTTCGTTATAGATTTCATAAAGAATATTAGGTTTGTTTCCGTAAGTTTTAGCTATTTCGGCAAAAAAAGCCTTAGCTTCTTCTAAATGATTTTCTGCCTCATGATCATGCCAATCTACAATAACATAAATACCTTCAGCAATAGCTGCATCTATAACGGTTTTAATTTTAGCTTTTTCAACTTCTGGATTTTCTAAATAGCCAGCATGATCTATAGCCATAGCTGCTCTAACAATATTACATTGCCAATCATTTTTTAACCATGCTATAGCACTTGCATTATAAAATTGCCCCATCCATTGACTCCAAAACAAAGACATACCTCGTAATTGTATTGGATTATCATGTTTGTCCACAATTTGAGTGCCAACAATCCGTAATTGACCATGCTCTTCTACTGCATTTGCGTAGTTGGTAGGTGTTTGTTCTGTCTCGTCAGTAATAGAATCGTTAATATCTGATGAACTTTCACATGAGTAAGATGTAAAAGATAATAGAGTTACTATAAATATAAAATTAAGTTTGCGC
Organism: Algibacter sp.; assembly: GCA_050294475.1. Lineage (GTDB taxonomy): Bacteria > Bacteroidota > Bacteroidia > Flavobacteriales > Flavobacteriaceae > Thalassobellus. The sequence goes on along the minus strand of JBNKOE010000012.1, from coordinate 102,530 downwards.
ATGATATAAAGAGTATGTTTTTTAAGTTATGTTCTGATAATCTAAGTTTATAGGGTGAATTTTATTATTCTGGGTGATGATATTCCTTTTTTACTTAAAGAAATACCTCATTTATTTAAGTAAAAAAGTTTTTAAATCATCATAAACACTAATGACAACAGATACTTTTTCTTGTCCCATAACAGATTGAATTTGTTCTGGAAGTGCTTGTTCTTCTTTAATAACATCTTCAACTACATCTAAAAATTTTGTTGGGTGAGCCGTTTCCAAAAACACACAGTGAGCATTGGGTTGTTCCTTTAAATAAGCTTTACAACCTAAATATCCCACAGCACCATGAGGATCAGCTACATAGTTGTATTTATTATAGATGTCTAACATGGCTGCTTTGGTTTCTTCATCTGAAAAACTATAGGAAGACAGGTTATCTTTTAGCATTTCAAATTTGTTCTTATAAATTTCCTGAATTCTGATAAAATTGCTTGGCGCACCTACATCCATAGCATTGCTAATGGTTTGTACAGATGGTTTTGGTTCGTATAGCTGTGACATTAAATAACGGGTCACGACATTGTTAGCGTTATTTGATGCTACAAAATGATTGATTGGTAGCCCTAATTGTTGAGCCATCATGCCGGCACAAATATTTCCAAAGTTTCCGCTAGGTACCGAAAACACAATGTTTTTATATTGATTATGTAATTGCTTGTATGCAAACATAAAATAGAATAATTGTGGTAACCAACGCGCTACATTGATGGAGTTTGCTGATGTTAATTGCATTTTACTAGTTAAAGTATCGTCTAAAAAGGCAGTTTTTACCATAGCTTGACAATCATCAAATGTACCGTTAACTTCTAAGGCTTTAATGTTTTGTCCTAAGGTTGTTAATTGCTTTTCTTGAATATCACTTACTTTTCCGCTAGGGTAAAGTATAACAACATTTACACCTTTAACGCCTAAAAAACCATTAGCTACTGCGCCACCTGTATCTCCAGATGTAGCTACTAAAACAGTAACTTCATTAGTGTTTTCTTTATTAAAATATCCTAAACAACGCGCCATAAAACGAGCACCAACGTCTTTAAACGCCATGGTAGGTCCATGAAATAATTCTAACGTAGAAATATTTTTATTTAGTTCTACTACAGGAAAATCGAATGATAAAGTTTCTTCAATAATTGTTTTTAAAACAGCTTCAGGAATTTCTGGTGATACAAACTGTTTAATAGCTTCAAAAGCTATTTCAGAATATGATAAATTATCAATATTATCAAAGAATTCTTTAGGTAAGGGCGTTATGCTTTCTGGAAAATATAATCCTTTATCTGGTGCTAATCCTTTTATAACAGCATCTTTAAACGATGTGTTTGGTGCTTGTTTGTTTAAACTGTAGTAATTCATTTTATTGTCATTCCTGCGAAGGCAGGAATCTATTTATTAGTAATTCGTAATTTTAGTTTTTGCAATGTGATTTCTCCTATTGTCAAAATGACAAACGTAAATAATTAATTGATTATTTTAATACCTTCAGTATTTATTTTTGACACGTGAATATCAAATTTGATATTTGTTTTTGAATATACTTTTCTTATTGCGTCTTCTACATTTTTAGCATTTTGTAAACCTTTGCTTAAAGAAAATATTGAAGGTCCAGATCCAGAAATTCCAGCACCTAATGCTCCAGCTTTCATCATAGATTCTTTAACCTCATTATAATGAGGAATAAGTTTACTTCTATGAGGTTCAACAATTACGTCTTGTAACGAATCTTCAATTAAATCGTAATTATTTGTATGTAATGCATGTACTAAACTACCAACATTTGCCCACTGTGTGATAGCATCTTGGAGTGATACTGTTTTTGGAAGTATGGCTCTTGATTCTGATGTTTTAATTTCTATTTGTGGATGAATAATAGTTGCATATAATTCAATTGGAGATGGAATTTCTAGTATTTGTAGTGGTGATATGCTTTTTACCAGTGTAAATCCACCCAAAAGAGCAGGAGCAAGGTTATCAGCATGCTCACATTTGCTTGCTAAAGCTTCACCTTTTATAGCGAACTCAGTAAGTTGGGTTTTGTTATAAGGTCTTCCTAAAAGTTCATTCATTCCAAAAACACTTCCTACAGCACTTGCTGCGCTACTACCAATACCGCTTCCTGGTTTTATTTTTTTATAAATTTCAATTTCGAAGCCAAAGTCTAAATCTAAACTATTGTACATAGCTAAAGCAGAAACACCAGCCACATTTAATTCTGTTTCGTAAGGCAAATCAAAACCTTCAATCTTTGTTATATAAATTCCTTTTTTATCTATTTTTCTAATTACCATGTCGTCTCCAACACTGTCTAAACAAAATCCTAAAACATCGAAGCCACAAGATACGTTAGCTACAGTTGCTGGAGAAAATATTTTTATTTCATTCATCTTGTCAATTAAATAGTTTTCGGCTGCACTAGAACAAAAAAGAACACTTTTTTTATGCAATTCCATGAGGTTTTAATTGTTTCCTATTCTTATAATATCTGCAAATAATCCAGAAGCAGTTACATCTGCTCCAGCACCAGCACCTTTAATAATCATAGGTTGTTCTGGGTAACGCTCTGTGTAAAACATTACGATGTTATCACTTCCTTTTAAATTATAAAATGGATGTCCTTCTGGTATTTCTTGTAAACTTACACTTGCTTTTCCATTGTTTAAAGCAGCTACATATTTTAACTGACTTTTATTCGCTTTCGCGGAAGCAAATAAGCTTTGGTAATGTGCTTCATCTGCTATTAATGTTTCATAAAAATCATCAACAGTATTACTTTTTACACCAGCTTCAGATAAGAAAGGTATGTTTTCAATGTCTTCTAAATTCATTTCCATACCACTTTCTCTTGCAAGAATTAAAATTTTTCTAGCAACATCTACACCGCTTAAATCAATTCTAGGATCTGGTTCAGTATAACCTTCAGCGCCAGCTTGCTTTACAATATCGTAAAACTTAGTGGTGTCATTAAAATTATTAAACACAAAGTTTAAGCTTCCCGATAATACGGCATGTATAGATTTTACTTTATCACCCGAAGCAATTAAATTGTTAAGTGTATCAATAATAGGTAAACCTGCACCAACATTAGTTTCAAATAAATAAGGAGCATTATACTTAAGCGATAAACGTTTTAACAATTTATAATTTTCGTATTCACTTGAACAAGCAATTTTATTACAAGCTACCACACCAATACTTTCACGTAAGTAGTTTGCATATAAACCTGCAACATCTTTGTTTGCAGTAACATCAACAAAGATGCTATTGCGTAAATTTAATGATTTTGTTTTTTCAAAAAAGCCCTCTAAACTAGCTGTTTCGCCATTAGCTAATAAATCTTTCCAGTTTTTTAAATCGATACCATCTTCATCAAAAATCATTTTTCGAGAATTAGATAAACCTGCAATTCTTAAATTAATTTTAAGATTTTCTTTAAGGTATTTACGTTGTTGTTTTATTTGTTCAACTAATTTCTCACCAACATTTCCAACACCAGTAATAAAAACATTAAGCTGTTTTGTTTTAGCTTCAAAAAACTGTTCATGCAACGTATTTAAAGCTTTTTTTACATCATTTTCGGCTATTACAGCAGATATGTTTTTTTCTGAAGCGCCTTGTGCAATAGCTCTAATATTAATATTGTTTTTACCTAAAGTACTAAACATTTTTCCGCTAATACCTTGATGATTTTTCATATTATCACCAACAAGCGCAATAATTGATAAATTGGTTTCAATAATTATAGGATCTATTTTATGTAAAGCAATCTCATTTTCAAAAGTTGCGTCAATAGCTATTTTAGCACTTTCTGCTTCTTTTTCATCAATACCCAAACATATAGAATGTTCAGATGATGCTTGTGTAATCATTATAATATTGATTTTTTCCTGTGACAACGTTTCAAACAAACGTTTAGAAAACCCAGGGATACCAACCATTCCACTACCTTGCAACGTTAATAAAGCAATATTTGATATATTACTAATACCTTTTACAGGCGATGTAGAATGTGTTACGTCATTAGAAATAATAGTACCAATAGCTTCTGGTTCTAATGTATTTTTAATATGGATAGGAATTTGCAAATCTAAAACAGGTTGCACTGTTGGTGGGTATAAAACTTTAGCACCAAAATGAGACAATTCCATAGCTTCTTGATAAGATATTTTATCAATAGGGTAGGCTTGTTTTACCAATTTTGGATTGGTAGTAAACATACCACTTACATCTGTCCAGATTTCTAATTGCTTTACGTTTAAAGCAGCAGCAACAATGGCAGCAGTAAAATCTGAGCCACCTCGACCTAGTGTTGTTTGCTCTCCGTTTACAGATTTTGAAACAAATCCTGGGAGAATCGTAATTTGTTGTGAAGCTGATTTAAAATAATCTTGTATATTTTTATTAGTGATACCATAATTAATTTCAGCTTTTGTGAAATTAGAGTTGGTAATCATTAATTCTTGTGAATTTTTACGTTCAGTAGATAAACCTCTGTTTTTCATAGTTTCAGCTATAATGAAAGAAGATAACAATTCTCCAAAACTGACTAATTTATCTGATGTTTTAGGCGATAATTCATTTATTAAATAAATACCATCTAATAAACTTTTAAGGTCGCTTAATTTTTTATCTACATAGTTTATAATACTATCACTTTTATTAGGATTAAGCTCATTTATAATAGTAAAATGAATATCCTTAATTACGCTAAAAGTTTCTGTATAGCTTGTGTCTTTATTTTGTGCTTGTTTTCCTGCTAAGAGTAATTTATCTGTGATGCCACCTACAGCTGAAACCACACATACTACAGAATCATTATTAGCATATTTTTCTAAAATATTAATAACGTTATTTATATTTTTTGAGGATCCTACTGAAGTACCTCCAAATTTTAAAACCTTCATTTTTTAATGAATTGATAATTGAAATAATAATTGAAAATATTGTAATTGTAACAATTACAAAGATAGCCCGAAGAATATATAATTAGCAACCCCAAAGGGTTGTAGTAATTGTAGTTGTTCCAAAAATAGAAGCATTTCCTTTTGTGAAAAAAGGAAGAATTAAGCTCGTACATTGGATTAAATGATTCATTATATCTATAATAATACAACTCAAAAGTATTACTTTTAGACTTATAAAAAAACAAAAACTTTTTTTTTACAGTATTCTTATATTGAAGCTAATTTATTTTAAAAAAAGTGAGGAATACAATTAAGTATTGAAAAATTAATAATAAAACTAATGAAGATATTTTCTAAAGAACAAATTTATAAAGGCGATGTGCTAACAGCCGAAAAACAAAATATATCCTCAGCCGATTTAATGGAACGTGCCGGTGAACAAATTTTTAATTGGATTCATATGCGTATGCAAGGGGCGCAAGTGCCTATTCATGTGTTTTGTGGTATAGGTAATAATGGTGGTGATGGTCTAGTATTAGCAAGATATTTAATTATACATGGCTATAATGTGAAAACGTATGTTATTAATTGTAGTGATAAGCGTTCTAAAGATTTTTTAATTAATTATGATCGCATTAAAAATGTTACAAAAAAATGGCCAGAGCTTTTAAACTGTTCTAATGATTTTCCTGAAATACACCCTGATGATATTATTGTAGATGCTGTTTTTGGTATTGGTTTAAACCGACCTGTAGATGATTGGGTTAAAGCTTTATTTGTACATTTTAGAACTACAAAAGCTTTTACATTATCTGTTGATATTCCTTCTGGATTATATACTGAAAAAGCTGTAATTGATGAAGATGCTGTTGTTTGGGCAGGTTATACATTAAGTTTTGCATCTCCAAAACTGGTTTTCTTTTTACCAGAAACGGCTAAATATACAGAGCAATGGGAAGTGTTAGATATAGGTTTAGATCCTGAGTTTTTATTTGAAACCATTACTGAAGTAGATTTAATTGGTAAGAATGAGGTTTTACCAATGTATAAACCTAGAGATAAGTTTTCTCATAAAGGTCAGTTTGGTCATAGTTTAATAATAGGAGGGAGTTATGGTAAAATTGGAGCTGTAACATTGTCTAGTCGAGCAGCTTTATCTAGTGGAGTTGGATTAGTTTCTGCTTTTGTGCCAAAATGTGGTTATACGGCGTTACAATCATCTTTTCCAGAAGCTATGGTTATTACAGATGTTGATGATGAAGAAATTTCAGCTATAAAATTTAATATAGAACCAACTGTTATTGGTGTTGGTATGGGATTAGGAACAAGTACTAAAACTACAAAAGCTTTTGAAACTTTTTTAAAGAATAATAAAGTGCCATTGGTAATTGACGCTGATGGGATTAATATACTTTCTAAAAAGAAAACCTTATTAAAATCATTACCTGCTCAAACTGTTTTAACACCACATCCTAAAGAATTAGAACGCTTAATAGGAACATGGGAAAATGATTTTGATAAACTTAGTAAAGTAAAAACGTTTTCTAAAAAGTATGATGTTATTGTTGTAATTAAAGGAGCTAATACGATTACTGTTTATGAAGACAAATTATATATTAATACAACTGGAAATCCTGGTTTAGCAACAGCTGGAAGTGGTGATGTTTTAACAGGAATTATTACAGGTTTAATATCACAAGGATATAATGCATTGTCTGCTACCATCTTTGGAGTGTATTTACATGGAAAATCTGCCGATATTGCTGTTGAAGATTTTGGATATCAAAGCTTAATAGCAAGTTATGTTATTGATTATCTTGGTGAGGCTTATATTGATTTGTTTAAACTTCCAGATACACCTCAAGAAGATGAAGAAGCACCTAATCAGGAAAGTAATTAAAATAAAAATGCCGCTTATGATAGCGGCATTTTTATTTTGTTGTTATTTTAATTTAAATACTTAGCGAATTAAATAATTCTATAAGTTTAGGACTTGAAGGTCTAGGAGCATCGGCATTAACTACATTACCATCAGGATCTATTAAAATGAATCTTGGAATTCCAGACACTTTGTAGCCAGAAACAAATTCAGATTTACCGTTTTCAGGAGCAATTATTTGTACACCACCTAATTCTTTATCTTTAACCATAGCTTTCCAATCTGAAACAGCTTGATCCCATGAACCACCATGAGTTCTAGCATTATCAAGTGATAGACTTACAAATTCTATATTTTTATCATGGTATGTAGCTTCCACCTTTTTAAGTGAAGGAATTTCAGCTTTACAAGGTCCACACCAAGTTGCCCAAATATCTACATATACATATTTACCTTTAAAATCAGAAAGCGATGTTTTACTTCCATCATAATTTTGATAATCTTCAAAAGAAGGTGATGGTTTTCCTATAAAATCAGCAAATAGATTAGCTTTTGCTTGTTGCTGTTTATATGCACCCATTAAACCTTCAGGCAAACGTTCTATATTAGTTTTGTCTTGGTTTAATATTATTGAATCTAATCCTTTAGAATTTTCTAATAAGTTTAAAAACTCATTTTTAATTTCTGTTGTTCTTTTAACAAAAGCTTCTTCTTTTAAATCAAAAAGTGCAGCATTAATAAGACTTTCTTGTAACAATGCTTTTTTAGCTAAATAATTATTTGTTTCAGCTCCGTTTCCAGAATATGATATAGATTCATCAAATTCTTTAGTATCTATTTCTAGATTTAAGTCATAACCATTTTTAAGAAATAAGAATGTAGATTCGTTTCCATCGAAAAAGTTATGTATTCCAGCTTCAACTTTTAATGTATCACTAAAGGTACCATCTTCATTTACTTTTATAGTTTTAGAAAATGTACGGGTTCTCAAAACAATAGAGTCACTGTTTTTATCTGTTATTTTTCCAGATAATGTTACATAGTTTTTCGGTTCAGATTTACAAGCAACCATTGAGATTACTGTAAGTGCTAATAATATTTTTTTCATGTATTTTATTTAAAGAAAGGCAAAAATAAAAATTAAAAAAAGGTATTTCCTTAATTGTTAAAAGTATTAACATATATTTAAGGAAATATGCTCTTGTTTTACAATTTATAGGTTAACTTATCATAGTTAACAATCTCAGGAATAATATTTAAAGCGAATAATTCTTTTTGAACATTCATGATTGTTTTTTTATCGATTAAATCTTGAGACCATTCTGTAATACTTAACCATTCTTGTACATCTTTAAGTTGTTGTTGATAGCGATTTGCAATTGTTTTATCTATACTAGGAATATCTTTAAAATCAATAGTAGTATTATTAATAATTTGAAGAATGGTTTTCAATGTTTCACTATCTGATTTAATAAAGTCTTCTCTAGCTGCAATAACAAAACACGGCCATGGCGATGGACAATTACCTATTCGTCTAAACGTACCATCATCTACTAAAGGTTTGGTAGTGAATTTCTCCCACATAAAATAATCGGCAGTACCATTGGTTAATCCTTCAACTGCGCCATCTAAATCTTTAATAACTTCAAAATTTAAATCTTTTTCTAAATTCCAATTATTATTTTGAGCATTTATATATGCCATTAAATGAGATCCTGAACCATATCTACTTATAGCTGCTTTAGTTCCTTTTAAATCTTCAATATTTTTATATGGTGTATTATAAGCTACGTGAATACCCCAATTTAAAGGGGTTTGCACAAAGGTTTGAATAATTTTACTGGGGTTTCCTGCTATAATATCTTTTATAATACCTTCGGTTAAAATGATAGCTATGTCAATTTCTTTTTCACGTAACGCTTTACACATGGCTCCTGTGCCACCAGGATAATCTTTCCATCTTAAATTAATATCTTTTTCTTTGTATTCTCCATTTTTTAAGGTTAAATACCATGATAAGTTAAAATGTTCTGGTACACCTCCAATTTTTACTTTCTTCATATAATCAATATTGATTATTCAACAATTTTATTTAATGTGTAGAGAATAAGATTTTCAATAGTTTGTAAGGGGTTTTTACTAAAATTTCCAGTAGCTCTGTTGGCAATAATGGCGTTTAAAGATAAGGCGTTGTGTCCTAAAAGTTTAGATAATCCAAAAATAGCGGAAGTTTCCATTTCAAAATTTGAAATTTTTACACCATTAAAGTTGAATGTATCCATTTTATGATTTAAACTAGCATCTTGTACGGGTAATCGTAATACACGACCTTGAGGGCCATAAAATCCTCCAGCAGTAGCTGTTAAACCTTTAAAGGTTATTTCGCTTTCTATTTTCTTTTCTAAAGCTGAACTATTTTTAATTATAATAGGCCTTGCTTTTTTTGTATCCCAATTAGTGTGCTTAATAAAAGCATCTTCAATATCTATATTATTTATCGTTTCAATTTGATAGGAGTGAAGCATTCCATTTAAATCTAAACCATGGGTGCTTAAAACAAAAGCATCAACAGGGATGTCTTTTTGCAATGAGCCAGATGTACCAATCCTAATAATATCTAGCTTTTTGAGTGCTTCTTTTGGTTGTCTGGTTTTTAAATCGATATTAAAAAGTGCATCTAATTCATTTAAAACAATATCAATATTATCTGGACCTATGCCTGTAGATATTACTGAAATTCGTTTTCCTTTATAAGTACCTGTATGGGTTTTAAATTCTCGTTTCTGAGTTTTAAATTCAATAGTGTTAAAATGTTTGGATACTTTTTCAACACGGTTTTGGTCGCCTACTAAAATAACAGTTTCAGCTACTTGTTCGGGTTTTAAATTTAAATGGTAGATACTACCATCTGGGTTTAATATGAGTTCGGATTCTTTAATTGGCATTATGTACCGTTTTTACTAGTTTATTTTGTTTTTTATTGAACTGAAAATCGAATTTATAAACGCCACCGTATTTTATATTATTATCTATTTCTTTAGCAAAGTTATGTTTGCCTAACAGAGCATCATAACCTTTTCGGTTTAGTTTTAAACTTTCATCATTTTCAATAATAAAAATTTTAAGCTTTTCAATAATTCTTGAAATTTGCAAATCTCCATAACCATAATACCCTTGATAATTAAGTGCATATCCTAGTAAATGATGGTAGGATTTTATTTGAGTATCTTTTATAATTTTTAAGATGTTACGCTCTATGTCATTTAAACCATCTTTAGTAAAAGGAAAACGCTCTAAATGTGCTTTTAAACAGCTGTTTAGATAAATAAACGATGAGCTTTTTACTATATAGGGTTTTAGTAAATTATGATCTTTTCCGCAGTAAATATTCCATACAGTTTTGGCTAAATCGATATCATCAGCAGTAAGTTTTACTTTATCACGATAGTGTTTCAATAAAGTGCCAGAATTTAATTCGCATAAACCTTTTAGATTTTTACTTCCTCTTACACGTCCACTAGTTACCAGATATAATGGAATATTTATTTTTTTTTGTTGAATTAAACTAATAATAGCCAATAAGTTAATATGACAAAACAAATCGTATTCAAACCAAAGTACAATTTCAGAATAATTGTCGATATGATTTAGTTTATCTAATTCTTCTTTAATTTCTGAAACATTTAAATCGATTTCATAATAAGAACTAAAAAAAGCTTTTCTAAGTTCTATAAATTCTTCTGAATAAACTTCTTCAGTGGTAGGGCCTTCACAAAGCATTTCCTGCCATGTAAGCTTATCTCCTTCAACGTTTAATTCGTTTAAATAATTGGTTAAACTTGTACCATTGGTAATATGAAGTGTTTTTTTTGTCATATTAATTAACCGCCAACACGTTTTACTAAAAAGCCTCTGTCTTTAAGCATTTGCATAATTTTATCACGATAATCACCTTGAATAATTATTTTATCGTCTTTAAAACTACCACCAACACTTAATTTTGTTTTTATTTCTTTTGCAAGTATTTTAAAATCTTCGTTGGCGCCAGTATAACCTTCTATAATTGTAATGGGTTTCCCTTTTCGTTTTTCGTATTTACAAATTAAAGGAGTGTCTTGCATCCAAATTTGTGAATCATCACTAGTATTTTCGTTAGTTTTTTCTTCAACATGATCTGGAAAGAGGTTTTTTAGTTGGTCTTGTAAATCCATATAAAATTACTTTTTTATAAGTCCTAATTCAATTAAACGTTCTGTTAAAAATTCACCAGCAGTAATATCTTCAAATGCTTTTGGGTTATTTTCATCAATACAACTCTCTAAAACATCTAATTTCATATCACTTATAGGATGCATAAAAAACGGAATGGAATAACGAGATGTTCCCCATAATTCTTTTGGTGGATTTATAACACGGTGAATTGTAGACTTTAGTTTATTATTAGTATGTCTTGATAACATATCACCAACATTAATCATAAGTTCATCAGCTTCGGCAATGGCATCAATCCATTCACCTTTATGATTTTGAACTTGTAATCCTCTTCCTTGAGCACCCATTAATAATGTAATTAAGTTAATATCGCCATGAGCTGCGGCACGAACAGCTTCATCTGGTTCTTGCGTAATAGGTGGGTAGTGAATAGGGCGTAATATAGAATTGCCATTATGTATATAATTATCAAAATACATTTCGTCTAAATCTAAATGCAATGCTAAAGCTCGTAATACATACTTTGCTGTTTTTTCAAGCATTTTGTAAGCCTCTTTACCAATTTTATTAAATTCAGGAAGTTCTTTAACAATAACATTATCTGGATATTCAGCTTTTAACTTGTCATCATTTTCAACATACTGTCCAAAATGCCAAAATTCTTTTAAATCACCTTCTTTTTTACCTTTAGCACTTTCTTTTCCAAACGACACATAACCACGTTGTCCACCAATTCCTGGGATTTCATAGGCTTGTTTAGTTTCTATAGGCAACTCAAAAAAGTGTTTTACTTCTTTGTATAAATTATCAACTAAAGCGTTATCTAAAAAATGACCTTTTAATGCTACAAAGCCTATTTCTTCGTAAGCTTTACCTATAGCATCTACAAATTTTTGTTTTCTAATAGGGTCGTTAGAAATGAAATCATTTAAATCGACACTTGGAATTATATTCATGTGGGAAAATTTAATTTGAATGTATTACAAATGTACAAAAACATTGTAAAGATTAATACTTTCAATTTTATAGAACTTTTAATATCGTATTTACATTTTTGTTATATTTGAAATAATAAGATTACAAACTTATGAATAAAGAGTCTTCTTCGTTTAATATTGAATACAATACAGGACTTCTTGATAATAATACTTTAATTCAGCTTTATAAAAATATGCTGAAATCAAGATTGATAGAGGAGAAGATGCTCATTTTACTTCGGCAAGGAAAAATAAGCAAGTGGTTTTCTGGTATAGGGCAAGAAGCTATAGCGGTTGGCGTTACCATGGCTCTTAATAAAGAAGAATATATATTGCCAATGCACCGAAATTTAGGTGTTTTTACAACCCGAGAAATTCCATTATATCGTCTTTTTGCTCAATGGCAAGGAAAAGCTTCAGGTTTTACTAAGGGAAGAGATCGGTCTTTTCATTTTGGTACACAGCAATATAAAATTGTGGGTATGATTTCACATTTAGGTCCGCAATTAGGTGTTGCCGATGGCATTGCTCTTGCGTCCAAGCTGAAAAACACAAACGAAGTAACAGCTGTTTTTACAGGAGAAGGAGGAACAAGTGAAGGCGATTTTCATGAAGCTTTAAATGTGGCTTCTGTTTGGAAACTCCCTGTGCTTTTTTGTGTAGAAAATAACGGCTACGGATTATCAACACCAACTAGCGAGCAATATAATTGTAAAGATATTGCCGATAGAGGTTTAGGTTATGGTATAGAATCTCACATTATTGATGGTAATAATATTATTGAAGTTTACACAAAAGTTAATGATATTGCAGAAAGTGTTCGGAAAAACCCTCGTCCTGTTTTAATTGAATTTAAAACCTTTAGAATGCGAGGACATGAAGAAGCGAGTGGTACAAAATATGTGCCACAAGAACTTATGGATACTTGGGCTTCAAAAGATCCGCTAATTAATTTTCAATCCTTTCTAAGAAAATATGATATTTTAAATGAGGAAGATGAAGTTGTTATAAAAGAAACTATTTTAAGTGAAATTAATGAGCATTTAGAGATTGCTTTTAATGAAGAAGCTATTATTCCTAGCGAAACCATTGAATTAAATGATGTGTTTCAAAAGTTTAATTATCAGGAATTTAATATCAGTCAAGAATTTAAAGAAATACGATTTATTGATGCTATTTCAGAAAGCTTAAAGCAAAGTATGCAACAGTATGACGACTTAGTTATTATGGGGCAAGACATTGCCGAATATGGTGGCGCTTTTAAAATTACAGAAGGTTTTGTTGCCGAATTTGGAAAAGATCGGGTTAGAAATACACCCATTTGCGAATCTGCTATCGTTGAGACAGCGATGGGATTATCAATTGCTGGAATAAAAAGTATTGTTGAAATGCAATTTGCCGATTTTGTTAGTTCAGGTTTTAATCCAATAGTAAATTATTTAGCAAAATCATATTATAGATGGAATCAAAATGCCGATGTTGTTATACGAATGCCTTGTGGCGGTAGCGTTGCTGCAGGTCCGTTTCATTCTCAAACTAATGAAGCTTGGTTTACTAAAACACCAGGGTTAAAAGTGGTGTATCCTGCATTTCCGTATGATGCCAAAGGTTTATTAAATACCGCAATTAACGATCCTAACCCTGTGTTGTTTTTTGAACATAAAGCATTATATAGAAGTATTAGGCAAAATGTACCTACAGATTATTATACTATTCCGTTTGGAAAAGCATCCATTTTGCAAGAAGGCAACGATGTTACTATTATAAGTTATGGTGCAGCGATTCATTGGGTTTTAGAGACTTTACATAACAATCCAACTATTAATGCCGATGTTATTGATTTAAGGACACTTCAACCATTAGATATTGAAACTATTTATAGTTCTGTAAAAAAGACAGGAAGAGCTATTATCTTACAAGAAGACTCATTGTTTGGGGGCATTGCAAGTGATATTTCGGCAAGTATTATGGAAAATTGTTTTGAATATCTTGATGCCCCAGTAAAACGGGTTGCAAGCATGGAGACACCCATTCCGTTTGCAGCTCAATTAGAACAACAATATCTTTCAAAAAATAAGTTTGAAGAAGCTTTAAAAGCACTGTTAAATTACTAGTTTACTGTTTTAGTAATAAATTATTATATTTCATTGTTTTAAATAATATGTTTTGAGGTTTCTATTCATTTTTTTGTTACTTGTATTTAGCTGTAAAAAAGCTGAAAATTCTTTTGAAGACGACTATACATGGAATCGGTTAGAAGTTATTGCTACAGCATATAATTCCGTATCATATCAAACTAGTGCTAAACCTAATATCACAGCTTTTGGAGATAGTTTAAAACCAGACTTAAATTATATAGCAGTTTCTAGAGATTTATTAAAATTAGGATTAAAGCATAATACTCCTGTGAAAATTGAAGGTTTTGATAGTATTTACTTTGTAAAAGATAAAATGAATGCGCGTTGGAAAAACCGTATTGATATTTATATGGGTAAAGATGTAAAATTAGCAAAAATTTGGGGACGAAGAAAAGTACATATCGAATACGGTATTCCTAAGAGTGATTAATTCAACTATTTAGTATCTGCTTCCGATAAAATAAATGGGTATGCTGTTTTAACTTCTTTTAATTCATCTGTTGTTAAGTCTTCTGGAAGTTTATTATATGTTTTTTTAGAGTAAGCCTTTCTTAATTCAAAAAGCGCTTTAGTTAATTCGTCTTGAACTGCAATAAATTGATTGTAGCTCGTGTTTCTATCATTTTGCAATGAAATTACAGCTTTTGTTGGATTATCAGAAGCATTTTCAGACTGCTCTCCGTTACAATAATTACAACTTCCATCTTTATTATTGTCTAAAAACTGTTTTGTTAAATCTTTTAATTCTTTAATGTCAATAATTGTTTCATTAACCATTATTTGGTTTTTAGAATTAACAACAATTCGTAAAATATTATGTTCTTTTATTTTACTATCACATGTAACTCCAGGCGGGCATTCAGCAGGTAATTTTCTATTAATCCCTTTATCTTTTGGAATTGCTGCTGTAACTAAAAAGAAGATAAGTAATAAAAATGCAATGTCTGCCATAGAGCCTGCGTTGACTTCTGGCATTTGTCTTGATTGTCTCATAATTATAGTTTTATATGTTAATGTGAATTGTTGTTCACAAAAACAATACCATAACATTCTGTGAGTTAATTAATGAGTTTAAGTGTTTAGATATTCTGTTGATTGCTTTCACTTTTTTTTGATTGATGATTAAATATTTTTAAAGAAAATTAATTTTAGGAACAGTATTTGTATTAATATTTTCCTAAATAGTTAATGTATAGTTGATATTTTCGTCATAACATTTATATTTGAAAATAATTATACTAGCATTTATAATTAAAGAATTTGTTTAACTGATGAAGTATTACGTTTCATTTATTTTATTCATGACTTTCACACTATCTGCTTTTTCACAAATAGATAGTAGAAAAAAATCGATTTCTATACCAGCTATAGAAAGCCCTAAAGACTCTACAGATGCTAATTTTCCATTACCACAGAAACCTATAATTAGCAACAATAATAAATTTAATGCTTTAAACAAACCAAAAGTCTATACCAACTTAAATTTGCCTAAAAAAGAGTTTTCAATGTTTCCTGAGGAAGATTTTAAAAATCCAGGTGAACTTTATGTAAAGCAAATAAGTAAAAATATTGAAGATTTAAAACTTTCGCCAGAAGAGGTAGAACAACGAAATGGTAGTACTACCGACCAGTTTTTAGGAGATTTTAAAAGTAAAGCTGAATTTGTAAACGTTGTATGCCGAGACCATGGATATGTTGATGGTGATATTATTCAGGTACTAGTAAATGATGATGTTGTTCAGGCAAGAATATTTTTAACAGGTGGCTTTAAAGGTTTTAAATTAGATTTGCAACCAGGATTCAACAAAATAGATTTTTTGGCTTTAAATCAAGGTTCATCTGGACCTAACACAGCTGAGTTTAGAGTTGTTGATGATGCAGGAAATTTGGTGTCTGCTAACCAATGGAATTTAGCAACTGGTGTTAAAGCTACTATTATTGTTATGAAAGAATAGATAGTTTTATGAAACTATAGTATCAATCAATTTCAATTCCTTATCAGTAAAGCTTAAATTATCTAAAGCTTTTACATTTTCTTTTAATTGATTAGCAGAACTAGCACCTATTAATACAGATGCTACTTGCGGTTGTCTTAAAATCCAAGCAATAGCCATTTGCGATAATTTTTGTCCGCGTGCTTCAGCAATAGTTGCTAATTTTTGAATTTTTTCAATATTGCTATTTACGGTATCTACATTCAAAAATGTTAAATCTCTAGCAGCTCTAGAATCTTTTGGAATGCCTTTTAAATATTTATTTGTCAGCATTCCCTGTGCTAATGGAGAAAACGTAATACAACCTACACCATTTTCTTCGAGTGTATCTAAAAGTCCATCTTCAACCCAACGATCGAACATAGAATACCGTGCTTGGTGCAGTATAAAAGGTGTGTTTAAACGTTTTAAAATAGCTGCGGCTTCTTGAGTTTCTTTAGGTTGATAATTAGAAATACCAACATACAAGGCTTTTCCTTGGCGAACAATATCTGCTAATGCTCCCATAGTTTCTTCTAAAGGCGTATCTGGATCTGGTCTGTGATGATAAAAAACATCTACATAATCAAGTCCCATACGCTTTAAACTTTGGTCTAGACTTGATATTAAATATTTCCTCGAACCCCAATTGCCATAAGGTCCAGGCCACATATCGTAACCAGCTTTAGAAGCTATGAATAATTCGTCTCTATAATTTTTAAAATCTTTTTTATAAATGGTTCCAAAATTTTCTTCAGCAGAACCATAAGGCGGTCCATAATTATTTGCTAAGTCTAAATGTGTAATCCCTAAATCGAAAGCGCAGCGCAAAACTTCTCTCGCATTTTGAATGCTATCTACAAATCCAAAATTGTGCCATAAACCCAACGAAATAGCAGGTAAAAGGACACCACTTTTCCCTGTTCTTTTGTAAGTCATGGTATCATAACGTTGTTCTGAAGCTTGATACGCTTTAATTTCGGTTTTGTCGTTAATTTGCATAATTCAGTAAATAATTATAAAAGTTAAAAATAGAAATAAGTTTAATCCTAATTATATAGAATAATTATGTTTTAAATTAATTCTTTAAAATTAATCTATTTAATAAATATTTTCTGTTTAGTTTAAATCATTTCAAAATTTTAATGAAAAATAGTCGTTAAAAACCCTTTAAAGATGTTATTTTTGCACGCTACTAAAGTTAAGATACATGTCCATTTCGCAAACCGAATTAGAAGAAAGAAAAGAAGGAAAAGATTTATATAGTTACCAAAAAGGAGCTATTGATAAAATTTTTACTGCATTTGAAGAATCTCCAGATGATTATCATTTACTATATCAATTACCAACAGGAGGTGGGAAAACAGTTATATTTTCTGAAATCGTAAGACAGTACCTTAAAAATCATAAAAAGAAGGTGTTGGTAATGACACACCGTATAGAATTATGTAAACAAACTTCTAAAGTACTTACCGAGTTTGGCGTTCATAATAAAGTAGTTGATAGTAAAGCCGATTTAAGCGATCAAGCAGATTATAGTTGTTTTGTAGCTATGGTTGAAACCTTAAATAATAGGTTAAATGATAATAAGCTTGATATTTCTGATATTGGTTTAGTTATTATTGATGAAGCACACTACAACTCATTTACTAAATTATTTAAATTCTTTAGTCAGTCATTTATTCTTGGTGTTACTGCAACACCGTTAAGTTCTAGTATGGAACTACCAATGACCGATAATTATGATGAATTAATTGTAGGAGAAAGTATTGAATCTTTAATTGAAAACGGATTTTTAGCACGTGCTGAAATGTTTTCATATAATGTAGGTTTAACGTCTTTAGTTGTTGGTGCTAATGGTGATTATACTGTAAAGTCTTCTGAAGATTTATATACAGCTAACGATATGCTCTCTAAGCTATTGCAAGCTTATGAAGAGCGTGCAAAAGGCAAGAAAACATTGATATTTAATAACGGTATTAATACGTCTTTACACGTATATGATACCTTTAAAAGAGCTGGTTATCCTATAGCGCATTTAGATAATACGAATACAAAAAAAGAACGTGCACTTATATTAAAATGGTTTAAAAAAACACCAGATGCCATATTAACATCGGTTAGTATTTTAACCACAGGATTTGATGAACCTACAGTAGATTGTATCATTTTAAATAGAGCTACAAAATCGTTAACACTTTATTATCAGATGATTGGTCGTGGTTCACGTGTTTTAGAAAACAAAAAGACATTTAGTGTACTCGATTTAGGAAATAATTTTCATCGTTTTGGACCTTGGGGAGATGATTTAGATTGGCAACGCATATTTAGATCACCAAATTATTATTTAGATGCTATTTTAAGTGATGAAGAATTAGAAAGCAATTTTAGATATGAAATGCCAGACGAATTACGTGCTGAGTTTGCAAAATCTAAAGAAGTTTATTTCGACATTCAAAAAACATACGTAAACTCTATTAGAAACGGAGAATCATCAAAAGTAGTTTTAGAGCGTTCTATAGCTCAACATGCCAAAATATGTATTGAAAACAGTGAAGATGTTTATGATGCCTTGGCTTTAGCTAAAAAGTTAGGAGATGATATTGACTTTAGAATACAACGCTATACAAAATGTATTAGTAAAAGTACCTATAATTTTGTTGAATGGTTAAAAGGCGATTATAGAAAAAAATTAAATGCTTATTTGCGTTCAAATTTTGATGAAGTTTTTGAAGAAATTTTTGGGTATCCTCCAGAAGAATAAGAATCTTAGTAATTTAGCTTAAATAATATTATTCCATCCTTAAAATAAGGTGTATCTTTACGTTCTAATAATTTAAAATCACTTTTTACGTAAACAATGGCTAAATCACAAGTAACATTTAACAAAATAGAAAAAGAAAAAAAACGCTTAAAAAAGAGAGAAGAAAAGCAAAAAAAGAAAGAGGCTCGCAGAGCAGAAGCTAAAGAAAATCCACAAGGTATTCAATTTGCTTATGTAGACTTTAATGGAAATTTAACGGATACGCCACCAGACCCATCAATGCGTGAAAAAGTTGAGGCTGAAAGTATCGAGTTAGGAATTCCTAAAAAAGAAGATAGAGAAGAAGAGGAGCCAACAAACAAAGAAGGTAAGGTTTCTTTTTTCGATCATTCTAAAGGATTCGGTTTTATTATTGATAGTATCAATCAAGAAAAATATTTTGTACATGTTAGTGGTATCCTTGAACCAATTGAGGAAAACGACAAAGTTACTTATGAATTAGAACGTGGGCAAAAAGGAATGAATGCCGTTCGTGTAAAAAAGATTTAATTTTTCTTTAAGTACTCATATTTCATTAAGCCTTTATTTTTAAAATGGGTGTATCTCGAAAAACAATTACAATAGCATTAGCTTTTTTCGCGATATATGTCATTTGGGGTTCTACTTATCTACTTAATAAAATTGCAGTTACAGAATTGCCACCTTTTAAACTTGCGTCAATACGCTTTATTGTTGCTGGTATTATAATTTTTATCATTGCAAAAATTCTAAAGGTTGATATTTCAATTACTAAAGATCAATTTAAAAACACAGTTATTGCTGGTTTTCTGTTTTTAACATTTGGAAACGGCATTGTTGTTTGGGCACTTAAATATGTTGATAGTGGCTTTGCTGCTTTAGAAATATCTGCTCAACCTTTAGTGGTTCTTGTTTTAATGCGAATTCTTCAATCAAAAAAAATATCTACCATGTCATATATTGGTGTTATTTTAGGTTTTATAGGTATCTATCTTTTGGTAAGTCAAAAAGAACTAATAAGTCAAGAAGGTCAAATTACAGGCATGATTATGATTTTTGTTTGTATGATAAGTTGGGCTTATGGCAGCTTGTTTGTTGGCAAAGCAAAGCTCCCATCAAACTATTTTGTAAATACGGGCTATCAAATGCTAACAGGTGGTACTATGTTAGCTATTGCAAGTTTTTGCTTTGGAGAAACTTGGTCTTTACCAACTACATGGAGTTCTGATGTACAATGGTCTATGTTAGCACTTATTATATTTGGAAGTATTATTGCTTTTACAGCATTTAATTATTTACTTCAAGTTGTTTCACCTGAAAAAGTAGCTACATCTACTTATGTAAATCCCATTATAGCTTTAATTCTAGGGTGGTGGATTTTAAAAGAACAAATTACAACACAATCAATAATAGCAGCCATTATATTATTAACTGGCGTTTATTTTATTAATTCTAAACGTGTTATAAAACCTAGAGGTATTGGACGCTAAAAAAGCTATTAAATACATGCTCATTAGCACTTTAGCATTTGCATGTATGAATGTTACTGTAAAATATCTTAAAGATGTTAATTCTTATCAAATTGTATTTTTTAGATCTTTAGGCTCTTTGTTTTTTACATTCGGATTTTTAATAAAGAATAAAATTCCAATTATTGCTAAAAAAAGCACATTGCTTGTTTTACGTGCTATAACAGGAGCAACTTCTATGTTATTGTTTTTCACGTCGGTTAAATACTTATCTGTAGGCACAGCAGTATCTTTAAGATATATAGCGCCAATTTTCGCAGCTATTTTTGCTATTTTGTTATTAAAAGAAAAAATAAAACCGTTACAATGGGTGTTTTTTATTATTTCCTTTTTTGGTGTTTTCGTTTTAAAAGGCTTAGATACTCAACTAAATTCTACCGGATTAATATTGGTTCTTTTAGCTTCTGTTCTTAGTGGTTTAGTTTACGTTATTATAAGTAAAATAGGGAAGAGCGAACATCCTGTAGTTATTGTTAATTATTTCATGGTAATTGCTACTGTTCTTGGTGGTGTACTTTCAATAGGTAATTGGGTAACTCCAAAAGGTACAGAGTGGTTGTTTTTATCTAGCTTGGGTGTGTTTGGATATTTTGGACAAATATTTATGACCAAAGCATTTCAAAGTGCTACCACTAATTTGGTAGCACCTATAAAATATGTAGAAGTTGTATTTACAGCTTCATTTGGAGTTTTGTTATTTAATGAGATTTATACGCTCTGGAACCTCTTGGGAATTGCATTAATTATTGGAGGTATGGTTTTAAATGTTTGGTATAAGGGACGAATTAAAAACTAATCTATTTTTTTAATTCTAGAATCGGCAGTTAAATGCTGGTGAATAATATCTGCATTTCCTTTATATTTTAAAACACAATTAGCAGTTGCATCAATAGTAATGGTATTGATAACAGTTAAATTCGCATTACAATCAGCAACCATGTCTATTATTAAATCTTCAATAACTAAATCATAATCAGAAAGTTCGGCATCAGCCGAAAGATTTGTATTTAATTGAGTAATATTTCCATGCAAATCGACTCTAGCATTTGCAGCTAGCTTAAGGTCTAAGTTATTTATATCTACTTCTCCAGAGAAAAAACTATCAGCAGTAACATTAATTTTCACATCATCTTCAACTAAAGCATTTTCTAAGTAGATATTTGAATCTGCCGCTACCTTAAAATCTGTAATTGATTTTGTAGTGATATAAACATTTAAAGTTGCTGAGCCTTTAATATGTATATTGTTTTTTAGTTTTACTGTAAGTGTATTGTTGCTAATTTCAGCAATAACTAGATTTTGAAGATTTTCATTGGTTTCAATTTCAATAGATTCTTCAGTATCTGAGAACGTTATATAGGCATTGAAACCGTTTGAAATTTCAATAGCATCATAATCAGAAGGAGTAATGCTATTATAAGTAATTGTGTCGTTTGCAGAAACTCTTATTGTGTCTACACTACATGAGTTTAAACTTATCCCTAAAATGGCTAAAAGGATTAAAAGTCTGTTCGTTTTCATTTTGATTGATTGATTTTTTTGATTGATAAAATGTTATTTTAATGATTCATTGTTTCATTAAGCTTTACAATTGGAATCCATTGAAAATTTATTGGAAACCATTCATTAGATCTTGATTTTATAAATACTTTGTTGTTTTTTGAAATAACATGATTAGTATTCATCTTATTAATTGCTTTTTTAGTTTTCTTCATCATTTATATTTTTTTTATAACGGTTTCTTCCCATATTAAAAACACCAATTTTAATACCTAAACCAGCCGAAAACCCATTAATATTATCAATATTATAGTCAGGATTTAAGTCTATTTTACTAGAAAAACGATGTTTAATACCTGCTTCAATTTGTACGTATCTTGAAATGTTAAATAGTATTTTAACTCCAGGTTCTAAAACAAAAACAGCTTGCCATTCATCATCTTGTATTTCAACATCTTCTATGTTATTTTCATCTAGTAAAGTAATACCACCACCACCTATAAGTACAGGAAAAGACACGCTTAATAACGATTTTCCGAATAGTATAGGCTCAAAATGTAGTCCGCCATAGACACCAATTAAATCTCTATTATTAAAATCTAATCCGCGCTTATTTAAATCGGAATAAAAACCAACTCCTACAAAACCAACTTCAAATTGTTGATTTGCTACATATGCAATTTTTAAATCGGCTGAATAGGTATCAGCTCTATGTATTTTACCTGTATAAATTCCTAACCCAACATACACACCGTGTACTGTGTTTTTTCGGTCGTTAAATTCAATGTAGTCGCTATTAGATTCTTCTTGAGCATTTAAAAGGTTAGCAATGCTAAAAAATAGTAGAGTTAAAAAGATTGAATATTGCTTCATGGCTGTTTATTTGTATAGTTATTATTTATAGACAACACAATTTTTAAAAGGTTGCATTATAAAGTTGTTTTTTTATATTCTTAGTAAATTAATGGTGTTATTCATTTAAAACAATAACCCCTTTTTTTCCTGTAAAAGAGAAGACACCTTCTTTTGTTTTGCCGTAAGTAGCTTTAATTTCTCTAAGTCTGTCACTTTTATTAATGACTTTACTATTAATATTTGAAAATGTTTTAGGAAGTCTTAATAAGCCTTGCTCTAAAGTAGCATTAAACTTAAAGGAGAGACCATTGATGTTTATATGAATATCAGATGATTCTTGATTAATATCAACCATAGCATCTGGTTGGTTTATTTTTAATATTCTTAACTCTGCAACACGCATTAGTAAACTAATTTTGTCTTCAATACTTTGAGTCATCACTTTTGAAAAATAAATTTCGCCTATAATATTTCCAACGTGTTCCAAATCTATTTCATCTTTACTAGAATAGAGTTCTAGATTTGTAACTGTATTTATTTCTATATTACTTCCGCTTGTTCTTAATAGTAAGTTTTTAGAGTTTTCAATATCAATATCACCATTTTTTAGATTTACGTTTCCATAGGTGATTGATTTAGCTCGAAGTTTACCAAACTTCATTTCTATGTTAGCATTATTCACCATACTATTTATCCATAAATCACCATGTTCTAAATTAGCTTTTAATCTACCAGTCCAATTATCAATAACAATATCTCCAAACTTATTGGTAACTTCTATTTCGGCATTAATAGGTAAGTAAACTTTATAGTTAATTTCTACATTGCTTTTATCAAATTCAAAAGGGTTTACTTTATTAAAATATCTTGAAAAAAAGCTGGTGTTTTTATCTGATATTTCAGAAGCTATACTTACATAATCGCCAGCACTTTTAATATTAGCAATAATTCTATCTATAAGATCTTTTGCGTTATCTTTTTTCTTATTACTTACTTTAATATCAATAACTACGGTTGTTTTATTTTCATTCCAACCGGTAATTAAAATATTACCATACTTATTATCTAAATGCAATTCTCCGGCATTTGTCATTTTAAATGTTTTCTCAATTTTTTTCGTCACTATTTCTTGAGACTGTATTGAGTAGCTTACTAATACTAAAATTAGTAGCATTATTCTTTTATAAAATGTATGCTTCTTCATCTTCTAAATTTTTAGAACTGTTAATTTGCTTTAATAAGTTCTCTATTAATTCTATTCTTTTCTTATAGTTTATTACAATAGCTTCTAAAATGATTTCACTATCTAAATTTTTATTTAGTTCTAATTTTAGTGCTTCATATTCAACATCCAATTCATCAATAAAAGACAAGAATTCTTTCTTTTCCTTGTCGGATAATTGTGTGTTTTTATCAACCAGTTTAACTTGGTAAGCTACCAAACTTTTATAATGCGCATCAATATCATTTAGTTCTTGATTAGCAAAGCTATTATTCTGGGTTTCACTATTTGTATTCATAGTATTTACTAAAGAAAATATACCTAAGGCAATAACAATGGTTGCGGCTACTTTAAACATAGGTTTATGCCATAATTTTATAACCTTTGGCTTAGCTTTTGGTGTATCTAATTTAGATTCGATATTTGCCCAAAGTTTACTTCTGTCTGCTTTATGTTCATCAAAAAGAGATTTATTATCTCTTATATTTTTTTCAAAATCATCCATCATAATGTCTTTATAATTTCAATTAATTTTTTCTTTGCTCTGTGGTATTGCGATTTAGAAGTAGATGCTGTTATATCTAATATTTCTGAAATCTCACTATGATCGTATCCTTCAATTAAATACAAGTTTATTATTTGTTGATATCCAGAAGGTAAAAGTTTTATACCTGCCATAACCTTTTTTATATCCATTGCTAAAGCTTCTTCCTGGATATCATCAGATTTTATGTGATACATTTCATTTTCAATTGGTACTACAGGTATCTTTTTCTTCTTCAAACAATTAATACTTTTATTTACTACTATGCGTTTTAACCACGAACCAAAAGTACTTTCATACCTAAATGATGATAAATTATTAAATGCTTCAACAAAACTTTCTTGTACAACATCTTCGGCATCTTCTTTTATTCGCATCATCCGCATACTAACATTATACATAGCATCAATATAGAGTTCATACAATTTATATTGTGAGTTTCTATCACCTAACTTGCTGCTTTCAACAAGGTCTTTGTGTGTGTATAAAATATTCGTTTCCAATTAAATTATGCTAGCTCTAATTCCTCTTAAAAGTAATTCTAATTTTTAAGTTACTATTATAGACAAGTAAAAAAATGAAAGGTTGCATTTGATTGAAATAATTTTTAAATTATTTCTAACTATTTGATTATGTTGTATTTTGATTCGTGTAAATAAATGATTATTGGAAACAGATTTAGTAAGTTAATTGAAGAATATGTAAAATAACAGCGAGTTAGTAATAATGACAGCTACAATATTATCATTGTACTTATAATTAGTATTTTTGCCTCGATTTTATTTTTATAAAAAAGCTAAATGTCATTCAAAATACGCATTAATCAAATTAGAAGGAAAATAACTCACAGCATTACAAAGAATGTTGGTAGTTCTTATTCTGAACCAAAAATTGGCGCTCTCAATGTGTCAGATATAAAAAAGGTTTTAATTATTAGACCTAATCATAGGTTAGGAAATCAGCTTTTATTGACACCTATTGTAAAAGAGGTTATTAATACATTTCCAGATTGTAAAATAGATTTATTTGTAAAGGGTGGTGTTGCATATCCTGTTTTTGAAAATTATAAAGAAGTTGATAAAATAATCCAACTACCAAGAAAACCATTTAGCAATTTGATAAAATATGCAAAAGGATGGTTATCTATTAAAAAAGAAACTTATGATTTAGTTATTAATGGAGATAAAAACTCGTCTTCAGGAAGATTGCTTACAAATTTAGCAAATGCATCTATAAAAATTTTTGGAGAAACAAATGAAGATATTGAAACGACTTATAGTGATTACGCCCACATTTCAAAGTATCCTGTTTATAATTTAAGACATTATTTAGCTAAAATAGGATTTCCTAAAAACGAAAGTGATATACCGTTACTTGACATAAAGTTAAGCGAGTCTGAACTTTCTAAAGGAAAGAAAATTTTAGATGACATTATTAAGAATGATAAAAAGACTATTTGTATTTATACGAATGCAACAGGTAATAAGTGTTATTCTGAAGATTGGTGGGAAACATTTTATGCACGCCTAAAAAAGGAGTTTCCAGATTATAATATCATTGAAATGTTACCTATTGAAAACATTTCGAAAATAAACTTTAAAGCACCTAATTTTTATAGTAAAGACATTCGAGAAATGGGTGCTATTATAAAAAACACCTCTATTTTTATTGCTGCCGATAATGGTGTTATGCATTTAGCTAGTGCTTCGTTAACGCCAACAGTTGGTTTCTTTTCTGTTACAGATGAAAATATTTATGAACCTTACGGTAATGGAAGCATCGCGTTAAACACCAATAAAACAAATATTGATGATTGGTTTAAAGCGATTAATAATATGCTTTAAATCTCAGGAATTATCTTTCAAGCAATCTTTTCAAATAAATGTAATTGCTAAACATTTTATGCCGAAAACTAATAGATTTTCTTTAATCAACTTAAACAAATCACCTTTCTTCTATGGTTATATTGTGTTAGTTGTTGAAAGCATTGGAGTTTTAGCTTATTCTAACGGTGAATTACATGATAATTATCATGTAAAGCCTCATGAACTTGGTGTAGCTTTACACTGATTTATTATGATTTATTTTTTCTTTAATCCTAGGGAAATGACAAATTATAATTATTAAATCGACTATATAAAGTGAGCGTAAAATCACATCTGAGGAGATAAAAATACATAAAACCACAACAGATGAAAATAATTAAGATTTTAGGTACAGGCTGTGCAAAATGTAAAGCAGTAACTAATATTGTACAAGATGTTGTAACCGAAAACAATATTGATGCTAATATTGAAAAAGTAGAAGATATTGCTGAAATAATGACTTATAATATCATGTCTACACCTGCAATAATAATTGATAGTATCGTTGTTGTTAAAGGAAGAATTCCTTCTAAAAGTGAAGTCTTGGAGTTGTTAACAAAATAGAAATGTGTTATTTATTATATTTTGTTAATAAACTAGAGCATTTATTTTTGCAAATAGACCCAAACAGTCATTTCACAAAAGCGTTAGATTTTTTTATTTACGATAGTATTAAAATTATCACACTGTTAATCCTAATTATATTCTTGATGGGATTTGTTAATAGCCATTTTCCTGTTGAAAGAGTTAAAAATTACTTAACTACACATAAACTTTTTGGTTTAGATTATTTTATGGCTAGTCTCTTTGGTGTGGTAACACCATTTTGTTCATGCTCTTCAGTTCCTTTGTTTATTGGTTTTGTGCGAGGAGGAATTCCGTTAGGAGTTACCTTCGCTTTTTTAATAACATCGCCTTTGGTTAATGAAGTTGCTATTGGATTGTTTTTAGGGCTTTTCGGAATTAAAATAACAGCAATTTATGTAATTAGTGGTATTTTATTAGGAACTATTTCAGGGTTTATTTTGCAACATTTAAAACTTGATACCCTATTAACTCCTTGGGCAAAAGAGATTTTAATGGCTTCAAACATTACTCAAAATAGTCAAGAAGAAATTAGTCAATCTTTTGTGCAAAAATTACCAGCTATTTATAATGATGCTATTAAAATACTAAAAGGCGTTATACCTTATGTAATAATTGGTATTGCTATTGGAGGCATAATGCATGGTTATATCCCTGAAGGTTTTTTTGAGCAGTATATGAACAAGAATAATGTTTTTGCTGTTCCAATGGCAACTATTTTAGCAGTTCCCATGTATTCAAATGCTTCTGGAATACTTCCTGTTGTACAAGTACTAGTAAGCAAAGGTATTCCGTTGGGTACAGCTATTTCTTTTATGATGGGTGTTGTAGCCTTATCACTACCAGAAGCTATGCTTCTTAAAAAAGTAATGTCAATAAAGCTTATTGCTATATTTTTTAGTGTTGTAGCACTATGTATTATTATTTCTGGATACTTGTTTAATGTAATATTGTAACAATTATTTTAAGTTGTTTTCTTATAACTCCAAACAGCCAATCCGTTCATAATAAGTGCATATAATATGGTTTTTCCTAGTTGCGGAAGTATATCAACAAAACCTGAACCTTTTAACATTACCATCCGCATCACCTCAACAAAATATTTAATAGGATTAAATTCTGTGATAATTTGAGCCCATACAGGCATACTTTCAATGGGAGTAAATAAGCCACTCATTAAAATAAAAATAACCATAAAAAACCAAGCAATAAACATGGCTTGTTGTTGTGTATTTGTAAAATTTGATATAAATAAACCAATACCTAAAACTACTAATAAATATATCGAGGTAAAGAAATACATTACGAGTAAACTACCCACCATAGGAACATTAAAAATAAGCTTAGCTATAATTAATCCAACACTTAATAATCCTAATCCAATCACCCAGAAGGGGAATAGTTTCCCAATAATAAATTGACTCTTTTTAATGGGAGTTACATTAATTTGCTCTAAGGTGCCTATTTCTTTTTCTCGAACAATATTCATTCCCGAAAGAAATAGAGTAATCATAGTTACTAATAACACCAAAATACCAGGAACCATAAAGGTTTTGTAGTTTAATGTTTCATTATACCAAAACAACGGAATGCTTACTATGCTTAAAGGTTTAAAACTACTACTAGAAGTTATTTGTAAATCTGTCTTTAAATGTTTATTAAAGCCTCGTATTATTTGGGTTATATATACGTTTTCTACACCAGCAGTAGCACCATCAATAGCGTTTATAGTAATTCCTAAATTGGCATACTTTTCTTTTAGTATATCATGTTCAAAATGTGTTGGTATTTCTAGTAATACATCAACCTTACCTTTAAGCATAGCTGCATTTCCTTCTTTTTCTGAAGACAAAACAGTTAAAACATTAAAATAATTTGAAGCTCTAAATTTATCGATTAAAGCCCTAGAAGTTGCAGAATGATCATTATCTATATAAGCAAATTTGATATTCTTAATATCAAACGTAGCAGCATTAGCTAAAATAATAAGTTGAAACAAGGGCATGATAAAAATAATAGGCAACATGCTTTTATTTCTAAAAATTTGTTTAAACTCTTTCTGTATGATATATAAAATTGTTTTCATGTATTCACATTTATTCGAGTCTAATTTTATATTTCTTCACACTTATTACCATATAAAAAATCGTCATACCCAATAAAACCAATGTTTCTTTCCATATAAATGATAATCCGACACCTTTTAACATAATGCCTTTTACAATTATAATAAACCATTTTGCAGGAATGATGTTACTAATAATTTGCAAGGGTAGAGGCATACTTGAAATAGGAAAAATAAACCCAGATAACAAAATAGTTGGAAGCATTAATCCCATTAATGAAATCATCATAGCAGTTTGTTGTGTTGCAGAAATAGTTGAAATTAAAATACCTAATGCTAATGATGTGATAATAAATAAAATACTTTCTAAACCTAATAGAAACAGGCTTCCTTGAATTGGCATTTTAAAAACAAATATGCTTAATATGATGATAACTATGGCATTGATTATTGATAAAAATATATACGGAAATACTTTGCCTACTATAACCAAAAATGGTTTTAAAGGCGATACCAATAAAATTTCCATAGTACCTAGTTCTTTTTCTTTAGCAATAGAAATAGAAGTCATCATAGCAGAAACCAACATTAAAATTATGGTCATAACTCCAGGTACAAACATATATACACTTTTTAGTTCAGGATTATATACCATACGGGTTTGAGGCACAATTTGGTAAGCTATTTTAATAGCTTTATTTTGCTCTTTTAAATAATTTAAAAGGATTGCATTTATATAATTACTAATTGTATTAGCCGTATTAGGATCTGTGGCATCTGCAATTATTTGTAGGGTAGCGTGATTTTCATTAATTAGATTTTTACTGAAATCTTTTCTAAAATTTAAAATTGCTTTTACTTTTCCTTTTTTGAAAACAGACTCAATATCTGATTCATTATCAATAAACTGATGAATGCTAAAATAGGAGGAAGCTGATATTTTATTGATTATTTCTTGTGTGGTAGCATCTTTAGCGTGGTCTAAAATAGCAATATCAACATTATTTATTTCGTTGGTAATTGCAAATCCAAAAAGCATGATTTGAGCTATAGGCATTCCAAAGAGTATAAACAATGAGCGTTTATCTCTAAAAATATGGTAGAATTCTTTTTTTATGAAACCTTTAAATTTTTTCATCCTCTTGCTAGCTTTAAAAACACATCGTTCATATTATCAGTCTTAAACTGTTCTTTTAGCTTTTTAGGAGTGTTTAATGCCTCAATTTTTCCATTAACCATAATAGATACACGGTCACAATATTCAGCTTCATCCATATAATGTGTTGTAACAAAAATGGTTGTTCCTTGGTTTGCTGCTTTATAAATAAGTTCCCAAAATTGGCGTCTAGTAATAGGATCTACACCACCAGTAGGTTCATCTAAAAACACAATTTTAGGATTGTGTAATAATGCCACCGAAAAGGCCATTTTTTGTTTCCATCCTAAAGGCAAAGCACTAACTAGATTATTGCTAACTTCTTCCAAGCCTAATTCTTCTATTAGAGCATTAGATTTTTCTTTAATTTGAGCTCTAGACAATCCATAAATACCACCAAAAAAAGTAATGTTTTCTCGAACTGTTAAATCGTCATACAAGGCAAATTTCTGACTCATATATCCAATGTTTTTTTTTACATCATCAGCATTGGTAAATACATTAAAACCAGCAACATTTGCTTCTCCAGAAGAAGGATTAGAAATACCTATAAGCATTTTCATAGCTGTTGTTTTTCCTGCGCCATTGGCTCCTAAAAAACCAAATATTTCCCCTTTTTCAACATCAAATGTTATAGCATTTACAGCAGTAAAATCACCAAATTTTTTAGTCAGATTTTTAACTTGTATAACTTTGTTGTCGTTCATTGTTTTTTAAGTATTCTACTAATTTTATTTAGCCAATTCCATAAAAGAATCTTCTATTGTAGGTTCTGTTTTTTCTATAATAATTTTAGAAAGTGTTTCGGTTTCTAAAAACTGTAATAAATCTTTTGTATCAAAATGTTCTCTGGTATCTGTATAATGCACAAATTCTCCAAATGGATACACGCTATATTGATGCGGATACTCTTTCAAACTTTTTATAAGCTGAAACATATCATTAGCCTTAATATTATAAATGGTTTTAGGAAACTTTTTTACAAGTGCATTGGGTGTGTCTATTTCTAAAATGCTTCCGTCTTGAATTAAAGCTACTCTATCACAAAGTTGCGCTTCGTCCATATACGGTGTAGATACTAAAATGGTGATGCCTTTTTGTTGCAAACGTTTAAGCATTTCCCAAAATTCTTTACGAGATACAGGATCGACTCCAGTGGTAGGCTCGTCTAAAAACAGAACGTCTGGTTTGTGAATAAGCGCACAGCATAAAGCTAGTTTTTGTTTCATGCCTCCAGAAAGTTTGCCTGCCCTACGAGTTTTAAAAGGTTCTATTTGAACATAAATTTCCTTAATTAAATCGTGATTTTCTTCAATGGTAGTTCCGAAAATAGTAGCAAAGAAATTTAAATTTTCTTCGACTGTTAAATCTTGATATAATGAAAATTTCCCAGGCATATAGCCAACACAATTTCGTATTTTCTTATAATCATTAAAAACATCAAAGTCAACAACGGTAGCTGTTCCTTTATCTGCAATTAAAAGAGTTGTTAAAATGCGAAATAAGGTTGTTTTACCAGCACCATCGGGACCAATGAGCCCAAAAAGCTCACCTTTTTCTACTTCAAAAGAAATATCTTTTAAAGCATTAACGTCTTTATACGATTTACTAATATGATTTACAGAAATACTCAAGCTTGGTTAATTTTGTATGATAATTTTTGGTTCCATAGTTACTTTTGAAGTTATAGAATTAGATATTAAACAAGCTTTTTCCGATTTTTCAAGAATACGTATTGCTCGTTCTTTTTTGCTTTCATCAGCAATTACAACCTCAGGGTATAGTAAAACATCAGTCATTACAAACTTTCCATCTACTTTGTCTAAAATACCTTTTGAGCCACATTTAAAACTTATAAAATCGAATTTTGAATATTCTGAAATAGCTAAAAAAGTAGTCATTAAACAACTACTTACTGCTGCCGTAAATAAATGTTCAGGAGACCAAATATTTGGCATTCCTTTAGAGAATTCTGGAGGTGTTGCAACCTCAATACAGTTCATTTCATTAGACTCCATTTTGTGTAGTTCTGGTGAACACATAACTCCTTTGCGATCTTGTTTCCAAGCAACGTTAACGTTGTAATAATGTTTGTCCATTTTAGTTTATTTTAGGTTTATATGTATTTTTAATTGTTTAACCACATTTCCGCAGGCATGCCTATTTTAAGACTTCCATCATTTTTAACAGTAACTTTCACTGCATAAACTAAGGCAATACGTTCTTCTTTGGTTTGAATAATTTTAGGCGTAAATTCTGCTTCAGAAGCTATCCAATTAATAATGCCATCATATGATTTCATATCATCAGTAGCATCAATTTTAACAGCGACTTGTTGTCCTATTTTTAAATTTGCCAATTGCGTTTCACTCACATAAACACGTAATTGCATGGTGTTTAAATCTGCTATTTTGTAAAGAGGCTTCCCAAAAGCAGTAATTTCGTTAGGCTCTGCATATTTTGTTAAAACAGTTCCGTTTATTGGGTTAATGATTTTACATTTATTAATCTGATCCTCAATTTGCTTCATTTGCACATCAATGCTTTTTAATTCATTTACCACAGGTGCATTCTGAATTTCAACACTTCTAATTTGATTTTTAATCACATCTATTTCACCCAAAATAGCATCTAATTGCTTTTGTGTACCTGCCTGATCTTTTATTAAATTCTCAATACGTTCCTTATTTGTGTAGGCTGTTTTTAATTTGGCATTTAGCACATTAATTTGTGATAAAACACCTTTAGATTTTGATGTAACTACAGCTTTAGAAACCTGTAATTGCTCACGTTTTAAGGCTAGAGAAGTTGTATCTATAAAACCAATAAATTGTTCTTTTTGCAATTGGTCTCCTTCATTAACACGAAACTGCATTATTCTACCATTGTTTTCGGCTGAAATGGTTATTTCTGTCGCTTCAAAATTACCATAGCCATCGGCTTTTTCGTTTGCATTACTACAAGCTATTAAACTTGTAAACCAAGCGATTCCTAAAATGTATTTGTAATACTTCATCTGTTTGTTTTTATTGACCTTGAATAATATTGTAATTTGCTTTTGTAAGTTGTAACTGAATTTTATGTTGGATTAACTTGTTTTCATCTTCATATAAATTAGTGAGTTCTGTAATATATGCTGATGATGTAATAACGCCATTTTTAAGTTGCGAATCGGCAGATTTAAGTACCGATTTCCTAAGTTCAATAATCTCTTTATCAGACATTATTAAAGCTTCAATTTTGTTAATTTCTTGTTGCTGTTGTTTTAGTTTAATATTCGTATTTAATTTAAAAACATCTGTTTCGGTATCAACTATATCTTTATTGATAGCAAGGGATTGACGTGCCTTTTTATTAGTATTCCAATCGAATACATTCCAATTTAATTTCACACCTAGTGTATAAAATGTTTGAAACGAATTATCTAACATATTCAATCCTGGATTTCCATAACCTCCTGTTACAAAACCCATTAATTTTGGTGCACGTTTTTTAGCTAGTAAGGATTCAGATTGTTCTATTTCTGTTTTCTTATATTGAAAAAGTTCCAATTCAGGTCTGTTAATTGCTACGTTTAAATGATTATCAATCATAGGTTTTTCAAACAATGTAGAATCATCTAATGGTTTTGCTAATAAACTTGAAAGTGTTTGTATTAAAGTCGTTTTATAATGATTAACTTCAATAAATTGCTGATTAATTTTTAGTAATTCGGTTTCTAAAACCTTATCGGAAGCGGGGAGAAGTGCTCCATTTTTAATACCCGATTTTACTTCTTTTAATTTAGATTGTATTAAGGCTTTTTTAGAATTTAATAACAAGATGTTTTCTTGTGAAAGCAAAATTGAAAAATATAGCTGGTTTATCTGATTTTTTAATTGGTATAAACTAACTTCTATTTGTTTCTCTTTAGTTTTAAGTTGTGCTGTCTTTAAGTTTAAAGACGCATTGGTAGCACCACCATTATAAATAAGCTGATTTACAGAAAGTGTTGCTTTGTACTGATCTTTATTTAAGGGTTTAATATTAGCATTAGAGATTGGTACTTCAATAACATCAGACTGATAGGTTGCTTGAGCATTTAAACTTATTTTAGGGAGTTTATTGTTATTAATAAGCTCTGTGTCAATTTGATTTTGCTGTTGTAATAACTGTGTTTGTTTTGCTAAAGGATAATTTACAGTAACCAAGTTATAACATTCTTGAAGTGTTATGGTTTGTTGCCCCAAAGCGGGTACTGCAATAAATAGCATTAAACCGATTACAAAATGTTTTATCTGTTTCATTATTTTAGTTTTATGGCATTTATAATAAAATGAAAAACTTCTGTTTTACGTGTTTCAATTATTTGATTATAAGCATTGTCTTCTATGTTTATTAAAGCTTTTATTAATGGTTTTCCTATAAAAGGAAATACACTAAGCGATAAAATATTTATGAACAATTGTTCACCACTAATAGGTCTTAAAATGCCGTTTTTAACTTCTATATCTACTTGTTTTTTGAACTTTTCTAAATTAGGAAACCCAGTATTGTTTTTAATTTTTAGTATAAAATCTTCATTTCTATTAAGCTCTTGTACAATAAAATTTGGCAAATATGGATGCTTCATTATAAATGAGATATAGTTTGATGTGAAGTTTTTTATTTTCTCTTCAATAGAAGAATCGTCATTTAGTATTGCATTTAATTGAGGTGCCAATAATGAAAAGGCATTATTAAAAACCGCTTCAAAGAGTAACTGTTTACTTCTGTAATAATAATGAAGCATTGCTTTATTAATACCAGCTTTATTTGCTATTTCTTGCATTCTAGCACCATCCATTCCTTTGCTTTGAAATATTTGTTTTGCTGCGTTAAGTATCTGTTCTTCTGTGTTTTCGTCTTTATGTTTTTTCATTGTTAACTTTATGGTTTAACCATTTGGTTAACAAAAATACGAAATACTATCATATTTAATCTGGTATTTTAGATTTTTATCATTTAATCGTGAAAATTTTATAGTTCATAAGATTTTTTAGGTAACAATAAGCTAATAAATTAGTTTTAAACATATTAAACAATATACTGCTATCATGAAAAAAATAATGCCTCTAATGTTTTTTGCGTGTTTAATAAGTTTTAATACACTTATTGCGCAAGATTTTGTAAGCACTAGCAATGAAACTCCATTAAATTACAAGAAGCGAAATGCTATTTTCGATTATTCTGAAAAGCAATTAAATAATACAGATACGATTCCTGATTTCGCTACAAAAACAGATAAACTTAAAATTACTGGAACTATTTATCAAAGTGATGGAAAAACTCCTGCCAGTGATGTTATTCTTTTTATACATCAATCTGATGAAAAAGGGAATTATGAGCTTAAAAGAGATGAAAATCACAAGCGATATATTTACCACAGAGGATGGATAAAAACAAATGCAGACGGACAATATACTTTCTACACTTTTATTCCTGGTAAATTTGTACGTTCTAAAGAATTAAGACAAATACATCGTACTATTAAAGAACCTGATAAAGCAGAATACGAATTAACTTCTTTCTTTTTTGATAATGATCCATTATTGCCAGATTTAACTTTAGCATGTCGTGCAAAAGCTGTTATGAGTATGCTAAAATTAAATATGGAAGGTGATATGTATGTAGCAAATAAAGATATTATTTTAAAAGAAAATATTATACTAGAGCAGTAAAAATATAGAGTAGTTGGTTTTTAAGACCACCAGACTACAAAAAACTTTTTAACAGCACCTTTAGGGAATTTTATCCAACATAAAGGTGCTGTTTTTTTATTTATTAAAGTTGTTATTTTTTCAAGAAATAGGGTGTAGGGTAACCAATCTACTTGAGTTTGAACTTCTACAAGCCAATCTGCTTTATTTGGAATATAAAATTTGCATGAAGCGAACTGTTCCAATTCAGAAAATGAAATATAAAATCCTTTTAAGCAATCCTTGTTTAATATTTTAAAATCGGCAGTATTATTAGTATACGGAGTAAACAATTGAGCTTTAAAATAAACCCGCTGTAATAACTTTTCAGCTTTTAAATTCAAAGCATCTAAATGTGGTTTCGTATGTATATTATAAAGCAAAGGTAATTGCTTGTCTTTTAACTTTGTTAACTTTTTTAATAGGTTGTCATTTCTATTTGGTCCGATCCAATGTTCTATTTCTGTTTTACCCACTTTAGGATCATACAAATAAAACTTATAAATAATTTCTAAATGAATGGGCGTTTTGTCATGTTTTATAATACAATCTAGTTCTCCAATAGTTAGCTTTTGGTTCTGTATTTGAACATTTTCTAGTAAAATCTCAACACTCTCATTTTTATTTAGTTCTGCACTAACAAAGCGTTCTACACGTTTTCCTAATCGTAAATTATCAGGAAGTATTTCATTAAAAACACTGTAATTTTGGTTATTAAGTTCTAATTGTTTCAAACCAAAAACTTCATGTGCTTTCCATAGTAAGGGTGTATTTAAATAACCTTGATATTGTAATTTTAAATTCATGATACGCTAAAGTATGCATTAAGTGTTAGAAAATAAATACAATATCTATTTTCTATATAAATGCAATATGTTTTGTATTTTAGAACATAAATAATATTTTAAAATGAAACTAATAACTTATAGTCTTGTTATTATTGGGTTTTTCTTTTTTTCTTGCGGAGCATCAAAAAGTAAAGCTACAGAAGGTGAAATAGCAGCCCTAGATGTATTAATAAAAAATAAACAATTTACTATAGTATCCAATTGGGCATATCCACAAGTTACTAATGCCATGCAGCAAGTTTTAAACTCTGGTATCATGCAACCTGGAAGCTCATCTGGAAGTATAAGTTTAATTGGTAATGCTAATTTTTTAACGATATCTAACGATAGTATCACTTCCTACTTACCTTATTTTGGTGAGCGTCAAATGCAAGTTGATTATGGAGGAGGAGATTCTGCGATACAATTTGATGGTCTTATGGAAAATTATACAACAGTTAAAAACAAAGACCATAGCTATGATATTAAGTTTAATGCTAAAAGTAATAATGAAAGCTTTAATGTATACATCAAAATATATCCTAGTTTAAATTGCGATATGACATTTAATAGTGCTTCTAGATTTCCAATCAGATATTCTGGAGAAGTTAAGTCTGAAAACAGTAAGCTTTAGTTAAGTGTCTTAAGCTATAAACACTATTTTTTAAAATACACTATCACTAAAGGTATTATACACTTAAGTGTCGTTATATTTGCACCGAATTACGTTTTGTCAAGATTAATTTCTGTATTAATAGATTTTGAATAAAAAAATTGTTTCTACACAACTTAATTAAAATGAATAATGCGTTAATTGAGATAAATTATTTATGGCAAATCATATTAAAAATCAAGACGATATTTTAACAAAATTAAATATCGAAGCCTTGAATCCTATGCAAAAGGAAGCTGTTTCTGTTATTGAAGCAACAACAAATACTATAATATTATCGCCAACTGGCACAGGAAAAACATTAGCATTTTCATTACCGTTATTAAAAACTTTAAATCCTGATTCTACCGAAATTCAAGCCTTAATATTAGTGCCTTCAAGAGAATTAGCCATTCAAATTGAACAGGTTATTCGGTCTATGGGTGCTGGCTTTAAAGTGAATGCAGTTTATGGAGGTAGACCGATATCAAAAGATAAAATTGAAATTAAACACAATCCAGCAATTTTAATAGGAACACCAGGTAGAATACTAGATCATTTTAATAGTAATCGTTTTTCTAAATCAAGTATCAAAGCACTTATTTTAGATGAATTCGACAAGTCTTTAGAAGATGGTTTTGAGGAAGAAATGAAAGCTATTATTAGTCAAATTCCTAGTATAAATAAGCGTATTTTAACTTCTGCTACACAAGGTGTTACAATTCCTAGTTTTGTACGTTTAGATAAACCAACTACTGTCAATTATTTAAAAGAAAAAAAGGAATCGAAACTCGCTATTAAAACAGTGATTTCACCAGATAAAAATAAGCTAAAAACACTATTACAATTAACCCAGTATATTGGTAATGAGCAAGGAATTATTTTCTGTAATTTACGAGATAGCATAAATGAAGTGAGTCGTTTTTTAAAACGAAATAAAGTGAGTCATGCTTGTTTTTCTGGCGGTATGGAACAAAAAGACAGAGAACGTGCTTTAATAAAGTTTAGAAACGGTACTTGTCAAGTGTTAGTTGCAACCGATTTAGCAGCCAGAGGTATTGATATTCCTGAATTGAATTATATTATTCATTACGAATTACCTCGACATGAGGAAGAATTTATTCATAGAAATGGAAGAACAGCAAGAGTTAACGCTAAAGGAACTGCTTATATATTAAAATGGGAAAACGAATTATTGCCAGAATTCATTAAAAATGTTAACGGTATCAATATTTCTAAAAAAGCAGCACAAAAACCACAATATTGGGAAACCTTATTTATTTCTGGAGGACGAAAAGATAAAATTTCAAAAGGTGATATTGCTGGTTTATTCATAAAACAAGGAGGTATTACTAAAGAACAATTAGGTACTATAGAATTAAAACCCGATTGCGCTTTTGTGGCTATTCCGCTAGCTATGGCAGATGAATTAGTAAAAAAACTAAACAATACTCGATTAAAAAAGAAAAAAGTACGGGTTACAATTTTGTAGTATAAAAAACTCCAGATTAAATTAAAACTATTAACCTGGAGTCATCATATTTAGTAAGCCATTTTTACAATTTTTTCAACTTCATCGGGTGATAATGATTTATGCTCTCCTAAAGCTAACCAACCTCGATTTGTAAATCGATTTGCTATTTCTTCAGCAGTACCTTGATAATCTTTAGTATAATCAGATAATTTTGTTTTAATTCCTAATTGATGGAAAAAATTAACTGTTTTTTCAATGGCAGCATAGGCTTTATCGTCTGTACTTCCTTCATTAATATTCCAAACACGTTCGGCATATTGTGCTAATTTTTCTTTTTTAGCTTCAAAATTAAATTTGTAATGACTAGGAGCAATGATTGCTAATGTTCGTGCATGATCAATACCAAATAACGCCGTTAATTCGTGTCCCATAGCATGCACAGCCCAATCTGTTGGTACACCTTTTTGTATTAATCCGTTTAATGCCATAGTACAACTCCACATAAAGTTTGAAGCCGCTTCGTAATCAGTTGAGTCTTTAATTACTTTAGGAGCAACTTCAATTAAAGTTTGTAAAATACTTTCTGCAAAACGATCTTGTAATAAAGCACCAATAGGGTAGGTCATATATTGCTCTAAAACATGTGTAAAAGCATCTGTTAAACCATTTGCTAACTGACGTTCTGGAATGGAAGCAATAACTTGCGGATCTAGTATTGAAAATTCAGGAAACAAGCCAGGACCACCCATAGCAAGTTTTTCTTGTGTATCATTTCTAGTAATTACAGCACCAGAATTCATTTCAGAACCTGTTGCTGGTAAGGTTAAAACCGTACCAAACGGCATGCCTTTTTCCGTTCTTATATTTTTAGCTAAAATGTCCCAAGGTGTTTCACCTTCAAATAAAGCCGCTGAAGATAAAAACTTGGTACCATCAATTACAGAACCACCGCCAACAGCTAATAAATAGGTGATGTTTTCATCCTTTATTACTTTTAAAGCTTTCATTAAAACGGCATATTCAGGATTGGCAGGAATGCCTCCAAACTCAATAATATCGTGCTTAGACAAGGCGTTTTTAACCTGATTATAAATACCATTCTTCATAATGCTTCCGCCTCCATAAAGCAAGAGAACTTTAGCATCTTGAGGAATTTCGTGTTCTAGTTTCTCTATGCTATTCTTACCAAAAATTATTTTGGTAGGATTTTTAAATTCAAAGTTGTTCATTTTTTGCGATTTTTGATTTAAAGATTAAGAACTATTCTAATACAGTTACTAAATCT
Organism: Algibacter sp.; assembly: GCA_050294475.1. GTDB lineage: Bacteria > Bacteroidota > Bacteroidia > Flavobacteriales > Flavobacteriaceae > Thalassobellus. The sequence goes on along the minus strand of JBNKOE010000012.1, from coordinate 62,344 downwards.
TCCATAGGTTTTCTAACCTTTACTAGATTTACTAACCAATCTTTTTCTTCTTCTCTATAACCAATTGGTAGCATCACAGCACTACGTAACCCTTTTTCTTTTAATCCTAAAATTTCATCAACAGCAGCAGGATCAAAGCCTTCTAGAGGAGTAGCGTCTACGCCTTCATAAGCAGCTGCTATAATGGCTTGTGAAAAAGCAATATATGCTTGCTTAGCAGCGTGGTTAAAATTTTCTTCTGCATCTTTCTGCGGATATGAATTTAAAAGCATTTGTCTATAATTTTCCCAGCCTTCATTTTTAAATCCACGTATATCATTTGTTAGGTCGAACATATAATTTATTCTGTCTGCTGTATAAGTATCCCAAGCAGCAAAAACTAGTAAGTGTGAACAGTCTGTAATTACAGATTGATTCCAAGCTACAGGCTTAATTTTTTCTTTTATGTCTTGATTTTTAATGACTATAATTTCAAAAGGTTGTAATCCACTAGAGGTAGGAGCTAAACGAGCAGCTTCTAAAATGCGTTCTATTTTATCTTCTGCTACTTTTTTACCATTCATTGCTTTTGCAGCGTATCTCCAATTTAATTTGTCTATTAATTCCATAATTTTAATTTTTCTTTTTTTATTATAATTTTATACTGTTCCAAGCCGATTGAAAAGCTTCTTCAAGATGTGTTTCATCTAATTTAAATGCATCGCGTTTTTCAGACATCATTAAAAATGATAGCGGATTTATTGAATAGGCATATAGTAAATAATCAGATATTGGTTTTATAATGCCTTCATTTTTACCACGTTCCCAAAGGTCGAGTAGGGGTTGTAAATGTTTAATACCTTCTTGTCTACTTGCTTCGTCTATTATAGGTGTGTTATCGCATTGCGCTAAAAACATTGCATTTTCACAATCTTTAAGTTTAAAATGCGCTATGCGTTTCCATATAATTTCAAATCCTTCTTTTACAGGCATGCTTTTATTATAAGTTTCAAAAGCATACTTTGTATATTTTGCTTTTACTTCAATGTAAGTTTTGTTTAACAAATCCTGTTTATTATCAAAATATAAATATATCGTTGCTGGTGATACATTTGCCATTTTAGCAATTTTACTCATTGGTGTAGCATGAAACCCATTATTATTGACTAACTCAATAGTTGCTTTTATTAATGCATTACGTTTATCTATACTTTTTTGAAGTTTCATAATAACGATATTCTGTTGCAAATATATTTAAAAAATGAATGTTCATTCTTTTTTTAACAAAAGTTTAATTTAATTAATAATGAAATAAAGATTAAATTCTATTTAAACAACAATTATTTTAAATAAAAGTTATATTACATTAGCATCTCAAAGAGATCTCAAATCAAATATAGAATAGTTATGGAATATATTCTTTTAGTTGTAGTTATCATTATATTGATACTTCAGAATATCAATTACAGCAAAGACAGGAATAGTTTAAGAGGAGACATTAATATTTTAAACAAAAAATTAAATGATCTTTACAATCTTTTAAACACAAAAGAGGTACATAAACTAGATGAAAAAGAGCATGTTAAAGAGGTCGTTAAAGAAACAATAGAGCCTCCAATAGAAGTTCCTGAAAGTAAAGAGCCTACTGTTTCAAAAGTATTAAAAGTTAGCGATACACCAACATACCCAAATGTTATAAAACTAACAGATAAAGACGTAGGTATTATTAAAAATATACTAGCTACAGCTAAAGAATCTAATGATTATAAAACCTTAATAAAGCTTCGTAGCAAAATGATTGACGTTTTGCAGATAACTGAAGTTAAAGAAAAAACAGATCTTGAATTTATAAAGACTATAATAAAGGATTACAATTATTATGCTAATAATAAGCCATTAATTGAAGATTCTAAAATTGAAAAAACAGACTCAAATGAGCAAGTATCTGTTGATACAACGAAGCATGTAGCTTCTGCAAAAACTGTAATGACAGCTGCACCAACAAAAAGAGAGGTAGAAGCGCCTACGCTTTCTATCTGGGAGAAATTCAAACAAAATAATCCTGATCTCGAGAAATTTATTGGAGAAAACCTAATTAATAAAATAGGGATTCTCATTTTAGTTTTAGGTATTAGTTATTTTGTAAAGTTTGCAATTGATAAAAACTGGATTAATGAACCTGCTCGTGTTGGCATTGGTATTTTAGCAGGAAGCTTAGTGCTATTTATTGCTCATAAATTACGTAAAAAATATGCACCCTTCAGCTCTGTTCTTGTTGCAGGAGCCATAGCTATCTTTTATTTTACCATTTACATTGCGTTTCATGAATATAAACTATTTGGACAAGAAGTGGCTTTTGCTATTATGGTAGTTATAACTGCTTTTAGTTGCTTAATTTCCTTATCGTATAATCGTATGGAACTTGCTATATTATCATTAATTGGTGGCTTTTTAGTCCCTTTTATGGTAAGTACAGGTAGTGGTAATTACATTGTGCTATTTACATATATTGCTATTTTAAACATAGGCATTTTGGCTTTAGCTTATTTTAAAAAATGGCAATTACTACATATTCTAGCCTTTGTATTTACTATGTTGTTATTTGGTGCATGGGTATTAGATGATATAAATGCAGAAACACCACATTATGTTGGCGCATTAATTTTTGGTTTTACTTTTTACCTCATTTTTATCATTATTAATATTATAAACAATTTACGATACAAAGGTAATCTAACTAAAATTCAGTTGTCAATGCTTACTATAAACAACTTTGTTTTTTATGGTATTGGCATGTTAATTTTATCAAATTTCAAACCTGAATTAACAGGACTTTTTACAGCCTTTTTAGCAATACTTAACATTGGGTATTCGGTGTTATTATATAAGAAATTCGGTTTAGACAAAAGAGGTGTATATTTACTAATAGGGTTAAGTTTAACCTTTATTACATTAGCTATTCCAGTTCAGTTTTCAGGAAATAGTATTACTGTTTTTTGGGCTATTGAAGCTGTATTGTTAATGTGGTTATCACAAAAATCACAAATTAAAAACTATCGCTTTGCATCTGTTATAGTTCAGCTTTTAATGCTAATTAGTTTAGTCCTCGATTGGTTTGTATATACTAACATAGAATCAGATTTATCAATTGTAATCAATACTATTTTTATTGCAGGTATTTTAGTTATTGCTTCATTTATTCTTGTGAATTATTTATTGCGAAATGATACAGAAAAATTGCGTTTATATAGCTTTACATTCAATCCTGTTTTATATAGAAAATACACGCGTATTCTTGCTATAATTATAGGATATTTAGTTGGACTTTTTGAAGTTGTGTATCAATCAAATCAATATTTCGATTTTAATTCTGCCCTAGCTATTATTTTATTATATCATTTATTATTTACAACAATATTCTGTTTCATATTATATAAAAACAGAACTGTAAGTAATGATAAAGTTGTAAATATTATAGCCGTTTTAAACATTGTTGGATTTACATTGTTGTTTTCTAGAATTCCTTTTTGGGAATTTAACAATAACCTTCTATATGGCACTAATACCAATATTGCATACTATTTACATATGCTGTCTTTAGTTTTAGTTATAGCGCTTTGGTATTTAGTATATAATACCAATAAAAAACAAAAAGTATTTTCAATTTTTAACTATAAATTGGCAATATGGTGTGCTGCTTTTATTCTGGTTGCCATTACGAGTACCGAAGTTATTCTACAAGGACTTCATATATTGGGTGTGTCAGCAGATGACTTACAATTAAGCGAACAATATGGAGCCACGTATGAATTTATATCCTCTGCAAAAAACAAGATTATAAAAACCGGATTACCAGTTTTATGGGGAATTTTGGCTTTTATACTATTACTTTGGGGTATAAAAAAACGAATAAAACAATTACGAATTATAGCACTAGCATTACTAGGACTTACTATTGTTAAACTATTTGTTTACGATATTAGTAATGTATCTGAAACAGGAAAAATTATTGCATTTATTCTTTTAGGTGTGCTTATTTTAATTATTTCGTTTGTGTACCAAAAAATAAAAGTACTAGTAATTGATGAAAACAAAACACCTAAGAATGATGAAATCGTTTAAACTATTCATACTACTTTTTTCAACAATAGCCTTTGGGCAAGATTTTACTGTAAAAGGGGAAATACATCCTGTAAAAGAAGATGGTTTGTATCAAATTCAAATTCCACATGACGTTCGAACACATGCTGAAACAGATTTGCGAGACTTTAGAATTTGGGATGCTAAAGGCAATCAAGTGCCTTATTTTATTAAACCTACAAGTATTTATAAAAACACTAAAGTTTCTAATTTTACTGAGTTTTCTATTCTATCGAATACCAGAATAGCAGATACTAGTTCTACTTATATTTTTAAAAACCCTTATAAAACTTTAGACCAAGCAGTACTTTTAATTACTAATTACCAAGGAAGTAAAAACTATAAATTAGAAGGTAGTAACAACCAAAAAGAATGGTTTGGAATTGTAAATAACGGTTACCTAAATCAATTAAATCATTTAACAGAAACTAGTGTTTATAAAGTAATTAACTTTCCGTTATGTACATATCAATACATTAAAATTGTGTTTGATGACCAACACTCATTACCTATAAATTTGTTGAAAATAGGGAAAGCAAGTGCCGAAGAATTAATTACGGTGCCTGTAACTATGGAAAAAATCCCAGTTAAATCTATCGCGTTTTTAGAAGTAGAAAAGAAAACACAAATTCATATTACGTTTGATAATAAAGAAGTTATTAATCAAATTAAAATAGATATTTCGGGTCCAGATCTTTATAGCCGAAATGCCACGTTTTATAGCATTGAAGAACGCGAAGAGAAGAACGAAATAATATCATATCGTAATCCATTAGCAACTTTTACAATACGTTCAGATAAAGACCTCGTTTTTAATATACCAACATGTATAGAAAAAGACGTGTATTTAGAAATCGATAATAAGGACAATCCTAAATTACAAATTAGTGCCATTCATTTTATGCAAAAACCTATTTATTTGGTTGCTGCATTAAAAAAACAAAGTACTTATAAAGTTACAGCAGGAAACAAAAAATTAAGAATCCCAGAATATGATTTATCACATGTTGCAAACCCTTTAAATAATATGTTGCCACTAGCGAACATAGAAAATGTGATATACAAACAAACTACAACAAAACCAGAACATAGTAGTACTTCTTTTTGGCAACAAGCTTGGTTTATGTGGAGTTGTATTGGATTAGCTGCTCTGGTAATTTTATATTTTGCTTTCAACTTATTAAAAGAGCTTAATACTGAGAAATAAGGTGTTGTAACTTTAAGGAACGTCCACTGGAGAATCTATATTAAAAAAGTACTATGATGTTCTGCGTTATGTAACTTGAGCTTTGGTTAAAAGCGAAAGTTGTTACTACAGTTTCTTTAAAAAATTTACCCCAAAAGTTTCTTTTACGATGTTAATGGAACACTTTTTATGCGACGACGTAGGAGGGAAGCGTAATGTGTGTGAAATGGTAATTAATAAACTGTTGATAAACCATATCATAAATATAGAAAAAATGTAGCCTTTTTTAATATATTCAGAGTATTTTTAAAAATTGAATAAGTTACATTATACTTGTACATTTAAATAATATTTCATCGAAAAATAAGTGAGTAGAAAAAAATTAAAACATATAGAATTATTTGCAGGATGTGGAGGAATGAGTCTTGGTTTAGAATATGCTGGATATGAACTATATTTTGCTAATGAATTATCTCCTATGGCAGGAGAAACTTTTGCATATAACATATTAAATGAAACTCTTGAGAATAATAAATCTCCTAAAAACACACTTTGGATTAAGAGTCAATATTCTAAAAATGAAATTGATAAACGTTTAAAGGAAAACCCATTTGAAGCACCAAAGGGTAAATATTCTGATATTAATGAAAATTCTGTTTTAAAAAATAAATTACTCATTGGAGACATTAATGAATTATTAACTGTTCTTGAAGAGAATCCTGATTTAGTAAATACTTTAATAAATGAGAGAATAGATTTAATTTCTGGAGGACCACCTTGCCAAGGTTTTAGTCTTGCTGGTAAAAGAGAGAAAAATGACTATAAAAATAGTCTGCCTTTATCTTTTTCAAAGATTTCAGGAATGATAAAACCTAAAACTGTTCTTTTAGAAAATGTAAAAGGAATAACTTCACCTTTTACTGAAAATGGTAAAAAATACTATGCCTGGTTAGAAGTTTCTAAAGCTTTTGTATTGGAAGGTTTTGTACCTGTTTGTATGATGCTGAATTCAAAGTATTTTGGAGTACCTCAAAATAGACCTAGATTTATTTTATTTGCTTATAGAAAAGATATTTTTGATAAGCTATTTAATAGTATTCCTGATAATAATATATTAAGTCTTTCCAATGATTTTTATAACCTTGTTAATGCAAATCTTGAAAATCTTGAAAAAGTTACAATTAAGGACTTTAAATATTATGATATAGAATTGAATCCTGAACTTTTTGATGGTAATATTTTACCAAATATTTCTCATGAAGAAAGAGGTTTTATAAATACAAGTGAAGCTATTGGTGATATTAGAAGAACACAATATATCTATAGATTTAATGAAACAAAAGGGAAATATGCAAATTCTATCAATGATACTTTTCCAAAAAAAGTAAAAGAGAATTTAATAATTAAGAATCATGAGATTAGAAATCATAGCTTAATTATCAAATCAAGATTTAGATTTTATCAAGTTATTGAACAATTTCAAAATGGTTTAAAAAAAGGAGCTGTTGATTTATTTACAGGAAAAGAAGTTTCTGAAGAATTAAGAAAAAAATTACTTGGAGAATTTTCACATCATAAATTATTATTTCCAGACAATAAATTCTCGCGTGAAATTTCGATGACTCCTGAGAATATAGAGGAAGTAGAGAGATTAATTGAACTTATACCAACAAAGAAGCATTCTCAAAGAGCCTTAAAAGAGTTTGAACCTGCACCAGCACAATTGACAATACCAGATGATTTGTGTCATTATCATTCAGACCATCCAAGAACTCTAACGGTTCGTGAAATGGCAAGATTTCAATCTTTTCCAGATTGGTTTGAATTTAAATCAAAAGTTACAACAGGAGGAAAGATGAGGAGATTTGAAGTACCTCAATATACACAAGTAGGAAATGCTGTTCCTCCTTTATTGGCAAAATCACTTGGCGAAGTTTTAAAAAAACAATTAAAATCTGTAAATTAATGTTTAATATTATTTTTAATGGATGTAAAAAAATTTAAACAAGATTGTCTAAATAAAAAACCAAATGTTGTTGTCCAAAAGTATTTGCTTGATGGATCAAGCTACTTTTTTGACAGTGAAGAAAACACAGATGAATTTCAATTTAAAATAGATATTTCTCAAAGTTTAGGTGTTCATTTACGTGATATTGTGATTGTTGGCTCAGGAAAATTAGGATTTAGTATTAAACCTGACAAGGTAGAACCCAGTTTATTTCCTTTCAAATCATTTGATGAGACTAAAAAGTCAGATTTAGACATTGCTATTGTTTCAAACAAGCTATTTGACAATCAATTGATTAGGCTTTACGAGTTTACAAGTCAATATTATAATATGGAAATTTGGAAAGATAAAAAAGACCGAAATGCTCTAGCTAAATATATACTTAAAGGATGGCTCAAGCCAGATTTTATACCTATTGGATATAAGATATCTGATAAAATTCAAGATGTACAAAGTAAATATAAAATGGAATTTGGTAGAGATATAAATATTGGAATATATAAATCTTGGTACTATTTTGAAGATTATCATATTAACAACATTAGAAAAATAAATTTAAATCTTATTGCAAATGGATAAGCCTGAATTAAAAAAATTAAGCGAAAGTATACCAACTAGCATAATGAAAATTATTGATTTGTATAATAAAATTGATAATGATTTATTAGATACTCAACCAAATTATCAGAGGAAACTAGTTTGGAAAAAACAACATAAATATGCTTTTATTGACACAATATTGTTGAATTTTCCATTTCCTGAAATATATATAGCTAGTTCAGACATAGATGTTGAAAATATGGTTTCTAAGGAGGTTGTTGTAGATGGTCAACAACGTTTAACTACTATTGTTGAATACATTAAAGGTGAAGGTGATTTTGCAAAACAAAATAAAGTACCATATTTTAATGATTTAAGTTCTCCTGAAAAAAAAGAATTTTTAAACTATAAAGTTTCTGTTAAGGATTTAAAGGATATTGATGAAAATATAATAAAAGAAATATTTCAGAGAATAAATAGTACAGAATATTCATTGAATATTGTTGAAAAAAATAATGCCCAATTTGGTGATGGTGAAATTGCTATTTTTTGTAAACAATTAGTTGATAATGATTATACACCAACTGAAGATGAAACAGATATTATTATAAGTAAAGAAGACAAAGAAAAAATAAATAACTTCTTTGATGAAAATAAAGTCTTTACAGATAATGATAAAAAAAGAATGTATGATTTTCAATACTTGATGCTAATAATGTCTACAATTCTTGAAGGAGAATATTTTAGTAGAAGTACTAAAGTAGATGAGTATTTAGAAACATATAACAGTTCTTTTCCTGATTATCAAAAAATTATAGATTTGTTAATCAGCTCTATTGATACAATTACCTCACTAGGTTTTTCTTCAAAAAGTTATTGGTTTAATAAAGCTAATCTATTTACGTTGCTAGTTGAATTACCCAAAACACAAGCAAAAAATTTAAATTTAGAACTTCTAGAATATGAATTGTTACAACTTGAAGAGAAAGTAGATTTATATTTTAATGCAGAAACTGAAGAGGAGATTCAAGATATAAATGAAGATGAAAGAAAATATTTTGAAGTTGCTAGACATGGAAGTCATGAAAAAGGAGCAAGGGAGCACAGAGGGAAAGTAATAAATAAGATTATTCAAAATAGTATAAGTATTCAAGATAACAATGTCGAAACTTTAGAAAAAAAGAATATTAAATTTTTAAAAGAAAAAGGAGTTTCTTTTGCTACTTTGATTCCAACAAAAACGGGGTTAAATAAAAGTATTATGGATGCGGTTACTAATGTTAGAGAATTTCTAAAAAATAATGAAATTCATAATTATTACACTCAAGATTTAGGACCTGATCATAAAGAAAAACTTAAATGTTTTTTTGATTCTGTTAATGAAAAGAAAGAGACTGAAATGTCTCTTTACAGATCAAATGGTAGAGGAGATTTCAGAATTTGGATAAAAGAACTTAATGATTTTGCTAATCCTAACGATAAATTAGCTTTAATTGTAAGTGATGATGCAGTTAATATTTTAAATTTAACAAGCATTGATTATTCATAATTAGACAATTATTTTGTTGATTATGTTAAATAGAATCTTGATTTTAAACTAGGCCTCATAAAATTTTGGTTAAAACAATAGGAGAAATGAGCGTCCATATTTTAGGGGTTTAGTAATACGGTTTCTTAGGAGTTTCAATTACAAAAGGGATTTTAAAGCAATTTTAACCAGTTCCAATGTTTCCTAAAATATAGTGTATGCAGCCTTGAATTTTTGTTTCTTTTGTTTCAAGACACTATTTTAAAGAATTGATTGAGTATCAATTTTTAAAATATATATAATGAATCACGAAAAATAGAAGTTCTAAATATAACAAGTGCATAGAATTTTATTTTTACTCACTTATTTAATTATTTGCAGAAACTTCAAATGTGTTCGTGAATCTCCTAAAAAGTCGATTTCATAAAATTTATGCTCTTGTGGCAAGCTCACGAGAATCGTCTAAAATTTTTTATTACGGATATTTTATCGAATACGCGATTTTTAATAACAGTAAAAAGGTTAGCTTTTATTTTGGCGTTGGCAAGCGATGGATAATTACTTGCGTTATTTCTATTTTTTAGAATTTAGAATAAAGTAAAACAATAAATTTTAATACTCACTAATATTTAGTATTTAGAGAATTATAGTTACACAATAATAAATACAACTACGAAGCCACAATTAGCTTGACATAATTACAATCGATATAAGTCTAAAGACGTTATATCTGCAATTATGTCAAATATCGCCCAAAAGCGCTATTTCGCTAATTGTTATAAAATGTACTATAATTTATATTATGTAAAATAGAATATTTTAAAGCATCTCCTATTAATATAATTGTGTTAAATAAAAACTAATTGACAAGTTACATTTTTATAACAAACACATTACAATTATATTTGCCAGCCTTAAAATTTATCAAAGCCATAAATGAAGCCTAAATCTAAAACAAAAACTTCTAAGTCTCGTATACAGTTATTACATCAGTATTATGCTTATACTGGGTTTTATACGTTTGTTTGGAATGCTGTTAAAAAAGCAATTCCATATATAATACTAATTGTTTTTGCCGTTTATACTTTAAATCATTTCTTTAATATTAATGATGCTTTGGTAAAACTAACTCAAGTATTGCCAGCTTATGGTGTATTAACATTCTTTTTTGCTTCAGAAACCTTATTAGGTCTTGTTCCACCTGAAATATTTATTGCCTGGGCAGGAAAAATGAATAATCCTTGGGGATATTTAACTCTTTTAGCATTTATATCTTATTTTGGAGGCTTAGTGTCTTATTATATCGGATATATAATCACCAAAATTCCATCTTTTCATAATTACCTTGAAGTAAAAATGAAAGATCAATTAGCAAATTCAAAAAAATGGGGCGGTTTTTTAATCGTTGTTGGTGCACTACTGCCGCTACCCTTTTCAATTTCTTGTATGGCTGCTGGTATTATTGAGTTTCCGTTTAAAAATGTCGCAATTTATGGTTCGTTGCGTTTATTACGCTTTTTATTTTACGGACTTGTAATTTTTCACGCCTTTTAAAAAAATCTTAAACGCTAGCTATATTTAATCTTTGTGCTGTATTTTTGCACTTAAATTTTATATCATGTTTTCATTTTTAAATATATTCAGAATTGTAGCTTTTCTTGAAGGTGTATCTTATATTTTATTGCTATTCATTGCTACTCCTGTTAGACATCTTTTAGACGAGCCGAAATATGTGAAAATACTTGGAATGCCGCATGGTTTACTTTTTATAGGTTATATTATACTTGCCTTTATGATTAAATCTGAATTACGCTGGGATAAAAAAGAATTTTGGTCTGTTTTATTGGCATCCATTATTCCTTTCGGAACCTTTTATATCGATAGAAAATATTTAAAAGTTAAAGCATAATGCAAACTGAAACTATTACAAAAGCTGTTGAAAGCACTAAATATTCACATGTACTGTATGACTATTTAATAGAAACTGTTCAATTAACCGAACAATCTGCTAAATATTTAAATATGGTAGCTTTATTGTTTGCGCTACTTATTATTGTATTTGTTGTAGACTTTTTTACTAGAAAACTATTACTCACTACTTTTGCTAAGTTTGCTGCAATTTCCAAAACAAACTTTGACGATTTATTAGTAAAAAATAAAGTACCACGAAATATTGCTCATATTATTCCTCTTCTACTTGCTTTAGAGTTTATTGATAAGGTTTTTATAGACTTTCAGTATTTTGAAAATATTGTTGAAAAAGGATTAAAAGTATTTGCTATTGTACTAACATTATGGATTGTTAGAAGTCTATTAAACACACTAAAAGACTATTTAAAAACAATACCAAGTTTAAAAGATAAACCAATTGATAGTTATATTCAAGTATTCATGATTTTTGCTTGGATAGCTGGATTTATGTCCGCCATTGCTATAGTTACCGAAATTCCTTTTTTAAAGTTTGTTACAGGTCTAGGTGCTATTTCAGCAGTTATCATATTAGTGTTTAAAGATACTATTATGGGATTTGTTGCTAGTATTCAAGTATCTATAAACGATATGGTACGTATTGGCGATTGGATAACCTTTGAAAAATATGGTGCTGATGGTGATGTTATTGAAATAAATTTAGCGACTGTAAAAGTTCAGAATTTCGATAAAACCATTACTACAATACCAACCTATGCACTTATTTCAGACTCGTTTAAAAACTGGCGAGGTATGACAAGTTCGGAAGGTAGACGCATAAAACGAGCGCTTTTTATTAAACAAGATGGTATTAAATATTTAACTGATGCCGATGTTGAAAAACTAAAAAGTATTCAATTTATGACTGCATATTTAGAAAGCAGACAAGCCGATATTAAGTTGTATAACGAAACGAATAATATTAATAAAGAGTTATTATTAAATGGTAGAAACCTTACCAATATTGGTGTTTTTAGAAAGTATATCGATTTGTATTTAAAACATCATTCAGCCATTAATAAAGATATGATGATTATGGCGCGCCAATTAGCACCAACAACACAAGGAATTCCGTTAGAAATATATGCTTTTAGTAGTGATAAACGTTGGGAGAATTACGAATATATTATATCGGATATTTTTGATCATTTATTAGCTGCTCTTCCTTATTTCGATTTAGAAATTTTTGAATTACCTAGTCACAGTAGTTTTAAAGCACAGTAATTTTTAATTTACAAGCGATTTTGACTTGATTTCTCAATCGTTCCTCATTTCGACATGACAGTTATTTAAATATTAAGTAATAAAAAAAGGTGAACTCAAAGAATTCACCTTTTTAATATTTATGGTGTTAATGCTTAAATATTAGCAGCTAACCAATCTCCTACTTCATTAGTTCCATAAGATGTTCCACCATCAGCTAAATCTTCAGTAACTATGCCTTCAGCTAAAGCTTTATTAACAGCATCTCTAATTGCTTTACCTTCTTCTGGTAAGTTGAAAGCTGTTTCAAACATCATAGCAGCAGACAATACTGTTGCCATTGGGTTTGCAATGTTTAATCCTGTTGCTTGTGGATACGATCCGTGAATTGGTTCAAATAAAGCAATATCAGCTCCCATAGATGCCGATGGCATAAGTCCCATAGAACCAGAGATAACAGAAGCTTCATCAGTTAAAATATCTCCAAATAAGTTTTCAGTAATCAATACATCGTAGCTATTTGGCCATTGTACTAAACGCATTGCAACAGCATCAACAAACTCATAACTTACTTCAACTTCTGGATAATCTTTTTCCATAGCTTGAACAGTTTCTCTCCATAAACGAGATGTTTCTAATACATTGGCTTTATCAACACAACATAACTTTTTAGAACGTGTCATTGCTAATTCAAAACCTTTTTTAGCTAAACGTTGTACTTCTTCTCTAGTATAAACACAGTTATCAAAAGCTGTTTCACCACTATCTCTTCTCCCCTTTTCTCCAAAGTAAATACCACCAGTTAATTCTCTTAAGAATACTAAATCGGTACCTTCAATACGCTCTTTTTTTAATGGCGATTTATCTAATAAAGATGGAAACGTAAACGTTGGTCTTACATTAGCAAATAAGCCTAATTTTTTACGCATTTTTAATAAGCCTTGTTCTGGACGCACTGGTGCAGAAGGATCGTTATCGTATTTAGGGTGACCAATAGCTCCAAATAAAACGGCATCTGCTGCAGCACAAACTTCATGTGTACTGTCTGGATAAGGTTCGCCAACAGCATCAATAGCTGCTGCACCTGTTAAGGCTGGTTTCCAAGTTATTTCATGTCCGAATTTTTTAGCAACTGCATCACTTACTTTTACTGCTTGATCTATGACTTCTGGTCCAATACCATCGCCTGCTAATAGTGCTATATTAAATTTCATTTATTTATGTTTTGTTATTTGTAATCTTAATTTGTAATTATATTTAACATCTTTTCAGTAGCCTTAATTGCAGATACTGTTTGATCTGAATCTAAACCACGTGTTTTAAATTCTTTTTTAGAGTTTTTCCAAGTAATAATAGTTTCGCATAAGGCATCAGAATGACTTCCTGGAGGTATTCTTACGGCATAATCAATTAAATCTGGTAACTCTTTTCCTATAATTTTATAAATATTTCGAAGCGCATTCATGAAAGCATCAAACTGTCCATCACCTTGAGCGTTTTCTTCATAGGTTTTACCATTTATAGTAATAGAAATGGTTGTTGAAGGTTTTAAGCCTTTAGAATGAGTTAATACATAAGAATTAACCTTTACTTTTTCTTCATACGTTCTATCTAAAACATCTGAAATGATATAAGGTAAATCTTCTTTAGTAACTACTTGCTTTTTATCACCTAACTCAATAATACGTTGGGTAACTTTCTTCAAATCTTCATCGTTAAGCTGAAGCCCTAATTCTTGTAAATTCTTTTGAATATTAGCTTTTCCAGACGATTTTCCTAAAGCATATTTACGTGTTCTACCAAAACGTTCTGGCATTAACTCGCTAAAATATAAATTCTTTTTATTATCTCCATCTGCATGAATTCCAGCTGTTTGCGTAAAAACATTTGCACCTACAACAGGCTTGTTTGATGGAATCAAAATACCAGAAAACGTCTCAACTAGTTTACTAATTGTAAATAAAAATGTTTCTTTTACACCAATTTTAATATCTGGCATAAAATCGTTAATTACAGCAATAGTACTAGCCATTGGTGCATTTCCTGCACGCTCTCCCATACCATTTATAGTAAGGTGTAAACCATTAGCTCCAGCTCGTAAGCCTTCAACAGCATTATATACACCTAAATCGTAATCATTATGCGCATGAAAATCGAAATGTAAATTGGGATATAAATCTTTAATTTCTTTAATAAAATCAAAGGATTCTTTAGGTGTTAGTATGCCTAATGTATCAGGCAACATAATACGCTTAATAGACTGTGTTGACAAAAATTCTAAAAATTCAAAAACATATTCTTTAGAATTTCGCATACCATTACTCCAATCTTCCAAATAAATATTGGTTTCAATATTATTTTTTTCAGCTAAAGCAATATTTTCTTTTATTTCCTTAAAGTGCTGATCTGGAGTTTTTTTAAGTTGATATTTTAAATGATTTAATGAACCTTTAGTAAGAAGGTTTTGCACCTTAGCTCCTGCTTCAAGCATCCAATCTATAGAAACACCTTTATCTACAAAGGTTAAAACTTCAACCTTATCTAAATAGTTATTTTCTTTAGCCCATTTTGTAACATTCTTAACTGCTTGAAATTCTCCTTCAGATACTCTAGCAGAGGCAATTTCAATGCGATCTACATTAAGTTCATCTAAGAGTAATTTGGCTATCGTTAATTTTTCTGAAGCAGAAAACGACACGCCCGAGGTTTGTTCACCGTCGCGAAGTGTCGTATCCATTATTTCAATTCGTCTTGCTGTCATTGTTTAGAAAGGGCGAGATTCTGCAAATGCTTCAATCTCACTTTTCATGTTTTGTAAATAGTCGATATCATCAAAACCATTTAACATGTTTTCTTTTTTGTAACCATTAATATCAAAAGACTCCTGAGTTCCTGATGATAATAAGGTAATTGTTTGCGCTTGTAAGTTAACTTCTAACTCTGTATTAGGATCAGCATAAATTGCTTCAAAAATTTCCTCAGAAAACTCAGGACTAATTTGCACTGGTAACACACCAATATTTAAGCAGTTATTTTTGAAAATATCTGCAAAAAAGCTAGATACTACACAACGAAATCCGTAATCATAAACTGCCCACGCAGCGTGTTCTCTAGAAGATCCTGATCCGAAGTTTTTTCCTCCTACTAAAATTTTACCTTTATAAATAGGATTGTTTAAAATAAAATCTTCTTTAGGCGTGTTATCACTATTATATCTCCAATCACGAAATAAATTGTCTCCAAAACCATCACGAGTTGTTGCTTTTAAAAAACGTGCTGGTATAATTTGATCGGTATCTACATTTTCAATTGGTAATGGAACTGCAGTACTTGTTAGTGTTGTAAATTTATCGTAAGCCATTTTTCTTGTATTCTATATTATTAAAGTAATTCTCTTGGATCTGTAACAACTCCTGTTACTGCAGCAGCTGCAGCTACTAACGGACTTGCTAATAAGGTTCTAGATCCTGGTCCTTGACGACCTTCAAAGTTTCTATTAGATGTACTAACAGCATATTTTCCTGCTGGTACTTTATCATCATTCATTGCTAAACATGCAGAACAACCTGGTTCTCTTAAAACAAATCCAGCTTCTTCAAAAATTTCTAATAAACCTTCTTCTTTAATTTTAGCCTCTACAATATGAGATCCTGGTACTAACCAAGCAGTAACATTGTCGGCTTTTTTTCTTCCTTTAACAATTGATGCAAAAGCTCTAAAATCTTCAATACGACCATTAGTACAACTACCAATAAATACATAATCAATTTTTTTACCTATCATTTGCTCATCTTCTGCATAACCCATGTAAGCTAAAGATTTATCATAAGTAGCTTTTCCACCTTCAACAGATTCAGCAGAAGGAATATTTTTAGAAATTCCCATACCCATTCCTGGATTGGTTCCGTAGGTAATCATTGGTTCAATATCAGCAGCATTATAGGTTACTTCTTTATCGAAAGTAGCACCTTCATCTGTTTTTAATGTTTTCCAGTATGCCATTGCTTTATCCCAATCGGCACCTTTAGGAGCCATAGGACGCCCTTTTACATATTCGAATGTTTTTTCATCTGGAGCAATCATACCACCACGAGCACCCATCTCAATAGATAAGTTACAAACTGTCATACGACCTTCCATAGTCATGTTTTCAAAAACATCTCCAGCATATTCAACAAAATAACCAGTAGCTCCTGAAGTTGTTAATTGCGAAATAATATATAAACCAACATCTTTAGGAGTAACTCCTTTGCTTAATGGCCCATTAATGTTAATACGCATTTTCTTAGGTTTAGGTTGCATAATACATTGTGTAGTTAAAACCATTTCAACTTCAGATGTACCAATACCAAAAGCAATAGCGCCAAAAGCACCATGAGTTGATGTATGTGAATCTCCGCAAACAATAGTTCCACCTGGTAATGTAATGCCGTTTTCAGGCCCAACAACGTGAACAATTCCATTATTTTGGTGTCCTAATCCCCAGTGGCTAATCCCATATTCATTAGCATTATCTTCTAATGTTTTTAATTGATTTGCAGATAAAGGGTCTTCAACAGGTAAATGCTGATTAATTGTTGGTGTGTTATGATCTGCTACAGCAAACGTACGCTCTGGGTACAAAACACTTAAACCTCTACTTTTTAAACCAACAAAGGCTACAGGACTCGTAACTTCATGAATTAAATGACGGTCTATAAAAAACACATCTGGTCCATCTTCAATGCTTCTCACCACATGAGAATCCCATACTTTATCAAACAATGATTTACTCATAATTTTATTTTATATTCTATTTAATTAAGTAACTATTTTACTAAAAAAATGATTTCAATTTTAGTAAGTTGACAAATTTAAAAAAAACTACTTTTTTTAATAGCTATTAAGTAATAATCTATCCTATTTTTATAATATTATTAATGGAATTGATAAAAAACGATTATAATCTAATGGAAATGCAAAAATGATTATGAATTTTAATGTATAGGATTTCTAAATGCTTAATAGTATCATTAAATTACTTATTATTACAGGTGGTAATAAAAAATAAAGCGGGAAATTCAATTAAGAATATCCCGCTTAAAAAATTACATATACTATACTAAATAAGCTACTAATTACTTTTAATAATTCTTTTTGTGGTGCTTTTTGTTTCTCCTATGAATTTAATAATATAAGTACCAGAACTTAATTCATCAGTGCTAATTTCGTTATTTTCAAAATTTGTTATTTTACCTTTCTTTAATACTGCTCCTTTCAAATCAAATATTAACCAATCTGAATAAATATTCGATTTATTATTCATTTTAAATTTGATACTATTTTTAAACGGATTTGGATAAACCTTTAATTTAGAATTATCTACTATTTCATTTTTAACATCTAACGTATCGTCTCCTGTCCCTCTAATTACTACTATTTCTGAAGAATTACTACCAACATTATTAAATGCTGTAATTCTATAGCGATGCCATGAAACTAAATCGGAATTATCAAACTTATAAAAAGTTGCGTTTGCTCCTACTTCCCCTACTTTAATATATGACCCATTAATTAATTGTTCTATTTTAAAACCAGATTCATTATTAGATAAATCTAACCATCGTAATTCAATTTGTGAATTTGATAGGCGTCCACCTTGAATTATATGAGGATTAGAAGGTAAAGATGATTCGGTAATAATTGATAAATCTGCACAATATGCAAGGTTACCACCATTTACTTCAGATAAGGCAACAAGCTTAATATATCTTGCAGATACTTGATTAGAGAATATGCCATATTTTCTATCTTTTGAATTTGCCCATTCTCCTGCAGACACTAATTCCCAATTTATGTTGTCTGTAGAAACATAAAATTCATAATCTTTTATTCTGCCATCTTGAAAAGATGTTTGTTTTGGCAAATAACTAAATCCGATAAAATGAGCTGTCTCATTCATATCTATAACCAATTCATGTGGGTAACTTGTTTCAGGACTTGTATTAGATTCAGTTTGCCATGCAGTACTATCATTAATATCAAAAGCTAAGGTAGCACTACGATTTGCATCTTCACTATCAACAGAAACTAAGGTCCACCCATTTTTATTTGACGTAAAGCCTTCTGTTTTAATAGTAGTATAGTTTGAATAAAAAGATTCCATTGTTTCATTTATTGCCTTAACTCTATATCGAATAACCTTATTGGAAGGCAAATTAGTGTCTATAAAAGAAGTTGAGTTAGCAGAAGTTGTTGCTATTTCAATAAACTCGCCATTATCTGAACGTTCAATAACAAAACCTGTTTCATTATCAGATTGGTCATTCCAAGTAATTTGAAGATTACCGTTATTATCTATAGTACCAGTATCTAAATCTGTAGGCGCTACTATTTCTTCAGCTATTCCATCAACTTTAAATTTCAAAACACCTGATCCATAAGTAGCAAAAACTACGGTATTAGTTTTAGGTAAATATTCTACATCTGTAAAGTCTACAGTAGGAATGTTTGCATCAACCATAGAAAACCACCTGTCTTTTTCTACCGAATACACCCAAGGACCAGCACTACCTGCTGCCGCATAAATGAATTTTTCATCTGGAGAAAGAGCTAATTCTCTAATTTGAAAAATATTTAAACCATTTGCATGATTCACAAATGTTTTTCCACCATCATTACTTATAGAAAAATTATTCCCTATACCTGCATAATAAACTATTTTTTCATCTATAGCAGAAGTTTTAATTACATGCTGACTTTTTCTCCAATTTCCCCAATTTTCAGTATTAGCTTTAGGTAAATAAGCCTTATTGGTTGTTGTATGTTCAAATGTTTGTCCTCCATCTTCAGAATATAAAAAATCGCCGTTTTTTGCTGACACATACCATAAGTTCGGATTTAAAGATGAAAAACCAAGTCCGGTAATTTCACTATTTGTTTCTGTACCAAAATCATAATAATGTTCAGTCTGAATAATTGCTTTAGAAACTGGATTATAAGTAAACTTTTTTAATTTTGAACCAGCAGCAACATACACCGCATCTTCATTTTTAGTTTTGGAAGC
Source organism: Algibacter sp. (assembly GCA_050294475.1). GTDB lineage: Bacteria > Bacteroidota > Bacteroidia > Flavobacteriales > Flavobacteriaceae > Thalassobellus. The sequence continues at coordinate 42,747 of JBNKOE010000012.1, read as the reverse complement.
AACTAAAGGAGCAGCCCACCAACTTCCTGTAAAATTTAAATTTGTTGTAGTGGCATTTGGTAAAGCAAAATCTCTATGATATAAAGTTCCAAAATACAACCAAGTCCAAACAGATGCTCCATCATCAGCAACTGTAGCTCGAAATGCATCGGTAGACCTTATCTCTCCACTACCTGTTCTATCTGAATTAAGTGAAAAGTTTCTCGCGCCTCTATCTTGTGTCGATGTAAACGTTGTATTGTAATTTTCACTATGAGCAGCATCATAACACATTTGTGTAGGAGCAGAATTATTAATTTGAATATAACTGAACTTATCTTCTGGTGTATAAGATATAAATGCTCCAAAATCATTTCCTACAAGTTGAAAAACACTTCCATCTGTTTTCTCATACATTCTTTCATGTTGCACATCCCAACCTTGTCTATTAGAAAAGCCTTCATGTGTAACTCCAAAATCTCTTGACATTCTTATATCTGTATCTCCAGAAAACAAAATATTAGGTTGCGTAGGGTGCATTGTTCTAATAGCGTTATTACCACTATCTGTAGTCTTTGTTGTCCAATTTGCTCCTCCATCAGAAGAATAATATACATGCTTATTCCCTACAACAGTAAAATGAGGTGTTCCGTTAATAACGGTGCCCATTATAGCTTCAAAATTAGTGAACACAAAATTTGGAGACTGTACCAAAACATAATCATCATCACTTGGACCAAGTTTATAAATGGACATTTTTTTAGTAGAACTATTACGCATAAACAAATAAACATCTTCCGAATGTAATGGCTTATTTATTCTTCCTAAATATTCATCTCTTCTAAAAGATAGTGAAGAAGGTGTATAGGTTATGCCATCATATGAAAAATATGGTTTTCTTGTTATAGTATTGATTGAAGCAAAAGTTGCTAATCTATTATCACCACTAGCTGTTTTAGCGGTAACAACATCTTGACTGGACCACTGGTATTTTAAATTTGAATTGTTCCAGCTTCGTCCTTCATCATCGCTATATTCCATTAAAGCATTATCACGTGAGCGTATCATTCTAAATTTACCATCAGGTAAATTTATACCATATAAATACATATCATCAACATCATCATTGTAATTGTTTTTGTTATCAATTAATGTCCATTGTGTATTTGAAGGGTTATCTTCATCTCTATCTACTCGATATAAATGTCCTGCAAATGAAATAACATAAATTATATCATTCCCTTTATCATACAAAGAGCCATCAACACGATAGCCATACCCTGTATAAATACTACTGTTATTAGTAAGAAATTCAACATTTGACCAAGTGCCATTTAAAGTGCCGTCTGCATAACTTGAAGCGCTTGTTGCATTTGCACTTAAATTTCCTTTAGCCAATGCCATTTTAGCATGATTTTTATTTATCAATGCTTCTTCTAACGAAATATTACCTTCTGGATGTTCGTCTGGATCATGATAATTTTCTTTTGACTCTTGAGTTTTATTAATCTCATCAGTACTAGTGTAAAAAACAAGTATAGAAATGGCTAATACTGATAAGCTGATGCCTACCAAAAATTGGAACGATATTTTTTTCATTTTAAATTTTTATAATTTATAAAATTAATTAAGATTTAAAATGATATAAGGATAAGAATCATCATAATAAGAGTTATAAAACGTCCATTTTATAAAAAGAACAGAGTTTTATTTTGATTAATAGATGAAATATGGCAATTGAAAAGTAAGAAAGCATTGTTAATAACCTCGTTAACAATTATAGTTTTTAAAAATATTTTCAGCTTTTATAATTTATATTTTTATTAAAACTCTAAATCATGAATGATAGACACTTCAACTTAAAAAACATTCGACCTACCATTGCTTCAGCAACAATTAATGATGATATGAGTGGTGATGAGCGTTTTCAGAATTTAGTTTTACGCCCTGTTATCAAACTTCAAAATGATTTACTTATTGAAGTTTTTAGAAATTATATTGCAAAGCATAAATCGGTTTTTTACAATTTTTCCCTTGAAAAACGTATGGACTATATTGAAAATGCTATTCAAAAAGACATGAAGTTTAGAAACTCATTAAAAGGAATGATTATCGGGCAATTTACCGTTGAAGAATATTTACTTTATATTCAAAATTCATCGGCACTAAATAAACGTATGATGAATATTGTAAAAGAACAGTTATTGAGTAACATTCAACTTTTTGAAAAACCTGAATTACTTAAAGCAGTTTAAATTAAAGATTCACCATTTAAATCGGTAGTAAGCACATCGCTCATATAGTCAAAAAATGGTCTAATGGCTTTAAAAGCGTCGTCTATTTCGTTTATAAAATTAGTGTCAAGTACCTCTTTATCAGTGTATTTTTTAGTAAAAATATATTGTTTCTTTTTAATTAAATCAATAGCTTTATGTTCTTTACTAAAGCCCTTAGGTGCTGTTTTTACTTCATCTCCAACAAATGTATCTCCCCAAATAGAATTAAACTTATTATCGGCTAGAATAGTACGCATTTCTTCATCATCCATTTCAAATTCTTTTCTAATTCGTAATAAATCGGCTGGTGCAGGTTCCCAAAATCCTGTAGCTATAAAACTTTCATTATTAGGTTGAATATGCAAATAATAACCACCTCTTAAATGTGGTTTTGTTCTATGAAATGATCCTCCAAAGTGGGTTTTATAAGGCAATTTGTTTTTTGAAAAACGCACGTCTCTGTAAATTCTAAAAATCTTTACTTTATCAATAGAGTCATGTGTGTTTAGCTTTGCATTTAATGCATTATAAAAAGCTTTTACGTCTTTTTCAATGGTTTTAAATTCAGGTTTATTTTCATTAAACCAATCACGGTTGTTATTTTTTTCTAACTTTTTTAAAAACGAAAATACTTCTTTTGGCACTGTAAGACTCATGATTACTTTATTGATGAATTAAAACTTATGTCGTTAATTAGTTGTGTAAATTACAAAAGACTATTTACTATTCAAATTCAATATTATTAAGAATTAAACCAGAAGCTGGAGCTATATAATTCATTTTAACTTCGCTGTTGGGTTTTAGGCTACTTTCTATGTTTTCTAAAGATAATTTTCCTTTACCTAAATCGATAAGTGTACCCATTATTAATCGAATTTGATTACGCATAAACCCCTTACCTTTAACCTTTAGTAGATATGTTTTTTCAGGAAAATAGTTTGCGGTATAAACTGTGTTTTCAACTAATTCGCAACTTAGAATTTCACGATCATAAATACCATTATCAGTTGGTCTGAAGCAATAAGATTTAAAATAATGTTGACCTTCAAAAAGTTTAGCGCCTTTCTTCATAATGTTTATATCTAAATCATCTAAAATAGTCGTCATTATTGGTGCACAAAACGGATGACATTTTTCTCCACAGGTAAATAAGTAGATATATTCCTTTACTTTTGAATGTTTAATGATATTAAATTCGGCATCCACTTCTCTAATATCTAAAGCACGAATATCTTGAGGTAAATTATGATTGAATAGTTCTAAAAAAGCGACTTCATCTTCAATAGGTTCAAATAAAAATAATTCGAATGCAGCATTTTCAGCCGAAACCATGGCATCAGTTCTGCCAGAGCCTAAACTTTTAAATTTCTTGCTATCTAAAATAAAATTTAAAGTTCTATCAATCATCAAGTGAACGGTTTTTACATCGGGTTGCTTTTGCCAACCATGAAAACGATAGCCTAAATATTGTATAGTGATGACGTAAAAGTATTTTTTCATTATAATTTAAAAAGAAACGGGAAATTAAGTCAATTATTAATTATAGCAAAAATTTTATAACTTGTATTTCTTTTTACTAACTAAAACCTAATTATTATGAATGCAACATTATTAAAAAAACCACCTGTTTGGTTTTGGACTGTGAGTACAATTGCTCTTATTTGGAATGGACTTGGAGTTGATGGTTATTTAGGACAAGCTTATAATACTGAACGTTACAGAAGTTCCTTTACAACAGAGCAACTTGAACAAGCAGCGTCTTTACCTTCTTGGGTTATTGGTGCTTTTGCAATGGCTGTTTTTTCAGGAGTAATAGGATCTATTTGTCTTTTATTGAGAAAAAAAATAGCTTATATTTTATTTTTAATCTCATTAATTGCTGTCATAGCTCAAATGGGTTATTTACTAATGAAAGGCTATAATGATAATATTGGAATGAGTATTAGTGTTATTGTTTTTGCAATTTTATTGGTCTGGTTTTCAAAAACATCCAAGTCTAAAGGTTGGATATCCTAATTTATATTCCTTGACTAAAAAAGACATTAGGGTAAATTCTAATGTCTTTTTTATTTAAATTATTTATGCCTTCCTTTTAATTCTGCTTCAATATCTTTTAAAGTAAAACCTTTAGCTTGTAATAACATGAGGTAATGAAATAATAAATCTGCCGATTCATAAAGAAACAACTCATCATTATTATCCATAGCTTCAATAACTGTTTCAACAGCCTCCTCGCCTACTTTTTGTGCGACTTTATTAATGCCTTTAGCAAACAAACTGGCTACATAAGATTTTTGAGTATCTTTATTAGCAACACGCTCTGTAATAACATCTTCTAAAGTTGAAAAGAAACCATAATTTGATTTGTTTTCTTCACCCCAACAATTATCGGTTCCTTTATGACACGTTGGACCAACAGGGTTTACTTGAATAAGTAAAGTATCATTATCACAATCATTTTTTACATCAACAAGATTTAAAAAATTCCCGCTTTCTTCGCCTTTTGTCCATAAGCGTTGCTTGCTTCTACTAAAAAAAGTAACCTGTTTTGTTGCTATTGTTTTTTGATAAGCTTCTTCATTCATATACCCCAACATTAAAACATTTTTAGTTGTTGCATCTTGAATGATAGCAGGTACAAGTCCGTTTGAATCGTATTTTATTTCCATGATAAAAATTATAATCGTACTTCTATATTGTTTTCTTTTAATTCTTTTTTTAAGTCTGGAATAGGAATTTCACCAAAGTGAAATACACTAGCTGCTAATGCCGCATCTGCTTTTCCTTCTTTAAAAGTATCTATAAAATGCTGAACATTTCCAGCACCTCCAGAAGCTATTATTGGAATATTTAATTCCTCTGACAATTTAGCCAAAGCTTTGTTTGCAAATCCGTTTTTAGTGCCATCATGATTCATAGATGTGAATAGAATTTCACCCGCTCCTCTACTTTCAACTTCTTTTGCCCATTCAAATAAATCAATATCGGTTGGAATACTTCCACCAGCTAAATGTACTTTCCAGCTACCATCAACTTGCTTTGCATCAATAGCGACAACCACACATTGACTTCCAAATTTATTTGATAATTCGTTAATCAAATCGGGTCTTTTTACTGCTGAAGAGTTAATAGATACTTTATCTGCTCCACATTGAAGTAATGCATCTACATGTTCAATTGAAGAAATTCCGCCACCTACAGTAAATGGAATATTTACTTGTTCGGCAACATGTAAAACCATTTCTAAAGTGGTTCCTCTACCTTCTAAAGTCGCCGATATATCTAAAAATACTAGTTCATCTGCGCCAACATCAGCATATTGTTTTGCTAATTCTACAGGATCACCAGCATCACGTAAATCAACAAAATTGACACCTTTTACGGTACGTCCGTTTTTAATATCTAAACAAGGGATAATTCGTTTTGTTAACATTTATACAAATTTCTCTAGTTGTTTTAAACTTATTCTGTTTTCATAGATAGCTTTTCCTATGATAACACCTTCACAGCCAATTTCTTTTAATATAGGTAATTCATCAATATGTGAAATACCTCCTGATGCAATTAAACTTACAGATTGCGCATTACTATTATTTGAACATTCTGATATAATTTGTTTGTATAACTCTATTGAAGGGCCTTCTAACATACCATCTTTAGAAATATCGGTACAAATAACATATTTAATTCTCTTTTTTTGATAGGCTTTAATAAACGGAATAAGATCTTCTTTACTCTGCTCTATCCATCCACCAATTGATATTTTTCCATTATCACTATCGGCTCCTAAAATAATTTTTTCAGAACCATATTTAGATAACCAACCTTCAAAAGTATTTGGATCTTTCACAGCAATACTGCCTCCAGTAATTTGTTTAGCACCAGAATTGAAAGCAATATGTAAATCTTCATTTGTTTTTAAACCACCACCAAAATCTATTTTAAGATTTGTTTTAGATGAAATTTGTTCTAAAACTTTATAGTTTACAATATGTTGTGCCTTAGCACCATCTAAATCGACTAAATGTAAATATTGAATTCCTGAATTTTCAAACATTTTTGCTACTTCTAGCGGGTTTTCGTTATAAACTTTCTTAGTGTCATAATCGCCCTTGGTTAAACGCACGCACTTCCCATCTATAATATCTATGGCTGGTATAATTCTCATTTTTATAATTCTAAAAAATTCTTCAAAATTTGTTCTCCCGCTAAACTACTCTTTTCTGGGTGAAATTGAACCCCATAAAAATTATTATGTTGCAAAGCAGAAGCATAATTTATTTCATAATCGGTTGTTGCTATAGTTTCTTTACAGTGTTCGGCATAATAACTATGTACTAAATACATATATTCATTTTCTTTAATACCCTTGAACAAGTCTGATTTTAAATCTTTTATAACATTCCAACCCATTTGTGGTACTTTCACATGATTAGAAAATCGTTTAACATCAGTTTGAAAAACACCTAAACCTTTAGTGTTTCCTTCCTCTGTAGATTTACACAATAATTGCATGCCTAAACAAATACCTAAAACAGGTTGTTTTAATGTTGGAATTAAGGTGTCTAATCCGCTTTTGCGTAACATTTCCATAGCACTACTAGCTTCTCCAACACCAGGAAAAATAATTTTATCGGCAGCTTTAATTTCATCAGGATTATTTGATAAAACAGCATCAATTCCTAAACGTTTAAAAGCAAATTGTATGCTTTTTATATTTCCTGCTCCGTAATTTATTATAACTAATTTCATTTTTAAACTTTGAGCTTTTTGCTATTAACTAAAAACTAATTTTATAACATTCCCTTTGTACTTGGTAAAAACATTTTGTTTGAATCTCGTTTTATTGCCATTTTTATAGCTTTTGCAAAGGCTTTAAAAATACCTTCTATTTTATGGTGTTCGTTTACACCTTCTGCCTTAACATTTAAATTACATTTAGCACCGTCAGTAAACGATTTAAACAAATGATAAAACATTTCTGTTGGCATATCACCTATTTTTTCACGTTTAAATTCGGCATCCCATTCTAGCCAATTTCTACCACCAAAATCTACTGCTACTTGCGCTAAACAATCATCCATTGGTAAGCAGAAACCATAACGTTCTATGCCAAGTTTATTACCTAAAGCTTTATTAAATAGTTCGCCCAAAGCAATCATGGTATCTTCAATGGTGTGGTGTTCATCAACGTTTAAATCGCCATTAACTTTAACAGTTAAGTCCATAGCACCATGACGACCAATTTGGTCTAACATATGATCGAAAAAAGATAAGCCCGTATCAATATCATTTTTCCCCGAACCATCTAAGTTTAATTTTATATAAATCTTAGTCTCGTTGGTGTTACGCGTAATTTCTTCTACACGATCTTCTAATTTTAAAAAATTATATATTTCTGCCCAATCTGTGCTAGTTAAAGCAATACAATCTAAAATTTCTTGTTTAGATGTTTCAATTTCATTGATACCTAATTCAGGATCTTCGGATAAATAAATGCCTTTAGCACCTAAATTTTTAGCTAATTCCATATCGGTAATTCTATCTCCTAATACAAAAGAGTTAGCTAAATCGTATTCATTAGAAAAATACTTGGTTAATAAACCTGTTCTAGGTTTACGTGTTTCAGCATTTTCATGAGGAAAGGTCTTATCTATGCATATTTCAGAAAACACAACACCTTCTTTAGCAAAAGCATTAATTATTTTATTTTGAGCTGGCCAAAAAGTGTCTTCGGGAAAAGAATCGGTTCCCAAACCATCTTGATTTGTTACCATAACCAATTCGTAATCCAACTCATTAGCAATTTTTGCCATGTATTGAAATACTTTTGGGTAAAACTCTAATTTTTCTAAACTATCTAGTTGATAATCTACTGGTGGCTCTAAAACAAGCGTTCCATCTCTATCTATGAATAATACTTTTTTCATGCTATGCCCCTCCTAGCCTCCTCTAAAGGGAGGAACTCTTACTCGGGTAAATAAGAATTTTTATTAATACTTTTGACTTTGCTAGTTTTTAAAAACTCTGCAAATTTTTTAATGCTTTAATTAATATTTTATTTTCAACTGTTGTTCCAACGGTAAACCTTAATGTGTTTTCACATCCAGGTTGTGTAGTTCTATTTCGTATTACAATCCCTTTTTTAATTAATTGATTGTATCTTTTTGTAGCATCATCTACTTTAGCGAGTACAAAATTGGCGTCTGATGGATATATTTTTGAAATAAAATCAACTGTTTTTAATTCAGAAATCAAGACTTCTCTTTCTTTTAAAATATCGTTAATTTGATTTTTAGCTAAATCTTTGATTGTTAGTTGTTCAATTGCTTTTAATTGAGTTAACTCATTAACGTTATAAGGTGGTTTAATTGTGTTTAAAACAGTTATGATTTCCGCAGAAGCGTAACATATGCCTAAACGAATTCCTGCCATTCCATAAGCTTTAGAAAGTGTTTGAGTAACAATTAAATTAGGATATTCTTCTAATCGATGAATCCAGCTTTTTTGTTTAGAAAAATCAATATAAGCTTCATCAATAACTACAATACCTTGAAAATTATTTAACAAAGCTTCCATATCAGAGGTGTTAAAACTATTTCCAGTTGGGTTATTTGGCGAGCATAAAAACAAAATTTTACTTTGAGCATTTGCCGCATTTAAAATTTTATCGACTTGTGGTTGAAAATCTTCAGACAGTAAAACTTCTTTTATATCAATAGCATTAATATTTGCTAATACATTATACATGCCGTATGTTGGTGGCAAAGTGATGATATTATCAACATTAGGTTCGCAAAAAGCTCTAAAAACTAAGTCTAAAACTTCGTCGCTTCCATTACCTAAAAGAATATTTTTTGCAGGTATTCCTTTTATTTTTGATAAAACAGCCTTTAATTTACCCTGTTGCGGATCTGGATATCTATTGACTCCATTTTCAAACGGATTTTCATTGGCATCTAAAAACACCATGTCATCGGTAGCACCTTGAAATTCATCACGTGCAGACGAATACGGTTTTAAGGCTTTTATAGTTGGCCTAATTATATTTTTTATATCAAATTTTGTTTTCATTAGAATGATAAACTTAATTTATATCTTTTAATCGTATTGAAACGGCATTTTTGTGCGCTTGTAATCCTTCTGCTTCTGCCATTAATTCAATAGTTTCACCAATATTTAAAAGTCCTTCTTTAGATATTTTCTGAAACGTCATACTCTTTAAAAAACTATCTAAATTAACACCCGAATATGCTTTTGTAAAACCATTTGTTGGCAACGTATGATTGGTACCCGAAGCATAATCTCCAGCACTTTCTGGTGTATAATCGCCTATAAATACAGAACCAGCATTAAAAATACCGCTAACATAAAACTCTTCATTTTTTGTACATACTATAAAATGCTCTGGACCATATTCATTAATCATATCTAAAGCCAATGTGTCATTTTCTACGTAGATTAATTTCGAATTAGCAATAGCTTTTTCAGCAATCGCTTTGCGCGGAAGTACTGCCAATTGAGTGTCAATTTCATTTGAAACAGAGTTTAATATATCTTTTGAAGTAGACACTAAAATCACTTGACTATCGGTACCGTGTTCAGCTTGACTCAATAAATCTGAAGCTATATATGAAGCATTAGCTGTTTCATCAGCAACCACTAATAATTCGCTTGGTCCAGCGGGCATATCGATAGCAACACCGTGTTTTGTTGATAATTGCTTAGCAACTGTTACAAACTGGTTTCCTGGTCCGAAAATTTTATACACTTGCGGAATCGTTTCTGTTCCAAATGTTAAACCTGCAATAGCCTGAATACCACCTACTTTAATAATTTTTGTAACGCCACATAAATTGGCAGCATACATAATTTCAGCAGCAATATTACCTTCTTTATTTGGTGGTGTGCACAAAACAATCTCTTTACAATCTGCAATATTCGCAGGTATTGCTAACATCAATACTGTTGAAAACAATGGAGCTGTACCTCCTGGAATATATAATCCTACTTTTTGAATAGGACGTTTTTCTTGCCAACATTTTACACCATTTGTTGTTTCTATTTCTACACGTGAGGTTTTTTGTGCGGCATGAAACGCTTCAATATTTGCTTTAGCAGTTTTTATAGCTTTTTGAAGTTCTGGTGATACTAGTTTATTTGAATTCGTTAGCTCTTCTTGTGTTACAACATTTGATTCTAATTCAACACCATCAAATTTTATTGTATAATTTTTTATAGCATTATCACCATTGTTTTTAACGTTATTAAAAACCTCGGTAACTATAGCTTCAATATCATTTAAAGTTTGCGTTGGACGTTCTAAAATTGTTGCCCATTCACCTCTTTCTGGATTGTTTATTATTTGCATACTTTTACGTATAAAATTATAAGATTCTCGTTCACATGGGAACGATAAAGTTAAAGTACCATTTTTTCAATAGGGCATACTAAAATTCCTTGAGCGCCATTTTCTTTTAACGCATCAATTACATCCCAAAATTCATTTTTACTAATTACAGAATGTACAGAACTCCATCCCTTTTCTGCTAAAGGTAAAACCGTTGGACTTTTCATACCTGGTAGTACATTTATAATATCTTGTACTTTTTCATTGGGTGCATTAAGCAAAATATATTTAGATTGTCTGCCTTTTAAAACGGATTGAATTCTAAACTGAATTTTATCTAGAATAGCTTGTTTCTCATCGCTTAATACAGGAGATACCGCTAAAACAGCTTCCGATTTTAATATGGTTTCAACCTCTTTCAAGTTATTTTTAAATAAGGTGCTTCCACTAGAAACTATATCTACAATAGCATCAGCTAAACCAATATTTGGTGCAATTTCAACCGATCCGTTAATGATGTGTAGATTAGCATTTATGTTGTTTTTATCTAAATACATTTGCACGGTATTTGGATATGAAGTTGCTATACGCTTGCCTTCTAAATATTGAATACCTGAATATTTAACAGATTTTGGTACCGCTATACAAACTCTACACGTTGAAAAGCCCAATTTTTCAACAACATTAATACCTTCTCCTTTTTCTATTAAAACATTTTCGCCAATGATGGCCGCATCAACAACACCATCTTTAAGGTATTGTGGAATATCACCATTTCTTAAATAAAATACTTCTACTGGGAAGTTTCTAGCTGAAGCTTTTAATTGGTCTTTACCATTATCAATCGATATTCCGATGTCTTTTAAAATTCCCATCGAGTCTTCGTTTAAACGACCCGATTTTTGTACTGCAATTCTTAATTTACTCATTATCTTATTTTTATGAGTTTGAAACAATCTTGTTGGCTTTAAATTAAAAAACCCGCTTGATTGTCTCAAACGGGTTTAAAATATATTTTGATTTTATTCAATACATTTTCATTTCGCTTGAGAGCAAATATGAAAATGATGATGTGTTTGAATAAAAGTCATGTTCTTTTTTTTAACAGCACAAATATGCAAAATATATGTTTATAATTCCAAATATTGCTAATGAAATTTCTTTATATTTAAATATTTGATATTTTCTTTATAAATATTTACTTAATCTTCAAAGGAATGGTTAAATATTTAAAAAAAATTAATTTTTATTGATTTCCTAAGATAATAGGCATTCCAGAATCTCCAGAACCAATTACAATTACCTTACTATTTGGTGATTCGGAAAGTTTTACTGTAGCTTCAATACCTTTATCTTGAAGAATTTTATCAGTTAACGAGGCACTTAAAATTCTATTAGCATCTGCTTTACCTTGTGCTTCAATAATTACTTTTTCTGCTTCTTTTTTTGCAGTAACTAATCTAAATTCATACTCTAAAGATTCCTGCTCTTGACGTAGTTTACGCTCAATAGCCTCCTTAATTGTATTTGGCAAGGTTACATCACGAACTAATACATCATTTAATTGAACATATTGCTTTTCCAGTATTTTTTTAGTCTCTACATAAATTTCATCTTGAATAGCATCTCGCTTACTAGAATATAATTGTTCTGGTGTGTAACGACCTACAACACTACGGGCAGCACTACGAATAGCTGGTTGGATAACACGCTGTAAATAATTTTGACCTAAAGATTGATGTAAGTTCCCTAAGTCATTGTAAACAGGCTGATACCAAGCAGAAGCATCAATTTGAATCTCTAATCCGTTTGATGACAATACTTTCATTTTTTCAAAAAGTTCTTGTTGGCGTACTTCGTAAATATATACCTTATTCCAAGGTGCTACAATATGAAATCCCTCTCCCATTGGTGGCTCATCTGTAACAACACCTTCACCGAAGGTTTTAAATAGTACACCAGCCTCTCCAGAGTCTATAGTTACTGCTGATTTGGTTAATAATACTATCATAATAACGACTGCAATTATGATAGGAAATGCAATTTTTGGTAATTTTTCCATTATTTATTTTAGTTTAAATTAATTCATTTTATTGTTAATGATAAGCTTATTAAATTAATCCGTTGTATTTTCTTAAAAACCACTCTAATGCTAAGCTTATTGCTATAATTATGAGTAAATATTTCCAATCTATCAAAGGTAGGCTATTTTTATTGCTTTTCTGAATGGAAGCATACCTATTGTCGGATATTAAATCATTAATCAAATCATCGGTTTTATCAATAAAATAAGAACTTCCTTTACTGTTAGTAGCTAGCTGCTGCAACTTTGTTACATTAGCATTTAAAAATTGTTGTTCTACATTATATTCTAAAATTTCAAACTGTCCAGATTTAGAAATATTTGCATTTTTCGCACTTACAATAAAATTATATTTTGATGGCGGTAAATTACTTAAATCGACTTGATAATTGTTGCCTTTTAAAATAAGTGGAAATGTTTTTTCCTCTTTAGTTAGCACATCAACCACATTAATGGATAAAGATTCTCTAGTATCGAACTCGTAATTTTTATTAAAAAACTGTGCTCGCAAACCAATATTTGTACTGCCATTATAGAAAGATTCATATTCTAAATTCAATCTACTTTTGCGCTTAGTGGAGGATAAATACTGAACAAGTTTACCGATAAAATCATCAAATTGATTAAATGATTTTGAATTTATAAAACTTTGAGCTCGCCATTGCCAAATATTTTCACCAAATAAAATAGCCTCTCGCCTACCATTCGCCTCCAAAGTGGCTAACAAAGGTTCATTTGTAGCTAAACCTCTAATACTTTTGTTTAAAATTGACTCAAAAGGAACTGAAAAATTGACATTACCATAATTAGATTTAAGTGGCGGAAAGGATTCAAAATTAATATCATCAACAATAAATGGTGAGTAATTATTATTTAATGCTGCTTGATAATCTTCTAGCTGTTCGGTTATTTCATGTCGATAATTTTTGTTTATACTATTCAGAAAATTAAGATCTGTTTTTGAACCTTCAATAATAAATATATTTTTGTTTTCTTCATTTACAAGATCAAATAAAAATTTAAACTTATTATTTGGTTGATACGCTATAATTAATTGAAAATCATTTATTTGATTTTTAATTTCATTTGGATTTAAAAAAGAGACTGACCGTTGTTCATTACTTTCAATACTCTTTTTTAGCGCTCCTAAATCTGGATGCAAAAAATCATGAACAATAGCTATTTTAGTCTTTTGGTCAATAACTTCAATAGCAAAATTCTTAGAATTATTTATCGTGTTTTTCTCATTCTCGATAGGTACAAGAGTGGCTTTATAACTACTAACTCCAACGGTTGATGCTGGCAAAGTAAAACTAACAAGTTTCGAATTTTTGTTTTTAGAAAAACTTACAACTTCTGAATATACAGTGGTATTTCCTTGAGTAACTAAAAACTTAGATTTTATAGTCTTGTTACCATTATAAACAAGAATGGCTTCAATTGGAAATTTGTTTTTTAAATAAGCGTACTTATTTACATTGAGTTGTTCAATTTTTAAATCGGTATAAGTTACTGTATCACCTAGTATTATAGGATAAATAGGATGCTTATAATTTAAATATGAAAACTCATAATCATTACCATAGGTTTGATTTCCATCAGTAATTAATAATGTTGGAGCTACTGTTAATTTATATAAGTCTGAAAGCTTACTAAACGCATCATCAATATTAGTTTGTTTATCTGAAAATGTTAAAGAATCCATACTTTGAAGTTTTTCACCAAACGTATAGAAGTTTAAATTGAATTTATTGTTTAATTCTTCATTTTCTGATAATCCGTCTATCAAATTCTTAACTTTTTCATCTTGTCTTAAGAATGATATTGAATTTGAATTATCAATAGCCACTACCAAATTTGGCTTTTCAATTGAAAGCTTTATTTGGTTAAACTTAGGGTTGATTAACAGCAGTAAAACTGAAAAAACAGAGAGAAATCTTAGAAAAGAAAAAAGCATGTTCAATTTAGACATGCTCTTTTTCTTTCTAAAATACTGAAAAAGCGCTAGTAATAACGCTATAATTCCAGCAAGTATTATATAAATTATAGTTTCTGAAGACATGGTTTATGTTAACATTCCTCCATCAACATTTAGTGTTTGTCCTGTAATATAAGCTGACATATCACTCGCTAAAAACACACAAACATTAGCAATATCTTCTGGTGTTCCACCTCTTTTTAAAGGAATTCCTGCGCGCCATCCTTTTACAACTTCTTCATCAAGCTTAGCTGTCATTTCTGTTTCAATAAAACCTGGAGCAATAACGTTACTTCTAATATTACGTGATCCTAACTCTAATGCTACAGATTTAGAAAACCCGATAATACCAGCTTTTGAAGCTGCATAATTGGTTTGTCCTGCATTACCTTTAACACCCACAACTGAACTCATATTAATTATCGAGCCTTTTCGTTGTTTAAGCATGGTGCGTTGCACAGCCTTTGTCATATTAAAAACAGACTTTAAGTTTACTTCAATCACGGTATCAAAATCTTCTTCACTAATACGCATTAATAAATTATCCTTTGTTATACCCGCATTATTTACTAAAACATCGATACTTCCAAATTCTTTAACAACTTCATCTGCTAATGATTGAGCTTCATCAAAACTAGCTGCATTACTTTTATAACCTTTTGCTTTAACACCTAAAGCGTTTAATTCTTTTTCTAATTCGTTTGCTGCATCAACAGAAGAACTATAAGTAAAAGCTACATTAGCACCTTGTTTAGCAAACACTTGAGCAATTCCTTTACCAATGCCTCTACTAGCTCCGGTAACAATGGCCGTTTTTCCTTCTAATAATTTCATTTATTTTTTTTTAATTATAACAGATTAAAAAATATTTCCATTTTAAAAATTGTTATATAGTTGGTTAAACATTATACAATTCAAATATAACAAATACAAGTTGCTTCAAATAAAAAAACCTCACAAATCATGTGAGGTTTTTTTAATATGATTATGACTTGCCTTAACTACCATTAATTATTTATGATAGAAAAGCATTAAATAACAATAATGCATACAAAAAGCTTAAAAATGATTTGGTGCGAAATGCTATAAAATTTTACAATAGTTTTAGATTATATTTATCTTATTATATGCTAACTCCAAATTAAATACACAAGTAAGATAAAATGAAAAGAAACAGTCTAAACAAAAAAAAGGCAGTAATATAAAATCACTGCCTTTAATTTATTAATTCTGTAACACTATTCAAGATGTTACATTAAGAAATATTATTTTATTTCCCGTCCATTTTATCTTTAAGAGCTTGTAAAGCATCATTAGCATCACCAAGTGTTGGTTTAGCTTCAGCTGCTGCATTTGCTGCTTTTTTAGCAGCTGCTTTTACATTCTTAATTTCTTCAGCTTTAAATATTGCTGTGTGAGATGCTACAACACGTTTAAATTCTTTGTTAAATTCAATGATTTTAAACTCAGCTGTATCTCCTTTTTTAAGTTTCTTACCATCTTCTTTTTCAAGGTGACGTGAAGGTACAAAAGCAACGATATCTTCGTTAAACTCTACAGTAGCTCCTTTGTCTACGATTTCAGAAATCTCAGCAGTATGAACTGTTTCTAAAGCAAAATCAGTTTCATATTTATCCCAAGGATTAACAGTTGTTTGTTTGTGACCTAAAGATAATTTACGTCCTTCAACATCTAACTCTAATACCACAACATCTAATTTATCGCCAACTGCACAGAACTCAGATGGGTGCTTGATTTTCTTAGTCCAAGATAAATCTGAGATGTATATTAATCCATCAATACCTTCTTCTAATTCAACAAAAACACCAAAGTTTGTAAAGTTACGTACAATACCAGTATGTTTAGAACCTAATGGATATTTACCTGTAATATCTGTCCATGGATCTGTAGTTAATTGTTTGATACCAAGAGACATTTTACGATCTTCTCTATCTAAAGTTAAAATTTGAGCTTCAACTTCATCTCCTACAGAAACGAAATCTTGAGCAGAACGTAAATGTGTAGACCATGACATTTCAGAAACGTGAATTAATCCTTCAACACCATCAGCTACTTCTATAAATGCACCGTAATCTGCGATTACAACTACTTTACCTTTTACTTTATCACCAACTTTCACTTCTTCTGCAAGAGCTTCCCATGGGTGTTTAGATAATTGTTTAAGACCTAATTGGATTCTTGATTTGTTTTCATCAAAATCAAGGATTACTACATTTAATTTTTGATCTAACTCAACAATCTCATTTGGATGATTGATTCTAGACCAAGATAAATCTGTAATATGAACTAATCCGTCAACACCTCCAAGGTCGATAAATACACCGTAAGAAGTAATGTTTTTAACAACACCTTCTAATACTTGACCTTTTTCTAATTGACCAATAATTTCTTTTTTCTGTACTTCAATATCAGCTTCAATTAAAGCTTTATGAGATACTACTACGTTTTTAAATTCGTGGTTGATTTTTACAACTTTGAATTCCATAGTTTTATTAACATACTGATCGTAATCTCTAATTGGTTTTACATCAATTTGAGAACCTGGTAAGAATGCTTCAATTCCGAAAACATCTACAATCATACCACCTTTAGTTCTGCATTTTACAAAACCATTAACGATTTCACCAGTATCATGAGCATTGTTTACACGATCCCATGCTTTAATTACTCTAGCTTTTCTGTGAGATAATACTAATTGTCCTGTTGCATCTTCACGTACATCAATTAATACTTCTACTTTGTCTCCAACTTTTAAGTCTGGATTGTAACGAAATTCGTTTAAAGAAATAACACCTTCAGATTTAGCGTTGATATCAATAATAGCATCTCTATCAGAAATGTGAACTACTGTACCTTCAACAACTTCATCATTTAAAGTGTCTACGAAATTTTCTGCTACTAATTTTTCAAATTCTTTAAGTTGTTGATCGTCAACTTCATCAATACCTTCTTGGTAATTGTGCCAGTTAAAATCTGCTAAAAATTTTTCAGGGTTTGCTTGTGCTTCAGATACTACTGGAGCTTCAACAGTTTTTGCTTCAGTTGCTTCAACTTCAGCTTGTTTTGCTTTTTCAGCCATTTAAAATAATCTTGTAATTATCATAAGATTTCTTGTTTTTTAAAAACTTATAAAATTACGTTTTGTATTCTGTATGTTTCGGAAGATTTAAGCGTTTAACACACAGAAGTGTTATATAATTTTTAGTTTCATTCCTTTTATCTTTCCGACGATTCGCTAAAAGGAGTGCAAAAATACATATTATCATGTTAATTACCTAAAAATGAACAAATAAAATTGATGTGACTTTTTATAAACGTAAGTGTCTAAATAACAAATAGAAACCTTAACTTTTAATTAAAACATAAAAGAATAAGAAATTTACTTTTTTGATAAACTCAATTAACATTAAAATTATTAAATTATGACTACGAAAGCAAAATACCAAGCAGTACTAGATTTGGGAGAAGCATTAAACATTAAAGATGGTAAAGTTACTGAAGAAAATGGCGTTCTTAAAGTGAAAGGAATGGCAAAAACTCAATATGAAAAAAACATACTTTGGGATAAAATAAAAGAAATTGGAGGAGACAATCCTAAAGATATTTTAGCGAATATAACTGTTGAAGATACTAGCGTTTATGCAATACATACTGTAAAAAGTGGAGAAACTCTTGGTAAAATAGCTAAGCAATATTATGATAGCGCTTCTAAATATCAAGCTATTTTTAAAGCTAATACAGATATTTTAAAAAATCCTGATTTAATTCATCCAGGGCAAGAATTAAAAATTCCTAATTTATAATTTGTTAGGTCAAAAAAAAGCGGCTAGTGCCGCTTTTTTTATTTATGATCATCAATAGTCATGATGGCTAATTGCCTTATTTTATTAAACTGCTCATCTAATGTCATATTAGAATTATCAATTTCTATGGCATCTTTTGCTTTTATTAAAGGCGAATCTTTTCTATTAGAATCTAAATAATCGCGTTCTTGAACATTTTTAAGAACATCTTCATAATTTACAGAATCACCTTTTTCTATTAATTCATCATATCTTCTTTTTGCCCTTGTTTCCGCTGAAGCTGTCATAAATAATTTAAGTTCTGCATTAGGAAATACAACCGTTCCAATATCACGACCATCCATTACAACGCCCTTGTTATTACCCAGCTTTTGTTGTTGTTCAACTAATTTTTGTCTCACTTCTGGAATAGCTGCTACTTTACTAACAAAACTAGAAACTTCTAATGTTCTAATTTTCTTTTCAATATTTACATCATTTAAATACACTTCAGCAAAACCTAAAGCTTCATTAAATACAAAACTTATATTTATTTTTGGTAATTGATAAATAAGTGCTTCAACATTAAAATGGTCGTTATTTATAAGTCCGTTTTCCATCGCATAAAACGTTACTGTTCTATACATAGCTCCCGAATCAACATATACATAGCCTAAATTTTTAGCCAACTGTTTAGCAACTGTACTTTTTCCTGTTGATGAAAATCCGTCTATTGCTATGGTAATTTTATTCATAAATTAAGTTTGAAGCGTAAAATTAATGTTTTTAGTTTACTCTAAGTCTAAGTGTTTTTAATTATGAAGATTTTTACTATTGATTATTATTGCAAATCAATTTGTAAACCAAAAAAGTTTGAATTAGCTGCACTGGTATATTTAGCATGTGTATAACTAAAACGCATTTTGTTCATTTTAATTGAAAACCCAGCTGATATTCCTGAAAAATTTCGCTGATCTATAATTCGTAATTCTTCACCTCTTCTAAAATTGTATCCTAACCTTATATTAAATCCGCCTTCAGGAAATAATTCGGCTCCTAAAATAGTATGTCTAATAACCTGACCTAAAAAGCCTATTTTTTCAGAAGTGTTATTTCCTTCTAAATCACTAGTAGTACGCGCAGGATTTGGTCTAGCAATTGGCCATTCTTGAAGATTATCGAATGTAACATGCCAACGTATAGGTACGTTTTCTAAACGTTGAGACATCCCAAATGCAACTTCAAACGGCAGACGCTCATTTAAACCAGCATAGGTTGTAATTTGAGTTCCTAAGTTTCTAACAGACAAAGCAGCTTGAAAATCTAAGTATTCATTAATATATAACAATCCTAAATCTGTTGCTGCTCCTAGTGAATTATATTGTTCTAATTTAGAAGTAATTAGTTTTACATTGGCACCAAAATAAAAGTCAGAATAGCCTATTTGAAGTGCGTATCCAAAAGATAAAGCAGCTTCGTTACCTGTAAAAGTACCTGTTGAATTACCGTTTTCATCATAACCATCAAAAGATCCGTAATTTATATAAGTAATACCTGCGTGAAATGTTTTAGTTCTTCTATCTACAGTATAAGCATATGTAGCAGTACCATAACTAATACCACCTAAATAACTTGAATAATTTAAGGCTAATTGATTGTCCATTTCTACGTTTATAGTAGCAGGATTAAAAAGGGCTTGTGTAACATCGTAATCTACATTTGTTATCACTTTGCCACCTAGCGCTGCTTGACGAGGTGACGATACCAAATTAAGAAATTGGTAGGTAGCTTCTCCTCCAACTTGTGCTATAGCATACACACTCAAAGAGAAACAAATAATAGTGATAATTTTCTTTAGCATATTACGATACAAAGTAAGCAAATCTATCTTAAAACGTTAGCAAGTTTCTTTTATTTTAAAACATAAAAAAACCTCGATATTATTTTCGAGGTTTTTCGAATTAATTTTTTTTTATAATTTCTTAGCGTTTTTTACTTTTTGATTGGTAATTGCTATTTTAATAACATCGCTCATATCTGTAACGTAATGAAATGTTAAACCTTTTAAATATTCTGGTTTAATTTCTTCAATATCACGCCTGTTATCCTCGCACAATAATATTTCTTTTATTCTTGCGCGTTTAGCAGCTAAAATCTTTTCTTTTATGCCACCAACAGGAAGTACTTTTCCACGAAGTGTTATTTCTCCAGTCATTGCTAAACTTTTCTTTACTTTTTTCTGAGTAAATAATGATACTAATGATGTTAGCATAGTAACCCCTGCACTTGGTCCATCTTTAGGTGTTGCACCTTCTGGCACGTGAATATGTACATTGTATTTATCAAAAACAGCTATATCAATACCAAAATCTTCAGCGTTCGATTTAATATATTCCATAGCAATAGTAGCTGATTCTTTCATCACCTTACCAAGGTTACCAGTAATATTCATAGCGCCTTTTCCTTTAGAAAGAATAGATTCTATAAACAAAATATCACCGCCAACTCGTGTCCAAGCTAAACCAGTAACAACGCCTGCAACATTATTGTTTTCATATTTATCACGTTCTAATTTTGGTCCGCCTAAAACTTCAATAACATCTTCATTAGAAACTTTGATGTTATAATCTTCTTCCATAGCGATGTTCTTTGCTGCATAACGCACCATTTTAGCAACTTGCTTTTCTAAACCACGAACACCAGATTCTCTTGTATAACCTTCAACAATTTTTTCTAATTGAGGTTTTCCTATTTTAAGATGCTTATCGGTTAACCCATGTTCTTTCAACTGTTTTGGTAATAAATGTCGCTTTGCTATTTCTACTTTTTCTTCAATAGTATAACCTGTAACATTTATAATCTCCATACGGTCTAGTAAAGCTGGTTGAATAGTTGCCAAACTATTTGAAGTTGCAATAAACATAACTTTAGAAAGATCGTACCCCATTTCTAAAAAGTTATCGTAAAACTCACTATTTTGTTCTGGATCTAAAACTTCTAGCATTGCTGAAGAAGGATCGCCTTGATTTGAATTAGACAATTTATCAATTTCATCTAAAACAAAAACAGGGTTTGATGTCCCCGCTTTTTTAAGACTCTGAATAATACGTCCTGGCATGGCACCAATATATGTTTTTCTATGACCTCGTATTTCTGCTTCATCACGTAAACCACCAAGTGAAATACGAACATATTCTCTTCCTAAAGCTTCGGCAATAGATTTTCCTAAAGATGTTTTTCCA
This sequence comes from Algibacter sp., assembly GCA_050294475.1. Taxonomy (GTDB): domain Bacteria; phylum Bacteroidota; class Bacteroidia; order Flavobacteriales; family Flavobacteriaceae; genus Thalassobellus. The sequence continues at coordinate 21,036 of JBNKOE010000012.1, read as the reverse complement.
ACACCTGGAGGACCGTAAAGACATAAAATAGGTGATTTCATATCGTTACGAAGTTTTAATACTGCTAAGTATTCGATAATTCGTTTTTTAACATCTTCTAAACCAAAATGATCGCGGTCTAGGATTTTCATGGCGCGTTTTAAATCGAATTTATCTTTACTAAACTCATTCCAAGGTAAATCTAAAAACAATTCTAGGTAATTACGTTGTATAGAATACTCTGCTACTTGCGGATTCATACGTTGCATTTTAGCAATTTCTTTCTCAAAATGCTTCGCTACTTTTTCATCCCATTTTTTTTCATGTGCACGCGCTTTCATTTCATCAATTTCTTGATCGTGACTTACACCACCTAATTCTTCCTGAATGGTTTTCATTTGTTGATGCAAGAAATATTCGCGTTGTTGCTGACTCATATCCATCTGTACTTTAGATTGGATATCGTTTTTAAGCTCGAGTTTTTGAAATTCTACGTTCATAAACTTGAGCGTAGCAAGTGCTCGCTTTTTAAGGTCGTCCATTTCTAAAAGAGCCTGTTTTTCTTTAACAGACAAATTCATATTAGATGACACAAAGTTTACTAAAAACGAATTGCTTTCTATATTTTTTATAGCGAATGAAGCTTCACTAGGAATGTTCGGGCTCTCTTTAATAATTTCTAATGCTAAATCTTTTATAGACTCTATAATAGCTGTAAATTCCTTGTTTTTTATAGCAGGTTTTGCTTCAGGAATATCTCTAATAGTAGCATTCATATAAGGTTCTTCAGTAAGCACCTCTGCAACTTTAAAACGTTTTTTACCTTGTATAATAACTGTTACGTTTCCATCAGGCATTTTTAAAACACGTAAAATTCTAGCTACTGTTCCTGTTTCATGAATTTCTTTAGCCGTTGGGTTTTCAACCGATTCATCCTTTTGTGCCACTACACCTATAACTTTTCCGCCTTTATTGGCATCATTTATAAGTTTAATAGATTTATCTCTACCTGCTGTAATAGGTATTACAACACCAGGAAATAACACAGTATTTCGTAGTGATAAAATTGGCAGTGTTTCTGGCAATTCTTCATTATTTATTTCTTCTTCGTCTTCAGGAGTCATTAAAGGAATTAATTCTGAGTTTTCATCAAATTCCTGTAATGACAAACTGTCAAGGGTAGTAAATTTAGATTTCTTCATATATATATTTAAGTCAATGTGTCATTAAAACACACCAATCTTTTAAGTTTACAAATTATACAAAATATTAATTAATTGAAAATCAATGCTTTAATATTAAAACAACATCTTCAACTCTTATATAAATTCAATAGCTATGCCATATTAAAAATAAATGAAACATAATTGCTTTTATTATGAAAAAACTCAAACACTTGTAGGATAAACCTAATAATAAGTTTAGTTTTGTACACCTAAAATCTAAAAAGCAAATAAAATGAAACTTAAACAAATCCTACTTTTTACTTTATGCATTACTTTTTTTGCATGTAATACAGAGTCTATAGATACCCCTACCCCTAATGAAGTATCTACTAACGATATGTTAGTGAAGAAAATATCTTATAAGTTTGATAATGAACAATTTGTCGAAAACTATATTTATGATAAGAATAAGATTAAAAGTATAAATTCTAGTAACGGTTATAAAACAGAATACACTTACTCTAATGATAAAATTATTAGAATTGATAATTTTGAAAACGAAGAATTGATAGCATATACAACTCTTGCATATGATTCCGAAAACAGATTAGAAAGCTATATAGATTATTTTGATATGCCTGGAGATTCTTCGGTATGGAAGTCTGTATTCTCTTATAATACTGATGGCACAATCACTAAAACAATTTATATGGGTGATTCTAATTCCCAAACAAACTTGTCAGACACTTACACCTATATTCTTCAAGAAGAAAATATTATAAAATACGCTAGTGATTATCAAGTAGTTTCATTTGAATACGATAATAAAAATGGTGTTTATAAGAATATCTATGATATAAACGTAATTAACCTTTTAAACTTGGATTTAGGAGCATTAGAAGGAAATAAAAATAATATTTCTAAAGCAACTGAGGAATTAGGTAATGGAAATATTACTTCTGAAACATTTGATTATACGTACAATGATAAAAATTATCCTATAAAAGCAATTTATGAAAGAATAGATAAAATAGATAATGGTCAGGTTGTAGAGAAAGGTAGTTTAGAATATTTCTATGAATAAAAATATAATAAACCAAAAAAGTCTAATTTAAAATTAATAATTAGAATTCTTTTTAAATGAATACAATAGAGTTTACATTTTCCCTGCTTTCTTTAAAACAAAAAGTATAACAATAGGAATAGCCATTAAACCAATCATCAATAAATCGGTTTTAAATAACCAAGGTGCTAAAATCAAAGTTATAGCATAACCTCCAATAGCTCCGCCAAAATGTGCATCATGACCAACGTTACCTATTCTTTTTTTCATGCCATAAATTGAAAATAGCAAATAACCAATTCCGAATAAATATCCAGGTATAAAATTAATTCTCATTTGTGGTTCAAACAAAATAGCTGAATATAACACTCCCATAACTGCACCACTGGCACCTACAGCACTATAATGGTATTCATTTTTATGAAAATAAAATGATAATAAATTACCAAAAAGCAAACTCCCTATATAAATGAATAAAAAACTAACTGTGCCTACATAATTAATTACGGTTCCAGCAAAAAAGTATAATGTTAACATATTAAACAATAAATGCTGAGTATCTACATGTAAAAAACCAGAACTAAACAAACGTATTTTTTCTCCTCGTTGTATGCCTCCTATATTAAATTTATATTGATCAAAAAAACCATAGTCGCCAAAGCCTTTATACGATATAATAACATTGGCTGCTATAATTATAATTGTAACTAAATCTAAATTCCCCATTACTTAAAAGTTTAATTTCAAATTAACATATATTTGCTTTTACAAATCTAAAATTAATTCATGCAATTTCTAGCATATATTCTTGTTTATCCGCTTTTGTGGTTAATTTCTATTTTACCCTTTAAAATATTATACCTTGTATCTGATGGTATTTATGTATTACTATATTATATCATTGGTTACAGAAAAAAAGTTGTTACAAGTAATTTAAAGCTTGTATTTCCTGAAAAGACTGAAAAAGAAATTAAAACTATAAGAAAAAAATTTTATCACCATTTATGTGATATGTTTTTAGAAATGGCTAAAACCATGACAATTTCTGAAGCTTCATTAAAAAAACGTTTTAAAATTAAAAACCCTGAAGAATTAAAACGACTTGAAAATTTAAACAAAAGTATCATTTTAATTTTTGGACATTATGCTAGTTGGGAATGGTCTATTGTTATTCAAAACTATATTAATTTTAAAGGATTAGCTGTTTATAAACAATTAGCAAACAAATATTTTGATAAGCTAGTTAGAGACATTCGGTCAAAATTCAACACCTCATTAATTAGTACAAAAGAAACTATATCTGTTATCAATCATAATGAAGCAAATAATATAAAAAGTATCACTGGGTTTTTAAGCGATCAATCTCCTAGACTTACAAAAGATGTATATTGGAGTTCGTTTATGGGTATAGAAGTTCCATGTTTTACTGGTGCCGAACGTTTAGCAAAAAAATTAGATTTATCTACAGCCTTTTTAAAAGTAACCAAAGTAAAACGCGGATTTTATGAAGCTAAAATTATAACACTTGCTGAAAACTCAAACGGTTACAAAGATTACGAACTTACCGACATGTTTTTACGTGAACTTGAAAAGCAAATTTATGAAGCGCCAGAATATTATTTCTGGACTCATAAGCGTTGGAAACACAGAGGAAAGAGATAAAATATTTTATTACTATCTAAAACAACAAAGCAATCTTATAACTAAGATTGCTTTGTTGTTTCTATTTATTAAATGAATTTAAATTTCAGCAATTGCTCCAATCTCCTCAATAAATTTATCCGCCAATACATCAGCTTCTTGTTGAGATTTGGCTTCTGTGTAAATACGTATAATAGGCTCTGTATTACTTTTTCGTAAATGCACCCAGCTTTCTGGAAAATCTATTTTCACACCATCAATGGTTGTTAATTGTTCGTTTTGGTATCTGTTTTCAATTTCTTTTAAAATACCATCAACATCTAAACCAGGTGTTAATTCAATCTTCTTTTTACTCATAAAGTAATTTGGATAGGTTTTTCTAAGTTCACTTACAGGCATCCTTTTATCGGCTAATAAGCTTAAAAATAATGCAACCCCAACAAGCGCATCACGTCCGTAATGTGCGTCAGGATAAATAATACCTCCATTGCCTTCACCTCCAATAACCACTTTATTTTTTTTCATGAGTTTAACAACATTTACTTCACCTACAGCACTGGCTTCATAAGTACCTCCATGTTTTTCAGTAACATCACGTAAAGCACGTGTAGAACTCATATTACTTACGGTATTTCCAGGAGTTCTACTCAAAACATAATCGGCACACGCCACTAAAGTATATTCTTCACCAAACATCTCTCCATTTTCATCCATAAATGCTAAACGATCTACATCTGGATCTACTACAATTCCAAAATCGGCTTTGTGTTTTTTTACAGCTTCAGATAAATCTGTTAAATGCTCTTTTAAAGGTTCAGGGTTATGAGGAAAATGTCCAGTTGGTTCACAATATAATTTAATAACATCAACTCCTAAGTGTTCTAATAATAAAGGTATAGCAATACCTCCTGTAGAATTTACGCCATCAACTACAACTCTAAAACGAGCTTCTTCTATAGGTTTTATATTTACCAATGGTAAATCTAAGACTTCAATAATATGCAAATCAATATAGGCTCTATTCTTTGTTATTTTTCCTAAATTATCTACATCGGCAAAGTCCATGGTGTCACTTTCAGCTATTTCTAAAATTTTGGCACCTTCGTCTCCATCTAAAAATTCACCTTTTGCATTTAATAGTTTTAATGCATTCCATTGTTTTGGATTGTGGCTTGCTGTTAAAATAATACCACCGTCGGCATGTTCCATAGGAACTGCAACTTCCACAGTTGGTGTAGTTGAAAGCCCTAAATCTACCACATCAATTCCTAATCCAATTAGTGTATTCATTACCAAATTCTGCATCATTTTACCAGAAATACGAGCATCTCTTCCAACAACTACTTTATAGTTTTCTTTATCTCTCTGCTGTTTAATCCAAACTCCATAAGCTGATGCAAATTTAACAGCATCAATTGGTGTTAAGTTTTCTCCTACTTGTCCGCCAATAGTTCCTCTAATTCCTGAAATTGATTTAATTAATGTCATAGTCGCTTTTTAGTTTAAAAAACAAATATAGTATTTCAAACTTGTATATGTTAATTCGTTATTCGTAAATTTCACAAATGAATTATTTAGCACATATATACCTTTCTGGAGATAATGATTTAGTAACTATTGGTAATTTTATAGCCGATGGGATTAAAGGTAAAAATTATAAAAAATACCCCAAAGACATTCAAATTGGTATTTTATTACACAGAAATATTGATACTTATACCGATGCGCATAAAATTGTTAGAAAAAGTACTAAGCGTCTGCATGAAAAATATGGGCATTATTCTGGTGTTATTATTGATATCCTTTACGATCATTTTTTAGCTAAAAACTGGAATAGTTATAGCAACATACCTTTAGAAGATTATGCGAACACTTTTTATAATTCACTTGAAAAACATTATGATATTTTACCGTTAAGGGTTCAAAAAATGATGCCATATATGGTAACTGATAATTGGTTATTAAGTTATGCTTCTATTGAAGGTATTTCTAGAGTTTTAGATGGTATGAACAAACGAACAAATAATCGTTCGGCTATGAATGAAGCTGTTCAAGAGCTAGAAGAATTCTATGAAGAATTTGAAAATGAATTTACAACATTCTTTAGTGAGTTAATAGATTTTTCAAAGCAAAAACTAGATGAACACACTTTAAATATATTATAAAAATTGTTTCGATATAATTCCTTTTTATAAGATTAAATATCACCTCGGTTACCGATTAACGAGTTAACATAACATCTGTCGTTTTTTAGCGTTAACTCTATAATTAATTATTTAATAATTAGTAATTTAGAATCCTATTAATTATTCATCTAATAGTCTAAATAATTAGCATGCCAACCAAATCAAAAAAAATATTAAAAAGACTAACAGGGGTTATTGTATTTTTTACCTTACCAAGTTTTCTTTTTTTTGGTTTTCTTTATTTTAAGTATAATGAAGATTTACCAACTGGTAATGAAGGTGAAAAAGCAGATGCCCTAGCTTATAAAATGTTAGAAGCTTTAAATTATAATGCTTATAAAAATACCAATTATATTGAATGGACATTTAAAAAACGTCGTCATTATAAATGGTATAAAACTAAAAACATCTGTGAAGTATATTGGAAAGAAAATAAAGTAAATTTAAACCTTAATAACTATTCAAATAGCAAAGCTTATATTCATGGCTTTGTAATAGAGAGTGAACTAAGAGAAGAACTGGTTGCAAAAGCTATAAAGTATTTTAATAATGAATCTTTTTGGTTAGTTGCACCTTATAAAGTTTTTGATGACGGTGTAGAACGTAAATTAGTTATTTTAGAAAATAATACTGAAGCTTTGTTGGTTACTTACAAAAAAGGTGGTTCAACACCAGGAGATTCATACTTATGGTTATTAGACAATACAGGAAAACCTAAGGCTTTTAAAATGTGGACATCTATATTACCCATTAATGGCTTAGAAGCATCTTGGTCTAATTGGATTACTTTAGATAATGGTGTATTATTACCTACGTTTCATAAACTTCTTTTTTTAGGCATAGAAATTACTGATATTAAAATTTCAAACTAAACTATTAAAGTTGGTTAAACTTCCATATATTCTTGTATATATTGCTACAAGGCTATTTTTCCTTGTTCGTCTAAGTCTCAAAATAGTAAATAATATAAAATAACCTTGTTTACAGAATAAAATAAAACGGAAATAATCTTCACAAGAATTTAACATCTAAAATTGTAACTTTGCGCTTTTGCCTATTTATGAGCCAATTTGATGATTTTATTGAAGTAAAAGGAGCCCGAGTACACAATCTTAAAAACATTGATGTATCTATTCCTCGTGAAAAACTTGTAGTTATTACAGGTTTATCTGGTAGCGGAAAATCCTCTTTAGCTTTTGATACTATTTATGCAGAAGGACAGCGTCGTTATATTGAAACATTTTCAGCGTATGCTAGACAGTTTTTAGGAGGTTTAGAACGTCCTGATGTAGATAAAATTGACGGCCTCTCCCCTGTTATTGCCATAGAACAAAAAACAACTAGTAAATCGCCACGATCTACTGTTGGTACTATTACTGAAATTTATGATTTCTTACGTTTACTATTTGCTCGTGCAAGTGATGCTTACAGTTATAACACTGGAGACAAAATGATAAGTTACAGTGATGAGCAAATTAAAGAACTCATTATTAAAAATTTTAATGGTAAACGAATAAACATATTAGCACCAGTAGTACGTTCTCGTAAGGGACATTATCGTGAACTCTTTGAACAAATTGCAAAACAAGGATTTGTAAAAGTTAGAACTGATGGTGAGATTCAAGATATAGTAAAAGGTTTAAAATTAGACCGCTACAAAACTCATGATATCGAAATTGTTATTGACAGACTTAAAATTGATGAATCTGCTGATAATGATAAACGTCTTACAGAAACCATAAATACGGCCATGTATCATGGTGAAGATGTATTGATGGTTTTAGATCAAGATACCAAGGAAACGCGTTATTTTAGTCGAAATTTAATGTGTCCTTCAAGTGGTATTTCATACCCAAATCCAGAGCCAAATAATTTTTCATTTAATTCTCCAAAAGGAGCTTGTGATAATTGTAACGGTATTGGCGAATTATATCAGGTAAATGAAAGTAAAATTATTCCAGATGAATCTCTTTCAATAAAGAATGGTGCTTTAGCACCTCATAGCGCTGAAAAAAACAGCTGGATTTTTAAACAATTTGAAGTTATTGCACAACGCTTCAATTTTAAACTAACAGATGCTTATAAAGACATTCCTGAAGAAGCTAAACAAATGATTTTATATGGTGGTAACGAAAAGTTTTCTGTAGAAAGTAAAACATTAGGAGTTACTAGAGATTATAAAATAGATTTTGAAGGTGTTGCTAACTTTATTGAAAATCAGTACAAAACGGCAGAATCAACTTCTTTAAAACGTTGGGCAAAAGATTATATGGACAAAATTAAATGTCCGGTTTGTGAAGGTTCTCGTTTAAAAAAGGAATCGCTTTATTTTAAAATAAACGAAAAAAACATAGCAGAACTTGCCAATACCGATATTGTTGAATTAGCTACTTGGTTTAAAGATTTACACAATCATTTATCAGAAAAACAACTTAAAATAGCCGAAGAAGTTATAAAAGAAATTAAATCAAGATTGCAGTTTTTGTTAGATGTTGGATTAAATTATTTGTCACTAAACAGAAGTTCTAAATCCTTATCTGGTGGAGAAGCACAACGTATTAGACTTGCTACACAAATTGGTTCACAATTAGTTGGTGTTCTTTATATTTTAGATGAACCTAGTATTGGCTTGCATCAACGCGATAATGAAAAACTAATTAATTCGTTAGTGTCATTACGAGATATTGGCAATTCAGTCATAGTTGTTGAGCATGATAAAGACATGATTGAACGAGCCGATTATGTTATTGATATTGGTCCGAAAGCTGGAAAACATGGTGGAGAAATTATAAGCATCGGTACACCTGAAGAGCTTTTAACACACAACACCTTAACAGCCGATTATTTAAACGGTAATAAACAAATTGAAGTTCCAAAAAAACGAAGAAAAGGCAACGGAAAATTTCTAGAACTAAAAGGGTGCACAGGTAATAATTTAAAAAATGTTTCGGTAAAATTTCCTTTAGGAAAAATGATTGGAGTAACTGGAGTTTCTGGAAGTGGAAAATCTACTTTAATTAACGAAACCTTATACCCTATTTTAAACGCACATTATTTTAATGGTGTAAAAAAGCCAATGCCTTATAAAAGTATCAAAGGTTTAGAGCATATAGATAAGGTAATAGACATTAACCAATCGCCAATTGGTAGAACACCACGAAGTAACCCTGTAACTTATACAGGCACTTTTAGCGAAATTAGAGCCTTATTTGCTAAAATTCCAGAAGCCATGATTCGTGGTTATAAAGCAGGTCGTTTTAGTTTTAATGTAAAAGGCGGACGTTGTGAAACTTGCCAAGGAGGTGGTTTACGAGTTATTGAAATGAATTTTCTTCCTGATGTTTATGTTGAATGTGAAACTTGTCAAGGAAAACGTTTTAACCGTGAAACTTTAGAAATTAGATATAAAGGAAAAAGTATCAGTGATGTTTTAAATATGACTATTAATGAAGCTGTAGATTTCTTTGAGCATATACCAAAAATTTATAATAAACTAAAAACAATACAAGATGTAGGTTTAGGGTACATAACACTTGGTCAACAAAGTACAACCTTATCTGGTGGTGAAGCTCAACGTATAAAACTAGCAACCGAGTTAAGTAAACGTGACACAGGAAACACGTTTTATATTTTAGATGAACCCACTACGGGCTTGCACTTTGAAGATATTCGGGTTTTAATGATTGTACTTAATAAACTAGCAAACAAAGGAAATACTGTGCTAATAATCGAACATAATTTAGATGTTATTAAAGCCGTTGATTACATTATTGATATTGGATATGAAGGCGGAAAAGGTGGCGGAAAAATTATTGTTGAAGGTGCCCCTGAAGACATCATTAAGCATAAAAAAAGCTATACAGCAAAATTTCTAAAAAAAGAATTAGAAGTAACTAAATAAAAATAAACACATAAATACTATTTATATGGTAACAGAACATCATCATAAAGGCTGGAATGAAATAAAAACAAATGATTCTTGGGCTATTTTTAAAATCATGGGAGAATTTGTTAATGGCTTTGAAAAAATGAGTAAAATTGGTCCTTGTGTATCTATTTTCGGATCGGCAAGAACAAAACCAGATAATAAATACTATAAACTTGCAGAGAGTATTGCAAAAAACATTGTAGAATCTGGATATGGCATTATTACCGGTGGTGGACCAGGTATTATGGAAGCTGGTAATAAAGGTGCGCATTTAGGAGGCGGCACATCGGTTGGTCTAAACATAGAATTGCCATTTGAACAACATGACAACCCTTATATAGATTCTGATAAAAGTTTAGATTTTGATTATTTCTTTGTTAGAAAAGTTATGTTTGTAAAGTATTCCCAAGGTTTTGTTGTAATGCCTGGAGGCTTTGGAACTTTAGATGAACTTTTTGAAGCCATAACACTTATTCAAACTCATAAAATTGAAAAGTTCCCTATAATTCTAGTTGGAACAGACTTTTGGTCTGGTCTTATGGACTGGGTAAAATCTACTCTTTTAGAAAAATTTGGTAATATTAGCCCTAAAGACTTAGACTTAATTCATTTAGTTGATACCGAAGAAGAGGTTATAAATATATTAGATGCTTTTTATAAAGATTCTGGTTTAAGTCCGAATTTTTAATACATTCTTTTTGATGATTAAGCGCACTTAATTTGAATTTATGAACAAAACCGTCTTACTTTTATTATATTGCAAAAGCCTTGAATAAATTACTAACTGTTTAATGTTTAAAATAAATTGAGATTACGCCTTTTAATTTGTACCATTTTCACCTTAATTTTCTTTTCAGGCTTTGGTCAAAATAAAATTGATTTAAAGGCTGTTTTTGATATTAATTCTAAACAAATAAAAATATCCCAAACTATAGAGTATTATAATACTTCAAATGATGTATTAGATACAATATATTTAAACGATTGGAATAATAGTTATTCAACTAAAAAAACACCATTAGCACAAAGAATTGCAGATGAGTATAATCACGATTTTCATTTGGCTAAAAATGAAGATCGTGGTTATTCTGTGATTACATCAATTAAACAGGATGATGAAAAATTGTCATATAATCAAATTAAAGGTCAAATTGATATTATCCAAGTTGTATTAAACACACCTCTAAAACCTAAAACTTCTTACACTATAAAATTAGAATACCTAGTTCAAATACCTAGCGATAAATTTACAAGCTATGGTTATACAGACTCTGGTGATTTAAACTTAAGATATTGGTATATAACTCCTGCTGTTTATAACGGAGAATGGCAATATTACAGCAATAAAGATTTGGATGATTTGTTTATACCTAAAGCAAATTTGAATTTAGAAATTGAGTACCCAAACGGATATAAATTAACTTCAGAATTAGATGTAAGTAACAAGATTGAAAACTCTGAAAAACAAATAATTACTTTAAAAGGAAAAGACAGAGTAAGTAATAAATTATTCATAAATAAGATATCAAATTTTAATGCTATACAAACAGATGATTTTACCTTAATTTCTAATATTAATGATGAAGGTTTAGAAGTTTTAGACAAAGTATTAATCACAGAAAAAGTAACGAAATTTCTAATAAAAAACTTTGGTAAATATCCTCATAAAAAACTTCTTTTAACCGATATTGATTATAATAAAGACCCTATTTACGGTTTAAATTTTTTACCTAAATTTATTAAGCCCTACCCTAATCATTTTCAATATGAACTAAAGTTATTGAAAATCGCACTAAAGAATTATTTAGAAAACACACTTTTAATAAACCCTAGAAAAGAACAATGGCTAATTGATGGTATACAAATATATTACCTGATGCGTTACGTTGAAGATCATTATCCTAACATGAAGTTTTTAGGCTCTATTTCTAATATTTGGGGAGTTCGTTCATTTCATATAGCAGATATGGATTTTAACGATAAGTATACTTTAGCATTCATGCTTATGGCAAGAACTAATAGAGACCAAAAGTTAACAATGCCAAAAGACTCATTACTAAAATTCAATAAAAATATAGCTAATAAATACAAGGCTGGTGTAGGATTGAAATATTTAGATGATTTTGTAAATCATGATGTTGTAGAAAATAGTTTATCCTCATTTATAATTAAAAACAAACTTAAACCTACATCTACTAAAGCATTTGAAAGCTATATAAAATCAAAGACTACAAAGAATATAGATTGGTTTTTTAATGATTATTTAACAACTAGAAAAAAAATAGATTTCAAAATTAAAAAAGTAAAAAAAACAAAAGATTCTATAACCTTAACTATTAAAAATAAGCGAGATAATAGTATGCCTATATCATTATACACTTTAAATAATGATAGTATAATTTCTAAAATATGGATTGAAAACATTTCTAAAAGCAAAACATTTACCATACCAAGAGATTCAATAAATAAACTAGTTTTAAACTATAATAATATTATTCCTGAAATTAACGCTCGTGATAATTGGAAATCTTTAAAAGGCTTCTTTTTTAATAATAAACCATTACAATTAAGAGTATTTAAAGACATCGAAGATCCAAATTATAATCAGGTATTTTTTATGCCTATTGCCGAATTTAATAACATTTATGATGGTTTTACACTTGGCATGAAGGTTTATAATAAAACCGTTTTAAGAAAACAATTTAATTATAAGCTTGAACCACAATACTCCTTAAAATCAAAAACATTCACTGGATCAGCATTCGTGTCAATGACACATTATTTAAAAAACACTAACCTTTATTCTATTAGTTATGGTATTGGTAGTGGTTATACATCCTATGCACCAAATTTATTTGTGACACAATTTGGTCCTGCAGTTACATTTATGTTTAGAGAAAAAAATGATTTACGCTCAAACAAAAGACAATCTCTAATTTTCAGATATACAGATATTAATAGAGATAAGAACATAAATAGCGATTTATCAACGTCGCAACCAAATTACAATATATTTAATGTTAGATATACTCATTCAAACGACAACTTAATAAATTTTAGTAATTGGCAAACAGATTTACAAATTGCTAAAAAATTTAGTAAAGTATCTTTTAACTATGAATTCAGAAAGCTGTTTGAAAGTAATAGACAATTAAATTTACGCATGTATGCTGGTGCCTTTTTAAGCAATAGAAACGACCCTGCATCTATTTACTTTAGCTTTGCATTAGATAGACCAACAGATTATTTATTTGACTATCCTTACTTAGGGCGTTCTGAATCTTCTGGTATTTTTAGTCAACAGTACATAACAGCAGAAGGAGGTTTTAAATCTAAATTAGATACACCATTTGCAAACCAGTGGATTACCACAATAAATAGTAGTACAACACTTTGGAAATACATTCTATTTTATGGCGATATTGGTCTTGTAAAAAATAAATTAGAATCACCGCATTTCGTTTACGACTCTGGTATTAGACTAAATCTAGTTACAGATTATTTTGAAATTTACTTTCCTTTATATTCAAACTTAGGTTGGGAAATAGGACAACCTAATTACGATGAAAAAATTAGATTTAAATTTACTGTAGATCCTAAAGTGCTATTAGGCTTGTTTAGAAGACGTTGGTTTTAAATTAATGTAAAATTACATAATTAACACTTAAAACTGTTTTTTGTTATAAAAAATTTAATATAAGACAAAATTATCGAATTATTTTGCAATTCATTCAATGATTTTGATGTTTATATAATTGCAAAAAAGAGAAACTTTACCTACTTTTGCAAAAGTGAAACTTTACCAACATGCAAACTATTTCAGACTTGAAAAACAATATATCATTTGAAGATTTCAAAACAGAGGTTTTGAATGATTATAAAATTGCAGTAACAAGCAGAGAATGTAGCTTAATAGGTCGCAGAGAAGTACTAACAGGAAAAGCAAAGTTTGGCATTTTTGGAGACGGAAAAGAAATTCCGCAACTAGCTATGGCAAAAGCCTTTTTAAAAGGCGATTGGAGATCGGGTTATTATCGTGACCAAACCTTTATGATGGCTATTGGCGAGTTAACTGTGGAACAATTCTTTGCTGGTTTATATGCCAATACAAATCTAGAATTAGAACCCATGTCTGCTGGTCGTCAAATGGGAGGTCATTTTGTAACTCATAGCTTAAATGATAATGGAAGCTGGAAAGATTTAACTAAACAATACAATTCAAGCTCAGATATTTCACCTACAGCTGGACAAATGCCACGCTTATTGGGGTTAGCTCAGGCTTCAAAAATATTCAGACATGTTGAAGGTATCAATACCACTAATTTTTCAACAAAAGGGAATGAAGTAGCTTGGGGAACCATTGGAAATGCTAGTACAAGTGAAGGTCTCTTTTTTGAAACTATAAATGCAGCAGGCGTACTACAAGTACCTATGATTATTAGCATTTGGGATGACGAATACGGTATTTCTGTACACGCCAAGCATCAAACAACCAAAGAAAATATTTCAGAAATATTAAAAGGCTTTCAACGCAATAACGAAGAAAAAGGTTTCGAAATTTTACGCGTAAAAGGTTGGGATTATCCTAATCTTGTTGAAACTTACCAAGAAGCTGCTAATATTGCAAGAGAAGAACATGTACCTGTTTTAATTCATGTTTTAGAATTAACACAACCACAAGGACATTCTACTTCTGGCTCTCATGAACGTTATAAAAGTGCAGAACGATTAGATTGGGAAACCAAAAACGATTGTAACACTAAAATGAGACAATGGATTATTGAAAGTGGCATAGCTACCAATGAAACACTCATTGAAATTGAAAGAAATATAAAAAGAGACGTTAGAGTAGCTAAAAAAAATGCTTGGACAACGTTTTTAAAGCCTATTCAAAAAGAACAGCAAGAACTTATTTCTATATTAACTAAATTAGTATCATCTAGTGTTAATGGTGTTTTTATAAAAAAACTTAAAAATTCGCTTGCTAATATTGATGAGCCTACTAGAAAAGATATATTTTCAATAGCTAGAAAAGTATTACGATATACTATTGGCGATATTTCAGCTGAAAAAAAGTTACTCAGCAATTGGATTAATAACCTTTTTGAAAAAGTACAACCTCAATTTAGTTCACATTTATATTCAGAAACAAATCGTTCTAATATTCTTATTAAAGAAGTAAAACCAAATTATGATGATGATGCAATACAAGTAGATGGACGTATTATACTTCGCGATAATTTTGATGCTATTTTTCAAAATTATCCTGAAGCTCTTGTATTTGGCGAAGACTCAGGTAATATTGGTGATGTAAATCAAGGATTGGAAGGCTTACAAGAAAAATACGGTGAATTACGTGTTGCCGATGTAGGTATTCGTGAAGCAACCATTATAGGTCAAGGCATAGGTATGGCGCTTCGAGGATTAAGACCTATTGCTGAAATACAATATTTAGATTATATTCTTTATGCACTTCAAATTATAAGTGACGATTTAGCAACAACACATTATAGAACTAAAGGAAAACAAAAAGCGCCTTTAATTATTAGAACACGCGGACATCGATTAGAAGGTATTTGGCATTCTGGTTCTCAAATGGGTGGTATTTTAAATTTAGTTAGAGGTGTACATCTTTTAGTACCAAGAAACATGACAAAAGCAGCAGGTTTTTACAATACACTTTTACAAGGTGACGATCCTGCTATAGTAGTGGAATGTTTAAATGGCTATCGATTAAAAGAAAAGATGCCTAATAATTTAGGTATTATTAAAACACCCATTGGTGTTGTAGAAACCGTAAAAGAAGGTACAGATATAACATTGGTATCCTATGGTTCTACGCTTCGCATTGTAGAAGAAACTGCTAAAGAATTATTATCTATTGGTATTGATGCCGAAATTATTGATGTACAGTCATTATTACCTTTCGATTTAAATCATGATATTGTTAAAAGCATTGCTAAAACAAACCGTGTTATGATAATTGATGAAGATATTCCTGGAGGTGCTTCAGCTTATATTTTAAATGAAATTTTAAATACTCAAAAAGCCTTTCAATACTTAGATAGCGAACCAAGAACACTAACAGCTAAAGCACACAGACCCGCTTATGGTAACGATGGCGATTATTTTTCAAAACCATCTGCCGAAGATATTTTTGAAGCTGTTTATGATGTGATGCACGAATTAAATCCTACCGATTTTCCTAAATTGAGATAAAATAAAATTTCAATTAATAATATATAAACCATGATAAGCATCATGGTTTTTTTATATTTATAAACAAATCGAACTAATGGATAAAAATACACCATTAATAACCAGAGATTGGTTAGCTATAGAGCGAACAAAACTAGCAAATGAAAGAACCTTTTTAGCCTATTTTAGAACGTTTATAGTCTTTTTAGGAACTGGTATAACATTATTAAAACTAGAGTTTTTTTCTGAAATGAAATCATTTGGTATTATTTTATTAGTGCTCTGTCCTATAATTTTAATTATTGGTTTAATCCGCTTAATTTCAGTAAAACGAACTATAAAAAAGCATTATAAAATATAAATGAAAGCTGTCTCGGTAGTTACCATAAAAAAAGAATTACAACATCTATCCTCTAATGAATTAATGGAGTTATGCTTACGTTTATCGCGTTTTAAAAAAGAAAATAAAGAGCTCCTCACCTATTTATTATTTGAATCATCTGATGAATATAGCTATATACAAACCGTTAAAACCTATATGGATGACGAGTTCGAATTAATAAACAAAGACAGTTATTTTTACATTAGAAAAAGTGTGCGCAAAATTCTTAGAAATGTAAAAAAGTACATTCGGTATTCATTAAAAAAAGAAACAGAAGTAGAACTACTACTCTACTTTTGCGAAAAACTTAAATATTTTCAACCTAGTATAAAAAGAAGTACACAACTACAAAACATGTACAATAGGCAAATCCTGTTATCTAAAAAAATTATAGCGTCTTTACACGAAGATTTGCAATATGATTATAATTTAATGCTTGAAGATTTGTAAGCTGTTTAAAAACTAACTTCGTTTTGCAATTAATAAAGTTTACAGAAACATACCTTTAATCAAAGCAATGTATTCAAATAAAAAAACTCAGGCCTTTCTAGTAAAATGACCTGAGTTTTCGTTAATCAAGTTCTTAATTAGTTATACAATTACGAAATCTTAATAGTTCTTGCAGGCTTTTGTTTAGCCTCTTCTTTTTTAGGTAAATGAATATTTAAAATACCATCTTGATAACTTGCATTAATCTTATCTTCATTAACACTTTCTGGCAAAGTAAGAGTTCTTTTAAATGAAGAATATCCAAACTCTCTACGAGTGTAATTATCTTCATTTTGCTCATTTTCTTCTTTAGTTTCTGTGCTTATGGATAATAATTTATTGTCAAGATCAATTTTAAAATCAGATTTTTTTACACCAGGAACAGCCATTTCTACCATAAAGGCATCTGCTGTTTCTTTAATATTAACCTTAGGTAAAGTAATTCCTGTATTAAAATTTGAAGTAAATACAGAAGGAAACTCTCTATTAAAAATATCGTCTAACCAACTTGACCAATTTGGGAAGTTTACATTTGAATTAGTGTTTGATAAACTTCCGCTTTTAGGAACATGAATTAAATTGCTCATAATTACAAAATTTTAAATTAAACATTATTTCAATATTGAAACCTTCAATTGATTTCAATAATTAAATAAGCAAAAAAAATACCAAATCAATAAAATGTAATTATTAGCTTCAATTTCCTTTTATATTTATGTGAAAATTAACAATTTGACATATTTTATCTTTTAAAAATGCCAAATTGACATTTTAAAAACAATAACAAGACTGATTTTACTATAAAAACAATAATGGTTTTCATTAAAATACGGAATACGATTATAATTTAATACTTGAAAATTTGTAAGTTGTTGAAAGCTTTTTATATAAACATAAGTTTATATATTGATTTTTAACAAGAAGATATCTATTGTTTAACTATTTAAATTTCATTTTCTAATTTACTCTACCACCTTCAAATTTTTTCACTACGTGGAATTATCCAATGACCCTATGTATAAAATCACAAAGAATATTGTCCCGACAAATATCTATTTGAAGGACAAAAAGGAAATAAATAACACCATACATACTAAGACTTATTAAAACGGCAGAAATTTACACATATGTAGCTAATAAATCGCTTACAGAAACAAAAGATTTACTATCTTAGTTTTTTATAATGTGGATATAGACAATTGTACCTTTGGAAGGATATAGACAATTGTCTATATCCAATTGTTGTACGGCATTTAACACAACCTGCAAACATGAAAATAATAGATATGATTAAAAAACAAACCATGACCAGATTGTCATCCTTGATTGGATTGAGTATAATCTTGATTCTGAGTTCTTGTCAATCAAATAAAAAGAGTAAGACAGATAACCAAATTGACACTAAAGACAATATTGCGAAAATTGAAAGCCCTGAAATTGTTCAAGAATCTGAGATAACTGAGACTGATACATTAACGGTTCAAGACAGAAAATTAGAAGGTGACAATTTTCATAGTCATATAAAATTGGATTTTGCAAAATCGACGATTAGAGTAAAAGACACAACTCAGATTAAAACGATTGATAAAGTTTGCGCTATTTCAGTCATTCCTGACACTTCATGGATTAATAAACAACAACAAGAGATGGGAGACGATTGGAATGAAGTTGTGAGTGATAATCAATATTATGAGCAATTGGCGATTGACACATTGGAAAAACTTGACATTCCAAATTTCTTTGCTCCAAGAGAGAAAAGATTTATCAATTTTGTAAAAACAGATAATTCAAGTTTTATGATTGATTTGACAAAAATGAAAGATGCTTGGGGGTTGATACTATTCAATGGGACTGATAATCCAGTTTTATGGAGTAGTACAGATATAGATGATGAATTGAAAGAAATATATAAAAAATAAACGCCGTACAACACACGGTATAAAACATTGGGGTTTAAGTGGTTAATCAGGGTTTCTGCCACGCATTAAGTTCCCTGTAACTGGACAGGAAAGTAGCCCGCAATCCCCAACGATTTCATACCGCCACCGTTACCTACAATATTGAAAAAACTACTTCAAATAATAATCCTGACTTTAATCACAGCTTGTGGTTCGACCAAAAACACAACAGAATTAATAGCCGACGAAAAGTTTGAATTATGCTCTGAAATCAGATACAATCGACTATTGGAACAGATTGAACCAAATTATGGAAAACTGATTTACAAAAAGAATATTCATAGTTTACTTGAAAACATACTAATTCAAGAAAACTACCTGACCGAAATAAGCAAAAGCGGATATGCGGAGTTATTAAAAAAAGCTGGTCGGAATGAAATAAAACCTGAATTTTTTGAAAAACTCAAATCGGATTTAGGCTTTGACCCTTATCTGTTATTTCCGGTTAATTCTCATTTATCTTGTTATGGCTACTTATTTGAACAATTAAACATTTTAGACAACTCAAGTTGGCAATATCAATTTTGTTTAGCTTATAATAAATTTGAGGCTTACGGTAATTTAAAAACTGATAGTGAATATCTGATTAACGCATTGAATAAAATTCCAAAAGATAAATTTCAATTAATAATGTATCGAAAACTATTCTTGGATTTAATATATACAACTCTGAATTAAAAATACTGTAGGTAACACCGTATAAAAATAATGCGTAGTTTAGTGCTTAATCAAAGGTTAGTGCCGTTTTGCTAGCTTCTGATTTTCCTTCGGAAAATCCTCGCACACAAAACCGCACTATTCTTATACAAACACGTTGTGTGTAATGCGAAAAAAACATAAATGGGATTTCAACTTTGGTACTCAAAACATACTGGAATTAGAAGAAAAGGAACATCTTTCTCGGAGTTACAGGACATTTTTATAGAAAACATTACAACAAAATACATTTATGAACCATTAGCCTGTTGCAAAGTAGGCGACAATCCATACGAAGTAAAACAAACTCTAGAACAAAGAGACTTTGATACACTTGGAGTGGTTGATGAAAATGAACAAAAACTTGGATATGTTGTTCGGGAAAAACTTGGAGAAAAACCTATCGAAAACTACATTGAACAATTTGAAATTGCAATTGTAATTTCGGAGTCAACACCCTTATCAGAACTTTTCGAAATTTTACTTGACAAAGAGTATGTTTATGTTTTAAGTAAAAATTCTGTTGATGGAATTGTAACTCGTGCAGACATAAACAAACCAATAGTTCGAATTTATCTTTTCGGATTAATTTCACTTTTTGAATTACACTTAAACTTCTGGATAACGGAAAACTATGATAATGAATCTTGGAAGGAAATTTTAAACCCTGCTAGAATCGAATTAGCGGAAAATATCTATGAAGGTAGAAGAGGTAACAACGTGCAATTGACTTTACTGGAATGTATTCAAATTTGTGACAAAAGAGAAATTTTGAGAACGACTGACAAATTCAGAGAGGACTTTAAATTTTCAAAAAATGGATTTGAAAAGCTTCTTAAGAATGTAGAAAAAATCAGAAATGAATTAGCACATAGCCAAAATTCTATTATAGCGAATTTGGAATGGACAGACTTTGTAAGTGCAATAAAATCTGTTAAGGAATTTTTAGTAAAATCAGAGGAAAAAATTGAGGAATAAAGCACTACACACAACAATGTATAACCGCAATTACGGCGGATTCGACTACGTCCGAATCCACTCGGAATTGCTAACGTCTGTGCTAAACCGAAAATAAACGCATATTAACCCGTAACTGACGGTTATACGAGACCGTTGTGTTTCATTGCGCAACTCACCCAAAACGAAAAAAAATCTAGTTAGTTTTTCGAATTTTAAGCAAATAAAAACAGAAAAAATGTATTGCGGAATTTCAAATGTTACGTCGGATTCTCACTCAAATGTGAAATAAAATCTCATCTGACTTTTAGCTTGTTTGCGGAATAAAAAATCAAAAAACATCCGACTGACCAAAGCAGTGCGCAACTGTTGCTGCGGACTGATTAGCGAAAC
>JBNKOE010000011.1:0-143834 GCA_050294475.1 Algibacter sp. | reverse complement strand
CATTCGAGTTCCCTGTGCTACTACATCCCAGTCTCTTTGTATAATTTCTTTAGTCGTTTTATTAAGCCATCTACGGCGTTTGATATGTAGATAAACGTTTTTACCTCTTAAAGGAAAGTCTTGAATGGTTATTTCTTTATGGAAGCCATGAGCTATTAAAATACCATTAGAGACTTCTTCAGGAATGTTTTTCTTTTCTTCAAAATACAGGTGAAGTGTTTTTTCTTCTGTATTGTAATTGGTAATATCGAAATGAGTAACCAGTAATTCCGGTAAAATAAACTTTAGTAAATCTAGGGATAGTTCCAAGGGATATTCTTTTAGCGCAAAGATTATATTTTATATATTCTCACACAACTTTTAGTCTTGATCCCAAAACTAGTGGCAGCAAGAGTAAGCACAAAGTAAAAAAGCGAGTGTACAATCTAGTATGCTCGTTTTCTTTTATGTAGTATTTAAGTTAAATGTGAATTTGATACAGTCTCGTCCTGAAAAAAGTTTACATATTTTACATTAACCCTAAAATAGGTTTATAACTTATTCTTAGTCCTATTATTGATTTACAATGATAGAATTTTTTGTTTTTATAGAACTTATTTTTGTGTATTTTGTCGTTTAAACGATGTTTTTAATCGATAAATGTTAAAAAAATATGTATTTCGTCGATTTTTAATGTTTTTAATCGTTTTTAAAAGCTTAATAGTTATATCTTTGGAGCGTACTAAATAACACACTTTTTAGTTCAATGGATTAATTAATTAATATTTGCATTATGTTGTTGGTATAGAGACCCTAAATCTACATCATAATAAAAAACGCAAATTGAAAGAAAACCGAGTTTGAGGGAACTCGGTTTTTTTATGTGCTTTTTTTTGTAAAATTATTTTATTTACATTAGCTCATAAAACTAATAAGTATCATGCATAACTTTTTTAAATTCCTATTGTGTTTTAATTGTTTTGTCTCATTTTCACAATTGCCCGAAGGATTTGTTTATGCTCAAGATATTGTACCAGGCTTAAATGTAGAGTTACGATATTATACTACTAATAATTTTGTTGGTAAAGTAATTGACGGTTATGAATCAAATAAGCTTATTTTAACTAAGCAAACCGTTGAAACTTTAAAACAAGTTCAAGAGGAGTTACTTGATAATAATTTATGTTTAAAAGTATACGACGGTTATAGACCGCAACAAGCTGTTAATCATTTTATACGTTGGGCAAAAGATTTAAATGATACTGTTAATAAGCATATTTTTTATCCAGATGTTACCAAAAAGAACCTTTTTATAGAAGAATATATAGCTAGTAGATCTGGACATAGTAAAGGAAGTACAGTAGATTTAACCATTATTGATGGAAATACTAGCGAACCACTTGATATGGGAAGTCCTTATGATTTTTTTGGACATGAATCTTGGGTTAGTTATGAAGGTATTACCAAAGCGCAAAAATATAATAGACAATTGTTACAAAAAATTATGCTAAAACATGGTTTTAAAAATTATCCTAAAGAATGGTGGCATTTTACATTAAGGGGAGAACCGTTTCCTAGTACTTATTTTGATTTTATTATTGAATAGAGATTATCCTTGTATTAATACCAACGTTTCTTTTTCTTTTTACTGGCTACACTTTTTCTCCCTTTTTTATATTTGCTTTTTCCAGGTGTTTTATGAATTTCCTTTTTAGCTTTTGGATCTAAAGGATAAGGGTGTTCATCAATAACATCAATTTGTAATTGAATAAGTTGTTGAATGGTTTGTACATAAGCTTTTTCATCTGCAGAACAAAAAGAATAGGCTATACCTGTGTTTCCTGCTCTGGCAGTTCTTCCTATTCTGTGTACATAAGTTTCTGGTACGTTTGGTAAATCGAAATTAACTACCGCATCTAAATTATTAATATCAATACCACGTGCTGCTACATCGGTAGCTATTAAAATATTAACATCACCTTTTTTAAATTTATCTAAAGCTTCTTGTCTTAAATTCTGGCTTTTGTCACCATGTATACTATCAGCTTTGTAGCCATTTCTCAAGAGCGTTTTTTCAAGTTTGTCAACTCCAAATTTGGTGCGTCTAAAAATAATGATGTTCCCTTTAATAGTATTTCTTAAAAGGTGTAAGCATAATTCTATTTTCTTCGGTTTAGGAACATAATATAATAATTGATGTACGTTTTTAGAAGTTGAAGAGTTAGTAGTTACCTCAATGCGCTCTGGGTTATTTAAAATAGTGTTAGCTAACTGCTCAACTTTATAAGGAATAGTTGCCGAAAATAATAAGGTTTGTTTGCCTTCAGGACATAAACGTGCAATTTTTTTAACATCGTCAATAAAACCCATGTCTAACATTAAATCAGCTTCATCTAAAACCAACGTTTCTATATAGTCTAAATTGATAATGTCTTGTTTATGTAAATCGAGTAAACGTCCTGGAGTTGCAATTAAAATATCAACTCCTTTTTTTAAAACATCTATTTGAGGTTCTATGGAAGTGCCACCAAAAACAACGGTTGTTCTTAAATTGGTATACGTGCTATATTTTATAAAATTCTCGTTTATTTGAACTGCTAATTCTCTAGTGGGGCTAATAATTAAAGCTTTTATTTTTTTTCCTTTTTTAGAGGCGTCTTGTTTATCGAACAATAATTGTAAAATAGGAAGGGCAAAAGCGGCTGTTTTTCCCGTACCAGTTTGCGCAGAAACAATAACATCTTTTTTATGTAAAACTGTAGGAATTGTTTTTTCTTGAACCAACGTAGGATTATCGTATCCAGCTTCAGCAATGGCTCTTAAAATAGGTCTGTTTAATTGTAAGTCTTTAAATGACATTTATAAGGTAGTTTGCCACAAAGATATAACAAACCAAAGTTACTTTATAAAAGACTTTAATTTATCTCTTTTTTGTTGTGGAAGTGCGTCATTATTTAAAATCAAATGAATGAACTCAGGGTTTTTTTCTTTTGAAAATAGCAAATTGAAAAATTGCCAAGTTGTGATGCTGTTTTTTGCTTGTTCCACCAGTTCAAAATAATTGCCAGTTTCTACTAACCCTTCTTCTAAAACTCGAATGTAAGTTCCAGAAAACCCATGATCAATAAATTGTTTAAGTGCATTTTGATTACCAAATTTCACACCAAATTTAAAACAAGGTTCTCGAGGTTGTGTAACCTGTACTAAAGCTTTACCAATTTTATAAATATCGCCAATAAAAAGTTTTTTTTCATCTAGATTACTAACCGTTAAATTTTCTCCAAACATGCCCCAATTCCAATCTAGATTTGGGTATAGGTTTTTCCAAAAATCATATTGATTTTCCGAAAACAAATAACAGGCTTTAAATTCGCCACCATGATGTTTTCTATCGGTTACTTCATCGTTTTCAACATCGCTTTTTCCTAGGAATATAGGTTTTGTAGTTGGTGTTTTATAAATACCAGTGGTTACTTCTTTTTCATTCCAAATAATAGTAGTTGGTTTTGCTGTGTTGGTAGATATTATTTTCATGGTTTTTAGAGGTGCTAACTTTTTAGTTTAGCAAAGAAATTATTTAGTTTTTTCGGTTTTCTTGTACAGATATTCAATTATAAAGCAAAATAGTAATATTCCTACTGCAATTAATACCCCAGTTTTGTTTGAAGAGTATTGCTGAATAGTCAATACAATTGTAGCAGTTAGGCATAAAAACAACCCAATTAAAGGGATGCTTTTTTTTCCTTTAATTTTTTTTGATAATTTAAATCCAACATAATTTACCATTGCAAATATTAATAGAAAACCAATACTTCCTGCTGTTGAGATACTTTCTAAATTTAAGGTATTAGCAATGAGTAGAGTCATACTTGCTGTAATAAACAAGCCAATAGGTTGATTCCATAATTTACTTGTTAGTTCGTGTGGTAATTCGTCATCTTCAGCTATTTCATAACTTACACGACTTCCTCCATATAAAGAAGCATTTATAGCAGAGAATGTTGATATAAGCGCAGCAATGGTAATAATTGTAAATCCAATTTTACCTAGCATTGGTTTTGCTGCTTCTGCTAATACATAATCTTGTGCTGTTGAAATTTTACTAAATGGTAATGAACCTAATGTAATAATGGCTATAATAACATATAATATGATGACAAAAATCACAGAATAATAATATGCTTTAGGAATATTAATTTCTGGATTTTTAATATCTGGAGCTGCATTTGCTATTAATTCAAAACCTTCGTATGCAACAAAAATCACCATTCCTGCTGTTATCAGTTTCATTGGTGTTTCCCAATTATTTATTGTTAATTGACTTAAATTTGGATTACCAAATAATCCATAAGCTCCAATAAAAACAAATGATAATAAAATAATTAACTTTATAATTACAGCGTAAGATTCTATTTTGCTAACAATTTTTATACTATAATAATTTATGGCAGTTGCAAGAATTATAATAGCACTTAAATAAATATGTGAATCTAAAATCTTACTAGTTGTTATTTGAAATAAGTTTGGCGCATAAGAACCGAAAGCAGAAGCATAAAGAGAAAGCATTATTATGTAACTAACCCAAAGTAGATTGTTTATTGCTCCACTAAAAATGCCAACCCCTAAACCTTGATTAATAAATTTAACGGTACCACCTCTGTCAGGAAAAGTAAGCGATAGTTTAACATAACTATAAGAAGTGATGAGTGCAATTCCGCCTGCAATTAGAAATGAAATTGGAGTGCCTCCTTTTCCTAAAGCAACAGCTAAACCTAATACAGCAAAAATTCCTCCACCAACCATTCCTCCAATACCTATGGATATAGCGTTCTTTAATCCAATTTTTTTCGATTTCATTTTACGTTGCTATTGTTTATGACGGTATAAAACGAAATTAGTTGAATTTTCAGAAAAAGCAATTTACTTTTTAATAAAAACATTAAGCAATATGTTTTTTGATTTTAACGAAATTTATTCTTTTAATGTGGTTTGTAAATAGCCCCAGTTGCAAAGTCTACAATAGTTCCTGGTAAGAAAAGAAGAATATCTGCAATTAGTGCAACAACTCTAACCTCTCTTTCTTGTTGTCCAGGTGCTGGTTTTGTTTTTTGATATGAGTTAATTGGACCTCCAAGAATAGTAGCACAATTTGTAAATATTAACGCTATTAATAAAATGGCAATAATTTTAGTTGCTTTTTTCATGATTTTATGTTTTAAACTCACACTAAGTTAATCGTTTTTTATGGTAGAGCAATAAAAAACCACCTTGTTTATACAAAGTGGTTTAGTATTATAATAAGTTGTAAATTAATTTTTTAATTTACAGAGATAAGATTTACTTCAAAAATAAGAACAGATCCACCAGGGATACCATTGTAATTAATATTTCCATAAGCAAGGTGCGCAGGTATTAATAGTTTACCACTACCACCTTCTTTAAAATAGGTAATGCCTTCTGCCCAACCAGAAATAACATTTTCTAAACTAAAAGAAACACCATTTTCGCCACTTTGGTCGAAAACAGAATCATTAAGAAAGTAACCTTTATAAGCAACTGTTACGTTATTTGTTTTTGTAGGTTGAACTCCCGTACCAGGTTCGTCAATTATATAATATAAACCAGTATCGCTTTTTTCAGCAGTTAGATCGTTATCATTTAAATATGTTTGAATCTGTTCGTCATTTTCAGTTTCGTAATTCACATAAATAAGTTCTATATCAAAAATAATTACCGAACCTGCAGGTATTTGTCCGTTATCATTGCTACCATAAGCTAAGTGAGCCGGAATTATAAGTTTTCCTTTTCCTCCTTCTTTAAAATAGCTTAGTCCTTCTACCCATCCTAGAATAAGACTTTGTAAACTAGTAAAAGATATTCCATCTACACTTTGGTCAAAAACAGTTCCGTTAGTTAAGTAGCCTTTATATGCCACTTTAACTCTATCTGTTGCTACAGGACTATCTCCTGTGCCAGGTTCATCAATAACATAATACAATCCTGAACTGCTTTTTTCGGCATTTAAACTATTAGCTGCTATATAAGCTTGAATTTCTGCTTCGTTTTCTGCAGTATAATCTTTGGGAGCATCATCTTTACTACAAGATGTTATAAAAATTAGGGCAAATAAGATTAAAATATTTTTCATATGTTTTTTTGGTAAATATAATAGAAATTAGATAAAATTATTTATCTCCATATGGACATGATTGAAAATAACTTTGAAGATTAAATTTTCTGTCTACAAATGTATCTGTCAAAATTTTATAATGTTGTATTCTGTCAATTCTAAAAGCGCGATAATCATTTCGTAAATGGCACCAAGCCATAAGAATCCATTTGTAATTGGTAGAATAAAAAGCGTAGGGTTCAATTTTTCTAAAGGAAACATTGGGGTCGTTTTCTTTACGATAGTTAATCTCAATATAATTGAAGTTTGTAATGGCTAGTTGAATTTCTGAAAGTGCATTACTAGTAATGTTTTCATAATTATTATTGAAAACATGAATTTTACTATCCAATAATTCACTTTTTTCTTGAACAGACGTTCTAAATACCGATTTTATTTTAGTTAAAGCCTCTTTAAAATCTTCAACAAAAGACGCATCATTGGTTTGATTGACTAAATGCTGTGCTGTTATTAAGGCATTGGCTTGTTTTTCGGTAAATTGTACTGGTGCTACTTGGTAACCTTCCATGAGCGAATAGCCTCGTCCTTCAATAGTAGTTACGGGTACACCAGCTTCTTCTAATTTCCTAATGTCTCTATATATCGTTCTGATGCTTACATCAAACTTTTTAGAAAGTTCTGTAGCTGTTAAAAGCCGTTTCGATCTTAATAGTGTGAGTATTGATATGAGTCTCGATAATTGCGACATATAAACAAAGATAGCGAACCGCATTGAATTCGCTATCTATTCGTTTTTTGATTAATAGTGATTTTGTTACATCCAAGAATGTAGTGCCATTCTATTACCTTCGGAGTCTGTAAACTGTGCTATAAAACCATTTTCTCCAATATCTGTTTTTGGCATTAATACTTTGCCACCAGCAGCTTCAACCTTGTTTAACGACACGCTTAAATCGTCTCCGCCGTTTAAATAAATAGTTGGACCATCGGTTGTAGGATTTTGACCTTCGGCTTCAATAAGACCGCCTCCAACACAGTTGTTGTCTTTGTCATAAGGAAACATACCGTATTTCATATTTTGTTCTGGCATATGATGATCGGTGATTTCAATATTTAAAATAGTACTGTAAAATTTTTTTGCTCTTTCGTAATTTTTTACTGGAATTTCAAACCAGTTGATTGCATTTTTCATTTTTAAATTGATTTAATTGTTAAACTTAAATGCAAAGTTATTAGCCTTTGTGACGAAATATGTCAGGGGTGTTTTTTGGTTTGAATTTTTTTTAATTTTTAGTGAATAAATGTGTGTTTTTTAACTATTTAATTTTCGTTCATTATTCAAAATCGTACTAACCGCTTGTTTGTATTTAAACGGATTCGTCGCCTTTTTAATAGCTTTATATGTTTTTTGAGGATTAGAGCACGATTGCGAAAAGAATTCCCAGAACCCCAACATTTTCATTTTAATAGGTGTTGGGCCAGAAAGGTAATCATCGTATTGCGTGTAAATAGTATTGTGGAACTCTTCAAAAATATCCCAACGGTTTTTAGGATATTTGGTCGTGTCGTTTTTTATCATTTGCGGTAAAAATGGATCGGCAATTAAACCGCGACCTATCATAAAATGATCTATATTCGGGAAACGGGCTTGCATGCTTTTAAAAGTCGCCACACTAGTTATATCTCCGTTATAATATAATTTATGTTTGGTACTGGTAATACAACGCTCAAAAGCATCTAAATCTACAGAGCCTTTATACAATTGTTTGCCAATTCGGGCATGAATAGCAATGTTTTTTAACGGATATGCATCTAAAATAGGGAACACCTCCAAAATTTCCTGAGCATTTTCATAACCCATGCGCATTTTCATTGATACCAAAATATTGGTTTCGCTGTGTGCACGATTTAAAATAGTATTAATTTTTTCAGGATTACAAATTAATCCCGAACCCATGCCCGATTTAGCAACCATAGGGTATGGGCAGCCTAAATTCCAATTTAATTCCTTGTAGCCCAAGCTTTGTACATACTTGGCAACAAATAAAAACTCCTCGGCATCATTGGTTATAATTTGCGGAATAACTTCTAAGGTGCTATTGTTTTCTTGCAGTAAATCGTTTTTATACGAGGCTTTAATTTTAAACTTACCATTAAGCCT
The DNA here is from genome assembly GCA_050294475.1 of Algibacter sp. Taxonomy (GTDB): domain Bacteria; phylum Bacteroidota; class Bacteroidia; order Flavobacteriales; family Flavobacteriaceae; genus Thalassobellus. The sequence continues at coordinate 135,564 of JBNKOE010000011.1, read as the reverse complement.
AATGTAGGGCGAATAAAAGGTGTCAATACCACCAAAATACTGATGGAACGCATTACGAAATCTAAAATCGGTAAACCCTTGTAATGGTGAAGAAAGTAATGTAAAACCCATGTATTATTTATGAGCCGCAAAGATAAACTATATTTTGTTTTTTGGGTGTTTTAACACGCTTTGGTCTACGCGCTCCCTCCTAAAAAAAAGTCAAGGATCTTAAACATTTAGCCTGCGGTGAGTGCAGTCGAGCCGTTCAATTGTTAACGCAATTATTTGCTGAGGTGGTTTTATAGCGATAATTAAATAAATTGGTTTGCTATGTAATTTATGAAATGGTGAATGTTTTTTGAGGTTCGTTTAACGTTTTTGTGTATGAAACGTAGCGTAAAAAAAGACACTAACTTTTCCGATTTGGCGGACTTTTTAAATAAGTAAAAGCCTCTCGAAAAGCCTGTAATAGCTATGTTTTATACACAGTGTTGGGCACAGTATTTTTTATATTTGTTTTATATTAATAGCGCAAATTCCTGTATTATTTTCACCAAGTTCATATGAAACTAATTGACCGTCTTTTAAGGTTTTCCATTCTGACCAATTTGCGATGTCTAAAAAATCATATCTATGAGCGAAAATTTTGTCATTTCCTGATTCTATAAAAACAAAATTATTCGGATTGTAGGTTTTAGCTACATTTCCTATTTTCTTTTCACTTTCCGAATCTAATTTTACCAAGTGGTCTAATGAATTATCCTTAAATTTTTCCTGATATTTTAGAATAATTTTTTTCTTTAAGTCAATTGTTAAATCAATATAATTACTAGTTTTAAGAATTAGTTTATTAATGTATTCTTTGTTTTCCTCAATAGTTACAACAGGTGTCATTCTAACAAAATGTAATAAACCGACACTAAAGTTTTTTGCCATTTTATAATCAATAAGATTATTTTCAATACATTTCTCGAATAATTCAAATGCCTTCTTAAAATGGCTAATTCCAATTTCAATATCAGTTTGAATAGTCAATGCGCTTTTACCTCTCTCAATGTAATATGATATAAGTTCAGTATTCGCAATTCTCAAGTTTTTAGAATCCAACTCGACATTTTCGATTAAGTTTTTTACTACTTGAATGGCTTTTCCGAAATCTTGTGCACTGTTCAAACAACGTGCTATTAGGAACGCTGTATATGGATGATTTGGTTTCTGGTCATATACTCTTCTAGCGTAATTCAAAGCTCCATCAACATCCTCTAATTTGAACATTAAGAATTGAGCGTAGTAAAATAACAATCTTGGATTTTCTGGTGCAATTTCAAGTCCTAGTTGGTAATCTTCATCTGCGCTTAATAAGTCACCTTGAGAAGCTTTAATAAAAGCTCCAACACGATAAACTTCAAAATAATTTGGGTCTATGTTCTTGGCTTCTTTAACTTTTAATAAAGCATTATCAAAATCACCATTTTTAGAATGAAAGAGAGCTTCTTGTAAAAATTTTGCACTAATCATTTGATTTTGGTTATCATAAACCAATGCATTTAGTGCAAACTCATTATATTTTTGAACTTTATTGATTTGTCTAATTCCAATATTTAACTCTTTGGACTTTTTAATATTATTTCTAATATATGATTCTTCAATTGGATATTTTTTTGATAAAAAATCTTTTGCGAAATCTGATATATAATAAATAACCTCTTCGTAATTATTTCCATCTTCAATCTGTCTTGAAATAAGAGTTGTTTTGAAAAGTTCGATTAAGAATTTTCGAGTCTCTAACGGTTTATAATTTGATAGATATATTATTTCTGCATTAGTTACCTTTTTTCTAGAGGCTCTTATTGTTTTTAGGATTGAAATAGCTCCTTCACTTAATTTTTCATAGACGTTTGTTAAGCAAAAATCAAGTAAATTTTCTTTATTATTAATTACTTCGTGAGGTGGAATTCCCGTTTCTACTGTGCTAACAAACCATTTGATTGCTAATGGATTGAAGTAGAGTTTGCTTGATATATCAACTAATGTTGCTTGTGGCAATTTTAATAATGTATCACTGTTTCTTATTCTTGCAATTTCCCTAATTAATTTAGCTGATTCTGTCTCTGATAAACCATTTAGTTTTCTTGGGTATTCTAATTCACCTAAACCGATTCTTGAGGTAATTAATATGTTACATTTTGTCTGCGCTTCTCTTATAAAATCTCTAACCGCATCGCTTTGAATTGTCTCTAGATTATCAATAATCAATAGAGTTTTAAAATAATTCAAGTATTCTAAAATTTCATCAAGCCTATTTTCTGTGCCCATTGAATCACTAATTTCAGAAATCAAGCCAGTATAATCTGTAATTGTTGTAAATATATCTTCAATACCTTTTGACGTTAACATTGTTGTCTTTGCTGATGTCCAAATTATTAGTTCAAATGGACAATCTTCATTCATATCAACTATATCATAGGCGACTTTTAATGCTAATGCAGTTTTACCAATACCTCCGTCTCCTAAAACTGATACAACTCTATTTGATAAAATTAATTTTGTCAATGCTTCAATATCTTGACTACGTCCAATAAATCCTGTTTCATCAAAATCAGGAACAGGCAAGTTGTGACTTACTTTTGAAAATTCTTCATCAAGATGGTTTGTCGGAAATTTTAAAGTTAATACATAAGAAGGGTCTGTGTCTATTTTTTCTCTTGTATCGATAGTTACTGACCATTTAATTGGGTCTGATTTCTTAAGAGTTGAAACGAAATCATAGGTAAAAGAAAAATCTCCTCCAAGCAAAGGTCTTGTGTGCATTACTCGATTTCGAATTGGTGTTAAATCAGATAATGTGCTAAAACTAGATTTAAGGTATTGTGCAGTTTCTTTTTTTAAGAATTCTTTATTTTGATTTAAGATTGTAAAAGTATCGTGAAAGTCTAAAAATTCTACAACTTCATCTAGATTTTCTAAATGATTAACGCCTGGATTATCTTTTTCAAACCTTTCAATTACTTTCTTTTCTAATTCAGGATTTTTTAAAAATGCCAAATTTTCGAAATAAGGTGTAATATTTCTTTTAATTGTATTCTTTAAATCCAATTCCACTCCATAAATAAGAGCTGCAAGAGTTAATCTAGTTTCTGTTATTTTTGACATTTACTGTTTTTTTTTTATATTGTGCCCAACTCGTAGATATGAAACCGTTTTAATGTTTTAAATCATATGTTAAACGAATATAGTTGAAAATTTTTACAAAATCAAATTTTCTTACAAAACTAACAATCCATTTTCTTTCAAAATAAGCATGGGTTTTGAGAACCAGAACAATTCAAAATCGTCAAACTGTGTTTCAAAATCTGTTTTTAATTGTGAAAACGATTGTAGGGTATCGTTATGCGGGCTTAACGTGGTTTCTAAATGGTTTAAAAACCAGTTGCCTTTGTCTTTATCAATAACAATACTAAAGCTATTGTTTGTGTTATGAAACGTAAACTCTAAAAGTGTTTTTTTCTTTTTATAAAACTCGTTTACCAACGGCATATTACCTAACCAAATTATTTTAGCATTTGGTTTCGTGTTAAAAGAAACGGGAGTTTCTAAGCTATCATAAATAAAATCTGGATGAATACTGGTATCTGGTATTTTAAAATCGAACCATTCTTGCAGTGGTAAATCGAAACCGATACCATGCATATAATTAAAAAGCGATTTTTTTAATCCGAAACTAAATTGCGTATGGTCAATACCAGTTTGGTCTGTAAAATCAATATCATTATTGGCGAATGAAATTTCTTTGGTGTGCGGGATAATCCCAAAATTAGAAGGATTTAATCCAATAGGACTGTGCGCTGTTAATGCGAATTGATGCCAGAAGCCCGATTGTAAAACCCCAACTTCAAAAAGCTGACGCACCATTTCTAAACTGTCAATGGTTTCTTTAACCGTTTGTGTTGGGTAGCCATACATTAAATAGGCATGTACCATAATATTGGCTTCGGTAAAATTACGTGTTACTTGTGCCACTTGTTGTACGGTAACACCTTTATCAATCAATTTTAATAAACGATCTGAAGCTACTTCGAGTCCGCCAGAAACAGCAATACAACCTGATGCTTTTAATAACAAGCAGAGGTCTTTTGTAAAGTTTTTTTCAAAACGAATATTCGTCCACCAAGTAACTGTAAGTTTTCGTCTTATAATTTCAAGAGCCAGTGCTTTCATAAGTGAAGGCGGAGCAGCTTCATCAACAAAATGAAATCCGGTTTCTTGGGTTTGTTCAATAAGTTGTTCCATACGGTCTACCAAAAGTTTGGCAGCAATGGGTTCGTAAATTTTTATGTAATCTAATGATATATCGCAAAAGGTACACTTTCCCCAATAGCAACCGTGTGCCATGGTGAGTTTATTCCATCGTCCATCGCTCCAAAGGCTATGCATGGGATTTGCAATTTCTATAACCGAAATGTATTGGTTTAATAATAAATTAGAATAATCGGGTGTGCCAACTTCACTTTGTTTATAATCTGGTTTGGTGCTGTTGTTTTTATAAACGACTTCGTTGTTTTCTAAAAGAAAAGTGCGTTTGAATTCAGCATTTTCACTTGGACTTTTTTCAGTATTACAAACATAGTTGTATAATAATTCGATAGGTAATTCGCCATCATCAAGTGTTATAAAATCGAAAAATTCAAAAACACGCACATCAGAAACCGAGCGTAATTCTGTATTAGGGAATCCGCCACCCATAGCAATTTTTACATCAGGGTAGTTGGCTTTTATATGTTGTGCACAACGAAACGCACTGTATAAATTACCAGGAAACGGCACCGAAAAGCAAACCAGTTTTGGTTGTACGGTTTTTAGTGTGTTGTCTAAAATATTTAAAGTAATGTTATCTATATAGGTAGTTTCTTCTTGAAGTTTTGCGTATAATTCATCAAATGAATTAGCACTCATGCCTAAACGTTCGGCATAACGGCTAAAGCCAAAATTAGAGTCTATGCATTCTATAATAAAATCGGATAAATCTTCAAGATATAAGGTTGCTAAGTGTTTTGCTTTGTCTTGTAAACCCATTGAACCAAATGCCCAATCTAAATCGTCTAATTGATTAAAACGAGACGCTTGTGGTAAAAAATTATCGGAACATATTTGTCTGGCAAAACTTGGTTTTTTGCCTTGTAAAAAGGCGATAATATCATCTAAAGGTTGTAAATAATTATCTTTTAAAGTGTAGATTCTTTGTGCGTTTTCAGTTTTAATTTGATTGGTTTCATAGGCTAAATCGAAAAGCGCTGAAAATGTTTTTTTTGAAAATAAATTCAGAATCACCTCAATACCTAAATCCATTTGAAACGCGCCAATTTGTTTGGTATTTAAAAAACCTTTTAAATAGGTTGTTGCTGGATATGGCGTGTTTAGCTGTGTAAACGGTGGCGTTATGAGTAAAAGGTCTTGTTTCAAAATTAATTATTAATAGAGAAGACAAATATAGTTGAAAAGATGACGTGAGTAAGCAATCTTATTATGTTTGCTATAGTTTTATAATTTGTTTATTAAAGGAACTTACCTGTGCCTTATACCAAAACTCAAAATGCCATTGAAACAAAAAACCACCTTGTTTTCACAAAGTGGTTTTTAATATATATAGGATGCTGAAATATTTCAGCGTGTCAACTTATTTTATCATTTCGTAACTACGCTTGATAAAGTTTGTTAACTCTTCGCCTTTTAATAAGCCTTGAGATAACCTTGCTAAGTCTAAACTTTGGTTTATTAAACGCTCTTGTTTCTTTTTGGTTTTTGTGTTTAAAATTTCACTAACCAATTCAGAGTTTGTGTTTACAACAAGATTGAACATTTCTGGCATGTTACCAAACATATTCATACCGCCGCCACCAGTTGCTTGCATTTCTTTCATACGACGCATAAATTCTGGTTGCGTAATTGTGAATGGCGATTCGTTGCTGTCCATAGCTTCTAATTGTACCATGAATTTCTCAGAAGGAATGACTTCTTTTAATAACTCATCTAAAGCTTTTGTTTGATCTTCATCTAATTTAGAAATGGTAGTTTCATCTTTCTTAATTAAATTATTAATGTGATCGCCATCAACACGAGCAAACGTAATGTTTTCTTTAGAGCTCTCAAGTTTCTGAATTAAGTGAGAAACAATAGGAGAATCTAATAGTAAAACTTCATAACCTTTAGCTTTAGCCGTTTCAATATAACTGTGTTGCGCATCTTTATCTGAAGCATAAAGAATAACTAGTTTGTCATCTTTATCAGTTTGATTTGCTTTTATTTTATTGAATAACTCTTCGTAAGTGTAATATTTACCATCAACGGTTGGGTACAATGCAAATGCATCGGCTTTTTCAAAGAATTTTTCTTCTGAAAGCATTCCGTATTCAATAACAATTTTAATATCGTTCCATTTAGCTTCAAAATCTTCACGATTATTGTTAAATAACGATTTTAATTTATCGGCAACTTTACGTGTAATGTAAGATGAAATCTTTTTTACAGCACCATCGGCTTGTAAATATGAACGCGAAACGTTTAATGGAATATCTGGAGAATCTATAACACCACGAAGCATGGTTAAGAATTCTGGAACAATACCTTCTACATTATCGGTTACAAATACTTGGTTTTGGTAAAGTTGAATTTTATCTTTTTGAATATTTATATCCTGTCCTATTTTAGGGAAATATAAAATACCTGTTAAATTGAACGGATAATCTACATTTAAGTGAATGTTGAATAAAGGCTCTTCAAATTGCATTGGATACAATTCGCGGTAAAAGCTACTATAATCTTCATCTTTTAAATCGGCTGGTTGTTTTGTCCAAGCTGGATTTGGATTATTAATAATGTCGTCTACCGTAATTTTTCTATGAGGCTCTTTAGTTTCTTTACCGTCTTTGTCGGTAATAGTAGCAGGTTCATGCTCAGGATCGTTTATTTCTTTAGTTCCAAATTTAATTGGAATAGGCATAAACTTGTTGTATTTGTTTAAAAGTTCACGAATTCTACTTTCTTCTAAAAATTCTGTAGAATCTTCAGCAATATGAAGGATGATTTCTGTACCTCTTTCTGTTTTATCAGAAGCTTCTAAAGTAAATTCTGGCGAACCATCACAAGTCCAATGAGCTGCAGGAGCATCAGTATGAGATTTAGTAATAAGTTCTACTTTTTCAGCGACCATAAATGCTGAGTAGAAACCTAAACCAAAATGACCAATAATACCTGAATCTTTAGCAGAATCTTTATATTTATCTAAAAACTCTTCAGCTCCAGAAAAAGCTACTTGATTAATATATTTTTCTACTTCATCGGCAGTCATACCTATACCTTGGTCTATAATATGTAGTTTTTTGCCTTCTTTATCAATTTTAACTTCAATAATTGGGTTACCATATTCCGATTTAGATTCACCAATACTTGCTAAGTGCTTAAGTTTTAAAGTAGCATCGGTACTGTTACTAATTAATTCACGTAAAAATATTTCGTGATCGCTGTATAAGAATTTTTTAATGAGAGGGAAGATATTCTCTACCGATACATTAATGTTTCCTTTTGTCATGATATATATGTTTTAATTATTTGTTTAATACTTAAGTCTTGTAGACAACAAAAATGCCAATTCGTAAAAGGTGACAAACTGACATTAATTATTGTGTATAATTAAACTAGATTTTGAAGATTTAATTTTGTAATTTGTTATTCTCTTAAAGTTAAAATTATGTATAATTCTAAAATAATTGGTTTAGGTAAATATGTGCCTGATAATGTGGTAACTAATGACGATTTGTCTAAAATGATGGATACCAATGATGCATGGATTCAAGAACGTACAGGGATAAAAGAACGCCGATGGATAAAAAAAGGAACCAATGACACCTCGGCAACCATGGGAGCAAAGGCTGCTAGAATAGCTATTGAACGTGCTGGTTTAACTAAGGATGACATTGATTTTATAGTTTTTGCGACTTTAAGTCCCGATTATTATTTTCCGGGTTGTGGTGTGCAAATTCAAGATTTGTTAGATATGAGAACCATTGGTGCCTTAGATGTTAGAAACCAATGTTCTGGGTTTGTATATGCTATTTCTGTAGCCGATCAGTTTATAAAAACAGGGATGTATAAAAATATTTTGGTAATTGGTGCAGAATACCATAGTAACGGATTGGATAAATCTACCAGAGGACGTGGCGTTACCGTAATTTTTGGAGATGGAGCAGGGGCTTGCGTGCTTGCTAGAGAAGAAGATACTACAAAAGGTATTTTATCTACTCACTTACATAGTGAAGGCAAATATGCCGATAAATTAATTGTAGAATCTCCAAGTATTGCGCATTGGGTACCTGAAATTATGGAGTCTGAAGAAGAGGATTTGTCATACTTCCCGTATATGGATGGAACGTTTGTGTTTAAACATGCTGTAGTGCGTTTTAGTGAAGTGATTATGGAAGGTTTAATGAAAAATGGTTTGCAAAAAGAGGATATTGATATGTTGATTCCGCATCAAGCAAACTTGCGAATAGCTCAATTTATTCAGAAAAAATTTGGTTTAAATGATAATCAAATATTTAATAATATTATGAAGTATGGTAATACAACTGCTGCTTCTGTAATAATAGCCTTAACCGAAGCTTGGGAAGAAGGTAAAATTAAAGTAGATGATAATGTGGTGTTAGCAGCCTTTGGTAGTGGCTTTACTTGGGGAAGTGTTATAATTAAGTGGTAAGCAAATAAAATATAGAGTTATAATAAAAATGAAAAACCCGAAACTGTGAAGTTTCGGGTTTTTCTAGCTATTAATCAATCAACTAACACTATTGCTAATGTAAGGGATTATATATTAGACGTTTAAATTGATTTTATATTACATCAATTTCAATATTTAACTTTTTTTAACATTGAAAAATAAAAGAACTCGAAACATTTTATTCCGAGTTCTATGAAATAATACATACCATATTTTTACGAATTTTAAACTTTGAAGGTGACTAACTCTTAAATAATTACATTTCGTTTAAATAATTACATTTCGTTTTTGTAGATAGTGTGTATAGTCTTTCTAACGTATAATGTTGTTATATATTGTGTTAGCGTTTAATTTTTTTAATTTATGCTGAAAAGTTCAGTATTTTTTTGGGGTTCATTAATTTACATACATGAAAAACCCCAAAGCTTAAAACTTTGAGGTTTTATTTAATAACCTAACAATAACACTAACCATCAACTATTACGTAGGCTATTAAAATTTTTTATAAGAACCCGCTTTCAGATTTAGTGTTGTCTTCACGTTTTTTGCGCTTCTTAGCACTATATTTTCCGCCTCCAAATCTATAATTTAAGCCAATATTCCAAGTGTTACTTTCCCAATTAAAAGTACCTGTTTGAGGGAATGGTTTAGAGCCATTAAATGAGAATTCCATAGTATTAAAAACATCATTATAGTTAAAGCTAAATGTGCCTTTTCCTTTAGCAAATCCAACTCTAGCTCCTAAGTTTACGAAGTACATTGGTTCTCTGTCTAATTGTATGGATTTGTTTTTTCCTCTATAAAAACCAAACGCAGTAAGCGAAACTGTTTTGTTTAATTTAAAGTTATTAAACATTCTTAAGTTCCAAGCAATATTTTCTATTTCAGTAACTTTTGTTTTAATATCGCTAATAGTTGCAGTTTCAATAGGAGCTGTTAAATTTTCAGCTATACCTTTGTTAGTTTGTGAAAATATATCGAAACTCGAGTTAATACTCCACCATTTTGTAGGCCTGTAATTTGATGATAATTCAAATCCATAAGTATCCGTCTTACCAAAATTATCATTTGTTAGTATAACACGACCAGAATTAACATCACTTCTATCTATAAATAGGGCTCTACTAATAACATCGCTTATTGTTCTGTAAAATATACCACTAGTTACTGTTCCTTTTCTGTTGTTAAGTGTTCGCGTGTAATTTGCTTCAACCGAATTGGTGAATTGAGGTCTTAAATTAATATTTCCGTATTGAGAGATTAAAGGAGTACTCCATTCTTTAATAGGGTTTACTTGGTCTATGCCAGGGCGATCTACACGACGACTATAGCTTAATTGATAGGAGTTTTTTTCTGATGGTGAATAAGTTATGAATGCTGAAGGATATAGTTCAAAGTAGTCATTTTTAAATGTTTCAGTATTTGATGCTTCAGAAGATAATGCTAAAGCATCTTCCTGTACATTTTCAGCGCGTACGCCTATTTGTGCTGTCCATTTCTCGAATTTTTTACTGTATGTAGCGTATGCCGAATAAATATCTCGAGTATAATCAAAATTAGTATTTGGTGTAGGTCTTAAAACACCTTCACTGTTTAAAGTTTCTCCAGTAGATGCGTATAGTATATCAGAATTAAATAGACGTGCTTGTAAACCTAATTCTAATTTTGTGGTTTCAGATAATGGGTTTACATAATCTAAGTTTACAGTTGTGCTTTTTCTTTCTGTATCATTAAAATCTTTATAATTATCATCAGGAGTAAATTTATAAGTAAAATCAACAGGTCTGTTGTCTTCAAAAATATTGTAATCTACTTCTAATTCTATATTGTGACCATCTTTTGCGAAATCATGTTTATAATCAAAATTATATTGAGAAGAGTTGTTTTTGCTTGTTGCTGCAAATACTTGATTTTGGTTGAATGACAAATTATCATAAAAGAAAACATCTGTTATACCGGTTGTGCCATTTTCAGAATCGTTTTGAGTTGTAAACACTGAAATAGTATTTTTATCATCTAGATAGTAGTCTAAACCAATTTTATATAGATTAGAATTTCTTTTATCCAAGAATTTTAAAAATTGTTCTGAATTATTTTCTGATCTGAAAATGTTTCCTCGGTTTCTGTTTTTAGAAATGTTATTACTATAACTTCCGTATAAATTAAATTTTCCATTGCGATAATTCATATCTATAGAACTATTAAATTTAGCCTCTAATTCATGAGTTAAGCTTATATTAACATTACCATTAAAACCAATCATGGTATTTTTATGAAGTACAATGTTTATGATGCCACTCATGCCTTCAGGATTGTATTTGGCTGAAGGATTTGTAATTAATTCTATAGATTTTATAGCCGTAGAAGGAATTTGTTTTAATAATTGAGCTGTAGGTATATTTGATAGTTTTCCATCAACCATAACACGAACATTTTGGTTTCCGCGTAAGCTAATATCTCCTGTTTGTGCATCGACACTTACTGACGGTATGCCAATCATTAATTCTGATGCTGTACCTGTAGCTGCTAGGTCTTTACCAATAGTAATAACCTTTCTATCTACTTTTTGTTGTATGGTTGAGGTTTCTGCAATTACAGTTACAGCATCTAAGCCTTCGGCTTCTTCTTCTAAATAAATATTACCAAGATTTATTTTGTAATTACCTTTTTCAATAGTTAAATTCTTTGTTAGAGTTTTGTATCCAATATATTGAATGCTTAAATTGATTTTACCTTCAGCTATTTTTTTAATTTCAAAAGAGCCATCTTCTAAAGTAATGCCTCCAGTAAGAATCTCTCCGTTAGAGTTTTTAATAATAACGTTTACATAAGGTAAGGGTGCTTTTAATGTTGCGTCTAATACTACACCAGTAATAGTTCCTGTTTTGTCGGCGTTTGTTTCGGGATCGGTATGTGCATTTATGGATATTGCAAATAATAAAAAGCACATGAAAATTAAATTTTTCATTTTTGATTGATTGTTTTTTGATTGATAATTAATTATTAAATAGACGTTTGCAATTTAATTCTGTTACTTTAAATTTACGTATTAACATATCTTTAACACGATGAATAAAAAAACACTAGTGCTTGGAGCATCATTAAAACCAAATAGATATTCGAATTATGCGGTACAAAGATTAGTCGCAAATAATCATGAAGTTGTTGCTTTTGGTTTAAAAAAAGGAACTATTGAAGGTGTGGATATTGATACTGAATTATTGCCTTATAAAAATATTGATACTGTTACTTTATATCTTAACGCAAAAAGGCAAATAGATTATTTTGACTATGTGGTTTCATTAAAACCAAGACGTGTTATTTTTAATCCTGGAACCGAAAACCCTGAGTTTTATAATATTTTAAAAGAAAATAATATTGCTTTTGAAGTAGCTTGTACTTTAGTTTTGCTTACTACGAATCAATATTAAACCAATAAAAGTAATCAAGCCATTTAAAGGTAGTATTTCCCAATTAAATTTATAATTACCAATAATACTCTCTGGTAAAGATGTTATTACAAAACTTATAATAATTGAAAGCAGGCCAATTACCCAAGCATACTTATCTTTAATTTTGTAATTGGTTAAAATACCAAATGCAAATAAACCTAGTAAAGGGCCATAAGTGAATGTGGCAAACTTAAATAAGTTACCAACAACGTTGCCTTCAAGATTGTTGAAAAGAATAACAACTAGTATTAATAAAATAGAAACACCAATATGTACTTTTTTTCTAAGTGGTTTTTGTGCTTCTACCGGAAGTTTTTCAATATTTAAAAAATCTACAGAAAATGAGGTTGTTAAAGAAGTTAAAGCACTATCGGCACTTGAATACGCTGCAGCAATTAAGCCAATTATAAAAGTAACAGCTAACCCAGTTCCTAAATCTTGATTCATAGCAATTTCAGGAAATAATAAATCGGTTCTTACTTTTCCATCAACAACAGGGATTTGTATATCAAACTTTTTAGCATAAATGAATAATAAGGCGCCCAGAGACAAAAAGAAAAAGTTTACAAATATGAGCAGTGTTGCCATTGAAAACATGTTTTTTTTAGATTCTTCAGGTGTTTTGCAAGTCAGGTTTTTTTGCATCATATCTTGGTCTAAACCAGTCATGGCAATAGCTATAAAAATACCGCCAATAAAATATTTCCAGAAATAGGTAGTTGAATTCGGATCATCAAAAAAGAATATTTGCCCTCTTGATGAAAACTCGTTAGAATTTAAAAATTCAATAAAAGTCCAATCTAATTTTTCATTTATTAAATAGATAGCTACACCAACAGAGGTTAGCATCGCTAAAGTTTGTAAAGTATCTGTCCAAATAATAGTTTTTATACCACCTCTTTTGGTGTAAACCCAAATTAATAAAATAGATATAACTACCGTTATCCAAAAAGGAATTCCTATGCTTTCAAAAACAATATATTGCATAGCCAATGCTACTAAAAAGAGTCTAAACGAAGCTCCGGTAACTCTAGAAAGTAAAAAGAAAAATGCGCCAGTTTTATAACTTACTTTTCCAAAACGCTGTTCTAGGTATTGGTAAATTGATGTTACATTAAGTTTGTAGTAAATGGGAAGTAATATAAAGAGAATAAATAAATAGCCAACAAAAAATCCAAAAACACCTTGCATATAGGCAAATTGTTGTTCGCCAATCATACCAGGAACAGAAATAAAGGTTACTCCAGATAAAGAGGCACCTATCATTCCAAAAGCAACTAAATACCAAGGCGCCGATTTATTAGCTTTAAAAAAAGCATCGTTAGAATCTTCTTTACCTGTGAAATAGGATATTAAAATTAAAACGACAAAATAGGCCGCTATTAATAATAGAATTTGTGTTGCAGTCATAAAACCAATTTTTCAAGTTTTCAAATTACAAATATTAAAATTCAAAATCCAAATGCAAGTGCTGTTATTTAAAAGAGTTTGTTAAATTAGTTAAATTGAAGTGTAAATATTAATTTCGTGGCCATGGAATTTTCATCGAAGTTATTAGAACGTGCTGTAAACGAGATGTCTCAATTGCCAGGTATTGGTAAGCGTACGGCATTACGTTTGGTATTGCATATGCTTAGACAGCCTAAAGAGCATATTTTTGCTTTAAGCGAATCATTGCAAACTATGCGTAATGATGTTAAATTTTGTAAATCTTGCCATAATATTAGCGATACCGAAATTTGTGAAATTTGTTCTAGTCCACACAGAAAAGAAGATATTATTTGTGTAGTAGAAGATGTTAGAGATGTTATGGCTATTGAAAACACAAGTTCATTTAAAGGTTTATATCATGTTTTAGGAGGTAAAATTTCACCTATGGATGGTATAGGGCCACATGATTTAAATATAGACTCATTAATTAATAAAGTTAAAGAAGGTAAAATTACCGAGTTGGTTTTTGCGTTAAGTTCGACGATGGAGGGAGATACTACCAATTTTTATATTTACAAACAAATTCAAGATTATAATGTTTTTACATCAACAATTGCTCGAGGAATTTCGGTTGGTGATGAATTAGAATATGCCGATGAAATAACTTTAGGAAGAAGTATATTAAACAGAATTCCATTTGAATCTTCTTTAAAATCATAATTTTTTTTTGAAACTCTCAGTCATCATATTAAATTATAATGTTCGTTATTTTTTGGAGTTATGTCTAAAAAGTGTTGAAGCTGCTATTAAAAATATTGATGCAGAAATTATAGTAGTAGATAATAATTCTGAAGATGATAGCTGTAAGATGGTTAAAGAGTTGTTCCCTGAGATTAATCTTATTGAAAATAAAGAAAATTTAGGTTTTTCAAAAGGAAATAATATTGGTGTTTTACAGGCTAAGGGAGACTATTTGTGCATTCTAAATCCAGATACAGTAGTAGCTGAAGATACTTTTGAAAAGGTATTAAGGTTTTCTGAAGATAAAAATAATTTAGGGATTGTTGGTTGTAAATTAATAAACGGAGGCGGTTTGTTTTTACCTGAAAGTAAAAGAAATATACCTACGGTAAATGTCGCATTCAAAAAAATATTAGGGTTTTCTAAAGATTATTATGCAAATCATGTAGATAAAAATGAAACTGGCGAAGTTGATATTTTAGTTGGAGCATTTATGTTAATTAAAAAGAGTGTTTATAATGAAGTTGGAGGTTTTGATGAGGATTACTTTATGTATGGCGAAGATATAGATTTGTCTTATAAAGTTTTAAAAACAGGGTATAAGAACTATTATTTTGGGAATACCCAAATTATTCATTTTAAAGGAGAAAGTACCTTAAAAGACCGTTATTATGCGCGTCGTTTTTTTGGTGCTATGAAAATATTTTATAAAAAGTATTTTAAGAAAAACAGATTGTTTGATGCGGTTATTTGGTTAGGTATAGAGTTGGCTTATAAATTTAGGAGAATTAGAAAAAATAAGATTAAAAATATTTCAGAATATGTTTTTGTTTCTAATAAAAAGAACGAAAAATTGTTTTCTATTCTATCTAAAAAAGTAATTTTGAAATCCGATAAAAAATCTGTTAAGCCAAACTCTGAAATCATATTTGATGCTAACGTGTTAACTTATAAAGATATAATTCAAAATATAAGTACGAACAATATTGAACAAGGCTTGACTTATAAAATATTACCTAATGAATCTAATTTTATTATAGGTAGTGATAACGGATTTGTAAAAGGAGAAATAAAAGAGTTTTTGCGAAAGAAAATACATTAAAAACAATGTTTTTTTGTTAATTTTGCAAAATAAAATTAAAAAATAAGTATTACGTTATTGATATGGCAAAATTCGAACTTAAGTTACCGAAAATGGGTGAAAGCGTTGCAGAAGCAACAATTACATCTTGGTTAAAAGAAGTAGGAGATACTATAGAATTAGATGAGGCTGTTTTAGAAATAGCTACAGATAAGGTTGATAGCGAGGTGCCTAGTGAAGTTGATGGTGTTTTAGTTGAAAAGTTTTTTAATGTTGATGATGTTGTGCAAGTTGGTCAGGTTTTGGCAATTATTGAAACAGAAGGCGATGATGATGTTTCTCAATCTGAAAGTAACCTTGAAGAAAAAGAACATGAAGAAGTTATTGAAGCTGTTGAGCAAACAATAAATATTGCAAAAGCAACAGTAGCACCAGTAGTTTCAAGTGATAATCGTTTTTATTCTCCTTTAGTTAAAAACATTGCAAAACAAGAAGGTGTTTCTCAGCAAGAATTAGATGCTATAAAAGGTACAGGGAAAGAAGGGCGTGTTACAAAAAATGATATTTTATCTTATATTAAAAACAGAGAAAACCTTTCAAATCCAATAATTCAGAAAGTTGAAATTCCAGAACCTATTCAGAAACCAGTTGTAGAAAAAATAAAAGAAGATTCTAAGCCTGTAGCCATAAGTAGTGGTGAAGATGAAATTATTGAAATGACCAGAATGGGTAAACTTGTTGCGCATCATATGGTAGAATCGGTACAAACATCTGCACACGTACAAAGTTTTATTGAGGCCGATGTTACTAAAATTTGGAATTGGAGAAAGAAAAATAAAGATGCTTTTATGAAGCGTGAAGGTGAAAATTTAACCTTTACACCCATATTTATGGAAGCGATAGCTAAAGCACTTCGCGACTATCCTATGATGAATATTTCGCTTCAAGGAGACACCATAATAAAAAAGAAAAATATCAATTTAGGTATGGCGGCTGCCTTACCAGATGGTAATTTAATAGTACCTGTTATAAAAAATGCCGATCAGCTTAATTTAGTTGGTATAACAAAACAGGTAAATGATTTAGCAAATCGGGCACGTTTAAATCAATTAAAACCAGATGAAGTTCAAGGAGGAACATATACGGTTACAAATGTTGGTACATTTGGTAGTATTATGGGAACACCTATTATCAATCAACCACAAGTAGGTATTTTAGCTTTAGGAGCTATTAGAAAAGTGCCAGCAGTTATAGAAACTCCTGAAGGCGATTTTATAGGTATTCGATATAGAATGTTTTTATCTCATTCTTACGATCATCGTGTTGTTAATGGCGCATTAGGAGGTATGTTTGTTAAGGCTGTTAAAGATTATTTAGAGGCTTGGGACTCTAATAGAGAGATATAGTATTAAATTCAATATATAAAAATCCAATCCATAAAAGGGTTGGTTTTTTGCTTTCCACACCTTTGTAATTTAGTATATTTGCACTTCTTAAAAAGAATATAAATGCAATTAAATCTTACCAAACCTATTTGTTTTTTCGATTTAGAAACAACTGGAGTTAATATATCAAAAGATAGAATCGTTGAAATATCAATTCTCAAGGTGTTTCCTAATGGAAATAAAGAGAGTAAAACATGGTTGGTTAATCCAGAAATGGAAATTCCTAAAGATGTTGTTGAAATTCATGGAATTACTAATGAAAAAGTAGCAAATGAGCCTACTTTTAAAGAGCTAGCAAAAGATATTTATAATATGATTAAAGATTCCGATTTAGGAGGCTTTAATTCTAATAGATTTGATATTCCACTTTTAGCAGAAGAAATGCTTAGAGCAGATATAGATTTTGATATGAAAAACCGTTTAGCGGTTGATGTGCAAACAATTTTTCATAAAATGGAACAACGTACTTTAAGTGCTGCTTACAGATTTTATTGCGATAAAGAATTAGAGGGAGCACATGGAGCTGAAGCTGATACAAATGCGACTTACGAGGTTTTAAAAGCCCAAATAGAAAAGTACGACGAAATAGAAAATGATACTAAATTTTTGGCCGAATTTAGTTCTAGAAAACAATTTGCAGATTTTGCAGGTTTTATAGCGTATAATAAAAAAGGAGAAGAATGTTTTTCTTTTGGAAAGCATAAAGGGAAATTAGTAACCGATGTTTTAGAAAAAGAGCCAGGTTATTTTGGTTGGTTGCTAAATGCCGATTTTCCATTATACACCAAAAAAGTGCTTACAGCTATAAAACTGAGAAGTTTTAATAATAAATTGGGGTAATTTAATCATTCCTGAGAAGGTATGAATCTACAATAAGAGTTAGAATTGAATAATAAAATAAGATTTCTGTTTTAACAGGAATAATGAAGTATGAAACTCATTTGCATCGGTAGAAATTATACCGAACATATAAAAGAATTAGAAAACGAAAAGCCAGAAGAACCTGTTGTTTTTCTGAAGCCAGACACAGCTATTTTATTAAAAAAACAACCTTTTTTTATTCCAGATTTCTCAGATGATGTGCATTATGAAGTAGAAGTTTTGGTTAAAATAAATAGAGTCGGTAAGCATATTGATAAAAAATTTGCCCATAAATATTATAATGAAATTGGCTTAGGAATAGATTTTACTGCTCGCGATTTACAAAGAAAGTTAAAAGCAAAAGGCTTGCCATGGGAAAAAGCAAAATCTTTTGATGGGGCAGCTGTAGTTGGTAATTGGTTGCCAGTTAGCGAGATAGTAAATATTAATGCTTTTGAATTTTCTTTAAAAAAGAACCAAAATATTGTACAAAAAGGAAATACAAGCCACATGTTATGGAAAATTGATGAAATAATAGAATATGTGTCAAAATATTTCACTTTAAAGATTGGAGATATTATATTTACAGGCACACCAGCAGGAGTTGGCAGAGTAATCGCAAATGATAAACTAAAAGGATTTATAGAAGACAAAGAAATGTTTTCAATAACAGTAAAATAAATGGAACAACATTACAAATTATTTAGAGTACGTGAATTAGCAGATAACGATGAAGATTTCATTGCAACTTTAGCTGAAACATTTTTAGAAGAAATACCTGAAGATGCAGAGCGACTAAAAAAAGCAGTTGCTGAGGTTAATTATCAAGAAGCTTATCAAGCGGCTCATAAAATGAAGCCCACAGTCGATTTATTTGAGTTAGGTATACTTGATACATTAATTGAAGTACAAGATTGGGGAAAGTTTACAAAAACAGATTTAGATATTACACCACAACTAGAAATTGTAATTTCAGCAGTCGATAAGGCAGTTGCTGAAATAAAATCTGATTTTAATTTATAAATGCTAGCAGAGATAATTACCATAGGTGACGAACTTCTTATTGGTCAAGTTGTTGATACCAACTCTTCATACATAGCAAAACAATTAAACAAAATTGGCATTTCGGTTTATCAAATTACATCTATACAAGATGATAAACAACATATATTAAATGCATTTAAAGATGCTGAAAGCAGAGTAGATGTTGTTATAATTACAGGAGGATTAGGCCCTACTAAAGACGATATTACCAAAAAAACAATAGCCGAATATTTTAACGACACCTTGGTTTTAGATACTTCTGTATTAGATAATATAGAATCAATCTGGAAACAGTATGTGAGACAAACGCTTTTACAAGTCAATAAAGATCAAGCGTTAGTGCCTTCTAAAGCGACTGTTTTAATGAATAAACTAGGTACTGCACCTGGTATGTGGTTAGAAAGAAATGATAAAGTTTTTATTTCGCTTCCTGGAGTTCCTTTTGAAATGCAAGGACTAATAGATGATGTTGTTATTTCTAAATTAAAAGACAAATATCAATGTCCGTTTATATTGCATAGAACATTATTGATTCATGGATTAGGTGAGAGTACTTTAGCTGCACGAATAGAAGATTGGGAAGATGCTTTGCCAAAGCACATTAAGTTAGCTTATTTGCCTAGTTTAGGAAATATGAGACTACGTTTATCGGCAAAAGGATTTGATGAACAAAAAATTAAAGATGATGTTCAAAAAGAAATTGATGCTGTTATTCCTTTTATTAAAGATGAATTTTTAGGGTTTGAGGATGAAGATGGATCAATTGAAGCCATAATAGGGAAGCATTTAACCAAAATAGGCAAAACTGTAGCCACTGCCGAAAGTTGTACAGGAGGAAAAATAGCAGAACGTTTTACTAAAAATTCGGGAGCATCTGCATATTTTAAAGGCAGTGTTGTTAGTTATGCAACTGATTCTAAAGTTAATATTTTAGGTGTTTCAAAAGATGATATTTATGAACATTCTGTGGTAAGTAGTGAGGTTGCAGAGTCTATGGCGAAACATGTTTTACAATTATTTAAAACAGATTATGCTATTGCAACAACAGGAAATGCGGGACCTACAAAAGGAGAATCTGAAGAAGAAGTTGGTACTGTTTTTATCGCAATTGCTACAAAAACAGGTGTTTACTCAGAAAAATTCATGCTAGGTAATCATCGTACAAAAGTAATAAACAAAGGGGCTAATAAAGCCTTTGAAATGTTGCTAAAAGAAATTTTTAAAAATTGATAAAATTTAAATTGTCATAACATAAAGATTTTATATATTTGCACCTCGATTTTAAGCAACAAGAATTTAAAGTTATAAATAATGTCAAGAGTTTGTGAACTTACAGGAAAGAAGGCAATGGTTGGAAACAACGTGTCTCATGCAATGAACAGAACTAAACGCAAGTTTAATGCGAATTTAGTAAAGAAACGTTTTTATATTCCGGAAGAAGACAGCTGGATAACTTTAAAAGTTTCTACATCTGCTTTAAAAACAATCAATAAAATAGGTATTTCTGCAGCAATTAAAGATGCAAAATCTAAAGGATTTTTAAAATAATAGCTGTATTTAAATAAGTAAAAGAAATGGCAAAGAGAGGTAATAGAATACAAGTAATATTAGAATGTACCGAGCATAAAGAGTCTGGACAACCAGGAACTTCAAGATACATTACTACTAAAAACAAAAAGAATACGCCAGATAGAATGGAGATTAAAAAATTTAATCCAATTCTTAAACGTATGACAGTTCATAAAGAAATCAAGTAAAAAATAGATCATGGCAAAGAAATCAGTAGCATCATTACAAACAGGATCTAAAAGATTAACGAAAGCAATAAAAATGGTTAAGTCTCCAAAAACAGGAGCTTACATGTTTGTTGAATCTATAATGAATCCAGAACAAGTAAACGACTTTTTAGCTAAAAAGTAAATCCTTGTTTTTTAAGATACTCAAAAGCAGCTTTCTGTATAGAAAGCTGCTTTTTTATATTTATATTTGAACGGTTTTCTCTGACATATTAGCACTATTGCTATTTGTGGTAAGAAAATTGACAATAAAAATTTGAGCGTTCCCTAAAGGTCGGGCTTTCCGCTAAATCTTTTTTGAGAAAAACAAAAAAGGATATCGCATCAATCCCTAACGCGCTCACAGAGAGAAACAGATAAACGAATCAATAAATAAACGTTTGAAAGAATGAGTTTTTTTAAAAAAATATTTTCTTCAGAAAAAAAAGAAACATTAGATAAAGGTTTAGAAAAAACTAAATCTAGCTTTTTTGGTAAATTAAGTAAAGCAGTAGCAGGAAAATCTAAAGTAGATGATGATGTTTTAGATAGCTTAGAAGAAGTTTTAGTGTCTAGTGATGTTGGTGTAAATACAACTCTTAAAGTTATTGAGCGTATTGAAGAACGTGTTTCAAAAGACAAGTATTTAGGTACCGACGAGTTAAACAAAATTCTTCGAGAAGAAATAGCAGGCTTATTAAGTGAAACTAATACTGGTGAATACACAGAATTTACAATTCCTGATTTGCCAAAACAACCCAATGGAGCTAAAACACCTTATGTATTAATGGTAGTTGGTGTTAATGGTGTTGGAAAAACAACCACTATTGGAAAATTAGCCTATCAGTTTAAAAAACAAGGATTAAAAGTTGTACTTGGAGCAGCCGATACCTTTAGAGCAGCAGCTATAGATCAATTACAAGTATGGGCAGACCGTGTGGATGTGCCTATGGTACGACAAGATATGGGAAGCGATCCTGCATCTGTAGCTTTTGATGCATTACAGTCAGGCGTAAATCAAGGAGCAGATGTTATTATTATTGATACCGCAGGGCGTTTGCATAATAAGGTAAATTTAATGAACGAGCTAACAAAAGTAAAACGCGTGATGCAAAAAGTGGTTGGCGATGCACCACATGATGTATTATTGGTTTTAGATGGTTCAACAGGTCAAAATGCTTTTGAGCAAGCAAAACAGTTTACAGCTGCTACAGAGGTAACATCATTAGCAGTTACAAAACTTGACGGTACTGCAAAAGGAGGCGTTGTAATTGGAATTTCAGACCAATTTAAAATTCCTGTAAAATATATTGGTGTAGGTGAAGGGATTGAAGATTTACAAGTATTCAATAAGTTTGAGTTTGTAGATTCTTTTTTTAAGTAAAATTCCTGCGAAAGCAGGAGTCTTATAGTTATTCAAAGGCTTTTTATCGTTTTAAAGGTTGATAGAAAAAAAATAATTTGGATTTAACTAGTAAAAAAGTACTTCGAGTTTTTTAATAATTTCTGCTATATATTCTTTTCTAAGAATATTTAGTTATTCTATATCATTTGTACAATCTTATTTAAATACTAATAATCCATTAATACCAGGTTATTTAATTTATTATATAGCATTTCCATTATTCTTCTTTATTCCAATATTTAGTTTGGTATTATGGTATTGTTTTAGATCTTTAAAAGATAAAGTCTACAATAAAAACATAGTTTATATGATTTTTATATTTATAATAATTTGTTTCTTTTTTGAAGTTAATATTTATATGTTTCTTCAAAGTTTTAATCCTTATAGAGTTTAATTAACCAAAAGACTAATCTTTTTACATAAATTATTATCAAAGTTAGAAGAATTAAAAATTATCAATCTTTGCAAGATTTTTTATTTTTAAGACTTCAATAATTTTGATAGTAGACTACTACATTTATTACATATACTTATAGTAAAAGTTAAGCTTTTCATAAAACTTTAAAATTCATTTAGTTTTAAATAATCATGATTTGGTTGTATGAACTAATTAATATAGTTTTGGCTTCTAATAATGAAAAAGACGTTAAAAACATATTTATTATTAGTAACAATTTTATTGCTAAATGCATTTGCGAACTTGCATGCAAGTTCAATTTTTGGCATTCAAGAAGATGTTTCTAATCAAAATAATAAAGGGTTATTAACAACTTATACTTTTGAAGAACAACAAGTAACTATTCCTGTTTTTAATATTCCTCAATCAGGACCAGAGCATACTTTATTTGTTGAAATTATAGAAGAGAATCAAGAAGAGAATTTAGAAGAAAGTTTAGATATTTCTAATAAGCTTTTATGGTTAAGTAATCCTGTTTTCTCTATTCTTTATGCTCAACTATTTAAAGATATCTCTTGTAAAGTTCAAGAGTATTCATTTCGAACTAAATATCTTATTAGCAATACATCTCTTCGATTACATGCTAAATTTGAGGTTTTTATAATCTGATTTTATTTTTTTTTACCAGTCCATTTAATTCTAAAATCAGGACTGTTTTATCACAAAAATTTCAATTAAATATTTGTTTGTCAATCTACTTTTAGATCTGATTTACTAGTCTAGTCATTTTATTAAAATAAATTTTAAACAGTTAAAACTATGAAAAGAAATTTCTTTTTCATCGGCTTAAGTGCATTATTAGTTTTTGCAAGTTGCGAAACTAAAAAGGAAACAAAAAAAGAGGAAGTCAAATTTTTGGTAACCAATCCAATTAAAAAAGATACCATTATTACAAAAGATTATGTGAGTCAAATACACTCCATTAAACATATAGAACTTAGAGCTTTAGAAAAAGGCTACCTACAAAATGTTTTTGTAGATGAAGGTCAATTTGTAAAAAAGGGACAAAATATGTTTCAAATTATGCCCAATATATATCAAGCTGATTTACAAAAAGCAAAAGCAGAAGCAGACGTAGCCAAAATAGAATTAGAGAACACCAAGCTTTTAGCAGAAGGAAATGTTGTATCTGCAAACGAATTGGCAATGGCTAAAGCTAACTATGAAAAAGCAAAGGCAGAAGTCAAGTTAGCCAAAACACTTTTAAGTTTTGCTAATATAAAAGCACCATTTGATGGTGTTATGGATCATTTGGAGGCTAGAGAAGGAAGCCTTTTAGATGAAGGTGAATTGTTAACAACACTATCAGACAACAGTAAAATGTGGGTGTATTTTAATGTGCCTGAATCTGAATATCTAGATTATATTATTAATAAAGATAAACAGGCAAATAAAGAAGTAGGACTTTTAATGGCAAATAATAAACTGTTTAATCAAACAGGAATTATTGAAACTATTGAAGGTGAGTTTAATCCTCAGACAGGAAACATTGCTTTTAGAGCAACATTTCCTAATCCAGAAGGGGTTTTAAGACATGGAGAAACAGGAAGTGTGATTATGAAAATTCCTTATAAAGATGTTATTATAATACCTCAGAAAGCTACGTTTGAGATTTTAGATAAAAAATATGTGTTTGTAGTAGGGAAAGATCATGTATTACACCAAAGAGAAATAACTGTTGGTGCTGAGTTGCCAAATATATTTATAGTAGATAAAGGTTTAACACAAAATGATCAGATTTTACTTGAAGGAATTAGAATGGTAAAAGATCAAGAAAAAATTGAAACGAATTTCGAAGATCCTAAATCAGTGTTGTCTCATTTAGCAATTAATGCCGAGTAATTCTAACCTAATCTAATAAATTATGTTTAAAAAATTTATAAAAAGACCGGTATTGGCTATTGTTATATCGGTACTGATCGTATTTATAGGCGGGCTTGCTATAAAGCAATTACCTGTTTCTCAATTTCCATCAATTGCACCTACAACTGTAAATATTTTTATTGCATATCCAGGGTCTAGTGCCGATGTATTAGTTAATTCTACGCTTATTCCTTTAGAAACAGCGATAAATGGAGTGCAAGGAATGCGTTATATAGCATCTGATGCAACCAGTGCAGGTGAAGGAACCTTACGTGTTATTTTTGAACCAGGCACCGATCCTAATCAGGCGGTTATTAGGGTTAAAACAAGGGTAGATCAAGTTATGCCATTACTTCCCGATCTGGTGCAACGAGAAGGAGTTATTATTACACCTGTACAGCCTAGTATGTTAATGTATGTGAATCTTTTTAGTAAAGATTCAACTAAAAGTATTGACGAAAAATTTCTTTATAATTATGCTTATACTAAGGTTATCCCTGATATTCAGCGAATAAATGGGATTGCAAGTGCTAAAATATTAGGAAGTAGAAAGTATGCGATGCGTGTTTGGTTAAAACCAGATAGAATGCGTGCTTATAATATTTCGGCAGAAGAAGTATTAGAGGCCATGGAAGAACAGAGTATTCTTGCTAGACCAGGGCGTTTAGGAAGAAGTTCTGGTATGACCTCTCAATCTTTAGAATACGTACTGGTTTATGAAAATAGATACAATGAACCAGAACAATATAAGAATATTATAATTAGGGCGAATGAAGAAGGTGAGCTTATTAAATTAGGAGATATTGCAGATGTTAAGTTAGGAAGTGAGTTTTTTGATATTTATTCTAATTTAGACGGTGCTCCATCGGCATCAATTGTTTTAAAACAAACCTTTGGTAGTAATGGTAGTGATGTTATTGAAGCGGTAAAAGCAAAGTTAGAAGAATTAAAAGCTGATTTACCGCCTAATGTCGATTTTAAAATTAGTTATGACGTTTCTAATTTCTTAGATGCTTCAATCGATCAAGTGTTGCATACGCTACGTGATGCTTTTATTTTGGTAGCAATTGTTGTGTTCTTATTTTTAGGAGATTGGCGTTCTACATTAATTCCAATTATAGCGGTACCTGTGTCACTGGTCGGCGCATTTTTTATTATGCAGCTATTCGGACTTTCAATTAATTTAATTACACTTTTTGCTTTGGTACTTGCTATTGGTATTGTGGTCGATAATGCCATTGTAGTTGTAGAAGCAGTACATGTTAAAATGGAAGAAGAACATCTTACACCTTATAAAGCATCATCAGAAGTGTTGGGTGAAATAGGAGGTGCTATTGTGGCTATTACTTTAGTAATGGTATCGGTGTTTATTCCAATTTCATTTATGACAGGTCCAGTGGGTGTTTTCTACCGTCAGTTTTCAATTACCATGGCAGGTTCTATAGTTATTTCTGCGGTAGTGGCATTAACACTAACACCTGTATTATGCGCCATGTTGTTAAAAAATAATCACGGTAAGAAAAGAACATCTCCAATAGATAGATTTATAGACTGGTTTAATAAAGGTTTTGAAAGATTAACAGGTAAATATGTTAATATTTTAAATAAAATAGTAGCTAGACGCGTTGTTACTTTTGGAGTTTTACTAGCGTTTTGTGCAGGTATTTTTTTTACTAATAAGGTGTTACCAGCAGGTTTTATTCCAAATGAAGATCAAGGGATGATTTATGCTATTATTCAAACACCACCAGGGGCAACTTTAGAACGTACTAATGAAGTAGCTAAAAAATTGCAAAAAATTTGTGAAGAAACTGAAGGTGTAGAATCAGTGTCATCTCTAGCAGGTTTTGAGATTATGACAGAGGGACGTGGTTCTAACGCAGGTACATGTTTAATTAACTTAAAACCGTGGTCGGAACGTATGCATTCGGTACACCAAATCATGGAAGAGTTAGAAGAAGAAACCAAAGATTTAGGTGCTGTTATAGAATACTTTGAACCACCTGCTGTACCCGGATTTGGATCGTCTGGAGGTTTCTCTATGCGTCTATTAGATAAAACCAATTCTACCGATTATCATAAATTCGAAAAAATCAATAACGATTTTATGGAAGCCTTATCTAAACGTAAGGAAATTACAGGTTTGTTTACTTTTTATTCTGCTAATTATCCGCAGTATAAATTAAAAATAAATAACAAAATAGCTATGCAAAAAGGGGTGAGCATTGCCAAAGCTATGGAGAATTTAAATATTCTAATTGGTAGTACTTACGAGCAAGGGTTTATCCGTTTTGGACGTTTTTTCAAAGTGTATACACAAGCTGCTCCAGAATACAGAAGATTGCCGTCAGATCTTAAAAAGCTTTTTGTAAAGAATGAAGAAGGCGAAATGGTGCCGTACTCAGCATTTATGACCATTGAAAAAAGTTTAGGTCCAAATGAAATTACAAGATATAACTTATATAATTCGGCAGCCATACGCGGACTTCCTGCACCAGGTTATACCAGTGGAGATGCTATTAAAGCTATTAAAGAAGTTGCTAAACAAGAACTTCCAAGAGGATATGATATTGGTTGGGAAGGTTTAAGTTATGATGAAGCGAGTAGAGGTAGTGAATCTTTATACATTTTTATTGTCGTACTTATATTTGTGTACTTCGTGCTTGCTGCGCAATACGAAAGTTTTTTACTGCCCTTAGCAGTAATATTATCACTTCCAGTTGGAGTTTTTGGTTCGTTCTTACTATTAAAAACAATGGGATTAGCCAACGATGTATATGCTCAAATTGGGGTTATTATGTTAGTTGGATTGCTAGGTAAAAATGCCGTGTTAATTGTAGAATTTGCTGTGCAAAAGCATAGACAAGGCGCTACAGTTTTAGAGGCCGCAATTGAAGGTTCAAAAGCAAGATTTAGACCTATTTTAATGACATCTTTCGCTTTTATAGCAGGATTAGTGCCTTTAGTAGTTGCAACAGGAGCAGGTGCTATTGGAAACAGAACCATTGGAGGTTCTGCTATGGGAGGGATGCTTATAGGAACTATTTTTGGCGTACTATTAATTCCAGGTTTATACTATGTTTTCGCAAAAATGTCAGATGGTAAAGGACTTATAAGAGATGAATCTAGCGAGCCAATTTCAGAAGAGTTTATGAGAAAGAGCGAAAGCGATAGCTTGAGTGAACTTAACGCTAGTAAGATTAGCGAATTAAAAAAGCTTTTAAAGAAACTTACTAAAAGAAAAAAAGATGAATAATATTAAAATAAGAAAATTTGAAGTTAGGAGGTTTTTTGCAGTAGGAATTCTTGCTGTAATAACCTTAAATTCTTGTGTTTCTTCAAAAACAGTGCGAGAAGAAAATAAAGCCGTTCCAGAACAATACCAGAGTATGTCAACAGACACTACAAATACGGCAATGGTTAAATGGAAAGACTTTTTTTCAGATCCTAATTTAATAACATTAATAGAGACAGGTTTGGCTAATAATCAAGAGCTTAACATTATGTTACAGCAAGTTGATATGTCTAAAAATGAAATTAAAGCCCGAAAAGGAGAATATTTACCATTTATAAATGCGTATGCAGGAGCCGATGTTGAAAAAGTTGGTGAATTTACAAGAAATGGTGCTGTAGAAAAGGAACTTAAAGTTAGAGAAGACGAAGCGTTTCCAGAACCGCTAACCAATTTTTCTGCAGGACTATCAGCGTCTTGGGAGCTTGATGTTTGGAAAAAACTGCGTAATAGTAAAAAAGCAGCTGTTTTTGAATATTTGTCTTCTGTTGAAGGTAAAAACTTTATGGTAACCCAATTGGTTTCAGAAATTGCTAACTCGTATTATGAGTTAGTAACATTAGATAACCAATTAGCTATTATAGAGCAGAATCTTGAAATTCAAAAAGAAGCACAGCGTATGGTAAAGCTTCAAAAACAAGCAGGTAGAGCAACACAGTTGGCTGTAAGTAGATTTGATGCAGAGGTGTATAAAAATCAAAGTAGTAAGTTTGAAATTCAGCAAAAAATTGTAGAGACTGAAAATAAAATCAATTTCTTAGTAGGGCGCTATCCGCAACATATAAAAAGAGATTCTAAAAATTTTATATCTAAAAAGGTTGATGCAATTAATGCAGGTTTACCATCTCAATTACTGTTAAATCGCCCAGATATAAAACAAGCAGAGTATGAGCTTGCTGCAGCTAAATTAGATACTAAAGTAGCACGTGCAAATTTCTACCCTTCAATTGGTATTAAAGCAGGTGTTGGTTTACAAGCTTTTAAAACTAAATACCTTACGAGTACTCCAGAATCATTAATATATTCTTTGGTAGGCGATGTTGTTGGGCCATTAATTAATAGAAATGCTATAAAAGCAGAGTACAAAAATGCAACCAACAAGCAATTACAAGCTGTTTACGAATATGAAAGAGCTATTTTAAATGGCTATGTCGAAGTGCAAAATGAGCTGTCTAATATTAATAATCTTAAAGCAAGTTATGAGTTAAGAGCAGCACAGGTAAAAGCACTTGATGAGTCTATCGATCTTGCTATTCGTCTTTTTAAATCGGCAAGAATAGAATATACTGAAGTTTTATTTACACAGCGCGAAGCATTAGATTCTAAAATTGAAATTATTGAAACAAAAAAAGAACAAATGCTAGCTAATATTAAAATTTACCAAGCTTTAGGAGGCGGATGGAATTAAATATATAGTCTTTTTAAATCTCACTTTAATTAAGTCTATTTTATTAGTGAAAGCCATTCTATATTTTATAGAATGGCTTTTTTTTAAGAGCACTAAATTTTTTTAATTAAAAATAGTTTTTCGAGGTTTTTGTCCTAAAAAGGTATAAAATGAAATTAGTAAAAATACTCCTATGGAGCCTGCTAGAGGATACTTGGGTTTAAGAAATTCTTTATTCGTTAATCCACAATCATTATGTATCTTTGCGCCCTGATTTATAGAAAGTATGCGCACAAAAACTCTTAAGAAAAACAAGATTAATGTAGTAACTCTTGGTTGTAGTAAAAATGTTTATGACAGCGAAGTGTTAATGGGGCAATTAAAAGCCAGTGGAAAAGATGTTGTACATGAAGAAGAAGGTAATATAGTTGTTATTAATACCTGTGGATTTATTAATAATGCAAAAGAAGAGAGCGTTAATACTATTTTGGAATACGTACAAAAAAAGCAAGATGGAGATGTTGATAAAGTGTTTGTTACAGGATGCTTAAGTGAACGTTATAAACCAGATTTAGTAAAAGAAATACCAAATGTAGATGAGTATTTTGGAACTACAGAATTACCAGGCTTATTAAAAGCTTTAGGTGCCGATTACAAGCATGAACTTATAGGCGAGCGTTTAACAACAACACCAAAAAACTATGCTTATTTAAAAATTGCTGAAGGCTGTGATAGACCATGTTCGTTTTGTGCCATTCCTATTATGCGAGGAAAACACAAAAGCACACCAATTGAAGATTTGGTTACTGAAGCAGAAAAATTGGCAGCTAATGGTGTTAAAGAACTTATTTTAATAGCGCAAGATTTAACGTATTACGGACTCGATTTATATAAAAAACGTAATCTAGCAGAATTACTTGAAGCTTTAGTAAAAGTTGAAGGTGTTGAGTGGATTCGTTTACATTATGCATTCCCAACAGGATTTCCTTTGGATGTGTTAGATGTTATGAATCGCGAACCTAAAATTTGTAATTATTTAGATATTCCTTTACAACATATTTCTGATACTGTTTTGAAGAGTATGCGTCGTGGTACTAATAAGGAGAAAACCACAAAACTTATTCATCAGTTTAGAGAAGCCGTGCCTAATATGACTATTAGAACCACGCTAATTGTGGGTTATCCAGGAGAAACTGAAGAAAATTTTCAAGAACTAAAACAATGGGTACAAGATATGCGTTTTGAGCGTTTAGGATGTTTTACGTATAGTCATGAAGAAAATACCCATGCATACAGTTTAGAAGATGATGTTCCTGAAGATGTAAAAATGGACAGAGCAAATCAGATTATGGAAATTCAATCTCAAATTTCTTGGGAATTGAATCAGCAAAAAATAGGAGAAACTTTTAAAGTGGTTATCGATAGAAAAGAAGGTAATTATTTTGTTGGTCGTACCGAATTTGATTCTCCCGATGTTGATAACGAAGTGCTTATTGATGCTTCTAAAACCTATTTAAAAACAGGCGAGTTTGCTACTGTAAAAATTATTGAAGCAGAAGATTTTGACCTTTATGGTGAGGTTATTAGCTAAAGCTTAATTTTATTATTCCTGCGAAGGCAGGCATCTATTTGTTAGAATGTTTTTATAATATTGAAAAAAAGAAGCTTTATTAAAAGCATCAAACTTTGTCAGTTTAAGCGCAATCGAAAGACTTAAATTTGCTATAAATATTACTGCTGTCCTTTTTTAAAACCGTAGGTGTTCTGACCAATAAAATCTTTTGGGAATGTATCATCACCTTTAAAACCTATTTCTATTGTGCCACTATCCTCTGGTATGTAGTTTGTTTTAAAAATATAATCCCACAGGCTTAAACTTATACCATAATTCACACCATACTTTCCTTTTGGTAATGTATAAGCATGATGATATAAATGCATTACTGGATTGTTGAAAATGTATTTTAACGGCCCCCAAGTAATTTTAATATTCGAATGGTTAAAATGGCCAATAGCTATGGTAATGAAATGAATAATATATGCTTGATTTGGTTCAAAACCTCCAATAATCATAACTCCAAACGTTTTTAGGGGTTTGTATAATATGTTTTCCATCCAATGGTATCTTAAATGTGCTGCAAATCCCATTTCTTTTACGCTATGGTGTACTTTATGGAATTTCCACAGAAACGGATATTTATGTAATAACACATGCGTAAACCATTGTACAAAATCAAGTATAATAAAAAATATTAATAATTGTAACCCATGCGACCACTCTGAAATATCAATTAAAGCGAGGGTTTTAGCTGTGATGTTTATTTCTCCAAAAGCAATTTCTAAAATTTTATAAATACCACTAATGACTATAGAGAAGATGAAAAAATTAAAAAACATATAAAATGCATCTAGCCAAAAGTCGCGTCTAAAAATAGATTGCTCTTTTCGCCATGGAAAAACAATTTCTAACAGCCAAACAAAAAGAGAAATAGCAATAAGGCTCCAAAAATAGTTTGTATACCAAGGCACTTCAAAAATTATAGATTTCCATGTCCAATTTACAGTACCTTGAAAAGCATTAATAAACGCATCTAAATATTTTTCCATGTTATTGTAAAAATAAGGCTCTAAAATTTATTTGTTATTATCAAACTTAATATAATATACATAATATTTATCTATTATTAATATTTGCTTTATAATAAGTCTTATTGTGTTATTTTTAATCGAAAAGTATTTCTCGAGGTATTGCCTCGGGAATTCCGTTGAAATTGTTATTCCCGTGAAAACGTGAATTTAAATAATAAAATTTTTGATGTTTTACTTTTTGTTAAAATGAAATCATTGAAATATCTTTATGAATCTACCTTGAGAATAGATGGTTTCAAGAAATACTATTATTAAACACTTTTGCTTATGTCATTTAAAAGTTTCTCAGAGTTTCTTTTTGATTTATATGAGAAACCATTGCGAGTTATTGATTTAACTATTGAAAACTTAAAATATATAGAGATTGATTTGTCTATACATAATGCAGATTTAAAAAAGCTAGATGTGTCTTTAGCATCAACTTTAGGTAATTATATTACGAATCATATTAAAAAGCACAATGCTCATGTAGCTTTTGGAGGCTATAATGAAACCCGAAATATTTATAAACGAAGTACTCATTTTAATGATGAAAGCGCTGCCGAACGAAACATTCATTTAGGTGTAGATTTATGGTGTGATGCTAATACACCCGTTTTAGCACCATTAGATGCCACCGTGCATAGTTTTAAAAATAATACTAATTATGGCGATTACGGACCAACCATTATTTTAAAACACATTGTTAAAAATGTTGAGTTTTATACGCTTTACGGACATTTAAGTTTAAACTCAATTACAGATTTAAAAGTTGGTAAAAAAATTAAACAAGGCGAACAAATTGCTGTTTTAGGAGATGCCACTGTTAATGGAAATTACCCGCCACATTTACATTTTCAAATTATAAAAGACTTACAAGGTTTTAAAGGCGATTATCCTGGTGTATGTAGTTTACGAAATTCAACGTTTTATTTAAGTAATTGCCCCAATCCAAATATTATTTTAAAGTTGTGAGTTTAGAATTTTTGTTTAACGTTGTTGTGTATGATTATTGACGTGGTTAAGCAACTAATTACTAAATAGAAAATCCGAGAGGATTTTCGTAAGTAGGCGAGTACTAGCCACTAATTATACACGTTGTTAGCAACTGCATTGTTAACTCTTAACTTTTTTAAC
This sequence comes from Algibacter sp., assembly GCA_050294475.1. Lineage (GTDB taxonomy): Bacteria > Bacteroidota > Bacteroidia > Flavobacteriales > Flavobacteriaceae > Thalassobellus. The sequence continues at coordinate 102,813 of JBNKOE010000011.1, read as the reverse complement.
TAATTTTGATACCATATCAAGGTCTTTTTGAAAATCTTTGTTTGATTGTATTCTACATCCTGAATTATCCCAATTAATATAGAATAGCTTAATATCTTTTTGATTAGCATATTGATTAAACCACTCATCAGCAAAATCCGATAGATTTCTTTGAGGAAGAATTATAGCTTTTAAGCTACTTCCAATATCCAAATAAGTTTCGTCACCAGAAAATGATACAAATCGAAACTCATTCTCTCCACTATAATCTGTATGTTTTAAAAAGCTGTTATTTCTTATTTCTTCAAAGTAAAACTTACAATATTCATCAAATCCTATTTCATGCAATTTAACTAGATCAATGCTGTTACTATTTCTATAAAATTCCTCATAGTGTATATATTCAACATCGCTTGAATAAATATTTGGATTATTCATTTTGAGTTCTTCTCTGTTAAAAACTAGGCAAATTCCATTATAATTATCTCCATATTGATCCCACATCCTAGGTTTTAGAAATCCGTAATATTCAGATGGTAATACCATGAATTTTTGTAGTTCTGGATTCTCATTATTCTTGCAAAAACATAATTGTTTGGAATTTTGAATTTTTTCAAAAATAAATTGAGCAACTTTAGAACCTTCTTCCTTGCTTGCTTTTTTCGTTTCGGGATAACCATAAAAACTTTGAACAATCACTCTATCCATTATATTTTCGATTGGATCATTGGATTTTTTTCTGTCAGATAGTCTTAATTGATGTGTGTGTAGTATAAATTCGTATGCAGTTTGAATTTTAGTGTAATGATAGACAATATCATTTGAATTAAAAATGTCATCAATTTTATTCATCATTTTGCTTGTTGCTAACGACTTGATATAAAATCGCTTTAATATTTTGAATCTAACGTTAAACAAATTTAGATGAAAATTTTTACAAATTCAAATTTGGTATAAAAAAAATCCTAATAGAAGCTATTAGGATTTTAATAATTGTTTTAAGATTCCTGCTTAGGCAGGCATACAGGTTTAATCTTCAACCAAAACCCATTCGCCTTTAGCAATTAAAGGTTCAGCTTGTTTATACTTAATGGTTTTGTTTTCACCACTCATAACATGTTTGATGGTAACACGATCGTTACGTCCAACTTTTGGTTTGTCACGAACAATGGTTTCAACCACTTCTGGTTGACGTTGCGTGTTTCCTGCAGCTCTATTTTGAGCAGAACGTTCATCTAAATTAGGAATTTCGTCTTTTTGCACGTTTAGTTTTTCTTGTTTACGTGCTCTTGCTTCATGTATAGTACTTTGTGTTTCTTGTGGTAATTCGCCTTTAAATAAGAATGAAATAACATCTTTATTTACTTGGTCTATCATGGCTTTAAACAATTCGAACGCTTCAAACTTATAAATAAGTAAAGGATCTTTTTGTTCGTGTACAGCCAATTGTACCGATTGTTTTAGCTCATCCATTTTACGTAAATGAGTTTTCCAAGCATCATCAATAATGGCAAGTGTAATATTTTTTTCGAAATCGGTAATTAATTGTTTACCATTTGTTTCATACGCTTTTTCAAGATCGGTAACAACATTTAATGTTTTAATACCATCTGTAAAAGGGACTACGATACGTTTAAACTTATCGCGTTGTGTTTCATATACATTTTTAATAACAGGGAATGCAATTTCGGCATTACGTTCCATTTTTGTTCTATAATGCTCAAAAGCACCTTTGTATATTTTTGATGTAATTTCTTGAGCTGAAAGTTTACCAAATTCTTCTTCGGTAACTGGTGAACTCATAGAGAAATAACGAATTAATTCGAACTCGAAGTTTTTATAATCGCTAGCGCCTTTGTTTGTTTCTGAAATGACTTCCGACGTATCAAAAATCATATTTGCTAAATCGACACGTAAACGCTCACCGTGTAATGCGTGACGACGACGTTTGTAAACTACCTCGCGTTGGGCATTCATAACATCATCATATTCTAATAAACGCTTACGAACACCAAAGTTGTTTTCTTCTACTTTTTTCTGAGCACGCTCAATAGATTTTGAAATCATAGAATGCTGGATAACTTCGCCTTCTTTAAGTCCCATTTTATCCATCATTTTCGCAATACGCTCACTACCAAATAAACGCATTAAGTTATCTTCTAATGATACATAAAATTGAGAACTTCCTGGATCTCCTTGACGACCAGCACGACCACGTAACTGTCTGTCTACACGACGCGAATCATGACGCTCGGTACCTACAATGGCTAAACCACCAGCAGCTTTTACTTCGTCGCTTAGTTTAATATCGGTACCACGACCCGCCATATTGGTGGCAATGGTTACTTGTCCAGATTTACCTGCTTGATCTACAATTTCGGCTTCTTTTTTATGCTGTTTTGCATTTAATACATTATGTGGTATTTTACGAATACTTAGCATTTTACCAAGTAATTCACTTATTTCTACCGATGTTGTACCAATTAAAACTGGACGACCCGCTTGTGATAGTTTAGTAACATCATCAATAACGGCGTTGTATTTTTCACGTTTTGTTTTATAAACTAAATCTTCTTTATCATCTCTAGCAATAGGGCGATTGGTTGGAATTTCAACAACATCTAATTTGTAGATTTCCCAGAATTCGCCAGCTTCAGTAACCGCAGTACCTGTCATACCAGATAGTTTGCGGTACATTCTAAAGTAATTTTGAAGTGTAACCGTAGCAAAAGTTTGCGTAGCATCTTCAATTTTTACATTTTCTTTAGCTTCAATGGCTTGGTGTAGTCCGTCGCTATAACGACGACCATCCATAATACGACCAGTTTGCTCATCAACAATCATAACTTTATTGTCCATCACCACATATTGTGTGTCTTTTTCAAATAAAGCGTATGCTTTTAAAAGTTGATTAAGAGTATGAATACGTTCAGATTTTACACCAAACTCTTTAAATAATTCTTCTTTAAGGTTTGCTTCTTCTTCAGCAGGAAGCCCTTGTTCTTCAATTTTAGCAATTTCAACACCAATTTCTGGTAAAACGAAAAAATCAGGATCATCCTTACCAGATATGTATTCAATACCTTTATCTGATAATTCAACTTGATTATTTTTTTCTTCAATTACATAGTACAATTCAGCATCAACCTTTGGCATTTCGCGGTTGTTGTCTTGCATGTAAAAGTTTTCGGTTTTTTGAAGCAGTTGTTTAATTCCTTCTTCAGATAAAAACTTAATTAAAGCTTTATTTTTAGGAATACCACGATAAGCACGTAATAATAGAAAACCACCTTCTTTAGTATCGCCAGCCGCAATAAGTTTTTTGGCTTCTGCTAAAACACCAGTTAAATATTTGCGTTGTACAGAAACTATATCGTCTACTTTTGGTTTTAACTCTGTAAATTCATGGTGCTCGCCACGAGGAATTGGACCTGATATAATTAATGGTGTACGTGCATCATCAACTAAAACAGAATCGACCTCATCTACAATAGCAAAATGATGCGGACGTTGTACTAATTCTTCAGGTGTATGCGACATATTATCACGTAAGTAATCAAAACCAAATTCGTTATTAGTTCCGTAAGTAATGTCGGCATTGTAAGCAGCAATACGTTCAGGCGAATTAGGCCTGTGATGATCTATACAGTCTATAGTTAATCCGTGAAATTGAAAAATAGGTGCCATCCACGCGCTATCACGTTTTGCTAAGTAATCATTTACTGTTACTAAATGAACACCTTGACCAGATAATGCATTTAAATACATAGGTAAGGTAGCCACTAAGGTTTTACCTTCACCCGTTTGCATTTCGGCAATTTTACCTTGATGCATGGCAATACCACCAATAAGTTGTACATCGTAATGTACCATATCCCAAGTAATTGGTTTTCCAGCAGCATCCCAAGAGTTTAACCAAGTAGCATTATCGCCATCAAGCGTTATATAATCTTTCTCTCCAGATAATTCTCTATCGTAAGCACTAGCTGTTACTGTAATAGAGGTGTTTTCTGCAAAGCGTTTAGCAGTTTCTTTTATAACAGCAAAGGCTTCTGGTAAAATATCATTTAATACCTCTTCTGTTTTATTATAAAGATCGTCTTTAAGTTTGTCTACAGTTTCATAGATATCTTCACGTTTGTCAATATCTTCAGTGTTTTCAGCTTCTTCAAGAAGTTTTGCTATCTCATCGTTTATTGGTTTAGTAGCTTCAGCTATAGTAGCTTTAAATGCAATTGTTTTTGCTCGAAGCTCGTCATGAGATAAACTGCTTATAGCAGGTCCTAAGGCTTTTATTTTTTCAACTATTGGGGTTATGGCTTTAACATCTTGTTTCGATTTATCGCCAACAAATACTTTAAGTACAGAATTTAAAAAACTCATGTGGTTTATATTTATGTTAAGCTAGGTATTAACCTAGTTATGTTTGTTTTAGTTTTTATTATTTTGAATGCATCCAAAGATACATTTGTTTACAGTTTAGGGCAAAAAAAAAGTCTCAATTCGAGACTTTTTAACTATTCTTTATGCTTTACTAATATTCATCTTCATTCCAAAGGTAATCTTCATCGGTTGGATAATCAGACCAGATTTCTTCAATAGAGTCATAAGAATCACCTTCATCCTCAATTGACTGTAAATTTTCAACAACTTCTAACGGTGCGCCAGTTCTAATAGCGTAATCTATCAATTCGTCTTTGGTTGCAGGCCAAGGTGCATCACTTAAATAAGATGCTAATTCTAATGTCCAATACATTTCTTTGTGTTTAATTTTTTTGCAAAAGTAATTTTTTAGTTTAAACACACAAGAAAAAAATGAATTATTTAATCATTAATTTTAAGAACGTACTCTTTTGTAATTTAAACAGTTGAAATTTATTTATTGCTTTGTTAATAATAGAGAACGTATTTAAGTTGGGCGTTTCCCTATCGGGTCGGGCTTTCCACTATATCTTTTTAAAACGTTATTGTTAAGACTAAGTATGCTTAAATTTGCAAAATTAAAGTAATTACAATTTTTTGTTTCATTCAAGTTTTAAAAAGGATGCCGTTGCAATCCCTAACGCAAAACAAGTTCAATTTATAAGTCAAAGTTTAATTAGTTTCCAAAGTGTATTAATGTTTCTCAGGAATCCACTTAATTTCGTTTGCTTGTAAATCGTAAGACAACTTTCGTGCCAACACAAAAAGGTAGTCAGAAAGGCGGTTAAGGTACATTAAAGTGTTTGGGTTTATTGTTTCAATGTCATTTAATGCAGATGTTAAACGTTCGGCTCTACGGCATATACAACGGGCTATGTGACAGAATGACACAGTTTGATGTCCGCCAGGTAATACAAAATGAGTCATAGGTGGTAAACTTTCATTCATGCTATCCATTTCCTGTTCTAAACGTTCTATATTTTCATTAGAAATAGTAGGAATGTTTAAGCGTTTTTTTCCGTTTTTTAAGATTGCTTTTTCAGGATCTGTAGCTAAAATAGCGCCAACAGTAAATAGTCTATCTTGAATATGAATTAAAACGTCTTTGTAATGCTGATTAATATCTTGGTCGCGAATTAAGCCTAAATGAGAGTTTAATTCATCAACAGTTCCATAACTATCAATGCGTATATGATGCTTTGGTACACGTGTGCCACCAAATAATGCAGTGGTACCTTTATCTCCTGTTTTGGTGTAAATTTTCATATTACGAAGTTAAAAGTTAAAAGTTGAAAACTAAAAGTTTTTGCTACGAATTTCAGAATACTTTTATTGTTCCTGCCTTTTAAGAAAGGACTATTAAACTCTAACTATAAAATGTTCTTTAGCTTGTTCTTTTCTAAAAAAAACAAATCCCCAGAAAAACGTATCAATAGTAACAGTAACTTGGGGATGCTGCTTTATAGTTTCCCATGCTTCTGTCATGTCTTTGCTCCAATAAATATCATCAAAAATAAAAATCGAATCATTATGAGCAGTTTTTAAAAGTGTTTCAAAATAATTTAAAGTGGCTTCTTTTTGGTGGTTGCCATCAAAGAAAATGAGGTCGTATTTATTTGAAGAAAGTTTTTTTACTTCCGTATTAAAATCACCAATAATTTGGTTGCTATTTTTTACTTGAAATTTTTTAAAATTCGTTTTAGAAAAATCTGAAGTATTAGGACAGCCTTCAATAGTTGTAATATTAGCTTTAGCATTGCTAATACTTAGCGCATAAGTTGCAATACCTAAGGATGTGCCTAATTCTAATATGTTTTTTGGTTTTAAATATTTGCTTAGGCGGTATAAAAGTTTTGCGCGTTTGTTTGTGGTGCCAGCGTTTTTAGCAATTTTTGAAACAGAGCGTTCTTGTTGATTCATAACTTGAGACCCAGCTCCCAAATCGGTTACTTCTATTTTAACTTTGTTTTTTAAAAGCGATTTTTTGTATTTTAAAATGTCTTTATAAGCAGCATATTTTGTGTTATCATAAAAACATTTAGTAACTAAATTATAAACAAAAGGGGAGTGAATACCGTGTTGATTGGTAGATTTAAATAAGAATTTTATGTATTGAATGATTTTATACATATTAGATGTTCTAAATCATATTGAAAAGTTAAATAGGTGTGTTTTTTTACTGTAAACTATTTTATTCTTCAAGTTTAGATGATAACTCGAACCAGCGTTCTTCTTTAGCTTCAATGGTATCAATAATTTTTTGTAATTCTTCTGATAACTTATTGATGTCGTCTTGCGAAAGGTCTGGATTATTGAATTTGTTTTCTAATTCTTTTTTATCATAGGCTAAAGAATTTAATTTGCTTTCAATGTTTTTAAGTTCTTTTTCTTCGTTGTATGATAATTTGTTTTCATCATTCTTTTTCCAAGCTTTTTTGTCTTTTTTATCTTCCGAATCTGTGTTTGAAATTACAGGTTGACTATCTTCATAAACTCTGTAATCGGTATAATTTCCAGGAAAATCTTCAATAACACCATCGCCTTTAAAAACTAATAAGTGATCGACTACTTTATCCATGAAATACCTGTCGTGAGATACTACAATAATACAACCAGGGAAATCTAAAAGAAAACTTTCAAGGACGTTTAGAGTTACAATATCTAAATCGTTTGTTGGTTCATCTAGAATTAAAAAATTAGGATTTTGAATTAAAACCGTACATAAATATAGTCGTTTACGCTCACCACCACTTAGTTTTTCAACAAAATCGTATTGCTTTTTTCTACTGAATAAAAAGCGTTCTAAAAGTTGTTGGGCACTTATTTGTCTACCTTTTTTTAATGGAATATAATCGCCAAATTCTTTTATTACATCAATAACTTTTTGCTCTGGTTTTATGGTGATACCGCTTTGCGTGTAATACCCATATTTTACAGTATCGCCTTTAATTACTTTGCCAGAATCTGGTTTAGAAGTTTCAGTTAATATATTTAAGAACGTCGTTTTTCCTGTACCATTTTTTCCAATAATACCAACACGTTCTCCTTTTTGAAACATGTAATTAAAGCTATTTAAAATTGTTTTGTCCTTAAATGCTTTTGATACTTTATGGAATTCTAAAATTTTACTTCCTAAACGTTCCATATTTAACTCTAACTGAACTTCATGGTCGTTTCTGCGTTGATGTGCACGGTGTTTAATATCGGCAAAATCGTTAATTCTAGATTTAGACTTTGTAGTTCTGGCCTTTGGTTGGCGACGCATCCAAGTTAATTCTTTCTTGAAAAGCTGTTTTGCTTTCCCTGTTTCTGTAGCTTCTAATTCTATTCTAGCTTCTCGTTTTTCAAGGTAGTACGAGTAGTTACCTTTATAATTGTATAGTTGTCCCTCGTCTAATTCTATAATTTCATTACAAACACGTTCTAAAAAATAGCGATCATGGGTTACCATAAAAAGCGTCATGTTTTCTTTTGCAAAAAAAGCTTCAAGCCATTCAATCATTTCTAAATCTAAATGGTTTGTAGGCTCATCAAGAATTAATAAATCGGGTTTATTTATTAATGCATTTGCTAGCGCAAGACGTTTTTTTTGTCCGCCCGATAATACGCCTACTTTCTGACTTAAGTCTTCAAGTTTTAATTTAAAAAGTATTTGTTTATAAAGCGTTTCAAAATCCCATGCTTGGTGTTGTTCCATGGCTTCAAAAGCTTGTTGGTAAGCATCAGCGTCATTAGGGTTTTTAAGGGCTTTTTCGTAGTTCGAAATAACTTTTAAAATAGGATTGTCACTAGCGAAAATGGTTTCCTCAATAGTTAAATTATTATCAAATTTAGGGTCTTGAGATAAGACTGAAACAACGATGTCTTTTCTGTAGGTTACATTTCCAGAATCCGATTCATCATCACCAGAGAGAATGTTTAAAATAGAGGTTTTACCTGTGCCATTTTTAGCAACAAAAGCAATTTTTTGATCTTTATGTATGCTAAACGAAATATTTTCGAAAAGGGTTAACTCTCCGTATGATTTTGATATATTTTCTACTGTTAAGTAATTCAAGTGATATTGTTTTCTGCAAATAACGTATAAAAAACCAAAAAAAGAACTATAAGTTTTATTGTTCACGGCGAAAACTTATATTTGTGATAAATCAAATCTTTCTATGGTAAAAAAGTTTTTCTTAGTTACTTGCTTGGTAATTAGTGCCCTATTTTCTTCTTGTATAACTAATAGGGATGTTGTTTATTTACAAGAAAAAGGAACTATTTCTGATAGTTTGTTAGTTGTAAAAGAATTATCAAAGCCATACAGGGTTCAGGTAAATGATATTTTAAGCATTAATGTAAAGGCCTTAGATGAAGAGTTAACAACTATTTTTAATCCAGTTGCAAATACAAATGGAAGTACTACTCGAGGGGCATCAGGGTTATATTTTAATGGATTTACGATTGATTTACATGGAAATATTAAATTTCCTATTTTAGGTGAAATAAACGTACTTGGTTTTACAATAGATGAAATAGAAGAGAAAGTTGAAAGCGAGTTATTAAAAAAATATTTTAAAGAAACAGCAGAACTTTTTGTTACTGTTAAATTGGCAGGGTTACGTTATACAACTATAGGCGAAGTAGGTACAGGGGTTTTTACCCTTTTTCAAGATCGAGTAAATATTATTGAAGCATTAGCTAATGCAGGTGATATAAAACAAACAGGAGACAGGACTGATGTTTTAATTGTAAGGCAATATCCTGACGGACAAAAAATACATCATATAGATTTAACAGATATAGCTGCAATGAATTCGCCTTATTATTTTATTCAACCAAACGATATTATATTAGTAAAACCCTTAAAACGTAAGGCTGTTGGAGCAGGACAAACAGCTTTTCAAAATTTAACTACGATAGCATCTATACTTTCGGTATTAGTATCTACGTATTTTTTAACTCGAAATCTTTAAATTTAAGTTATGATTGAAGAATTTGAAGTTTCAGAATCAAGTGCAAGTGGTTTCGATATAAAAAAGTTTTTATTCAGAGCTTTAAACTACTGGAAATTCTTTTTAATACTATTGGCAATTGGTGTTTTCTTTGTGTATCAAAAAAATATTAGAGAGGAATTCTCTTATCGATTAGGAACTAAGATTTCTGTGGAAGATGATAGCAATCCGTTATTTACCTCAAACGCAAGTTTAACCTTTAATTGGGGAGGTGTTACATCTAAGGTTCAAACTATGATTGTAACTTTAAAATCGCGTACCCACCATGAAAAGGTAGTTGACCGTTTAGAGTTTTACAAAAGTTATTTAAGAGAAGGCAGATTTAGAATGCAGGACATATATAAAGCTGCGCCTTTTAGGTTTAATCATGATTATAATCATCCTCAACTTTTAAATATTCCAATTAAAATTACTTTTTTAAATACGGATTCTTATGAATTAGAAGTTGAATTTTCAAATCCAGTAGTTCAAGCTCAAAATTATATAACTAAAAAAATATCTTCGGTAGATGTGTCTGTTGGTATTTATAAACAATCTTTTAAAATAGGTGATACTATAAATCTTCCATATTTAAAAGGGGTTATTAATTTAGCAGAAAACCGTAAAGCAGCTATAGGAACACCTTTCTTTATCAAATTTGATAATTTTGATGGTACGGTGTCTAGTTATCGAGGAAGAACAGCAGTTGGTAACGCTACAAATTCACCAATTCTTGATATTACATTGATTGATAAGAATACAGAAAAGATAGTTGATTATCTAAATGGTGTTATAGATGTTTTAAGTGAAGATCAATTAAACAGAAAAAATCAATATGCCACTAATGCTATAAATTTTATTGATGAACAAATTTCTAGAGTGAAAGGAGAATTATCTGATAATGTAGAAGCTCTTAATGATTATAGAAAGAAAAATAAAATTTATTCTCTAGATGAGAATGAAGGAAGTTTACTAAATGAAAAGCTAACTAAATTTGACGGAGAAAAGGAATCTATAAATAGACAATTAAATTACTATTCAAATCTTAAAAATTATTTATTAAACAGTAGTTCATTTACAGAAATACCAGCGCCATCAATTGCGGGAATAGGTGATGCTAATATTTTAGGAAATGTTTCCAAAATAAATGACCTTTCAGTTCAAAAATCAAAACTACAATATTCTGTTAGAAGTGATGCATCTGTGTTTAACGACTTAAATAGACAAATAGAAGGGCTAAAAAATGTGCTTTTAGAAAATATTAATTCTGTTACAGATGGTTTAAAAAGGGAGTTGGTTAATGTAAATTCTAATTTGAATAGTTTGGAGTCTCAGTTTAGAAAGTTACCAGAAGATCAGCAAAAGCTATTAAATATAAGACGACAATATTCATTAAGTCAGCAAACCTATAATGTTTTTTTAGCTAAACGAGGTGAAGCACAAATGATTAAAGCATCCAATGTTTCTGATATTTTAATAATAGATCCAGCAAAAAATACAGGTGCTCAAGTTTTAGGTAGAAATCTTAATATTCGTTATGTTTTTGCGTTTTTTATAGCTTTAATTATTCCGTTATTACTAGCTTTTGTTTTAACCCTTATAGATAAGAATATTCACAGTCCCATGGATGTTGAACAATTATCTTCTATCCCAATTTTAGGGGTTGTTGGAAAAAACAAACTTGATAATAATTTAGTAGTACATAGAAAGCCTAAATCAGCTGTAGCCGAAGCTTTTCGTGCTATACGGTCTAATTTGCAGTATTTTTATAAAACACAAGATTTAAATGGCGCTAAAACATTAATGGTAACATCATCTGTAAGTGGAGAAGGAAAAACGTTTTGTTCTATTAATGTAGCAACAGTTTTTGCTTTAAGTGGAAAAAAAACCATTTTGTTGGGGTTAGATCTTAGAAAGCCTAAGATTTTTGGAGATTTTAATATAAAAAACGATATTGGAGCTGTTAATTATTTAATAGGTCAAGCATCTTTAGATGAGGTGATACAACACACAAAGATAGAGCATTTAGATGTAATAACATCTGGTCCAATTCCTCCCAATCCTTCTGAATTATTAATTAATGAAAAGCTAGGTGAATTAATTTCAGTTTTAAAAAAACAATACGATTATATTATTTTAGACACACCTCCAATTGGATTAGTAGCTGATGCATTAGAATTGTTAGAATATGTAGATACATCATTATATGTTGTAAGGCAGGATTATACAAAGAAGGGCATGCTTAATTTTATTAATGAAAAATATAAAACGAAGCAGATAAAAAACATTAGTTTAATTTATAATGGTTACGATCAAAAGGCTAAATACGGTTACGGCTATGGTTACGGCTATGGTTATGGTTATGGTTATGGAAATTATGCTAATGGTTATCATGAAGAAGAAAAATTTAACTCCGGATTTTTAAATAAAATAAAAAATAGATTAAAGGGTAATTCATAACTATTCTTTTAAGTAAAAAAATAAACGATTTTTTATTGTCGTCGTGTAAAGTTCTGAATATTAAAAAAAATGAATCCACTACTGCTAATCGCTATGGAAGCTGCAATTACTGCTGGTGCAGAAATAATGAAAATTTATTCAGAAAATATTCAAGTTATTTTGAAGTCTGATAATTCTCCACTTACTAAAGCAGATGAGAATGCAAATAAAGTGATTAACTCATATTTGAAAAATACTAGAATCCCTATTATAAGTGAAGAGAATAAACAAACACATTATAATATTAGAAAAAATTGGAGTACTTGTTGGATGGTTGACCCTTTAGACGGAACTAAAGAATTTGTAAAGAGAAATGGGGAATTTACAGTTAATATAGCACTCATTAAAAATAGTAAACCAATTTTAGGTGTTATTTATGTGCCAGCATCTAAAACTTTGTATTATGCTGATACTATAGAAAAAAAAGCGTATAAGAGTTATTTAACTAGCCATAAGTTTACAGAAGAAGTGTTTAAAAATAGTGAGGAGCTATTAACTCAAGAAAAAGATAGTAACCTAATAAAAATAGTTGGGAGTCGTTCTCATAGTAGTAAAGCAACAGAAGATTTTATTCAAAAATTACAAGAACAAGGAAAAGAAATACGTTTCATTTCAAAAGGAAGTTCTTTAAAGTTTTGTTTGGTAGCAGAAGGTAATGCATATATATACCCTAGATTTGCACCAACTATGGAGTGGGATACTGCTGCAGGACATGCTTTGTGTAATTCAGTTGGTTTAAAAGTTTTACAAGCTTATAAAAACGAGGAAATGCATTATAATAAAGAAGATTTATTAAATCCCTATTTTATAGTTCAATAAAAATATGGAGCATATAAAAAAACAAAATTATACAATAAATAGGCAAGATAGAGGATTGCTTAATAAACATAAACCATGTTTAATTTGGTTTACTGGGTTGTCGGGTTCAGGTAAATCTACAATAGCTAATTTATTAGAAAAAGAATTATACAAACAAAATATCCATACTTACAGTTTAGATGGTGATAATTTAAGAAGTGGACTTAATAAAGATTTAATGTTTTCAAAAGAAGACCGAATTGAAAATTTAAGACGTACTGCCGAAGTTGGAAAATTATTTGTTGATGCGGGTTTAGTTGTTATTGCAGCGTTTATTTCTCCATACAACAAAATAAGAGAAGAGATAAAAACAATTATAGGCAGTGAATATTATATTGAGGTTTTTGTAAATACACCGTTAGAGGTTTGCGAACAACGCGATGTTAAAGGTTTGTATAAAAAGGCAAGAGCAGGTAAAATAAAAAATTTTACAGGAATAAGTTCAGCTTTTGAAGTACCCGTTAATCCAACAGTAGAAATTCAAACGGTAAATGAAAGCCCTCAAGAAGCTGTTTCTAAAATTTTAACGATTTTATCAAGTAAGCTATAATAAATTAGGTACTTAAAAATGCATTTAGAAACAAAAATATATCAAAAAGAGAATAACTTAAAAATAGGCAAATTGCTAAAAGAAAGCTGTAAAGGTTTTTTGGGTTCTCATTTTTTAGCAAAGCAATTAGCTACTAGAGATATTAAATCTCAATACAGACAATCATACTTGGGTATTATATGGGCATTTATTACACCGCTTACGTCTGCTTTTGTTTGGATATTTTTAAGTTCAACAGGAACCATAAAACTTTCAGATACAGGAGTTCCTTATCCTGTATATGTATTTTCAGGTACTTTAATTTGGTCTATTATTAAAGAAGCAATTAATTCGCCTACCAGTAGTACTAATGCGGCAAGAGGGATTTTAACTAAAATAAACTTTCCAAAAGAAGCCTTAGTATTGTCGGGTATTTATAAACTACTATTTAATAGTTCTATAAAAATAGGGCTTTTAGTGGTTTTAATTTTTGTCTTTGGCATTGGGTTTCATTGGTCTTTGTTGTTATTTCCGTTTGCTATATTGGCTGCTATTTTATTTGGTACTACCATTGGGTTGTTTATTACCCCTATAAGTCTTATTTATAATGATATATCTAAGGTGATTAGTATGGGTTTGGGGTTGTTAATGTATGTAACACCAGTTGTGTATGCTATACCTAAGGAAGGATTCATGAAAACAATTATGGAGCTAAATCCTTTTACAGCACTAATTTTAACCACTCGTGATTTAGCATTAGGAAGTATTCCTGAGTATTTGGTGTATTTTGGTTGGGTTTTTATAGTAAGTATTTCCCTGTTTTTTATAGGCTTGCTATTTTATAGAATTTCAATTCCTATTATTGTTGAACGTTTAAGTGCTTAAGATGGAAGAGAACGAGGTATTGGTAAAAGTAGAAGGACTTTCAAAAAAATTCTGTAAAGACTTAAAAACTAGTTTGTGGTATGGTGTGCAAGATTTGTTTTCAAACATTCGAGGGAATAAACAAGAAAGACTATTACGTAATAAAGAATTCTGGGCAGTAAAAGATATTAATTTTGAACTGCGCCGTGGTGAATGTTTAGGATTGATAGGGCATAACGGAGCAGGAAAATCTACCTTACTTAAAATATTAAACGGTTTAATAAATCCCGATGCTGGAAAAGTAACAATTAAAGGGCGAGTAGGAGCACTTATTGAATTAGGAGCAGGGTTTAATCCCATTTTAAGCGGAAGAGAAAATATCTATAATAATGGCGCTATTTTAGGCTTTACCAAAAAAGAGATTGATGCCAAAGTTGAAGACATTATAGATTTTGCCGAAATCCGGGAGTTTATAGACATGCCAGTGCAAAACTATAGCTCTGGGATGAAAGTGCGTTTGGGTTTTGCAGTAGCGTCACAAATGGATCCAGATGTGCTTATTATTGATGAGGTTTTAGCAGTAGGGGATATTGGGTTTAGAATTAAATGTTTGAACAAAATAAGTGCCATGATGTCAAATTGTGTAACTATTTTTGTCTCTCACAATATGCCACAAATAGCAAGAACAGCTAATCGTCTTATTTTAATGAACAGAGGTGAATTAACAATTGATACTAAAGATATTTCAATAGGAGTAGAGAAGTACTATGATTTTTTTTCAAGTAGTTCTGAAGGGGAAAATGTTTTTGGAAATGGTAAAATTGATTTAATTGATTTTAAAATAAACGGATTGACTACTGATAAAAATCAAAATATAGTATTTAATAGTTCACTTAATTTAAAGGCTTTTTTGATGGTTGATAGTTCAGTAAATAACTATTTTATTAGTTATGCTTTTATTGATCCAGAAACAAAAATTGTTGCTAATTTGTTTTCATTAATTGATAATGTGTCATTTACTAAAACAGGAAAAGTAGAAGTTGTTTCAACAATACCTAATATTAATTTGGGTGCAGGTAAATTTACTTTAACTATTTCAATAAATGAAGTTTTAGATGATGGTACTAGAGGTGAGGTTTATTATCACAATACTAATATTGGAATAATAAATATTATTGATGTAATTACAGCCATTGCACCAGTTCAATTTACTGGTAAATGGAGTGAAACCACTTTGAGATAATGAATTTTTTTAAGAGCAGAAATAAAAAAACTATATATATACACATTGGTTTTATGAAAACTGGTACTAGTGCGATACAGAGTTTTGTTAAATCAAATCAATCATTTTTTGAAAATAATAATTTTTATTTTCCACCATCAAACGAAAAGGCAATGAATTATATGGCATTTTCACTTCTTGATACAGTGCCACCATATGTTCATCATACGTTACCAATTAGCGCAAATGTTCTGTTTGAAAAGCTAAATAATGAAATAAAAAGCTCAAAACAAGATAATGTTATTTTAACTACAGAGGCTTTTTATCTTATAAGTACTAAATATTTTATAGGAGAAAATGCTCCAAAAAAAGTACATGATTTTTTTAACAATCGAAATTATGATTTTAAAATTGTTTCTTTTTTAAGAAGACAAGATGAATATTTAGAAACGCAATATAATCAACATGTAAAAACACATGATTTTTGGAGTTTATATGATAAAGATATTTTTTCATTTTATGAAGAAAAGAAGGAATTGTTTGATTTTAATCAAATTTTAAAAAGGTGGGAAAATGTTTTTGGAGAAGAAAATATGAAAGTAGCTATTTACGAAAAGAATAGAAATGTTATATTAGACTTTTTGAGAATTTTAGGAATTAATGAGGTTCCTAAATTATCAAAAAAGAGTGATGTAAATCCCAAATTAAGTTTAAAAGCACTTGAATTTATGCGAATATCAAATAAATATGATATTGATAAGCATACAGCAATGAAAAATTACAAATTGATAGAATTAATTGAAGAAGCCTTAGGTTCAGATAAAAAGACGTATTCTCTTTTATCTTATTATGACTCAAAGAAGATAATGAATGATTTTTATACTGGGAATCTAGAATTGTCAAATAAGTATTTAAATGGAGATACTTCATGGTTTTCTATTAAGGAAAGTGATAAGTTTAATAAATTTGAAGAGAATAGTAATTTAACAGTAGAAGAATGTGTTAAGGTAGCAGCACATATTTGGAATTACTATCAAATAAAATAAATATGAAATTAAAATTCTCGTGTGTTGTAGATAATCATCCCATATTTAAAGCTCAAGCATATATTTTAGTAAATAGCTTATTGAGCTTAGCTAAAATTGATGCAAAAGACATTTATGTTCACACTCTTGAAAAAAGTGATAGTGAATTTTATATTTGGTTAAATAATTTAGGAGTAAACGTCATTCATATATCTGTATTTAGCAAAGAAAATTCATATTGCAATAAATTACAACAATTAAAAACGTTTCAAGATTTAGACGATTATGATTATGTAATGCTATTAGATTGTGATATTGCAGTATCCAGTTTAGAATCTTTAGATTTAAGGGAAGATGTTTATGCTAAAATTGTCGATTTTCCAAATCCCCCCACAGCTATTTTGCAAGATATTTATAAAGCTGCTAGCCTCAGTTTCTCTGAATGTGAATCGTCTTTTTCGAATGGAGGTAAAAACCTAACACATTCTAATAATTGTAATGGAGGAGTTTACATGTTTTCAAAAAAAGCACTGAATGAAGTAGCACCAAAGTGGATTAAATATGTACATTGGAGTATAGATAATAAGCACTTATTTACAGAGAAGTATGCTAAACATGCAGACCAAGTAGGTTTTGCATTAGCAATGTCTAGCTTAAATAAAAAAGTTGCGCATTTGGAGGTTGAATGGAATTTTCCAATACATGTAAATAAAGATTTATTGCCTAATATAAAACCTAATATTATTCATTTTCATAATTGTATTAATGAACATTTACTTATAAAAAATATAGGATTAAATCAGGTAGATGAAGTAATAAATAAGGTAAACCAGTCAATTAAGGATAGATTGTCTGAGACCTTAGATAATCAATTGTTTTGGGATTTAAGGTATTCATTATATCCAGATTTAGGAAGTGGTGTTGGGTCAAGGGGAGATGTTTTAGATTTTAAAAGAGAATTGGTAAAACATGTTTCTTATCCTTATAAACAATTAAAAATAATAGATGTTGGTTGTGGTGATTTAGAATTAATGAAGCTTTTTGAGTTTGATAATTATATAGGTTTAGATGTTTCTTCCGAAGCTTTGAAAATTGCTAAAGAAAAAAGACCAAATTGGAATTTTAGTAACATATCCATAACTAACGATTCTATAAAAAGTGCCGAACTTATTTTTTGTTTTGATGTTTTAATCCATCAAAGTAAACAAGAAGATTTTGAGTTGATTGTTAAAAATATTGTTGAGAAGTCTAATAGTAGAATTGTTATTGGTGCTTACAATTCTATACCTGAATATAGTTCAACCATTACCCATTTTTATAATAGTATTATAGATGAAATTAAAAAGCATAATAAATTTAATGAAGTGGGTATTGTAGCAAAATATAGAGATGTTTCGGTTATAGTAGCAACAAAACATGTAAAAAAACATCAAAGAGATATTGATTCAGAAAAAATTAATATGGCTTTTACACAAGTAAAAAGACCAGATTTATTGCAATATATAGTAGATGTGTCTCGAACAAATTTAGGTTTTTATACAAGTCATTATCCGCGTGTTTTTGAGTATTCATGGTTATTAACACAATTGCAGGATAAAAAAGAAGGTATAGTGTTAGATATTGGAGCAGGAGTATGTCCATTGCCTTTTTGTTTAAGCGAACAAGGTCTTAAGGTTATTACTGTAGATTCACATTCTAAAAATAGAGCTACGGAAAATAAAAAAGATTGGAACGAGTGGGGGTTTTTAGATTACGGACTGTTTGATAAAAAAATAGAATCATTTAATGAGGATTTTATAAAATTTGAATCAAAAGAATTGTTGGATTGTATATATTCAATTTCTGTAATTGAACATATTCCTAAAAGAGGTAGAATTAAACTTGTTCAAAAGGCAGCTAAACTATTAAAGAAAGGAGGTATATTGCTTTTAACTATAGATTTAATCCCAAACACTAGTAATCTTTGGAATTTATCAGAAGATAAAGAAGTAGAAGCTATTGAAGAGCATGGAAATATAGAATCATTTAAAAAAGAACTAAAAGGCAATGGTTTTGAAGTTGTTGAAGAAGAAATTCAACGAAATATTCTAGATTCAAGAACAGATGTTTATTATGTGAAAGCTGTTTTGAAGAAGAAAAATAAACTTTTTAAAATATTTAATTGGTTATGAGTCAGGTAGTTTGTATAACGGGGATGCATCGCTCAGGAACTTCTTTAACAGCTTCTTGGTTACAAAAATGTGGTGTTCAAATAGATAATGGAGAACTAGTAGGAGCTAGTATTGGTAATCTAAAAGGACATTTTGAAGATAAAGAGTTTGTAAAGTTACATTCAAGTATTGTTTTAAATGCTTTACCTAAATCGAAAGGTTGGATTGTAGATAGTACTAAAGAAATGAAAATTACAAATGATTTTGATTTTAAGGCTAATGAGATTATTAAATCTAGAATTGATAAATATGATATTTGGGGATGGAAAGACCCTAGGACTGTACTTTTTGTTAATGCTTGGTATAATTTAATTCCTAATTTGAAGTTTGTATTTGTGTGGAGAGATGCTGTTGAGGTTGTTAACTCTTTGATAAATAGAAAAAACAAATCGAAACATCCAACGGATCAAATAAGCAGATATAAAGCATATAAAACATGGTGTTATTATAATATGTTGATATTAGATTTTTATAAAAAATATCCAGATAAGTGTTTAGTTTTTCATATTAACTCAGTTAAAAGTGATAACCATAAAATTTATAATATAATCAAGGAAAAGTTTAAATTAAACCTTGTTTATCAAGATATAGAGGAAATTTTAGAAAGTTCAATGTTTTCTGATTATAAGCCTAATATATTAGATAAGGGTGTTTGTAAAATATTGAATATCACTAAATTAGAGGAAGAGTTGAAGTCAATTAGTTTAAAATAAAAGTTATTGAACCCCAAAATCTCCATAATAATTCCTAATTATAATCATGCTAAGTTTTTACAACAGCGATTAGATAGTGTCTTTAATCAAACTTACACGAATTTTGAGGTTATTTTATTAGATGATGCTTCAATTGACGGTAGTCAAGAACTGTTATATTCTTATAGTAAGTACCCAAAAGTATCACATATTGTAGTAAATAAAGAGAATTCAGGTAGTCCTTTTAAACAATGGCAAAAAGGTATAGAACTAGCAAAAGGCGATTATATATGGATTGCTGAGAGTGATGATTATTGCGAGCTTAATTTTTTAGAGCAGTTGCTAGATTTATTTGATGATAGAAGAACAGTGATGGCTTATTGTGCATCTAATATAATAAATAGTCAAGGAGATAATTTAGGACGACATACATGGGCAGATGGTTTAGATAATAAGCGTTGGACACAAAGTTTTTTTAATAAAGGAAAAAATGAAATAAAGCAATATATGCGTTATAGAAATACTATAACAAATGCAAGTGCTGTGGTATTTAAAAAAACGGCTATTAAAGGAGTTCAATACCCAGTACATATGAAATTTTGTGGTGATTGGTATATATGGATAGAAATTTTAAAAAAAGGACACATAGTGTATACTCATCAAACATTAAATTATTTTAGAAGACATTCAGATTCAACAAAAACAGTTAAAACCTTTCATTTAGAAAAACAACGTATTAATGAGTATTTAGAAATATTTTTAGCTAATAGTAGTTTTTTTAGTAGATTTTTTAATAGAAATAGATATTTATGGGTACTCAATGAATGGGCAGGAAAAAGGAGCTTTTTTCCAGAAGTTACATTAACAGAACTTGGATTATCAATAGATTTTTTAAGTTTTTTTAAGTTAAAAGAAAAAAAATGAAAGAAGTAGTTTGTACCATTATAACTAAAAATTATGGGCATTATGCTTTAGTTTTACATGATTCGTTAATAAAAGAACAGGAAAGTATTCATTTTTGTGTTTTTGTAAGTAATGGCAGTTTACCTCAAGATATAGAAGAGTTATTATTATCAAGAAAGCACGTAACCATTTATAATGAAGCATCTTTCACAAGTGAGTTAGCTATACAATTAAAAGAAAAATATGCTATTTCTTATCATGATGCGTATAGATGGAGTATGAAACCATTATTGTTAAATAAATTATTGGGAAATGGTTATGAAAGTGCCATTTATGTAGATAGTGATATTTATTTCTATAATGACTTTGCCTTTTTATTAAAAGAACTAAAAACTTATAATTTATTATTATCTCCACATTGGCGTAGCAGTTTACCACAGAAAGATGAAATTAATTTTAAATTAAATTTCCTAGATGGTATGTATAATGGAGGTTTTGTAGGTGCATCCATAGGGAGTGAAGCGGCTTTAAATTATTGGGCAGGATTATGTTTGTTTAATTGTGAAGTAAATAGGGATGAAGGGTTTTATGTAGATCAAAGGTATTTAGATATCTTGCCAACACGTTTTGATGGTGTGGGACACATAACACATAAGGGTTGTAATGTGGCTAATTGGAATCAAGAAGATTGTAAACGTGTTAAGCAACCTAATGGAGATGTTTTAATAAATAACAAGTACCCAATTGTTTTTATACATTTTACAAACAGTTTATTTAAAGGTGTTTATTTGAAAAAAACAGATGAAGCTCTATTGCCGTATGTTGAAAAATACCGCGACCATATTTTGAAATATAGTGAGATTGATATTATTGAAGAGTTCTTCGAAAAGGGGGTTCATGTAGAATCTAGAAAAGAATTAAGCCCACCATTACCATTATTACCCCCTAAAAAAAGCATATTAAGAAAAGCAGCATGGGGTGTGTACAAAAAAATAAAACAGTTAAAACGTAAACTCTTCTAATTTTGAAAATAGCCTTTTTTACCAATAAACCTTATGCTAAATGTGAAACATTTATTAAAGCTCAAATAGACAGACTTCCATTTGAAATAATACATTATTGTGGAAACAATTTACCTTTTAATGCAGCTAATAATGATAGTTTAGTTGTTAAAATTCTAAAAAAAGTAAAACTTATTAAAAGGGATGCCTCTTCTAGATTATGTAAGGATTTAAAGAGGCATAAAGTAGAAGTCGTTGTTGCACAGTATGGTATGATTGGCGCAAAGTTGCTTTCAGTATGTAAAGAGCTTTCTTTACCATTAGTAGTTCATTTTCACGGACATGATGCTGTTAGAAAAAGTGTTTTAGAAGCTTATAAAGATTTGTATAAAGCAATGTTTAATTATGAGAAAGTTGTTGTTATTTCTGTTAGTTTAGAAATGACAAGGTGCTTAATAAATATTGGTTGCCCTAAAGAAAAAATAGTTTATAGTCCTTACGGACCTAATCCAGCCTTTTTAAACCTAGAACTAAATTATTCAAAGCCACAATTTATAGGGGTAGGACGTTTTGTTGAAAAAAAAGCACCTCATTTAACTATTTTAGCATTTAACATAGTTTTAAATACACACCCCGAAGCTAAACTTATTTTAGCAGGATCAGGTACACTTTTAGATAGTTGTAAAGATTTAGTTGAAGCATTAGAAATACAACAGAATGTGTTTTTTGCGGGACAAATTACACCTCATGAGTATCAAAATTATATAAAAGAATCTTTAGCATTTGTTCAGCATTCAATAAAAGCTCAAGATCATGATATGGAAGGAACTCCTGTGGCTATACTTGAAGCAAGCGGAGCAGGTTTGCCAGTAATTAGTACATTTCATGCTGGAATTCCAGATGTCATTTTAAATAAAGAAACAGGTTTGCTATGTGTAGAAAAAGATATAGCGCAAATGGCAGAAAATATGATTTGGGCTTTAGAAAATAAGCAACAGGCAATTAAAATGGGGGAGAAAGGAAAATTACGTGTATCTGAATTTTTTAGTATGGACAGGTACATAGCTACTTTGGCAAATGCAATAACCTCAATTTCGAAATAATATGATATGCTAGAAAAGGACTTGATATCTATAATTATCCCTACTTATAACCGAGCTCATTTAATTGAGGAAACCCTCGATAGTGTTTTAGCCCAAACATACCAAAACTGGGAGTGTATTATGATTGATGATGGAAGTATTGATGCTAGTGATGAAATTATTGGTAATTATATAAAACAAGATACTAGGTTTAAATATTTTAAAAGACCCAGTAATAAACCAAAAGGAGGTAATACATGTAGAAATATTGGATTAGATAATGCTAAGGGGAATTACATTGTTTTTTTTGATAGTGATGATTTAATGACCCCAAATCATTTAGAAATAAAGTATAATGGAATAAAAAAAAATAATTGTGATTTTATAATAACAAGAACCAAATATTTTAATGCCGATAACAAAGCGATAGATGCATATTATACGTTCGACAAATATGAAATAACTGCAAACAATTATGTTTTACAATATGTAAATTGGTTAACGCTTGATGTTTGTATAAAAGCACACTTAGCAAAATCCATTCGTTTTAATGAAAACTTAAATTCAGGACAAGAATACAATTACTTTAGCAAGCTTGTTTTTTTAACAACAAATGCTTTTTTTATTGATGAGGTTATATCGTTGCGTAGACATCATGATAGTTCTATTCGTAGTCAATTAAGAACCAAAAGTGATTTGAATGAAAGTTATTTTAGAGTTTCATGGTTTACTTATTTAGATATAAAAAAAGTTGCTGATAAAAAATCTCGTAAGTTTTTACTAAGACGTTGTATAAATCTATGTTATGAAGAAAAACATATTAAGATGATACCAACGATTTCTTTTGTAAAAGCTGTTTTAAAAGAATATAAGAAAAATGCTGTGTATGTTTTATCCTTATTGATTTCTTTAAGGTTTTTTGGAAAAGGCTATATGTTCTTTAAAAGAATAAAATAAGATATATTAGCAAAACATTAGTACACATACAGAAAAAGCATGTTATTTTCAATACTTATAGCTAATTATAATAATGGTCACTTTTTTAAAGATTGTTATGATAGTATAATAACTCAAACATATACTAATTGGGAAGTCATTATTGTTGATGATGCATCAACGGATAATTCAATAAATGTTATAGAGCAACTTGTTTCCGCTGATAATCGTTTTAAATTATTTCAAAATACAGAAAATAAAGGTTGTGGCTATACAAAGCATAGATGTGCAACATTAGCTTATGGTGAAATCCTTGGGTTTTTAGACCCTGATGATACATTAGTTTCAGAAGCATTAGAAGTTATGGTTGAAGCCCATACTTTAAATAAAGAAGCTGCTATTATTACCTCAAAATATGAGTTTGTTGATTTAGAAATGAATTTTATAAACCCCAGTCTTTATGGGAATAATATTCCTGAAGGAAAATCGTATTTAACTTATGGGAATGGAGCATTGACACATTTTGCAACCTTTAAGAAAGAGAAATACCAAAAAGCAGGAGGTATAAACCCAGAAATGAAACGTGCAGTAGACCAAGATTTGTACTATAAAATGGAAGAACAAGGCAAACATGTGTTTTTAGACAAAGTTTTGTATCGTTACCGAATTCATAAAAATAGCATATCAAATAATGAAAACCTTTTTAAAGCTGAATATTGGCATTTTTATGCGATAGTAAATGCCTATAAAAGAAGAAAAAAGAATCAAATTAAAATTGATAATTTTTCAAAGCAGTATATAAAAAGATATGCTTCTAATTATTTTTTAAATCGGTTTGAGAAATTGAAATTTTCAAAGAAAAAGAGCTCTCAGTATTATTTTTTATTTAAATCTATAGTAGTGAATCCCTATCATCGGTTTATGTTCAAAATTAAAAGTTTAATAGTTTTAATTTTAGGCAGAATATGAAAAGTATCCCTCTTATTTCCGTAGTGCTGCCCGTTTATAATGTAGCTCCATTTATTAAAGAGGCTATTGACTCTATATTAAATCAAACCATACAAGATTTTGAAGTTATTGTTATTGATGATTGCTCAATTGATAATACATTAGCCATTGTGGAGTCATTTAAAGATTCTAGGATAAGAATTATAAAGAAACTTAAAAACAAGGGGTTAATAGATAGTTTAAACATCGGGTTTAATGAGGCTAAAGGTAAGTATATAGCAAGAATGGATGGCGATGATATAAACTTGCCAAACAGGTTTGAAAAACAATTATATGTTTTAGAAAACAATCATGAAGTTCAAGTTTGTGGTTGTTGGTTAGAGCAATTTGGAAAAATAAATAGAATAATAAAGCATAAAGAATTTCATGACGAAATTGTGACCAGAATGTTGTTGCATTGTTCTATGAGCATGGGCTCGGTGATGATAGACAAAAAAGCTATTGAAGGTTATAGATTTGATACAACTAAAACCCATGTAGAGGATTATGATTTTTGGTCTAGAATCATATGGAATTGTAAATTATATAATATACAAGAAGTTTTATATTATTATAGAGTACATGAACTACAAGTGTCTGCAAAGTATAAAACAATACAATTAGAAGGAGATATCCCCATAAAATTATTTTTATTTAAAAAGTTAAAATACAATACAAAAATATATTCAGACGAACTGATAACTAAAATGTTATTGTTAAAGGAGTATATTGAAGTTAAAGACGTAAAGTTGTTTTTTGATTGGTTAAAGACATTAAAGAAGTTGAATATTAAGCATAGAATATATTCTCAGAAAGAATTATCGACCATAATACAAAGTATGCTTAGAACGACTGTTTTTTATTTTTATTTCGAAAAACAAGCCATTGGAATTGATAAAAAATGGCGTTTACAAGCATTTTTCAAATTGCCTATAAAAGAAATGCTGTTTGTGTTAAAGTTAAAAAGTAGAGAGAGAAAAAAAATGTTTTTAAGGAATGATTAAAAATCAAAATGCATTTGAAAAACAATTTGGTATCTCCTTTTTAAGAATACTTGCAACTTTTTCTGTTATTGTTATTCATGTATCAGGTCCCATGGTTGTTAAGTTTGGGGAAATATCTTTTTTCGATTGGAATGTAGCTAATTTTTTTGATAGCATTAGTAGGTATTCAGTTCCTATGTTTTTTATGATAAGTGGAACCCTATTATTAGCTAAAGATTATGAGCTTAAGAATTTTTTAAAAAGAAGGTTTGGAAAAATTCTGCCGCCATTTTTAATTTGGTCATTAATTTATTAGTGTTTTTAACCGTTATGTTTTAAATCAAGAGGTTTTCAATATTAATAAAATTGTAAAAGATATATTCTATGGTAGTGAATATCATTTATATTTTCTTTTATTGTAATTTTTTGTTTTAAGAAATTGAAATATGGATATTTAATAGCTTAAATAGTGTGCCTAAAATTTATTTGGCTAAAAATAAATATGACAAAAAATAAAGAAATAGTTTTTAAAGTTCCTGAATTTCCTCATTTATCGGAAACATTTATTATAGCACAAATACTTACTGCAATAAAGCTAGGGTATAAGATAAAAATAGTGACTAGAAAACTTATAAAGAATACTACTTTAATTTCTTCTATAATTTTTGAACATAATTTATTAGACAATATAGTTATAGAAGATTATAAAATTCCTAAGAATAAGTTTATCCGTTTATTTAATTGGTGTTTAATTTTGCTTAGAAATTTACTCCATTTAAAATCTATTGTTAGCTATCATCAAGAGTTTCCAAAATTTAGTTTAACATGGTTGTACCAATGGTGTTTTTATTTTCAGTTTAATGATGCCACGATTATACATGTACAATATGGAACCAATTCATATCCATACAGAGTTATAAAAAATAATACTATTTTTAAACCCAAAGTTATAGTAACTTTTCATGGTCATGATGCTTTTTTTCCTTTATATGGGTATATTCCTAATGATGGTTATTATAAAAATTTATTTAATAATAACACATTGGTAACTGTCAATACACCTTATTTGGCAAAAAAGCTTATTGATTTAGGATGTCCTAATGAAAAGCTTAAAACTATTCCTGTAGGTGTAGATACCACTTTTTTCTATCCTGCTGAAATTAAAAAAAAAGATAGTAAAACTTTAAGGTTGATAAATGTTGGACGCTTAGATAAAGTTAAAGGTCATCAATATGCTATTGACGTTGTAAATAATTTAATAAAGAAAGGCATTAATATTACTCTAACAATTATTGGAGAAGGTTCAGAACGAAATAACTTAGAATGTTTAATTAAGAAGCATAATCTTGAAGAGTCTGTTTTTTTAATAGGTAGTAAAAAGCAAACCGAAGTTAGAGAAGCGTTAAGAAATCATGATGTTTTTTTAATGTTAGGTGTTTCCCTCGAAGATGGTAGAAGGGAAACACAAGGATTAGTAACTTTAGAAGCCCAAGCATGTGGGGTGCCTGTTGTTGCTTTTGATTCTGGAGGGATTAAATATACTGTTCAAGATGGAAAAACAGGCTTTGTTTGTAAAGAGTTTGATGTTGATGCTGTGGCGCAAAAAATTGAAATTTTAAATCAAAATCGAAATTTGATTAGAGAAATGGGTGCACAAGCGACTATATTTGTTAACAATCAATATGCTCAAAATATTATAGATGAAAAATGGAAATTGATATACGAAAGTATGTATACTGAAGAATTTAGACCCGAGAATAAAATATAAAGATATGCTTCCATTAATATCAATAATAATTCCTTGTTTCAATCAAGGTGAATTTTTAAACGAAACCTTACTTTCGGTTTACAATCAATCCTATCCTAATTGGGAATGCTTGATTATAAATGATGGAAGTACTGATGATTCAGAAAATATTGCAAATACATGGAGTAATAAGGATAGTCGATTTAAATATTTCCATAAAGAAAATAGAGGCGTAAGTGCTGCTAGAAACTTTGCTCTTGAAAAAGTAAATGGAGTTTACATTCAGTTTTTAGATGCAGACGATTTGTTGGATAAAAGAAAACTTGAATTATCAGTAAACGCTTTGGGTAAGCACCAAAGCGAAAGCAAACAGATTGTATTTTCTAATTTTAGGATGTTTTCCAGTAATGCAGATATAACCTCAGAACCATATTGTACTTTGAATAAAGCATTGTTTACTTATGAAAACTTGCTTTATAATTGGAATGAATCTTTTTCCATACCCATACATTGTGGCTTTTTTGAAACATCATTATTTGAAAGCATTCGTTTTCCTGAAAATTTAACAGCTCAAGAAGATTGGATTGTTTGGATTAAGTTATTTAAATTGAATGTGGAAGTTGTTTTTTTAGACAAACCTTTGGCTTTTTATAGACAAAATCCGAATAGTAGGATGATGACCAAAAGTTTACTTGACGATCAAATAAAGGCTTATGAGCATTTAAAAGTTATACTTGATGAAAAAGAATTCCATAAACTTTCAATTATTTTAATAACAAGGTATTATAAAACCCAAGAGGCGCTTAAAAATAGACTAAGAAATGTGAAACTCTCAAATTCTTATCAAACAGGGTTAATGATAAAGAAAATGCTAAAAGCCATTGGGATATTAAAAGTCTCAAAAAAAATATTTCCGTTCTTTTTAAAATTTAAAACTAAAAATTAAAAAAGTTTATGTTGGCTATCGTAATTCCATATTACAAACATACTTTTTTTGAATCGACTTTAGTTTCATTAAAAAATCAAACCAATAAGCAATTCACCGTTTATATAGGTGACGATGCTAGTCCAGAAAACCCAAAAGATTTATTAGAAAAATACAAAGAAAATCTTTCATATCAATATAAACGATTTGATTCTAATTTAGGTAGTATTTCGCTAACCAAACAATGGGAGCGTTGTTTAGAGTTGGTGAAAGATGAAGCTTGGGTGGTTATTTTGGGTGATGATGATACCATTAGTGATAATTTTGTAGACGAATTCTATAATCATTTAGAAGAAGTAAACCAGTTAAAAATAGATGTTGTTAGGTATGCCACAGTAGTTATTAATGAGTATGGAGAAGAAATATCAAAAATTCATAAACATCCAAAACTAGAAACATCAACCAATTTTTTAATGCGGAAATTACAAGGAGGCACTAGAAGTTCTCTAAGTGAATTTGTATTTAGAAAGAGCGTATTAGAAAAAAATAAATTCAAAAATTTACCTTTAGCATGGTATAGTGATTATTTAGCAGTTTTAGAATGTTCTAATTTTGGCTATTTATATACCATAAACGAAGCCATTGTTTCATTTCGATTAAGTGGCTTAAACATAACAAGTAAGAAAGATGACTTAACATTAAAAAATGTGGCTACTTTTAACTTTTATTATCATTTACTAGCAAATAGGAGGGCTTTTTTTAATAAAAGCCAAAAGGAAACCTTATATTTTATGCTAGAAAAAACGTTTCTTGATAACAAAAAGAATTTAAATTTTTGGAGGTTACTAACTAAGTTGTATGTTGTTGGTTTTCAAATAAAAAGATATTTGGTGTTCATTGTAAAAGTGTTGAATTCTGTTTTTAAAAAATATAGAGATGATTAAGTTTTTAGTAATAGCACAAGATTTAAGAGTTTCTGGTACCAGTGAAGGTGTTGTTTCTCGTTCTTTTTTAGGGAAATTAAGAACAGCTTACCCAGATTCAATTATCGACGTTGTTTATTTAAAACAAGTACCAAGTGAAGATCAATTAGAATTATTGCCAGTAAATAACATAGAATCTCATGTTTTAAATCTTAAAATTCCGTTCATCACTAAATGGTTTAATAAAATATATTGGAGATTGTTTCATGTGTCATTGAATGAACAGCATATTCACAAAGCATATGCTTCTAAAATAGCAGAAGTGGATTATGAAAATTATGATCACATTTTCATTAGAAGTTCTGGAGTTGATCATGAAATGTTATTGGGATCTGTAGATTTGCCAGTTCTTAAAAAAGCTATTCTTGTTTTTCATGATCCTTATCCTGCTTTTTGGTATCCTGGAGCAAATGTTAATTTAACAAAATTGGATGTTAGCAGGTTTAAAAAAATGTTTAAAGCAGTTAGTCAAGCAAAAACATGCACAAGTTCTGCTTATTATATGTCAAGAGATTTAGAGTTTTTATATGGTACTCGTAAACATTTTTTTACGCTTCCTCACCAATATGCAGAAAATGTTTTTAATGCTTCTAAAACAAGGTTAACATTTAAAAAATCTAAAAATGTTACGATTAGTTATCATGGATCAATCCAATTTGGAAGAAATATTGAAATAGTAATAGATGCTTATGTAGCTTTACTTGAGAGTTCAGAAGAAATTAATGAGAATACAGAATTTATATTAAGATTAAAAAGCAATCAATATGAATACCTCTTAAATAAATATAAAAAGTACCCTCAAGTTATTATTTTGGAAGGAGCAGATTTTTCTACATCAAGTTATGAACAGCAATATGAAAGTGATATATTAATAAACTTAGAAAATGGACCTGTCTATTGTAATATATTAGTAGGTAAAGCACCAGTATTAGCTCATTTTAGAAAACCAGTATTATCAATTTCACCACAAATTAGTGAATTGAGAAATATAATAACATCAGAATCGTATATTGCTAATATAGAAGATTTTGATGATATTAAGTCTAAATTAAATCAGCTTATAATAAATAGATTAACATCAAAAGAGGATGTTTTTCCTTTTGGGGATTATTTTAGTGATAAGGTTTTTAAAAATAAACTAGATGTAATTCTAAAAGATAATAAGAGTTGAAATTTTCTTTTCTCATAACAACTAAAAACCGGCTTGATGATTTAAAGGTAACATTGTCAAACATTAAGCCGTATATAATAAAACCAACTGTAGAATGTATTATTTGTGATGATGGCTCTAGTGATGGTACTTCTAAATATTTAAAGGATAATTACCCTAATATTATTTTAGTACAGCATCAAAAAACAAAAGGATTAATAGCAAGTAGGAATGAATTATTAAATTTAACAAAAGCCTCCTATGCCATAACCTTAGATGATGATGCACATATTGTATCTCAAAATTCTTTAGAAACAATTAAGGTTTTTTTTGAATCAAACCCTAAATGTGCTGTTATTGCATTTAGAATTTTTTGGGGGAAAGTGTTGCCAAATAATTTAAATCATACGCTGATAAATGAACAGGTAAAAGGATTTGTAGGATGTGGTCATGTATGGAGAATGGAAGCTTGGAAAAGCATACCCAATTACCCCGATTGGTTTGTTTTTTATGGAGAAGAAGAATTTGCTTCGTTACAATTGTTTAAACATAATTGGGAGGTGCATTACAATCCAGATATTTTGGTACATCATCGGGTTGATGTGAAAGCAAGAAAAAAACAAAAAGATTACATTATTCGATTAAGGCGATCGTTACGTTCGGGTTGGTATTTATATGTTTTGTTTTATCCTCTTAATACAATTCCTAGACGATTTTTTTACACCTTGTGGATTCAAATGAAAACTAAAGTTTTTAAAGGCGATTTTAAAGCTTTAATAGCAATTTTACAGGCCTTAGGCGATGTTATTATTAATTTTCCACGTATTTTGAAAAACGCCAACAGATTATCAAAAAGTGAATATTGCTTATATGAAGAACTTCAACAAACTAAAATATATTGGAAACCTTTAGTTTTAAAAAATTAAGAAGTATAAAGGTTTTTATTTTAAATTGACTATTATGAATATACCTAAAGTTTCAGTTGTTATTACATGCTACAATTATTCTGAATATGTGATAGAAGCATTAGAGTCAGTTTTATGTCAAACTTTAAAAGATTTTGAGTGTATTATTGTTGACGATGGGAGTACAGACGATTCAAAGGCGATTATTTGTGATTGGATTAAAAAAGATTTGAGATTTTCTTACCATTATCAAGATAACGCAGGAGTTAGTTCAGCCAGAAACAAAGCTATAACTTTAAGTAATAGTAAGTATATTTTACCATTAGATGCAGATGATAAAATAAGCCCAAATTATTTAGAAGACTGTTTTCAAGTTATTAATTTCAATTCGAAAGTTAAATTAGTATATGGGAAATCATATATATTAAATAACCCTAAAAAAAGCTGGAATTTAGGTATATATGAATTTGATGATTTATTGTATAAGAACATGATACATTGCTCTGCCGTTTTTAAGAGAGAAGACTGGGAAGAAATAGGAGGGTTTGATAATAATTTAAAAAAGGGTTTAGAAGATTGGGAATTTTGGATTAATCTTTTAAAAAATGGAGGTGACGTTATAGAAATAGATAGTTGCCAATTTTACTATAGAATAAAGGAGTCTTCTCTAAATCAATCAGTAATAAAGAATGATTATGGATATGACTCTAGATTATATATATTCAATAAACATATAGAAAAATACATTAAGACTAATGCTTACGACATGTACTTTGAAAATTATAATTTAAAAAGGAAACTAGAAAATCCATTGGTTTTTTTATCTACTAAGAAATTATTTCTTTTATTTTTAGAATCTGTCTTTTTGAAAACTCTTTTTTTTATAAAAAAAATAAAGAAGAAATTAAATTTTAATATATTTTTTTAATTTTTTAGAATTTGAATGTTAAAAAAGTTTTATGGTAATTTATTCTAGACTTGGTAAAAAAGGAAATTTTGGTAATCATTTATTTCAAATCGCCTCTACTATTGGAATTGCAATAAAGAATGGACATGATTTTGCTTTTCCAAAATGGAAACATGCATATTGTTTTAACTTTAAATTTCCAATATATGATCCAAAAATAGAGTATCAAGTTTTAAAAGAACAAGGTTATTATTATTCAGACCTTGAAATAAAGGAAGGTTATTATGATTTGAATGGGTGGTTTCAATCAGAGAAATATTTTGATATTGAAGTTGTTAAAAAATGCTTTGAATTTCAATCGAAAATTATTGTCGAGATTAAAAAGAAATACAGTAATGCATTATCTAAAAAGAATATATTAATTTCAGTTAGACGAGGTGATTTTGTAAATCATCCCTACTATTTTCAATTAGATTATCGTTATTATTTTTTAGGAATAATAAAAAATTTTCCGGATTGGAAAGAACGAAATTTAGTTTTTACCAGTGATGATATTACTTACTGTAAAAATCACTTTAAGTTTTTATCAAATGCTATATTTGTAGAAAAATCAAATGTTATAGAACAACTTGCTTTAGGCTCTTTATGCGATGATTTTGTTATAAGTAACTCAACTTTTTCATGGTGGTTAGCTTGGTTAGGTGAAAAGGAAGAAACCAGAATTATTAGACCAGTTCAAAATTTTAGAGGTGAATTTAGCGTTGAGAATGATGATAAAGATTTTTTTCCTGAAAGATGGGATGTTTTTAATTCAGATAATGAAAAAATCGAATTAAAGTATTGGAAACTTATATGTAAGGGTGAGTTTTTGAAAGCGATTGAGAATATAAAATACGTTCGTAAATTTTCAGTTAAAAAAACAAAGAAGTTTATTAAAAAAATAATAGGTAGAAAGTAATTCATTTGAAAACCATAGCCATCATACCAGCTAGGGGAAACTCCAAACGTTTACCCAATAAAAATATTAAGTTATTGGGGGGCATTCCGTTGTTGGTTCACAGTATCAATTATGCTAAGGAGCATGACTTTATTGATGCTGTTTACGTAACAACAGATGAAAAAGAAATAAAAGCCATAGCCTTACAACACGGGGCTTTAGTAATTGATAGGCCTCAAGAGCTGTCAGGTGATTTAGAACCTACGGTGACAGCCTTAAAACATGTTTTAGAATCGATTGATGATAGTGTTGTAAACGTTGTTTTATTGCAGCCAACAAATCCATTACGACCAAAAGACATGATGACTATAGTGTATAAAACTTTTGTTGAAAACAATTGTAATAGTTTGTTTACTGTTTCAAGAAACACAGATAAATTAGGGATAATTGAAGATCAAAAATTTAAACCTTATAACTATGTTTTAGGACAAAGAAGTCAAGATTTAAAACCATTGTTTTATGAAAACGGATTATTGTATATAACAAAAGCTGTCTGTATTTTAAATGGAGAAATCATAACTGAAGATGCTTATCCATTTGTAATTGAACATTTCTTTGGAAAAGTAGATATTGATACACAGGAAGATTTTGAGTATGCTGAGTTTTTGTTGAACAAGACTTCGGCAAGTTCAGTCTGACCAAATATTGTTAAGGGAAGTGTATAATGTTGTCAAGCTGAGCTTGTCGAAGCTTTTGGTTTGTTTAAAGTTAGCCATATAACAGAGGCCATCCGGAAGATATTAAAATATTGTAAAATGCCACCCTGAGCTTGTCGAAGGGTGTTTTTAAGAAACAAAAAATATATGAATCCATTCATAGAGATTTCAGGACGTAAAATAGGACAGGACTATCCACCCTTGGTAATAGCCGAAATAGGTATTAACCATGAAGGCTCTTTAAAAATTGCTAAAGAAATGGTAGATGCGGCTCATAGAGCAGGCGTTGAGGTGGTAAAGCATCAAACTCATATTGTCGAAGATGAAATGAGTGGTGTTGCTAAAAACGTGATTCCTGGAAACGCAGATGTTTCTATTTATGACATTATGGAACGTTGTGCACTTAATGAAGCAGACGAATTAGAATTAAAAAACTATGTAGAAAGCAAGGGCATGATTTTTATATCAACACCATTTTCAAGAGCTGCAGCAGAGCGTTTGAAACGTTTTGACGTGCCTGCATATAAAATTGGGTCTGGTGAGTGTAACAATTACCCGTTATTAGAACATATTGCTCAATTTGGAAAACCAGTTATTTTAAGCACCGGTATGAACACGATTGAAAGCGTTAAAAAAGCCGTTGAAATTTTTGATGAATATAAAGTACCAATAGCCCTTCTCCATACAACAAATTTATATCCAACGCCAAGCCATTTGGTGCGTTTTGGTGCGATGATGGAATTGCACAAAGCATTTCCCGAAAAAGTTTTCGGATTAAGTGATCATACCTTAAATAATAATGCGTGTTTGGGTGCTGTGGCTTTGGGAGCTTCCATTTTAGAGCGCCATTTTACAGATCACATGCAGCGTCAAGGTCCCGATATTATATGTAGTATGGATGAAACAGCCTGTAAAGAACTTATAATAGGTAGTAAAGAAATGTCTTTAATGCGAGGTGGTATAAAAGAACCAACTAAGGAGGAACAGGTTACTATCGATTTTGCGTTTGCAACAGTTTGCAGTATTTCAAACATTAAAAAAGGGGAGGTGTTTACCAAAGATAATATTTGGGTGAAACGACCTGGTACTGGTAAAATTTTAGCAGAACATTTTGAAAGTATTTTAGGTAAAAAAGCTACTAGGGATATTGAAAATGATGTGCAACTAACTTGGGAAGATATTGAATAAAGTTTATTGTAATACAGAGTCTCTGATAGGTTTAGTAGTAGGTTAAAAAACAATGTTGAGGTATGTTAAGCTGAACCTGTCGAAGCTGTTTGCTAGGATTCCTTTCTAAAAGACTTCGACAAGCTCAGTCTGACAAGGAAAATATTATTAAGAACATATATGTCACCCTGAGCTTGTTGAAGGGGTAATGAAACAAAATATATATAGACTTCGACAGGCTCAGTCTGACAGTGCTGTGTAAATAAAAACAATGTAAGGTATGTCAAGTAGAGCCTGTTGAAGCTCCATGGGAGAGGCAATTGTTATAAGACTTCGACAAGCTCAGTCTGACAAGGAAAATATTATTAAGAACACATATGTCACCCTGAGCCTGCCGAAGGGTTTTTAGATAAAAGCATTAATTATGAAAAACTATTTTGTTTATATCGTAAAGTGTAAAGATGATTCTTTTTATACAGGGTTTACAAATAATCTTAAAAGAAGGTTGTTTGAGCATAATTCAGGGATTGATACATACGCATATACTTATAAAAGGCGACCTGTGGAATTGGTATGGTTTGAAATGTTTACAGAACCTTCTCAAGCAATTATATTTGAGAAAAAAATAAAAGGATGGAGCAGAAGAAAAAAACAAGCTTTAATAGACCAAGATTGGGATAGGTTAATAAAATACTCTAAAAACTATACACAGTTTGGAAAAGATGGTGGGACTTCAACAAGCTCAGTCTGACAAGGAAAATATTATTAAGAATACGTATGTCACCCTGAGCCTGTCGAAGGGGTAATGAAACAAAAAATATATATAGACTTCGACAAGCTCAGTCTGACAAAAAATAGAGCATTTCAATCTAACAATGATTAAAGTTTTATATTTGTTGGAAGTAAAAATATATGCATAAAAAAATAGCATTTTTAACAGGAACCCGTGCCGATTTCGGTAAAATGAAACCGCTGATTCAAATTCTTGAGGATCACCAAGATTTTAAGCCTTATATTTTTGTGACTGGCATGCATCTTCTTGAAACGTATGGTTACACACTTATTGAAGTAGAGCGTTGTGGTTTTAGAAATATTTCAACTTTTAGAAACGATACTGATGAAGCTAGTATGGATTTAACACTAGCAAAAACCATTACAGGTTTTTCTAAATTTGTTAAAGAAGTGCAACCCAATTTAATTGTTATTCATGGCGATCGTGTGGAAGCTTTGGCAGGAGCTATTGTAGGGAGTTTAAATAATATTTTGGTGGCGCATGTAGAGGGAGGTGAATTATCGGGTACTATTGACGAATTATTAAGGCATGCCACTAGTAAGATGAGTCATATTCATTTTGTGGCCAATGAAAAAGCAAAGTTGTTGTTAAAACAAATGGGCGAGTTGCCAGAATCTATTTATAGTATTGGTTCTCCAGACGTAGATATTATGTTTTCAAATACGTTGCCAGACATACAAACTGTTAAAACGTATTATAATATTCCTTTTGAAATCTATAGTGTTGCCATGTTTCATCCTGTAACTACGGAGCATATTCAAATGGAATATTATGCAAAGGAATTTGTAAAGGCATTAATAAAAAGTGGTAAAAACTATGTGGTTATTTATCCGAATAACGACATGGGAAGTCAAACTATTTTAGACGCTTACCAACTGTTTAATGGGCATTCAAATTTTAGAGTATTTCCGTCGGTTAGGTTTGAATATTTTCTAACCTTGCTAAAACATTCCGAATTTATAATTGGCAATAGTAGTGCAGGCGTGAGGGAAGCGCCGTATTATGGAATTCCTACTATTAATATTGGCTCAAGGCAAAATAATAGAACTTTTTCAAAAGCTATTATTAATTCTGATTATACGAGCCAGGAGATTTTGAATAGTATTGGTCTGATAAAAAACATCAGTTTTCCTAAAGAAACCAATAATTTTGGTAACGGAAATAGTGCTGAAGCATTTTTAAAAGTACTACAGACAGATTTACTTTGGAAAACAAATCATCAAAAACAATTTAGAGAGCTTTAATGAAAAAACTTGGACTTGTAATTACTGATGGCGTTGGCTTTAGAAATTTTATTTTAAGTGATTTTTTAAAATATGCCGAAGATACTTTTGATGAGGTTGTTATTTTGTCATGTTTACCAAAAGCTATTTATAAAGCACACACAAATATTAGAGTTATTGAATTAGATGTTTTTGAAGAAACCTTTAAAACCTGGTTTTTTAGAAAGGCTAAGGAAATAGCCCATCTTAAATTGCATCAAAAAGGGAACTTAGGCATTCAAGATAATTTAAAAACAAATGATTCTAAGTTAAAAACAACCAGAGGGTATGCAACTCGTTTTATATATAAATTAACTGCTTTTTTTCATTCGGAGTCGAATATACAACAGTTTCAAAAGTTTCAGAATAAAACATTTTGCAATCATAGAATTACAAAAGCTTATGGTTCTATTTTAGAAAAGGAACAATTTAGTTTGTTGTTTTTTACGCATCAACGACCTCCTTATATTGCGCCATTGGTTTATGCAGCACAACAAAAGAAACTAAAAACAGTAGCCTTTATTTTTAGCTGGGATAATTTAGCTTCCAAGGGTAGAATGGCATCTAATTTTGATTATTATTTGGTTTGGAGTGATTTAATGAAGCGAGATTTACTTCAGTTTTATACTTCTATCAACGAAGCACAGATTAAAGTAGTTGGGACACCACAATTTGTGCCATATGTGATGGATGATTATAAATTATCAAAAGAAGATTTTATTTCAGAATTCGATTTAGATTTTAATTTAAAGACTATTTGTTTTAGCTGTGGAGATATTTCAACAAGTAAAAATGATGAGTTGTATATTGAAACGATTGCTAATGCTATTTTTGATAAGACGATTGAACTGGTTAATTTTATTGTTAGAACCTCTCCAGCCGAAGACCCAATACGATTTCAATCTTTAGTTGATAAATATCCATTCATCAAGTGGAATTTCCCAAAATGGAAACAAGTGCGAGCTAATCATCAAGAGTCATGGTCGCAGCGTATTCCAACATTAGATGATGTTAAACAATTAAGAGCTTTACTGGAATATTCAGACTTAAATATCAATATGCTATCTACCATGAGTTTAGATTTTATGTTGTTTGATAAGCCTGTTATTAATCCTATTTTTGGAAATGCGAGTAATGGGTTGTATGACGATCAGCGCTTTTTAGGATATGCTCATATTCAACATTTAGTGAATAGTCATTCTTCAAAGATTGTAAAAAATAAGACAGAACTTTTAAATGTCATTTCAGTTTATTTAAATAAGGATGAAGATTCTGTAAATCGCAAACGCTTTATTAAACAACAAGTAGGTGTCTCTTTAAAAGAGACCAATAAACAATTAGTGTTAAGTTTAGCAGAATGGGTATGAATAATAAACATATCGCTGTTATTTGTGACTACAAACTTCTTGAAGATCGTGTTGGCGGTATGGATTATTTTTTCTGGGCTTTTAATAAAAAATGCTCTGAACAACAAATTAAAGTCGATTGGTTTTTTCCAAACATAGGAATGCATGGTGAGTATCACACATTCAAAATTTACCCTTTTGAAGATGTTGCTTTAGAACCATATTTTATAAATCATGTTAAAAACCAAAAGGTGCTGTATTCACATATTATTACACATTTTGTAGAATTATGCACGCCATTTTATGCTGAAATAAAAAAGCACCAAAAAGCAAAAATCATTGCGGTTGACCATAATCCAAGACCATTAGAAGGTTATCCTTTAAAAAAGCGATTAAAAAAGAAATTAAAAGGATGGTTGTATTTTAAATACATCGATTTGTTTGTTGGTGTTTCCAATTACACAAGTCAGGCTATTTTAAACGACTTTGGTTACTTTTTAAAACCAAAAACCAAAACCGTTTATAATGGTGTTTTAATTGATGATATTATACCAAAAACTACCGAAAGAAGTTTGATAAATCCAAAGTTTTTAGTGGTGTCGCATTTGCGAGCATCCAAAGGGATTCAAGATTTAATTAAAGCAGTTAGCTTGCTGTCAGATGATTTAAAATCTAATTTAAAGATTGATATTTATGGAGACGGCCCTTATAAAGTGGAATTACTTAGTTTAGTTTCAAAATATCATTTAGAATTTGTTTTCAATTTTAAAGGCAGTCAATCTAATTTAAAAACTTTATATCAGCATTACGATTATCTCATCCAACCAACGCACATGGAATGTTTTAGTTTATCAATTTTAGAAAGTTTAGCAGCAAATGTGCCAGTAATAACAACGCCTGTTGGAGGTAATATTGAAGTTGTAACAAATAATGAAAATGGATTTATATTTGAAGCAAAGAACATCAAGGCTTTATCAGAATTACTATTAAAAATAATAGAAGGGAAAAGTCATATTATTGGAAATACAAGATCTTTCATTGAAAATAGATTTTCCATAGATATGATGGTTAAAAACCATTTAGAACTATTAAAATATTCTTAATGCTGTTTAATTCATTTACTTTTTTCTTCTTTTTTATTATAGTTTTCTTTGTTTATTGGTTTTCATTAAAAGATAAAACAAAAACTCAGAATGTTTTTATTTTAATTTCGAGTTATATTTTTTACGGTTGGTGGGATTGGAGATTTCTTGGGTTAATAGCGTTCAGTACTTTAGTTGACTATTTTGTTGGTAAGTTTATTAGCAAAGAATTAAAACCCACAAGAAAAAAGGTATTGTTGTCTATAAGTATTGTTTTTAATTTAGGGGTGCTCGGATATTTCAAGTATTATAATTTTTTTATTGAGAATTGGATTAATGCATGGAAAAGTATTGATGTAGAGTTTAATATATCATCATTAAATATTATTTTACCTGTTGGAATATCATTTTATACGTTCCAAACTATGAGTTATACTATTGATGTATATAGAAAAAAAATAAAACATTCAACGTCGTTAGTTAGTTTTGCGGCTTTTGTTGCATTTTTTCCTCAATTAGTAGCAGGACCTATAGAACGAGCTTCGCATTTATTGCCTCAATTTAGTGCTAAAAGAATTTTTAATTACGATTATGCCGTATCTGGAATCTATTTAATTATTTGGGGATTATTTAAAAAAATAGTTATTGCAGATACATGTGCTACTTATGTAAATGTCATATTTGATAATTACGAAAACATGAATTCTCTGAGTCTTTTTCTTGGTGCAGTATATTTTGCTTTTCAAATTTATGGTGATTTTTCAGGCTATTCTGATATTGCGATTGGATTATCAAGACTTTTAGGATTTGATATTATGCAGAATTTTAACAAACCTTATTTCTCAAGAAATATTGCAGAATTTTGGAGACGTTGGCATATATCGTTATCTACATGGTTTCGAGATTATTTGTACATACCAATTGGGGGTAGTAAAGGAAAATCATTTATAAAGGTTCGTAATGTTTTTATAATTTTTTTAGTAAGTGGGTTTTGGCATGGAGCAAATTGGACGTTCATTTTTTGGGGATTATTAAATGCTATATATTTTTTACCACTCTTACTGTTTAATAAAAACCGTAAGTATTTAAATAATGTATCAGTTAATTTTAATAAATCGGGAATAGTTACCCTGTTAAACATTGTTGCAACATTTTTATTAGTTGTAATTTCTTGGGTATTTTTTAGAGCTAAAACAATTACAGAAGCTTTTGCATATTTAAAACGTTTAATCTTAGACCTAAGTTTTTCAATACAATATTTATCTATAGAGCGTTATTCTATTGAAGCTATGATTTTATTGGTGTTTTTCGTTTTAACGGAGTGGTTATCTATAAATTTTGAACATCCTTTTGTAGGTAAGTTTAAAACTATATTTTTAGCAGTAATTATTTTTTTAATAATTGTTTTAGGGGTGTATTCAAAGCATTCAGATTTTATTTATTTTCAATTCTAAATGAGAAGATTTTTAAAAAATAGCATAGTCATTTTAGTAGGTATTATTATGGTATTATTTTTTTTAGATAATATATATACATATGTTTACAATAATTCTTTTCCGAGGAATAAAACACAGTATATTTTAAGTCTAAAAAAAGGAGAAAAACTAGATTATGTTTTTTTAGGAAGTTCAAGAGTGGAAAACACGATTATAAGTGCAGAAATTGAAAAGCTAACAGGAAAAAGAACTGTCAATCTTGGCACACAAGGAGCTAGATTAGATGATATGAACATTTTTTTAAGACTTTTAATTGATAAGAAAATAAAAATAGAAAAGCTTTTTGTTCAAGTAGATTATATATACAATTATGAATCGAGTTCTGATATTGTTCGCTCACAAGCATTACCTTATATAAGAAGTAATAAAGTTATTAAGGATTATTTAAAGCGAGTAGATTCTACTTATCTTAAAAATTATTATCTCCCCTTTTATAGATATGCTACTAACGATTATAGATTGGGAATTAGAGAATTTATTGCAAGTTTAGTTAATAAAAAGTCTATGGTTAATTTAAATGATGGGTTTGTTCCTTTATTTGGATCTATGGGTAAAAATGATTTAGGAGCTGCGGAGTTACCAAAAGAAATTTTAAAATATAACAAAAGTATTATGGAAATAGATTCATTATGTAAAGTGAATAAAATAGAAGTTATTTATTTTTGCGCTCCATTTTGTTCTAGGTTAAAGACTAATGGTTATCTTGATAAGTTAAAAGAAAAGCTTCATCATTTCAAAGATTTTTCATCATCTGTTCCATACGATTCTTTATTTCAAAATTGTAGTCATTTAAATAAAGATGGTGCTAAATTTTTTTCAAAAGAAATAGTTAATAGTCTTAATTTATGAAAATAGCGTTTTTAACACCAGAATATCCACATCTCAAAACTGGAACTGCAGGTGGTATTGGAACCAGTATTTTCAATTTGGCAAAAGCATTATCCAATTTAAAACATGAGATAAGTATTCTTGTGTACGGACAAGATAGGGATGATTATTTTGTTGAAGATGGTATTCACTTTTATAAAATAAAAAACATAAAAGTAAAAGGGGTATCACTTATTCTTACTCAAAAAAAAGTAGAACGATTCATCAATTCATTATTTGATTCTGGCAAAATAGACATTGTTGAAGCACCAGATTGGACAGGTTTTACAGCTTTTATAAAACCTAAATGTCCTTTGGTAATAAGAGAAAATGGTAGTGATACCTATTTTTGTTACTTAGACAATAGAAAAGTTAAGTTTAAAAATAAATTTTTAGAGAAACGGGCGCTTAAAAAAGCAGATGGTATTATTAGTGTTAGCACTTTTACAGGTAATTTAACCAATAAGTTATTCAAGTTGAATAGAGAATTTACGGTGATTCCTAATAGTATTGATGCGTCTCTATTTGAACCAAAACAAAGTGATTCAAAAAAAATAACGATTCTTTATTTTGGAACACTGATTCGTAAAAAGGGGCTTTTAGAATTACCAGAGATATTTAATTTGGTGCATAATTCAAACAAGAAAGTGGAATTAATCCTTGTGGGTAAAGACAGTGGCGATATTAAAACAGGATCAACATCTACTTGGGAACTCATGAAGCCTTTGTTTAATGAATCTTCTTTAAAAAAAGTACGCTATTTAGGTTCTGTAGATTATTCTAAAATACAAGATTTAATTAAAGATGCTACCGTTTGTGTGTTTCCAACGTTTGCCGAAGCATTACCTGTATCATGGTTAGAAGCGATGGCTATGGAAAAAGCTATTGTAGCATCAAACATAGGTTGGGCTCATGAGATGATAGATGATGGAAAAGAAGGCTTTCTGGTACATCCTACAGATTATGAACACTATGCAGAACGCATTTTAGAATTGTTGGAAAATCCTGAAATGTGCACTCAATTTGGTTCAGCAGCCAGAGAAAAAGTAAAAGCAAAATTCAGTCACGAATTAGTTGCTAAACAATCGGTTAAATTTTATAAAACCATATTAAAATCTTGATAGACTTAAAAGAACATATCACTACTACTGGAGAGATTTTATTGTATCAAGGCACTCCAGATATAAATTTGCTTGATGAATTGGCTTTAGGTGAAGGCGATATTTGGCATAGTAGTTTAGACCAAGGTTATAAAAATGTATTTCCTGAAATTGTTTATCAAACGGTAGTTTATTTTTGGTATGCTAAAGACTTCGATAATTTAGAAAAATCGGTTAGTTGGCGAATAAACCCTAATGCCTTTGTTGTGAGAAAGCATGTTTGGGAGGCTTTTGGCGGCTTTGATTTAGATTATGAAAATATTCAAACTTCAGCCTTAGATTTTGGGTTTAATATCTTACGGTATCAAGGAGCTATTCCGCTATACGTGAAAGGATTATTTGATGACACTATTGAAGAAGTAAATATTTCAACAAAAGATATTTACACATTCTATTTTAAAAATTTTAAGTTATCTCATAGTATTTATATGGTGTTGCGAAGAGGTTTTTGGAAATTAAATGAAATCAATAGTTTTTGGTATGCAAAAAAGAAGTTTCAGTTTAAAGATAAGTCAATCTTATTAAAACCAAGGGAATTACATGCTATTAAAGGAACTCCGAAGGTAAGTTATATTATTCCCACCATGATGCGTCAAGATTTTACACTAAATTTGTTAAACGATTTAGAACATCAAACCTATAAACCTTTTGAAGTGATTGTAGTTGACGCAACTCCCGAAAATTCAAGAGATGAATTGCTATATAAGGCAAGTAACTATTCGTTTAAGGTTGTTTTTAAATGGCAAACTACTAAAGGTAGTTGCAGAGCCAGAAATGAAGCGATAGATTTATGTACGGGTGATTATATTGTTTTTGGTGATGACGATATTCGTATTCAACCACAGTTTATAGAAAATCATATTAGATTATTACAAACCTATAATGCAGAAGCCTGTAATGGGTTAGATATTAGGGCAGACCACCAACAGCAAACCTTAATTGATTTAGATGACAAGTTAAAAACTATGGGAGATGCACGTTGGAAAGTAGGTGCCGCACAATCCTTTAGTAATGCTAATTCTTGTGTATCTAGTCGTGTTGTAAAGCAATTAGTTGGTAACGATATTAATTATGATGGCGGTTATGGAGAAGATAGTGATTTTGGTTTGTCAATCTCAAAACTGGGAGTCACCGTTTTACACAATCCATTTTCTGTTAATTTACATTTAAAACCGCAAGTAGGAGGGTACCGGTTTTGGGGACATCAAGCAAGTGTAAAAGGTAAGAAACGTAAGCAACAACCTTGGGAGTTAGATATACCTGTTAAAAAGATAGTGCCTAAGCCAAGTCCAACCATTATGTATCAATTGTTTAAGCATTTTGACAAAGCACAACGAAAGGAATATAAAATTAAATATTTTGTGTTTTATTTTACAAAAGCTAAACTCATAGAGTTACCGTTAAGAATCATAACATTTCCTAAGAGGCTTTTACAGTTTAATAAGTCGGTTTTTTATGCGAAAAAATTAATAGCCTTAGGAAAACGAACAAAATAAATCATGGATTTTAATAATAATTACTTTGTTACCTTGAGCTTGTGTAATTTTGTCACACTAAGCCTGTCGAAGTGTGTCGTTGGGGGGCTTCGACAGGCTCAGACTGACAGGCAAACTCAGACTGATGAGATTATTTTTAATTTAATGGTGCCTTGTGACTTATGAATTTTACTTTAATTATTTGTACATATATGAGACCTAAGCCACTGCTTAAATTATTGCAGTCGGTTAAAGAACAGACCTTGTATCCTAATGAAGTTTTAATAATTGATGGGTCTAATAATGAGGAAACAGAGATCGTTTTAAAAGAAAATATATTTAATAATTTAAGATATTTTAAAGTTGATGATTCAAATAGAGGATTAACCAAACAGCGAAATTTTGGAATTAATTTAGTTTCTGAAGATTCAGAAATCATTTGTTTTTTAGATGATGATGTTATTTTAGAAACTAATTATTTTGAAGCCTTAATAAAAACATATTTAGTGAAACCAGAAGCCTTAGCAGTAGGAGGTTATATTACTAATGAAGTTAACTGGAAGCCATCTGATGATAAAAATGACTCATCAAAATTTTATTATGATGGGTGGATGCGTGAAGAACCATCACGATTTAAAATAAGACGCATTTTCGGACTCTTACCAGATGCAAACCCTGGTTTTATGCCAAGCTTTTCTCATGGACGATCTGTTAGTTTTTTACCGCCTTCGGGAAAGATGTATCAAGTGGAGCAGATTATGGGCGGGGTTTCCTCTTATAAAAAAAGTGTTTTTAAAAAGATGAAGTTCTCAACATATTTTGAAGGTTACGGATTGTATGAAGACACCGATTTTTCATTAAGATTAGCCAAAACAGGAAA
This sequence comes from Algibacter sp., assembly GCA_050294475.1. GTDB lineage: Bacteria > Bacteroidota > Bacteroidia > Flavobacteriales > Flavobacteriaceae > Thalassobellus. The sequence continues at coordinate 57,847 of JBNKOE010000011.1, read as the reverse complement.
ACTCTATGTAAATACAAATGCTCAATTAGCTCATTATCATGACGGATCTGGTCGACCAAATAAATATAACTATGGTAAAATGGTTATTAGAAATGGCTGGTATGTTTGGCGAGTAAAATATACAAAACCTACTTTTAAAGCACGATTAAAGTGGCATGTAACGGCTGTTTTGTTAACTAAAATACGACTGCTAAATGTTATAACTACTTCTAACAGAAGCGAGGCATTCACTGAGAGTTTAGGGCGAATTGTTGGTTGGTTTTCGCTTATCTTTAATGCACCGAAAATAAGGGAATGAAGTTTTTAATTATATCTCACGCTTTACATAAAACGAAAGATGCTACTACATTTAGTTATGCACCTTATGTTAGAGAAATGAATATATGGCTAAAATATGTTGATGAGGTAGAAATTATTGTGCCTTTAGTTACAGATGGTATTTCTAAAATAGACTTAGCTTATCAGCACAATAATTTAAATTTAACAAAAATTCCTGCCATAGAATTTACATCGGTTACTAAAATAATGAGTTCGTTATTAAAGTTACCTATTATTTTTTTTAAAATTTTTAAATCTTGTCGTAAAGCAGACCATATTCATTTACGCTGCCCAGGAAACATAGGATTGTTAGGATGTTTGATTCAAATATGTTTTCCTAAGAAACAGAAAACGGCTAAATATGCGGGTAATTGGGATCCTAAAGCAAAACAACCATTAAGTTATAAGTTTCAAAAATGGATATTGAGTAATGCATTTTTAACTAGAAACATACAAGTTTTGGTTTATGGAGATTGGAAAAAACAAACTAAAAACATAAAGCCATTTTTTACAGCAACATATAAAAATTCTGAAATAGAGAAGCCTAATAAACGAGATTATTCAGGGAAATTGAATTTTGTTTTTGTGGGAAGTTTAGTAGAAGGGAAACGTCCGTTATTAGCTATACAAATTATTGAAGCTTTATATAAACAAGGGCAAAGTGTACATTTAGATGTTTATGGTGATGGTGTATTAAAAGAAACATTGCTAAATTATATTGTAGCTCATAAACTTGAAAAGATTGTTTTTTTACACGGAAACCAATCAAAAGAGGTACTAAAAGAAACATTGAAAATTGCTCATTTTTCAATATTACCATCAAAATCGGAAGGCTGGCCAAAGGCCATTGCCGAAGCAATGTTTTTTGGAGTGATACCAATTGCTACTAAAATATCTTGTGTTTCAAACATGTTAGACTACGGAGTTAGAGGTATACTAATTGAACCAGAATTGGTTGAAGCAACATCTAGTATAAATAAAGTTTTAAATGATTTTTCATTATTAGAAACAATGTCGAGAAAAGCTTCCATTTGGTCACAAAGTTATACTTTAGATGTTTTTGAGGAAGAAATTTCTAAATTGTTAATACATTCATGAAGGTTCTACAGTTAATAGATTCATTAAACCCAGGAGGAGCAGAACGAGTAGCTGTTAATTTTGCAAATTCATTAGCATCTCGTATTAAAACATCTTATTTATGTACAACAAGAGAAGAGGGAGCTCTAAAAAAAAGCCTATCGAAAGAAGTTGAATATCTGTATTTAAATAAAAAAAGCACGATTGATTTTAAGGCTATTTTAAAGTTAAACCGTTTTATAAAAACAAATAGTATTAATTTAATTCATGCACATTCAAGTTCTTTTTTTTTAGCGAGTATCATAAAAATATTAAATCCAAAACTCATACTTATTTGGCATGATCACTATGGTAAAAGTGAATTTTTATATAAGCGCCCAAAATTAGTTTTAAAATGGTGTTCAAGATTATTTAAGCATATTTTTGTGGTAAATACTAATTTGGAAAGTTGGTGTAAAAAGGTTCTTTGTTCTAAATCGGTTACTTACTTACCTAATTTTGCTGTAGCAAGTAATATAGAGTCATTAACAAAATTAAAAGGAGAAAAAGGAAAAAGAATTATTTGTTTAGCAAACTTGAGGGAGCAAAAGGATCATATGAACCTTTTAAAAGCTTTTAAACAGATGTTGAAAACAAATAAGACATGGACACTTCATTTGGTGGGACAGGATTTTAATGATAATTATTCTTCTTCTGTTAAAGAATTTATAATCGAGAATAATTTAGAAGATCATGTTTTTGTTTATGGTAGTTGTATAGATATTTTTAATATTTTGAATCAAAGTGATATAGGTGTTTTATCATCAAAATCAGAAGGTTTACCACTAGTATTGTTAGAATATGGTATAGTAGGGTTACCAACTATTACTACTAATGTCGGTGATTGTCATAAAGTTATTTCAAACGAAAAAGAAGGCAAATTAATTCCTTCAAACGATACTGATGCTTTAGCTAATGCATTGTTGGAATTTATTAATGATAATGAATTAAGACTAGAGTCAGGTAGATGTTTGCAAATGAAGGTTCATAAATCGTTTTCTGAATCTTATATAATGGATTCTATTTTAGAAGTTTATAAAGCACATCAAATATGAAGTTATCATTATATTATAAACTTTTAACTTTTCATGTAGCTTTAGCTATAGGTGTTTTTGTCTTTAAGCCTTTAGCATTAGTTTATTTTTTATTCATTATCGTTTTTTTTAGTTATAAAATTTTAAAAGCTTCTAAAAAACACAAAACTTTCTATGTTTTAATAGCATGCGCCTACATAGTTGGGGTTGAAGTTTTTTTAAGGATGAATGGAGGTACAGTGTTTTATGAAGCAAGTAAGTATTCAGTTATAGTTTTTATTTTGATGGGACTATTTAGTAATAGTTTTTCAAAGCAGTCGTTAGTTTATGTTTTATATATTTTGTTGTTAATACCTAGTATTTTTGTGGCAGTAGTAGATATGGGTTTTGAAACAGATATTCGTAGAGCTATAGCCTTTAATTTAAGCGGACCTGTTTGTTTAGGGCTATCTGCCTTTTTTTGTTATAAGCGTAATGTTAGTTTTAGTCAGATTAAAATAATATTATTAGCTTTTTTATTACCACTTATTAGTATGACAGTGTATTTAATTCTATACACTCCAAATCTGCAAGAGGTTATTACAAGTACAGGATCCAATTTTGCTGCTTCTGGAGGTTTTGGTCCTAATCAAGTTTCTACAGTTTTAGGTATAGGTATTTTTGTGTTAGCAACACGTTTTTTTATGTCTAATGAGTTATTTTTTCATAGAATAATAGATCTGCTTTTGCTAGGATTATTAGGGGTAAGAGCCCTTGCTACATTTAGTAGAGGAGGTGTTATTACTGCTATTATAATGATTTTGTTTTTTTTAGCGTTATATTATTTAAAGGTTAATTTAAAAACTAAATTTCGTATTAAATTTTCATTATTTATTTTTATACTGATGTTAGTCTTTACTTGGATTGTGAGTTCTATTCAAACAAGTGGGTTTTTAGATAAACGTTATGCTAACCAAGATGCAGCTGGAAGAGAAAAAGAAGACATAACTACAGGAAGGGCAGATTTACTTGCTTTTGAGATTGGAGAATTTGTTGATAATCCTTTTTTAGGAATTGGTGTTGGTAAAGTAAAAGAAGCTCGTTTAAATGAAACAGGTATTACTGCTGCATCACATAATGAAATGAGTCGTATTGTTGCAGAACATGGATTATTAGGTGTTTTTGCATTTTTAATATTATTATTAGTGCCATTGGTATATAGGATTAAAAATAGAAATAATATTTTCTTTTATTCTTTTTATTTCTTTTGGTTATTAACTATTAATCATTCTGCAATGCGAATTGCTGCTCCAGCATTTATTTACGGACTTTGTTTATTAAACATTACTTATGATAAAACTCCTTTACATAGGAAATCAATTATCTCAAAAAGGTAAAACAGTAACAACAATTGATACATTAAGTAAATCTTTAAGTTTAGAAGGTTATCTTGTTTTTACTGCTTCAAAGATTAATAATAAAATATTGCGGTTGCTAGATATGCTATTGCATATTATAAAATATAGGAAACAAGTAGATTATGTTTTAATTGATACTTACAGCACTCAAAATTTTTATTACGCTTATTTGTGTAGTCAGTTATGTCGATTTTTTAACTTAAAATACATTCCAATTTTACATGGAGGGAATTTGACTAATCGTTTAAAAAACAACACAAAATTAAGTAAAAGTTTATTCAATAACGCCTATAAGAATGTAGCGCCTTCAGAATACATTCAGTTTGAATTTAAAAAACAGGGTTATCATGATGTATTATGTATTCCTAATTCTATAGAACTTAAAAATTATCCGTTTAAGAAAAAAGTTTTTGACAAGCCTAAACTTCTTTGGGTGCGTTCTTTTTCAGAAATATATAATCCGCAATTAGCTGTAGAGATTTTAAAAGTTTTAAAAGATGAAGGTATACAAGGAGCGCTTTGTATGGTTGGACCAGAGAATGATGGTGCTCTAAAAAGAACAAAAGCTTATGCTAATAAATTAAATGTTGATGTTAAGTTTACTGGTAAACTTTCTAAGCAAGAGTGGGTTGATTTATCTAAAGATTATAATGTTTTTATAAATACAACTAATTTTGACAATATGCCAGTAAGCGTAATTGAAGCTATGGCATTAGGATTACCAGTAGTGTCTACTAATGTTGGAGGCATGCCCTTTTTAATAGAAAGTGGAAAAGATGGTATATTGGTAAACCCAAGTAATGTAAATGAGTTTATATCTGCGTTAAAAAGAATATTTGCTAATACAGAAGAAACCAATACTTTAATTTTAAAAGCTAGGAAGAAGGTTGAAAATTATGATTGGGAGCTTATTAAACAAAAATGGTTTAGTGTTTTACAATGATATTTGGTTTTAGTTGGATTAACTTACTATCTTTATAGCCTCTCAAAAAAGCTCTTAATAAATGTCTAAAAAAGGGATTCACTTCAATATTTCAGAGCGTAAAGTGTTATTACGTATTTTTGATATTATTTCAATATTAGTAGTTTTATATTTTTTAAGTAACACATTTGATTTCGATTATTTTACCATTAATAAAGAAAATTGGAGTTGGGTATTTGTGTTAATAATTTATGTGACACTATTTGGAACTATTTTCGAATTATATGATTTACAAAAGGCAAGTAGGTTAGAAAAAGTATTAACTAATATCATACTTACCGTTTCGGTTACTGTATTATTTTACTTTTTAACACCATTTTTAACTCCTGTTTTACCAGATAATAGATTACAAATTCTATATTTTTATTTTGCTATTTTATTTGCATTATTTGTTTGGCGTTTAGCGTATATAACTTTTATAGTGTCTCCACGGTTTTATAAAAAGGTTTTAATTGTTGGGGAAACATCTAATATACAGGTTATTGTAGATGCTTTTAATGATGCTGATCCAAATTATAAAATAGTTGGTTTTATTAATTGTGAAGTATATAAAACAGATAAGATTAAGTTACTGGGAATAATTGAATATAGCCCTAAACAAATTTATCAGGTTATTAAAGATGAAAATATTTCTGAAATTGTTATTGCTAGTTATAATTCGGAAACGATAACTCAAGAAATTTATAAAGACCTTATAACACTTTTAGAAGGTGGTTTTTCAATAAAAGAATATACACAAGTTTATGAAGAAATGACATATCGCGTTCCTGTTCAGTTTGTTGGTAAAGATTTTTATAAATATTTCCCTTTTAGTAGAAGTAACCAAAATAAAATGTATCAGTTTTTTCATCGTTTTTTTGATATTGTTATTTCTGTTTTAGGGATTTTATATGGTGTAATTCTGTTACCTTTTGTTTTTTTAGGTAATTTAATAGCTAATCGAGGACCTCTTTTTTATTTTCAAGAGCGTATTGGTAAAAATGGTAATCTTTTTAAGATAGTAAAGTTTAGAACTATGGTTACAAATGCTGAAAAAGATGGTGCAGTTTGGGCAAAAAAGAATGATGTTAGAATAACACCTTTTGGGAAGTTTTTACGAAACTCTAGACTAGACGAAATACCACAATTTTTCAATGTTTTAAAAGGAGAAATGAGTTTAATTGGTCCGAGACCAGAACGACCATATTTTGTTAGAGAATTATCACAAATACTTCCGTTTTATGAAACCAGACATATTATTAAACCTGGTTTAACAGGTTGGGCACAAGTTAATACAAGATATGGTTCTTCAATTAATGATAGCTTATTAAAACTTCAGTATGACTTATATTATATAAAGCATCGAAGTTTTTTTCTAGACATTAATATTTTTGTAAAAACGATTAGTACAATGATCTTTTTTAGAGGACAATAAATTTATTTAGTCTAGTTTGTTGTAATGATGTATTAAAAAGATATATCTAATAAATATAGCTATTAATAAAGGTATTAATGCAATAGCAAATACTTGTATTCCAATAATCCAATGCAAAAGTAATAGGCATAAAAGAATTACTAAAAGTTTTAAATATTTGATAAACCAATCATTAATTTTCTTTTTAAATAATTGACCAATTACTAAAATATTAAGTGCAAATGCCCAAAGTAAATTATAGTTTTGATGCGTACCAGTATGGTCGGTAGCAAACCAAAGCAATAAAATGAATATACCAATAAGCCCCGTTAAGATAAATAGCGTTACATCTAGCCATTTACTTTGTTTATTCTTTTTATAATCTTTGTAAGTAATGAAGATGATAAAGAAACCAAGAATCCCAAGAATAAATAAGGGACTTGTTAAAAACGAATCTTTTTTTACAGTTTCTTTTTGCTTATAAAGTATGCGACTTTCTTTTACAAGCGGTGTATTTGTATTATTTATTGTTGCTACTTCAAAGAATTGAAAGATGTTTTCTGGTAAAAACATTTGCTCCTCTGGTGTTGCTTTTTTATCAATTACAGAACCCAAAGCCAAATCTATACCTAAACTACCCCAAGAATTCCTGTTAACGTTTTCATATATTAAAGTTCTAAACGTTTTTTCTTCATAATTTTCAGGGAGATTAAACTCAATGGCGTTGTTTACCGCAATTTTAGTAACGTCTTTAATTTTAGTAGCACAATTATCAAAAAAGAATTCATATAAATAATGTCTGTTTTCAGGTTTGTAATTGTTTAATAGAAAGTTATAAAGGTTTTGTTTTTGAGCTTGAGAAAGGTTTAAAACTTGAGATTTTATACTTCTATTATAATATGCATATACTTGATAAAAGCTATAAAAATCTATTTTTCCAATAGAGTAATTAAGTTTTCCTTGAGCAAATTTCAGGTAAAAATTAGGAGTATTAAAATCAAATTCACCATAACCATAAACATCATCTAGTTTATTTTTAGTGTCTTTTATTCTGAAAGCACTATGACCAAAAGCATCATTTAAAGAAGTGCCAGGACCAATAGTAAGGACGTTTATCTCAGCCTCATTTGATAAAATATTTTGTTGAGCAGATAATGTAATAAAAAATAAAAAGGAAAATAAAAAGAGAACTGGTTTTTGCATAATTAAATATTACCTAAAGATACTTAAATCTACTTTTAAAGAAAACACATTTGAATATAAAGCTACACTTTGGTCGCCAATATCAGTAAATGCATAATCTATTTGAATACCATTATATTTAAAACCTAAACCAAAACTAGGTTGAAAACTCAATTGCTCGGTATTATCTATTTGTAATTCATTTTGAAAATTACCCATTCCTGCACGTAAGTAAACCATATCTATGTATCCAAATTCAAACCCTAAAGCAGGATTAATACTAGCAAAAGAGGATGAAATAATATCATTGTTTTCTTCGAATCTAACATTTAAATTAACCGATGTTAAAAGCGTATAATCATAGTTAAAATCTAATAATTTAGAAATTCCTATTTGTAATTTAGGAATGGTAATTTCTGTAGTTTCTGGAAGTTCTTGGTTTTGACCTTCAACAGCGTTTTGTATTTTGGCAAATTCAGTTTCATCAATAGCCCAAGCATTAAAAGTTGTTGTAATATCGCGAGCCATTACGCCAAATTTCCAATTATTATCAGTTTCAAACTGAATTCCTAAATCTAAACCAAAGCCCCAAGAAGATGCAAAATCGCCTATAATACGACGAATTACTTTGGCATTAACACCATAATTTAAACCTTGCACAGGTAGCTTTCTGGCATATGAAAAGGTTAAACCATAATCGGCAGTAGAGAATAAGCTAATTCTGTCATAATTAATATTACCTTGCTCATCAATAAGCTGTGTGGTGTTTAAAATATCATCTACAGCAAAACGAATTAACGATATACCAACGGCGCTTCTGTCATCTAAAGGCATAGCGTAAGCTGCATAATCATAATTAGCAATATTAGCAAAATAGCTAGAATGCATTAACGCTAATTGATTGTCTTCAATTTTTAATAAACCTGCGGGATTCCAATAGCCTGAATTTACATCGGCAGAATTTGAGGTTACTGCACTGCTCATACCAAGAGCTGCAGCATCAACACCAATATTCATAAACTCATTAGAATATTTTCTAGTGGTTTGACTGAATATAGACATTGATATTATAAAGAATAATACCGTTATATAAGGTTTCAATCGTAATTTTTTTTACAAAGATGCACATAATTTACAATCTTTAAAACTTCAAATAGTAATAGATATTGTTTAATACTTGTTTTAGACGCAAATTGTTTATTATTTTTGCAAAAATATAAAGTTAAAATATGAAGCAATATATTCCGAATGCATTAACTCTCTTGAACCTTTTCTGTGGATGTATTGCTGTTCTTTTTGCCGTTAATAACAATTTTGTAACAGCATCATTATTTGTGTTTTTAGGTATTTTTTTCGATTTCTTTGATGGTTTTGCAGCTCGTAAATTAAATGTTCAAAGTGCATTAGGAGTTCAGTTAGATTCTTTAGCTGATATGGTTACAAGCGGATTAGTACCAGGAGTTATTATGTATAAGTTATTAGAAATTGTAGAATCCGATTGGGGAGTTACAGATTTATCTGAAGGCTTTAGATTGCCTATTCTACCTCTTTTAGGTTTGTCAATCACTTTAGCTTCAGCTTATCGATTGGCTAAATTTAATATTGATACAGAACAACAAAGTTATTTTAAAGGTTTGCCAACACCTGCAAATACGCTACTTATAATTTCATTACCATTAATAATAGAATTTCAAAATAGCGATGTAATAAATACCATTATTCTTAATAAATGGTTTTTAATATGTGTAACAATATTGAGTTGTTGGCTACTAAATAGTAATATTAAATTATTTGCATTAAAATTTAAAGATTGGGGTTTTAAAGTAAATGCTACGCGTTACATTTTTATAATTTTATGTTTGGTAATGTTAATCGTTTTACAATTTACAGCGATTCCGTTAATTATAATTTTATACATTTTTATGTCTGTTTTAGACAATTTAACTTCTAAAAAATAATTATGCTAGAAATTATTTTCACACTATTTATGCTTGTTTTATTACAAGCTGTTTTAGGATTTGATAACCTTTTATATATCTCATTAGAATCAAAAAAAGCAGCAGAATTTGATAGAAAAAGAGTAAGAAAAGTGGGGATTCTTATAGCTATTGCTTTACGGATTGCTTTATTATTTGTGTTAGTCTCTATCATTGATTTTTTTCAAGATCCATTTTCCTTTTTATCTGGTGAAATTGGAGACGTAGCAAGTTTTGCTTTTAATGGTCATAGCATAATAGTACTAGCTGGTGGCGGTTTTATTATTTATACAGCTATAAAAGAGATATGGCACATGATATCTAAGCACAGCTTGAATGATGTATTAGTAGATGAAGGAAAAGGTAGCAAGACCTCTAATGCTGTAATTGTAAGTATTGTGTTAATGAATTTAGTGTTTTCATTTGATTCTATATTGGCAGCAATTGGTTTAACTAGTGAAATAGAAAACACGACAACAGCTTTTATAGTTATGGCTATTGCTATAGTAATTAGTGGTTTACTTATGTTGTTTTTAGCTGATAAAATTTCAGAATTTTTAGCTAAAAATAGAATGTACGAAGTACTTGGATTATTTATTTTATTTATTGTAGGTATTATGTTGGTAACAGAAGGAGGGCATTTAGCACATTTAAAATTATTTGGAGAGCCAATAGAATCTATGAGTAAAACAACTTTCTATTTTGTAATAGCTGTTTTGGTAATTACAGATATCGTTCAAAGCAGATATCAAAAAAAGCTTTTAACTAAACAAGAGCATTCAAGCGAATCACACACATAACATTAAAAAAAACTCAGTTTATATGCAAGACATTAAATATCCAGTAAATTTTAAATTTAATATTGGAACGTTAGCTAACGATTTTACAGCAAAAGATTCTTTAGGAAAAACAATAGCTTTTGTAAAGCAGAAAATGTTTAAGTTTAAAGAAGATGTTCTTGTTTATAATGACGAAAGTAAGCAACATATAAATTATAGAATTCAAGCCGACAGATGGATTGATTTTTCAGCAGCGTATAGTATAAAAGATAAAGGAGGAAAAGAAATAGGGAAAATAGCAAGAAAAGGGTGGAAATCTATTTGGAAAGCAGAGTATGAATTAATAGATCAGCATCAAAAACTTCAATATCATATTAGAGAAGATAATCCTTGGGTTAAAGTACTTGATTCTTTAATTGGAGAAATTCCAATTTTAGGTTTTTTTACTGGATACCTTTTTAACCCTAGCTATAGTGTACTTGATTTAAATAATAAACCTATAGTAAAGTTGAAAAAAGAAGCTTCTTTTTTTGGAAGAAAATTTGAATTATCAAAACTTAATGATATCGATTCTGATGATGAAGAACGTATTGTTTTAGGGTTTATGATGATGGTTCTTTTAGAAAGAAGAAGAGGTTAATATTTCTAAAACTTGTCATTTCTTTAGATAACATATAAGAAAGACAAGTTTTATAAGAAATAATATAAGTTTTAGTCGCGTATCTTCTTTTTACGTAGCTCGAAATTCTGACCTAAATATACTTTACGTACCATTTCATCATCTGCTAATTCTTCAGGTTTTCCAGCTTTAAGAATACTACCTTCAAACATAAGATAGGTTCTGTCAGTAATAGCTAAGGTTTCTTGTACATTATGGTCTGTTATTAGAATACCAATATTTTTTTTGGTAAGTTGCGCTACAATACGCTGGATATCTTCAACAGCAACAGGATCTACACCTGCAAAAGGTTCATCAAGTAAGATGAAACTAGGGTCGGTTGCTAAAGCACGAGCAATTTCGGTACGTCGGCGTTCACCACCCGATAATAAATCACCTCTACTTTTTCGAATATGGCCTAAACCAAATTCTTCAATAAGCGATTCCATTTTATATTGTTGCTCTTTTTTACTAAGTTTAGTAAGCTGTAGCACGCTTAAAATATTATCTTCAATACTTAATTTTCTAAAAACCGATGCTTCTTGTGCCAAATAACCAATACCATTTTGTGCACGTTTGTACATAGGATATTTAGTAATTTCGGTATTATCTAAAAAAATATGACCACCATTTGGTTTAATTAACCCAACAATCATGTAAAATGATGTTGTTTTACCTGCACCATTAGGGCCTAAAAGACCAACAATTTCTCCTTGTTTTACTTCAAGAGAAACATCTTTTACAACTTTTCGTCCGCTGTAGGACTTCATTAAATTTTCGGCTTTTAAAATCATATTTTATATACTGAACGCTAAAAATAGTAAAATCATATACACTATTGTAGCAAGATGGTTTAATTTATACTTTGTTTTTCTTTTCTTTTTTGATTTCTAATTACAATTTTAGAAATATAAATACTTACTTGATATAGAATAAGAATAGGAATTGCAACAATAACCTGACTTGCAATATCTGGAGGAGTAATAATTGCAGATAGAATTAGCACACCAACTAATGCAAATTTTCGGTATTTACGTAAAATTTGAGGTGTTACTAATCCAATTTTAGTAAGGAAATAAATAACTATTGGTAATTCGAAAATTAAACCTGAAGCTAAAACAGAAGCTCTTACTAAGCCAATAATGGAACTTATATCTATTTGATTGTCTACTTTGGCAGAGATGCTGTAATTCGCTAAAAAGTTAATTGAAAGCGGTGTAATAATATAATAGCCAAATAAAGAACCCAAAAAGAATAAAAGTGAGCAAATAATGATGAAACCTCTAGAATGTTTGCGTTCGTTACTATGTAGACCAGGACTAATAAAACTCCATAGTTGATAAATAACGTATGGAAATGAAATAATAAAACCACCTAAAATAGCTGTCCATATATCTGCAGAAAACTGTCCTGCCATGTTTCTATTTTGAAGTATCATAGGTAATTTGTCATTACAAAATGTGGTTTCCACATTTAACAACCTCCCAGATTCACATAAAAATCTATAGGTAGGAAAATCCATGTCTAATGGCGCAAAAATAATATCATCAAAAATAAATCTGCTAAAAATAAAAGCAAAAGTTGCTACAATGATAACTGCTAAACAGATTCTAATTAGATGCCAGCGTAAATCTTCGAGATGATCTAGAAAAGACATCTCATTTATATCTTTTTTCGCCATTATATAATACCTTCTTTTATTAAATCGTGTAGGTGAACAACACCAGCGTATTTGCCATTGTCTTCAACTAAAATTTGAGAAATATCGTTAACCTCCATAATTTCTAAAGCATCAACAGCCATAGAATTAGCTTCAATACGTTTTGGGTTGGTACCCATAATATCTTTGGCTGATAGTTTAGAGAAATCATCAACTTTAGTAAGCATTCTACGTAAATCACCATCAGTAATTATCCCAACAATTTTTTCATCTTCAGTAACAGCAGTAACCCCAAGTCTTTTTTTTGTTATTTCTATAATAACATCTTTTATACTGGTACTCAAGTTTACACTTGGTTTTTCATTTACAGAAGAAATATCTTTAACACGTAAATAGAGTTTTTTTCCTAATGCACCACCTGGATGGTATTTTGCAAAATCGTTACTTGAAAATCCACGAATTTCTAATAAACAAACTGCAAGCGCATCACCAATAACTAATTGTGCGGTAGTACTAGAAGTTGGAGCTAAATTATTTGGACAAGCTTCTTTTTCAACATAAGAATTTAAAGTAAAATCGGCTTCTTCTCCAAGAAAAGATTTCGAGTTACCTGTAATAGCAATAATTTTGTTGTTAGCTCTTTTTATTAAAGGAATAAGTACTTTTATCTCTGGTGTGTTGCCACTGTTAGATATGCAAATAACAACATCATCTTTAAGAATAAGTCCTAAATCGCCGTGAATTGCTTCGGCAGCATGCATAAAAACAGAAGGCGTTCCGGTAGAATTTAAAGTGGCAACAATTTTGTTTGCAATAATGGCACTTTTACCAATACCAGTAATTATAACCCGACCTTTAGAATTGTAAATAAGGTTTACAGCATCTGCAAAATCATTATTTATTAAACCAGATAAATTTAAAATGGCTTTGCTTTCCATTTCAATAGTTTGCTTAGCGATTTTAATAATGGAATTTTTGCTGTTCAAAATTTATTATTTTATAATTGTTGATGCTTTTAAAGATTTTATTATCTTTAAATGTTAGTCAAATTAAATTTTTATTGTAATTTGAAATTTTGTTACAAAACTAACGAAAAAAATATGAGGGTTCTCGAAATACATTAATAAATTAGTTATTGAAAAATCGACTTATTTTAGGTGTATTAAACTAGTAGAAATAAATTTTTATAAAATTCATGTCAATAGCAAAAAGTGATTTGCAGTCTGCATTAAAAAAATATTTTGGATTTAATAAATTCAAAGGTCTTCAAGAAGGTGTTGTTGAAAGTATCATGTCTAAAAACCATACGTTTGTAATAATGCCAACAGGTGGCGGTAAGTCACTTTGTTATCAATTACCAGCGTTAATGCAAGAAGGCACAGCCATAGTAGTATCTCCTTTAATAGCTTTAATGAAAAATCAAGTTGATGCTATTAGAGGTATTTCAAATGAAGAAGGTATAGCGCATGTATTAAATTCTTCATTAAACAAAACAGAAGTTAAGCGTGTAAAAGAAGATATTGTAAACGGTGTAACAAAGTTACTTTATGTGGCTCCAGAATCGCTTACAAAAGAAGAGAATGTTGAGTTTTTACGTTCAGTAAAAGTATCTTTTTTAGCAATAGATGAAGCGCATTGTATTAGTGAGTGGGGACACGATTTTAGGCCAGAGTACAGGAATTTACGTCATATTATAAAGCGTATAGGCGATAATATTCCTATTATAGGATTAACAGCCACAGCAACTCCAAAAGTACAAGAAGATATTATAAAAAACTTAGGTATTACCGGAGCAAAAACATTTAAAGCTTCTTTTAACAGACCTAATTTATATTATGAAGTACGTCCAAAAACAAAAAATGTTGATGCTGATATAATTCGTTTTATTAAACAAAATGAAGGTAAATCTGGAATTGTTTATTGCTTAAGCAGAAAACGTGTTGAAGAATTAGCTCAAGTATTACAGGTTAATGGTGTAAAAGCAGTACCGTATCATGCCGGATTAGATGCTAAAACAAGATCAAGTCATCAAGATAAATTCCTTATGGAAGATGTAGATGTTGTGGTTGCTACCATTGCATTTGGTATGGGAATAGATAAACCCGATGTTCGTTTTGTAATTCATCATGATATTCCTAAAAGCATTGAAAGCTACTATCAAGAAACAGGAAGAGCAGGACGCGATGGAGGAGAAGGTCACTGTTTAGCGTATTATGCTTATAAGGATATTGAAAAGTTAGAAAAATTTATGTCTGGCAAACCTGTAGCAGAACAAGAAATAGGTCAAGCGTTGTTACAAGAAGTTGTTGCATTTGCCGAAACATCAATATCTAGACGTAAATTTATTCTACATTATTTTGGTGAAGCGTTTGATAATGAAACAGGTGAAGGAGGCGATATGGATGATAATGTCCGTCATCCTAAAAAACAACACGAAGCTCAAGATGATGTACAACTTTTATTAGAAATCATTCAAAATACAAATGAGAAGTATAAATCTAAAGATTTAGTTAGTGTTATAATAGGTAAAGAAAATGCATTAATTAATTCTCATAAAACTAATGAGCAACCTTTTTTCGGAAAGGGTAAGGGAAAAGATAATAAATATTGGATGGCATTATTAAGGCAAGTTTTGGTTGCTGGCTATCTTAAAAAAGATATAGAAACCTATGGTGTTATTAAATTGCATGAATCTGGAAAAGACTTTATAAAAAATCCAAAGTCATTTATGATGACTGAAGATCATGTTTTTGAAGGCGAACAAGAAGATGGCAGTGTTATAACTGCTTCTAAGGGAAGTGGCGCCGTAGCCGATGCCGTTTTAATGGGCATGCTTAAGGATTTACGTAAAAAAAACGCAAAGAAACTAGGCGTTCCGCCGTTTGTTATTTTTCAAGATCCTTCGTTAGAAGATATGTCTTTAAAATATCCAATTAATCTTTCAGAGTTGGCTAATGTACATGGTGTTGGTGATGGTAAAGCAAAAAAGTATGGTAAAGATTTTGTTGCTTTAATTTCAAGCTATGTTGATGAAAATGATATTATTCGTCCAGATGATTTAGTTGTAAAATCTACAGGAAGTAATTCTGCTAATAAACTATATATCATTCAAAATATAGATAGAAAATTACCATTAGATGATATTGCATCTTCTAAAGGGATGTCTATGGAAGATTTTATTAAAGAAATGGAAGTTATTGTTTATTCTGGAACAAAATTAAATATAGATTATTGGATTCAAGATATTCTAGATGAAGACCAACAAGAAGAAATTCATGATTATTTTATGGAGTCTGAGTCTGATAGTATTGAAGCTGCTATAGAAGAGTTTGATGGCGATTATGATGATGAAGAACTTCGTTTATACCGTATTAAGTTTATTAGTGAAGTAGCAAACTAATGATGTTGTAATCTTTCTGCAAATAGTCTAAAACTGAGGTGTTTGCTAGTTTATTTTTTTCAAAATGTAGTTTTGTTATGAGAGGTTTGTTTTTACCATTTTACCTCGCATTATGTATATTTATTGTTACCTGCTGTTTTTCTTATAATCATATTAATCACTATTGAAATGATGCAATAAGTCATAATGATAATCAATGAGATAATTCTTGAGAAATCTGATAATTCATGGATTCCCAAATCATATAACCTATCAAGCATTTCTATAATATGGGAAATAATAAAAATAGAAATACCCATTCCTAGAGAAATTCGACTAAAGTTCTTTCTATTCCATTTAATTCTTCCTATTCCATACACTAAAACTATTACCATTGAAACAATATAAAATAGTTTCTGATTTAAAACCTCTCTTAGGTTTAAAAACCGCCAACCAATTAAAATTCCTGTAAATAATAATAAGTAAGACAGTATAAACCATTCGCTTTTGGGGATTTTAATTCTTTTAATTAAAGTAAAAAGAGTCTTATATAAAAGAAGTCCCATTAATGTATATTTTAAATAATCAGTAGGAACCTTAAAACTATAACCTTGATATAATATCAGTACCAAAATTAATGGATAAATTATTGAAGTCATTCTTTTATAACCTATCGCCATTAAAAGAAATCCAATTATTGGTGAAATGGCAATTATTAATTCTATCTTAAATAGTTGAGCTATAGTTGGTAATAATATGCCTAATAAAGAAATGTTTTTGAATAACCCTTCCTGTTCTTTTATCTTAATCATATCAAGTTTGCAATTTATAAATTTCGGTTTCTTATTTCTCAAATATCAGGTAATGGTTAGTATAAGAGTAGTAGTGGGCTAAAAGCACTTATTTTTCGGATAGTAATATACCTAATTAAAAGCAAAAAACGGTTTGAGTATACACCTAAACCGCTATTGCTTTTATAAATTGTTGCCTACTAGCTTTTTCGCTGTTGAGTTGTATGTAACTTATTTATAAATTGATTTTAAATATTCAGATATTGAAAGTGTTTTTCTGCCTAAAACAGTTTCTAAATCATTTGATTGTTGGTCAAATTCTCCATCAGCAATACCTAAGCTGAATGTGCTGAGTAATTCAATAATAGGTTTTGGTAGGCCAATTTCATTCATTTTATTTTCAAACTCGGTGACTTCTGGAGAAATATATCCTATTTGCTCTTTCATTATCTCAGAAATCATTTTTGCTATTTCCGAAAAGTTAATTTTTTCACTTCCATTAAACTCTAATGTTTTGTTCTCATAATTGGCAGGGTTTGAAAGAATATTGGCTTCGGCTTCTGCAAAATCTTTTCTTGGAACAAAAGCAGTCAATCCAGCTGCGGTAGGCAAATAGATTGCTTTGGTTTGTAAAAGTTGGTTTTTATCGCCAATGAACATATTAATTACTTCAGCATATAAGTTATGCCTTAAAATTGTATAGGTAATGCCTGATGCTTTAATCCAATCTTCAGTCTGTTTATGGGAACCTATAACAGAAGCCAAAGGAGCAGAATCACTTTCATTTTTTCTTACTGCACTAGTATACAAGATGTGATTAATTCCCGTTTTTTTTGCAGCTTCTATTACATTTTTGTGTTGTTGTAAGCGATTATTTATATCACTCCCAGATATAAAGTACAATGTTTTTATTCCAATAAAAGCTTCCTTTAAACTTGCTAAATCATCATAATCGCCAATTCTTACATCAATTCCATCATTGGCATATTGTTTTGCCAATTTGCTATTTTTATCTCTTACCAAAACAGCAATATTTTCAATATCTGTTTTTTCTTTTAGGAATTTGATAACGGTACTTCCTAATCCACCTGTTGCACCTGTTATTAATGTTTTTTTCATCTTCTTTATTCTTTTAAAATTATGTTTCTATTAGTTTTTAACTTACTTTTGGTAACTCAAAGGTAAAAGGTAATTATATACCTTGCAAGAGCTGAAGAAAGTGTAAGTCACTTACCTTTTAGTAATTATTGTTGAAAATGAATAAGTTATGAGTGAAAATAATTTGGAAAAATATTTAGATTCTGAAAATTGTCCAGTTAGAAATGTTTTGGACAGATTTGGAGATAAATGGTCTACATTGGTAATATTAATTTTAGGAGATACAAATACTTTGCGATTTAATGAAATACATAAAACTATTGGAACTATTTCTCAAAAAATGCTTACCGTAACTTTAAAAAAATTAGAGGCTGATGATTTGGTCAATCGAAAAATCTATCCTCAAATACCACCTAAAGTAGAGTATAATCTTACTGAAAGAGGTCAAAGTCTTTTGCCTTTAATTCAGAACTTAGTACAATGGGCGAATGAGAATATGGTAGATATGAGAAAATCAAGAAATAAGATGCTCTAGTTAGCCTTCAGTCAACTTGTGAATATGAATCGTTTTAATATTTAAAGGCAAACGAGGTTAGATGATTTTTATGATAAATTCAAGTAGTATTCTATGTTGCCTTAACTAAAATTATCAAAACAAATTTTAGTATTTAATCGTTAGCTTGTTTTTCTTTCCGCGAAAGCGATAAAACCAGTTTAAAAAAACTTATAAGCCTAAACTCATAACTTTTAACTTACTTTTCTATCTTTGCACTTTCTTAAAAATTAGAACAATGCAAGACGGTTTATACGCAAAATTTAATACAACTAAAGGAGAAATTCTTGTTGCTTTAGAATACAAAAAAACTCCAGGAACAGTAGGTAACTTTGTTGCTTTAGCTGAAGGAAATCTAGAAAACAAAGTAAAACCACAAGGAACACCTTATTATGATGGTTTAAAATTTCATAGAGTTATTCCAGATTTTATGATTCAAGGAGGTTGCCCTCAAGGAACAGGAACAGGAAATCCAGGTTATAAGTTTGATGATGAGTTTCATCCGGATTTAAAACACGACGGACCAGGAGTGCTTTCTATGGCTAATGCAGGACCAGGAACCAATGGAAGTCAGTTTTTTATAACACATATTGAAACAGCTTGGTTAGATAATAAGCACACTGTTTTTGGTAAAGTACAATCTGGTCAAGACGTAGTTGATGCAATTGCTCAAGGCGATGTTATTGAGACTTTAGAAATTATTAGAGTAGGAGCCGATGCTGAAGCGTATAATGCTGTTGAAGCTTTTAGAACTTTTGAGGGATCTAGAGAAGCAAAATTGGCAGAAGCTAAAGCAGCTGCTGAAGCACAATTAGAAAAAATTGCTGCTGGTTTTAGTAAAACAGAAAGTGGTTTACGTTATCAAATTATTCAAGAAGGGACAGGAGCTAAAGCAGAGAAAGGTAAAAAAGTATCTGTGCACTATAAAGGTCAACTTTCCGACGGAACTGTTTTTGATTCTTCATACAAACGTAATCAACCTATCGATTTTCAATTAGGTGTTGGACAAGTAATTCCAGGTTGGGATGAAGGTATTGGTTTACTTAAAGTAGGCGATAAAGCTCGTTTTGTTATTCCAAGTCATTTAGCATACGGAAGTGCAGGTGCTGGCGGTGTAATTCCACCAGATGCTACTTTAATTTTTGATGTAGAGTTAATGGATGTAAAATAACATTCAAAAAAAATATTTTTTAAAAGCACTCAAATTATTGGGTGCTTTTTTGTTCTATAAACTAAGGAATGCTTTTTTGGTCGATTATATTTTTTAGATAGTTTTTAATAAAATATTTTTAAAGTATGATAAGTGTAAAAAATACGTTTACATATTCGGAAGTTTTAAAAGAAATTAATTACCCATTCGGGAACATATTTATTTTTGATGGTTTTATTGTTTCAGAAATAAATAGAGGTGTTATTTTTAATTGGGATAATCATGGTAAATTAATAGCAGAAGATATCTCTTGTTATTTAGGAACTAACGGTAAAGATTTAGTTTATATTTCTAATAGAATTAATTCGTATTCTTTAGTGGCTTCCGATTGGTTGAAGTTTTTTAAACATAGCTACTTTTTAAAATCGTATATGGTGGTGTCAACAGATAAAATTAAAACTTTAAACTCAATGATTGAAAGCTTGTTTTTTAAAGATAAAATTAAACGTTTCAATAGTTTATATGCTGCTTTGAATTTTGTTAAACAAGGTGTTTCTGAAGTTGCCTAACAATTTCTACCTTTGTTTTTATGACAGAACAAGAATTACAAAAACTTAAATATCCAATAGGTTTATTTAATTGTCCTAAAAATATTTCTAAAGAACATATTATAAGTTGGATTTCTATTTTAGAACATTTTCCTAATAAGTTAGAAAACCTAGTTAAAGATTTAACTAACCAACAATTGGATACACCTTACAGACCTCAAGGATGGACAATAAGACAAGTTGTTCATCACTTATCTGACAGTCATCATCATAGTTATAGCAGATTTAAATGGGCTTTAACAGAAGATAAGCCTGTTATAAAGGCGTATTATGAAGAACGATGGGCAGAATTAATAGATTCTAAAGAAGCACCAATAGAGATGTCGTTAATTCATTTAAAAGCTGTTCATACTAAATTAGTGTATTTACTAAAAACATTAAGTGATGATGATTTAAATAAGTGTTTTATTCATCCTGAAACGAATAGTGAAGTGTTATTAAGTTTTAATATTGGTAATTATGCATGGCATAGCAATCATCATTATGCACATATAGAAAATGTACTAAAGCAAAATAATTGGATTTAATATATCGCTTTGATAAGACCATTTAAAATACAAGATACTCAGCAATTATTAGATATTTACAACTATTATGTATTAAACTCTGTGGCTACTTTTGATATTGAGCCACTAGCATTCGAAACTTTTTCAAATAAAATAAATAGTATAAATAAAGATTTTCCTTTTGTCGTTTTTGAAGAAAATAACACAATTTTAGGTTTTGCTTATGGAAGTAAATTTAGACCCAAGCCAGCTTATAACAGCACAGTAGAAGTTACTGTTTACATTAAACACACAGCGCATGGCAAACAAATAGGAACTAAAATTTATAGCGAATTAATAACACGATTGAAACATCAAAATTTTCACTCTGCAATTGGAGTGTTAACCTTACCAAATGAAGCTAGTGTTAAGCTTCATGAAAAATTTGGTTTTAAACAAGTTGCTGAATTAAAAGAAGTTGGTTTTAAGTTTGGTAAATGGCAAAATGTGGGCTTTTGGCAACTTAAATTTTAACTATTTCCATTTAATATTACAACCAATACTAGGTTTCTGAATGGTTGTATTTTCTTTGTTTGCAATCAAACAATCTAAGGCATGTTTTAAATCTTTGCCTGTAACAGGAAGATTATTTCCTGGTCTAGAATCGTCTAACTGACCTCTGTATGTGAGTTTTAATTGGTTATTAAAAACATATAAATCTGGTGTGCAAGCAGCATCATAAGCTTTTGCTACTTCTTGAGATTCATCATACAAATACGGAAAAGGATAGTTTTCATTTTTAGCTAAAACTTTCATTTTTTCAGGGCTATCTTGTGGATAGTTTACAATATCGTTACTAGAAATAGCTATAAATTGAATACCTTTTTCTGTATAGTTATTGGCAATTTTTACTATTTCTGAATTTATATGAATAACAAACGGACAATGGTTACATATAAACATAATAACCGTACCTATTTCTCCCTTTATTTGTTGAAGTGATAAATGACTATCTGATACAGTATCAAATAAATTGAAATCTGGTGCTTTTGTTCCTAACGGAATCATATTAGAAGGCGTATTTGCCATATATTAAAGTTTTTTACAAAGTTCGTGATAATTTGTATTTTTAAAAAATGAACAATACAATAACTTTTGAAGATTTTACTAAAGTAGATTTGCGTGTAGGAACTATTATAGAGGTTAATGATTTTCCTGAAGCACGAAACCCAGCTTATCAATTAACTATAGATTTTGGAGCATTAGGAATTAAAAAATCATCAGCTCAAATTACAACACTTTATAAAAAGGAAGGTTTGCTTCAAAGGCAAATAGTTGCTATTGTTAATTTTCCTAAAAAGCAAATAGCTAAGTTTATGAGCGAATGTTTGGTTTTAGGAGCTGTAGATAGTAAGGGTGTTATTTTATTAAACCCCGAGAGTAAAGTTAAAAATGGCAGTGTTGTTTCTTAACCAAAAAAAAATCCGATACATTAAGATGTAACGGATTTTGATATAACGTACTGAGGTTATTTATATATCATCGAAATCTATATCTGTAAAACTCTCAGGTGTTTTAAGTTCATTAGTGTTTACTTCAGTATTATTAGCTTTTGGTGCATCATCATATTCTTTTTTAAAGTCTCTTTGGTGACGCTCACTTATAACTTCGTTGCCTTTTTCATTAATAATGTATTCGGTCATTTCAGCTAAAATATCTTTAAATTCAGCAAAATCTTCTTTGTATATGTAGATTTTATGTTTCTTATAGTGAAAAGAACCATCATCATTGGTGAATTTTTTACTTTCAGTAATCGTTAGATAATAATCTTCTGCTTTTGTAGCTCTTACATCAAAAAAATAAGTGCGTCTTCCTGCTCTTAATACTTTTGAAAAAATTTCTTCTTTCTCCATCATATCATAATTATTCATAGTGTTGTTTTGAAATTTATTCGATTAACATTTGTATACCAAAAATCTAAAAAAAACCGATACTAACCAACAAATTATGTAGTTTCTTTTACAAATCTTATTATTTAATGCTTAAAACAAAAAAATAGTAAGCTTAATAATTGGGTGTTTTTAATTATTTAAATTTGATTTGAAACCGTTTCACTAAGTTGTTTTAAATATAGATGTTTGTAGTATCCATCTACGTTTATAAGTGATTCGTGAGTTCCTTTTTGTACGATTTCTCCGTTGTCAAGAACAACAATTTTGTCGGCATTTTTAGCAGATGAAATTCTATGACTAACTATAATAGTTGTTTTACCTTTTGAGAGTTTATTAAGGTTTTTTAGTATTTTTTCCTCTGTTTCGGTATCTACTGCCGATAAACAATCATCAAAAAGTAATATTTTAGGTGATTTTATAATGGCTCTTGCAATAGATACACGTTGTTTTTGTCCGCCAGAAAGTGTAATACCACGCTCACCTAAAACGGTGTCATATCCGTTATTAAATTTAATAATATTTTTATGTACTTGTGCATTTTTGGCTGCTTCAATAATATCGTCTTCAGTAGCATCTTCTTTTCCAAACATGATATTATTTTTTATGGAATCTGAAAACAAAAAGGCATCTTGTGGCACATAGCCAATAGCATTTCTTAAATCTAATAAGTTATGCTTGTTTATCTCTATGTTGTTGATGATTATACTACCGTTATCAATATCGTAGAGTCTTCCTATTAAATCTAAAACAGTCGATTTACCTGATCCTGTTTTTCCTATAATAGCGAGTGTCTCTCCTTCTTTAATACTAAAACTAACATTTTTTAGCGCTTGAATATTTGTGTCATCATAGGTAAACGACACATCTTTAAAAGTAATATCACCAGTAATTTCGGTATGGGTTTCAACCGTATTTTTAATTTCTGGTTCTATTTTTAAAAATTCATTAATTCGCTTTTGAGATGCTTCTGCTTGCTGAACAATGGAGGTTACCCAACCTACTGTTGCAACAGGCCATGTAAGCATGTTTACGTAAATAATAAATTCTGCAATAGTACCCAAACTTTCAATTTCTCCATTAATGTATTGCATGCCACCAATGTAGATAACTAATAAATTACTTATTCCAATAAGCAATATCATCATAGGAAAAAACCAAGCTTGTACTTTTGCTAAACTAATTTGTTTTTCTTTGCTAGTAGCAGCGAGTTCATTAAAGTTTGTTGATGTTAGAGGTTCAATACCGTAAGCTTTAATAACTGAAATACCACTAAAGGATTCTTGAGTGTAGGTAGATAATTTTGATAAATATTGCTGAACAACAGTACTTCTATGGTGTATTTCTTTACTTAATTTATAGATTACAACAGAAAGAATTGGCAACGGCACAATGGTGTATAATGCTAGTTTAGGAGCTGTATTAAACATGTAAATTAAGGCAATTACAAAAAGCGTAATGGTATTAATGCTATACATAATGGCGGGACCAACATACATGCGTACGCGACCTACATCTTCACTTATACGATTCATTAAATCGCCTGTTCTATTCTTTTTGTAAAAGTTTAAAGAAAGCTTTTGATACTGATCGTAAATTTCATTTTTTAAATCGTATTCAATATAACGAGATACATTAATAATGGCTTGTCGCATAAAAAAAGTAAGAATACCACCAATTATAGCTGCACCAATAATGTAAAGTATAATTTGGGTTAGTTCACTTTCAATGGTTGCACCCTCAGTTATCTTACCATCTTTGTATTTTTCAACAACCACAAAAATCTCTCTAACTAAACGTGGTGTAAAAAGCAAAAATATTCTAGCAACAATAGTTATAGCAATACCTGTTAAAAGATGTACTTTATATTTTAAAAAATATTTATTTAAGTGTTGTAATTCTTTCATTAATAAATTAGCGATATACTTTTATCGTATAAAAAAATGTGAGAACACAAAGATAAAGGTTTATAACAAAACACATCTTACTATTAGTATTTACTATGTGTTAAATATACTTTAAAATCTATTAGATAATAATGTAAATAATATGAAGTATTATTTTAAAATAATATTATTTTTGCCGAACGAAATTAATAATAATTCCGTCTATATAAATATAAGTTCTTTTTTATTATGCTAAACAGAAGACATATTCGCGTAAAAGTAATGCAAACTATGTACGCCTTTAAAGGCAGTGAAAGTGATGATTTAAGTAAAGACCAAAAGTTTTTATTGTTTAGTATAGATAATATGTACAACTTGTACCTTTTATTAATATCGTTATTACTTGAAGTTCAAAAAAGAGCGGAAAACGATTTACAAAAAAAACAGAAAAAACATTTAGCAACTAAAGAAGACAAAGATCCTAACAGGAAGTTTGTTAACAATCAATTATTGCTGTTACTTAAAAATAACCTAGAGTTAAAAAATAGGTTAGAAGCTTATAAAATTAATAATTGGGAGTTAGATGGAGAGTATGTTGATGTCATCTTTAAAGCAATTGTTTCTAGTGATTTGTATAAAGAATACATGCAAACTAAAGTGTCAGACTTTAAGGAAGATAAAGACTTTTTAGTAGATGTTTTTAAAGATATAATAGCACCTAATGATAAGCTTTACGAATACCTTGAAGATAAAAACTTAACTTGGTTAGACGATTTACCAACGGTAAATACTACTATTTTAAAGATATTAAGAAAGGCAAAAGCGAGTTCTCAAGATCATCATTTTACACCTAAACTTTATAAAGATATAGAAGATAAGCAGTATGCTATAGATTTGTTTAGAAAAACACTTTTAAACAGATCGGCAATTAATAAGGAAATTGAAGGTAAAACTAAAAACTGGGATTCAGATCGTATTGCAAATGTTGATTATGTGTTGTTACAAATGGCTATTTGCGAGTTAAAAAACTTTTCGTCAATTCCTGTAAAAGTTACTATTAATGAATATTTAGAAATAGCAAAAGAGTATTCAACACCTAAAAGTAGTATTTTTATTAATGGTATATTAGATAAGTTGGTAAAAGAGTATGAAGAAGCAGGAACCTTAAATAAGATTGGACGCGGATTAATGTGATTTTTCTGTTAAAGGAGGTGATAAAAATTTTTAATAGATTAAATTATTGCTATTTTTACAACTTTAATATTAAATAGTTTTTAAGATGAAAAAAGTTATATTAGGATTAATTACTTTAAGTGTTGTAGCATTTGTTTCTTGTAAAGAAAATGCAGCAAAAAAGATAGAAGAAAGCAATGTTGTAGCAGCAGCAGAAAGAGATGCTAATGCATCTAAATTTCCTGCTATTGAGTTTGATAAAACGGAGCATGATTTTGGTGAAATAGAATATAGAGCACCTCAAGAAACTACGTTTACTTATACAAACACAGGTGATGCACCTTTAGTTGTTACCAATATAAAAAGTTCATGTGGTTGTACAATACCAGAGAATTGGAGTAGAGAACCATTAGCTCCTGGGAAAACTGCTAGCTTTTCAGTAAAGTTTAGTGGGGCAGGAAAAGGCAAAATATCAAAAACAATCACTGTAACTGCGAACACTGAAAAAGGTTCAGAAGTAGTTAAAATAACAGCATTTGTAAAACCAGACCCAAATGCTAAACCAAAAGCAGCGGCAGCTCATTAAATAAAAAAGCAGCTCATTAAATAAAAAATATATGGAAGAGTTTTTCAAAGGACCAGGAATGTTTCTGTTAATGTTTGTAGTTGTGTATTTCTTTATGATTGCACCTCAAATGAAACGTGCAAAAAAAGAGAAAAAATTTGCAGCCGAATTAAAACGAGGTGATAAGGTAATTACCAAAAGTGGTTTACACGGTAAAATTGCAGAGTTAAATGATAAAGATAACAGTTGTGTTATTGAAACTTTGGCTGGAAAGTTAAAGTTTGATAGAAGTGCTATTTCTATGGAAATGAGTACTAAACTAAATGCACCTGCAAAATAATACAATTAAAATTATAGATAAAAAAAGCTTCCAATTTGGAAGCTTTTTTTTTATCTATTTTATTTTTTATGATAAAAGACCTTCAATAGAAATGTAACGTTCTCCTGTATCATAATTCATTGTCAATACGGTTTCTCCACCTTTTAAAGTTTTTAATTGTTTTCTAACAGCAGCTAAAGAGGCTCCAGAAGAAATACCAACTAAGATACCTTCAGTTTTTGCAATGTTTTTAACTTCGGCAAAAGCTTCTTCTTTAGTTATTCTAATAGCTCCGTCTATTACTTTAATATCAAATACTTCAGGAATAAATCCAGGTCCGATGCCTTGAAGTGGATGTGGTCCAGGTTCGCCTCCAGAAATTACCGGAGAATCATCAGGTTCAACAGCAAATACTTTTAAATTAGGAAACTTTTCTTTTAAAACGTCGGCCATACCTGTTATATGTCCACCAGTACCAACACCTGTAATTAAATAATCTAAGCCTTCAGGAAAATCTTCAATTACTTCTAAAGCAGTAGTTTTTCGGTGTATTTCAGGATTTGCTTGGTTTGTAAATTGAGAAGGCATCCACGCATTTTTATTATTAGCTACCATTTCATTTGCTTTAGCTATAGTACCTCCTAAGCCTAATTCTTTTGGAGTTAGTACTAAATTAGCACCATAAGCAGCCATAAGTGCGCGTCTTTCAACAGACATAGATTCTGGCATTACAAGTGTTAATTTATAACCTTTTACAGCCGCAACCATTGCTAAACCAATACCAGTGTTACCTGAGGTTGGCTCAATAATTTCAGTGTCTTTTGTTAAAATATTTTTCTTTTCGGCATCTTCAATCATTGCTAAAGCAATTCTATCTTTTATGCTTCCTCCTGGATTTGATTTTTCGAGTTTCATCCAAACATTTGCATTTGGAAATAATTTACTTAATCGAACAACAGGTGTATCGCCTATGCCTTCTAAAATGTTATTTATTTTCATAGTGTTTGTATTTATTGTTTTTATCTGTCATATGTAACATTTATAATATTCAAATTTAGTTGGTAATGAATTTATATATCTGTATTGCTTAATGTTTAAAAATATGTAGCCTTTATCGTACCGTGTGTTCGTTTAGCGGTTAGTATATGAAAAGTAGGCGATTACCAAGCACGAAACTTTCACTTAAGCACGAACTTTGATACGAGCCAAAAGGCTTGAATTTATTACTGTTTCGCCTATTTTTTATATACATTGTTAGGCAACGTTTTTTATCTAATAGCATCTTTAATTATGTCAATTAATTCTTTTTTAACCATTGGATTTGCATTTTGTAAATCGCCTACTAATTGCTGTAATAAATTTGGACTTAAAGTTTGATAAGCTTTAGCTCTTTGTTCAACAGTACTTAACCTAAATAACTCACAGAAAGTAATTGTTTCACTTCCTTTCTTTGATTTTGCAACAAAAACACAATTGTTAATAATATCTATATGATTTGAGTAATTATCATAATGAGCGTGAACAATTATAAAATTGGTACCATTAGTCGGATAATTTACTACTGGATTATTTAAAACAGGTTTAGTACTTTTTTTTGTATTACAAGCTGGACAACTTAATGCTAAATTTCGATTTTCAAAAGTAAATTTTTCATATTCAGACTTTGGTATAATATGTTCAATGTCTACTTGTTTAATATCAAATCCTAATTGGTATTTGCAATAACAACAGGTATTGTTTTGTTGCACTCTTAAATGAGCTATAATATTTTCTTTAATTGGATTAAATACGGTTTTTGTCCAATCACTATGTGTGTTGAAGTTATTAGCAATAATTGTTGACTCTCCTGCTGTGAAACTATATGGAATTGAAATTCTATTACTCATTCTAATTCGCTTCAAATATGGCTTTAATAACAGGTTTTATTGGGTCGTCATCAAGGATTGATGGATAAAATTCTTTTAGTTTATTCTGAATATTAATAAGAGCTTCGTTTGACCTTTTCTCGTTGGCTAATAAAACTAAAGCTTTAGAAACACTTTCATAAAGGTCAAAATTTCTAGTAGACTTCATTTCAAAAACATTTAGTAAAATATTTTCTGCTGACCAACCATAAGTTGACTTGTCAATTGTACTTGCGGATATAAAACCTTTCTTATTTTTAAGAGACACTACTGAGGAATTGTTAGGCTTTAAATCAGACGCTAAAAATGGGGAGTGAGAGGCAATAATGACGTGACAACCAGAAACATTTTCTAAAATTTTATTTAATAAATCAATATATTTTGCTTGCCATAAAGGATGAAGACTTATTTCGGGTTCATCAATTAGTATCAAGCTATTATCTTTTAGCAAAGGAACAAGTGATAGTAAGGTTGATAAAATGTTGGCTTCTCCTGAACTTGCTTCACTAAAATTGAATGGTGTTCCACCTTTTTTATATACTTGAATCTCAAATGTTCTGATAAGTCCAATTTTTCTTAAAATACTAATTAGGTCATATTCATAAACGTTTTCGCTATACAATGAGTTGTCTCTTCGAATTCTTCCAATGTTTTTCTCTGAAAAATTAATAGTTAGTTCATTTTCGGATTTTTGATAATACAATTTATCCAATATGAAATCGCACAATTCATTAGCTCTTTCTTTTACAATATTTATAAGAGTCTCATTTCTATATGTAAATCTATTTGAGTTAGATTCCTCAACATAGTTGATTAAAGTTTTAGGACTGATATCTTTCTTTTGTTCAAAGTATGAACTATTAAGTCTGTAGTTCAATTTAATTATTGGCTCATAATCTAAATAATCGAATATATGCCTGTAATTTCTCGAAACATCAAACTGCGAATAGCTTTCAAAAACTATCTCTAAAGCTCTATTCATTAAGGCTTTATTTGAAAAACTATTAATTCTATTTCTTGTGCCTAAGTAATTATAATTAAAATCTCTATGATAAAATTCAAGGGTTGAATGTCTAGAAGTTCTAAAACTTTGGTCAATTGGGAATTTGTCTGAAATACTATTAGTTATTGCAATTATTTTTGAAGGTGTAAAATTGTATTCAAAATGCGAATCTTTAAACAAGTTTGCCTGTAGGCGTTCTTGACTTAATTTATTGAAAAATCTAGCAATTTCACTTAGTATTCTACTTTTTCCTGTTCCGTTATTTCCAATAATTAAAGTGAAGTAATTGTCGTACGAAGAATCTAATTTATTAATTAACTCAATTCTATCAGTATTGAATGACTTATTATCTATTTCTAGGCTGTATAATCTAAATCCATTCATAAATTTATTTCAAGTGTTTTTTCAAATGTTGCCTAACAACTTGATATGAAATCGTTTTAATATTTCATATCTAATGTTAAACGAAGGTAGTTGAAAATTTTTACAAAGTCAAGTTTCTGTTTATCTGTAAAATATTTGCAAAAAAAAATCTGCAATTTCTTATTGCAGATTTTTTGTATTTATAAAAATAGTATTTAAGCTTTTTTCTGCTTATTAATTTCGTCTTGTAATTGACGTCTTACTTTTTGCTCGCGTTCTAAAGCTATTTTACGATGTTCTTCAAATTCTTCTTCAATTTCAGCAAGTGCATTTTTAGCGTCTTTTGTAATGGTATTACTATTTTTAAATTTATATATAAAGAAAAGAAGCATAGCTAATAATCCTGCAATAATAGACCACATAAGTACGTTGTACCCAGTTTTACTCATTTGAATACCAAAAAAAGACATGCTATTTTTTTCAGTTACAGTTTTATCTAAATCTGTTTGTGTGTTTAGTAGATTCGATTTTAAATCTGTAATTTCTTTGGCTTGTTTTTTTACAACAGCTTGAGTGTTTGCTAAATCTTTATAAACCGTTTTTAAAGAATCGATAGTATGTGCTTTTAAAGTAAGAAGCATATTAAGTTTTACGGCTTCATACATTTTACCATTTGTACCTCTAAAATTTCCCGATTTTTTAAGCACATATTCAAATTGATTATTAATGGTGCCACTATCTAAGGACAGGTTGTCATCATCAGAATTTGATTGTGAAAAAGCTGTTGAAGTTATAACTAAAAGAAAGGCTACGGTTAGGTATTTAATGGATTTCATTTAAGATTGATTTAAAATAGGTTTTTTTTACGAAGTTATAAAATATTGTTTATTAAAGCATGTCATAATTAATAAAAAGGCTTATGAGATGAGGCTAAATTATTTACGCATAAGTAATGGTTTTAGATTTTTAGAAATTAATAATATGTATAACGTCTTACTTTTGCTATATATTTTGCAAGCCTAATAACTTGGTGACTGTAACCATACTCATTATCATACCAAATATATAGAATAATATTTTTACCATCTTTTCTTACTATAGTGGCTTTGCTATCGTAAATGGAAGGCGCTGAGGTTCCAACAATATCACTAGATACAAGTTCGTCGCTTAATTCGTATTTTATTTGTTCTACTAAATCACCTTCTAAAGCATATTTTTTAAGAATAGTATTTACACCATTTAGTGATGTTTTGTTTTTTATTTCTAAATTTAAAATAGCTAAAGATCCATTAGGTACTGGCACACGAATAGCGTTAGATGTTAATTTGCCTTCTAAACTAGGTAAAGCTTTAGCAACGGCATTGCCAGCTCCTGTTTCGGTAATTACCATATTTAAAGCAGCAGCGCGACCACGGCGGTATTTTCCATGAAAATTATCTACTAAATTTTGATCGTTTGTATAAGCATGAATAGTTTCTAGATGACCGCTTTTTATACCAAAAGAATCTTCAATAACTTTTAAAATAGGGGTAATGGCATTTGTTGTGCATGATGCTGCTGAGAAAATGTTGATTTTATCAGGATCATTTTCTTTGTGATTAACACCATACACAATATTAGGTATTTCTTTACCAGGAGCAGTTAATAATACCTTGCTTACGCCTTTAGAAATTAGATGTTTACTTAAGGCTTTTTTGTCTCTAAAAGCACCTGTATTATCAATTACTAAGGCATTTTTAATACCTAATTTTGTATAATTAATTTCTTCTGGAGTATTTGCCGAAATGATATTAACCGTGGTACCATTTATAATTAGAGCTTTATTTTCTTCATCAATAAATACGGTGCCAGAAAAGTCGCCATGAACTGAGTCATTTCGTAATAAAGAGGCTCTTTTTTCTAGTGTTTTGCTATCAACAATGCCACGGGTAACGATGGCTCTTAAACGAAGTTGACTTCCTTTGCCAGTTTTTGCCATAAGTTCGCGAGCTACCAAACGACCAATTCTTCCAAAGCCATAAAGAATAACATCTTTTGGTTTTATATCACCATTTTTACTAGCATCTTTTAATTTTGATACAATAAAGGCTGTTACATTATTATGTTTGTTGTCCTCTAAATGATATTCGTAAGTTAGTTTGCCAATATCTAGTTTTGCAGGCGGAATATCAATTGTTTTAATGGCTTGAGCTATTTCAACAGAATCAAAAATAGAAATGGGCTTTTGCACAAATTTACCAGCATATTCATGTAGGTTTAAAATTTGACTTACATTTTTGTCGATTAATTGATTTCTGAAAAGAACTAGTTCAATAGAATTATCATACCAGAGGTCACTAATAATTTTAATAAATTCTACAGTAGCTTTTCTGCGATCTGCTTGAAAAGCTAATTCATTGTCATAGTTTTTGCTAATAGACATTTTAAATAGTTTAATTTTTTCAAAAATACTATATTTCAAACGTTTTCGTAGCGAGTTTAAATAAAAAAATAATCCTTCAAAATTTTTAAATTTTGAAGGATTATTGATGTGTAAATAAGGTGTTTGTTATCTAAAATTATAACGTTCTTTTTCTCCGTTAGAGTTTAAAAGCTCAATTCTTAAAGGCTCGTAAGAAGATTTATTTTTTAAAGCTTCTTTTACATCATCAACGTTATATATTTTAGTATTGTTAATTGAGGTTATTATACAGCCTTCTTTTACACCATTATTTTTCCAATAATCAGCATATTCACCATTTAACTCAATTATTTTAACGCCATTTGGTGCTTTTAGAGTCTTTAAATCTTTCTTATTTGTGTTTTTAACGCGCCCAATTAATGGCATGGTATAAGTTTCATTTCTTGTTAAGGTAACAGCTATAGTTTTTAAATCTCCATCTTTGTAAATAGTTAAATTCACCACATCACCAACTCTTTTTGCGCCAATATGTCCAGTTAAATCAGCAAATTTGGATACTTTAATGTTATCTATTTCTTTAATAATATCACCTTTTTCTATACCAGCTTTTTCTGCTCCAGAATCTTCAATTACACTATCAACATAAATACCTTCAGTATCATTAATGCCTAGTTTTTCAGCAAAAACACTATTTAGTGCACCGCCATTAATACCCAAAATACCATTTTGTACATTGCCATATTCCATAATGTCTTCAATAACACGTCTAGCTATATTACTTGGTACAGCAAACGAATAACCAATATAAGATCCTGTTTGAGACGAAATAGCCGTATTTATACCAACAAGTTCGCCTTTAGTATTTACAAGTGCACCACCAGAATTTCCAGGGTTTACAGCAGCATCTGTTTGTATAAAAGATTGTGTACTAGTACCCGATAAATCTCGTGCTTTAGCACTAATTATACCAGCTGTTACGGTTGAAGTTAAATTAAATGGATTTCCAACAGCTAATACCCATTCGCCAATTTTGGCATTATCAGAATCTGCAAATGTTATATATGGTAACTCTTCATCTGGTTCAATTTTTAATAAGGCGATATCTGTTTTTGGGTCTGTTCCAACAATTTCAGCTTTATATGTTTTATTGTTATTTAAAGTAACAGATAATTCATCAGAATTATTAATGACATGATTATTAGTAATAATGTATCCATCTGAATTAATTATAACACCAGAACCTGTACCCATTTGAGCACGTTTTGGAGTTCTGCCTAAAAATAAGTCTTGTAACGTCATTTGACCTGTACTGATAGAGACATTTTTTACATGTACCACAGCATTTACAGCATTTTCGGCAGCTACAGTAAAATCAGGCGTTTCATTAGTTGCCAATAAATTAGGCATATTGCTAGTAGGTAAAAACGATGGTGTTGTGTTTGTTGCGGCTACTATAACTTCATTTTTTGGCTCTAAAAACAGTTTATATGCACCAAGAGTTAAAACGCCACCTAATGACGAAACCAATACTAATGTTAAAATCTTCTTCATAATTTTCGTTTTAGTTTTATTTCTTTTTATTTATAATTCCCTTGAAGGATGTGAATATTTAACGATTAAAATTAATTATTTATTGAATTAGGAATTAAGTTTTAACGATTTTTAACGCCTATTTTAACGCCTATTTAACAATCAATAAAACGACTTATTATTTATATATTTGTGCTTTATTATGGAGCAGACTTTTTATAAATACCAAGGAACAGGAAACGATTTTGTGATGATTGATAATCGAGAGCAAACGTTCAATAAAAAAGATACTAAATACATTGCGTTTTTATGTGATAGACGTTTTGGAATAGGAGCAGACGGACTTATTTTACTTGAGAATCATCCAGATTTAGATTTTAAAATGGTTTATTATAATGCCGATGGAAACGAAAGTACTATGTGCGGAAATGGTGGGCGTTGCTTAGTGGCTTTTGCTAAACAATTAGGTGTAATAAAAGATAAAGCCGTTTTTGAAGCTATTGATGGATTGCATCATGCAACTGTTGAAAATGACATTGTAAAATTGCAAATGTTAGATGTTGATAAAGTTGAGAAGCACGAAAATTATGTGTTTTTAAATACAGGCTCTCCGCATCACGTTCAGTTTGAGGATGCTATTGACAATTTTGATATTAAATCAAAAGGTGCTTCAATACGATATGGTGAACCTTATAATGAAGCTGGTACTAATGTAAACTTTGTTAAAAAAATAGCAGATGCTATATTTCGAGTAAGAACTTACGAACGTGGTGTTGAAGATGAAACTTTGTCTTGTGGTACAGGTGTAACAGCCGTAGCAATAGCAATGCATATGCTTAATGAAACCAAACAAAATTGTATTACTTTAAAGGTTGAAGGTGGCCAATTACAGGTGTCTTTTGATGTTGAGGGCGGTTCTTATAAAAACGTTTGGTTAATCGGGCCAGCAAATTTTGTTTATAAAGGTTTAATATGATTACTTTAAAAGGAGAACATATTTATTTACGTGCTTTAGAACCTGAAGATTTAGAGTTTATTCATACTATAGAAAATGATGAATCTGTTTGGGAGATAAGTAATACCATTACGCCATATTCTAAATATTTAATAAAGCAGTATTTAGAGCAAGCTCATAAAGATATTTTTGAAGTAAAACAATTAAGGCTTGTTATTTCAAATTATGAAGATGTTGCTTTAGGAATGATAGATTTATTCGATTTCGATTTTAAAAACAGTAGAGCAGGTGTTGGTATTTTAGTAAAAGATGCTAGTGAAAGAGGTAAAGGCTATGGTAAAGAAGCGCTTAAGCTTTTAGTTGATTATAGCTTTACTCATTTGTGTTTACATCAATTATATTGTAATATTTCAGAAGAAAACGAAACAAGTATTAAACTGTTTTCTAATCAAGGTTTTAAAAATATAGGACTTAAAAAAGATTGGAACCTTGTTAATGGTACTTATAAGAACGAATATTTATTTCAGCTTATTAATAATTAAATGTATATAAAAAAGATACTTTTAGCCATTGTGGTTATCGGACTTGTTGCCGCTGCTTTTTTTGCAAATTTTGTTTATAAAGCGATGTTAAAACCAAATACAGCTTTTAATAATGAAGAAGCTTATGTTTATATCGCGTCAACAGATAGCTATGATGATGTTCGTAACCAATTAGAACCATTATTAGACGATATTGATTCTTTTGATGATTTAGCTGAACAAAAAAAATATACTACTAATATAAGAGCTGGGAAATACGCTATTAAAAAGGGAATGAGTAATAATGATATTATAAACTCTATCAGAAGTAATAATTTACCAATTAAAGTGTCTTTTAATAATCAAAGCACATTAGAAAAATTAGCAGGAAGAATTTC
This sequence comes from Algibacter sp., assembly GCA_050294475.1. GTDB lineage: Bacteria > Bacteroidota > Bacteroidia > Flavobacteriales > Flavobacteriaceae > Thalassobellus. The sequence goes on along the minus strand of JBNKOE010000011.1, from coordinate 22,321 downwards.
AAATGAAATTGAAGCTGATAGCGTATCTCTTATAAATGCTATGAAAGACGAAGCGTTTTTAGCTAAAAATAATTTTAACGAAGCTACTGCCCTTGGTATGTATTTACCTAATAGCTATGAGTTTTTTTGGAATACTTCTGCCGAAAAATTTAGAGCTAGAATGCTTAAAGAATACAAGCGTTTTTGGAATGATAAAAGAATTGAAAAAGCGCATAATATTGGTTTATCTCAAAACCAAGTGATTGCTTTAGCTTCAATTGTTTATGAAGAATCTAAGCAAGCAAACGAGCAACCAAGAATTGCAGGTGTTTATATGAATAGGTTGCGAATTGGTATGCCGCTTCAAGCAGATCCTACACTTAAATTTGCAGCTTATAAACTTCCTAAGTATAAAAATACCGTTATTAAACGTGTTTTAAATATTCATAAAGACATAGAATCACCATATAATACTTATAAAAATCTTGGATTACCACCAGGACTTATAGCTATGCCAGATATATCGGCAATAGATGCGGTATTAAATTATGAAAAACATAAGTACCTATATTTTGCAGCAGATGCAAAACATTTTGGGTTTCATAAATTCGCAAAAACACTTGCTCAGCATAATGTGAATGCTAGAGAATATCAAAGATATTTATCTTCTCAAGGCATAAATAGGTAATGAAAATAGTAGCATTAAAATATGCGATATGCTTTATTATATTTCCTTTTATTGCTTTTTCTCAATCTAATTTGAATGCATTTTTAACACCAAGTGATACTTTAAACATATCAAGGCGAAATACTGTAGTGATTTCTGAAGCTTCTATAGCGGGAATTACTTTACTAGGTTTAAATCAACTTTGGTATGCCGATTATAAGCAATCTGAATTTCATACAATTAATGATAATAATGAGTGGCTTCAAATGGATAAGATGGGACACGTGTTTACGTCATATCAATTAGGAAGACATGGAGCACAACTTTTAAATTGGAGTGGAGTAAGTAAAAAGAATCAATTAATTTATGGTGCTACTTTAGGGTTTGCTTTTTTAACGGCTGTTGAAGTTTTAGATGGTTATTCTGAAGAATGGGGCTTTTCTTGGGGTGATGTTTTAGCAAATGCTTCAGGAACTGGTTTATATGTAGGTCAAGAATTACTATGGAAAGAACAACGTATAGCGTTAAAATTCTCATTTCATCAAACTAGGTTTGCTTCACAGCGCCCTGATAAGCTAGGAGATGGGTTTCTAGAAGAGATTATTAAAGATTATAATGGGCAAACCTATTGGCTTAGTGCAAATTTACATGCGTTTTCCAAGGAGAGTAACATACCAAAATGGATAAATATAGCGTTTGGTTATGGAGCCGATGGCATGTTGTATGGTGCTAAAGATGTTGACAATCAGTTGTTAACAAGTTTTAATAGGCAACGTCAATTCTATTTAAGTTTAGATGTAAATTTGAATGAAATTAAAACAAATTCGAAGTTTCTTAAGGTGTTTTTTGACGTTTTTAATACTATAAAGATTCCTTTTCCAACACTAGAATTTAATAAAAAAGGGTGTGCATTTCATCTATTCTACTACTAAAAAAAGCAGTTAAACGAGTAATTTTGATAGTATAAAAAAAATATCTAATTTTGCACGCTCAAATTTTCAAGCAATCTTTACTATGTAAGTGCGCTGAAGAAATTTAAATTTATGAGAAAAAGTATTGCAAGTTACTTAATCCTAACATTTACAATATGTATTCTATTGTTAGTGTCGTTTTCATCTAATGAAACGATAGATTTAAGTAAGTACTCAACAACTGGCTTAGAGTTGTATTATACTGTAAGTCAAGACGAAAGCATTAATGATGATGTTTTAGCGTCAAATGATGTGAACCAATCGTTTTCTCCTTATTTAGGAAAATCTTTTGTAGGTTTTAAAGAAGCTTTAGCTTTTAAAGAATCTGGTGGTGATTATTTTTCTATTAATACTTTAGGGTATTTAGGGAAATATCAATTTGGTAAAGAAACTTTAAAAATAATTGGAATTCATAATCCGGCTCATTTTTTAAAGAATCCAATCCTTCAAGAAAAAGCATTTGTTGCAAATGCAGCGCGTAATAAATGGATATTGCGTAGAGATATTAAGAACTTTGTTGGTAGACGAATTAATGGTGTAGTTGTAACCGAATCGGGTATTTTAGCAGCAGCGCATTTGGCTGGTCCAGGTAGTGTAAAGAAATATTTGAGAAGTTATGGTTTAGATAACTTTACTGATGGATACGGTACAACGATTCAGTATTACATGAAACATTTTTCAGGATACGATACATCTTTTGTAAAGCCAAATAAATTAGCTAAAGTAATGTAATACGCTATTAGCTTTTGTGAATAATAAATATGGTAGGTCTTTTATGAAGGTCTACCTTATTTTTTTTCCATGCATTTGCGGTTTGAGTTTTTATAAACTCTGAAGAAAGTGTAATGTCGCAAGCAACACAAATATCAGTATTGTTTTCAAGTATATTTGCTAAATCTTCAATCATTTTATTGTTTCTGTAAGGTGTTTCAATAAAAATTTGTGATTGATTATGTTCAAAAGACAAACGCTCTAGTCTTTTTATTTCAGATTTTCTTTCACCTTTATCAATTGGAAGGTAGCCATTAAAAGCAAAACTTTGTCCGTTCATACCAGAACTCATAATAGCCATTAATATTGATGATGGACCAACTAATGGTACAACTTTTATGTTTTTTTGATGAGCTAATTTTACAATATCAGCTCCAGGATCTGCTACTCCAGGGCATCCAGCTTCAGATAAAAGTCCTACATTGGTGCCGTTTAAGCAAGGGTTTAAGAAACTTGGTAAATCACTAGCTTCAGTAAACTTATTTAAAATAAAAATGTTTAAAGAAGGTTGAGATTTTTCAGGTGATATTTTTTTTATAAAACGTCTCGCTGTTTTTTCATTTTCTACTATAAAGGTGTCGGTATCTTCAATAACTTTTTTTACTAACATAGGTAAAACTTCCATAGGGTCGTTATCGCCAAGTGTTGTGGGTATCAAGTATAATAGGCCTTTTGTAGTATTCATTTTATGTTATTTAAATCTTTGGCAATAATATCGCAGGCCTCGTCAAGCATTTTGTAAACATTTTCAAAACCGTCATTTCCGCCATAATATGGGTCGGGTACACTATAATTTTGATTTGGGTACACTTCATTTAATATAAGCTTCACTTTATTAATATCAGCTTCATCTCTCGCTAAATTAATAATATTGTTATAGTTGGAATCGTCCATAACATAAATAAAATCAAATATATCAAAATCAGACACTTCAAATTGTCTTCCTTTTAAATTAGAAATATCTAAACCGTGTTTTTTAGCAACAGCAATTGATCGTTTGTCTGGAGGATTTCCTGTATGATAATTGGCAGTTCCTGCAGAATCTACTAGAAAGGAATCGGTTGAAAGTTTAGACCTTAATATACCTTCGGCTAGTGGAGAACGACAAATGTTTCCCAAGCAAACCATGAGGATTTTAGTCATTGTAATTAAATTTTAAACAGTAAGCTTTTTTGAAATATCTTCAACGTATTTTCTAAATTGTTTGTCAGTTGAAGATAGGTTGTCTACAGTTTTACAAGCATGTAATACGGTAGCATGATCTCGTTTTCCTATTTGAGAACCAATGCTGGCTAAAGATGCTTTTGTGAATTTTTTTGCAAAAAACATAGCTAGCTGTCTTGCTTGAACAATATGGCGTTTTCTGGTTTTAGATTGAAGTGTATCAATATCCATTTGGAAATAATCAGATACTACTTTTTGTATATAATCAATAGAAACTTCGCGTTTATTGTTTTTAACAAACTTCTCAACGATAAGTCTTGCTAAGTCAATAGTAATTTCTTTTTTATTGAAAGAAGACTGAGCAATTAAAGATATAATAGCGCCTTCTAGCTCACGAACATTTGTTTTTATGTTTTTTGCAACATATTCAATTATATCTTCTGGCATTTCAACACCATCACGATATAGTTTGTTCTTTAAAATAGAAACTCTAGTTTCGAAATCTGGATTTTGTAATTCGGCTGAAAGTCCCCATTTAAAACGAGATAGTAAGCGTTGCTCAATATCTTGCATGTCTACTGGTGCTTTGTCACTAGTTAAAATAACTTGTTTGCCATTTTGATGTAAATGATTGAAGATGTGAAAGAATACATCTTGTGTACCTGTTTTTCCTGAAAGGAATTGCACATCGTCAATAATTAAAACATCTATTATTTGATAGAAATGAATAAAATCATTTCTATTATTTTTCTTTACAGAGTCTATATATTGTTGCGTAAATTTTTCAGCAGAAATATATAAAACTGTTTTTTCTGGATATTTGTCTTTAATATCAACACCTATAGCGTGAGCTAAATGGGTTTTTCCTAAACCAACACCTCCAAAAATTAATAATGGATTAAAAGAGGTTCCTCCTGGTTTTGCTGCTACAGCTAAACCTGCACTACGAGCTAAACGATTAGAATCGCCTTCTAAAAAGTTGTCAAAACTGTAATTAGGATTGAGTTGAGATTCAATTTTTACATTTCTAATACCTGGAATTACGAAAGGGTTTCTTAATTCGGGGTTTTTATTGTTTAACGGAATATCAACATCTTGTGATTTTAAACCACTTCTGTTTGAACTAGGAATTTTTTCTGTAAAAGGTTGTTTATTGCCATATGTGTTTTCCATTTTAATAATGTAAACCAGTTTAGCATTTTCTCCTAATTCTTTTGTTAGCGAAACTTTAAGGATTTTAACATAATGTTCTTCAAGCCATTCGTAAAAGAACTTACTAGGGACTTGAATGCTTAAAGCTTTGTCGGTAAGTTTAACTGCAACAATTGGTTCAAACCAAGTTTTATATGCTTGCGGTTGGATGTTATCCTTTATAAACAGTAGACAATTATTCCAGACCGATTGCGCAGTTATACTCATTGTTTAATTTTGTGGTTTTAGTTAGTTATAATTTTGACAAAGAAAATAGAATCTTTGTCCGCACTTATTATTGAGAGGCAAATATGTGAACAAAATTCTTAAAAAAAAAACGAAATACTATTGAATTTCTAGAAATTTTTCCTCATGTTTAACCCATTGCCGAAGCTACAAAAAAATATTTAAAAAACCTTATGAAAATAGACGAAATACAAATTAGAGTGAGATATGGTGAAACAGACCAGATGGGTGTTGTTTATCATGGTAATTACGCATTATATCTTGAAATGGGAAGAATTGAGTGGTTGCGCAAATTAGGTATTTCTTATAAAAACATGGAAGAAGAAGGTGTGATGCTTCCTGTTGTTTCTTTGAATATAAACTATAAAAAGCCAGCAGGTTATGACGATGTAATTAATGTAAAAACTCAACTAAAAAAAGAGCCTACTGCTAAGATTGAATTTGAATATGAAATAACTAATGAAAAGGGGGAAATTTTAACTACGGCAAGTACTGTTTTAGTTTTTGTTGATATGAAAACAAACAGACCAACAAAGGCTCCAAAGTATATTTTAGACGCTATTAAGAATTGATATAAACTTCTTTAATTTTAATTTCGAAAAGGTTGTTGAATGCTTTAAAAACAGATTCTGCTTCTTTTTTTCTAACTGAAATTGTTATTTGGCAATCTATTTCTAATTTTTGATTGACAATGTTTAGTTTTTTTTCTTTAATAATTCGCATGACTGTATTCATGTTTTTGTAATCGAATATTATAAGAAAATCTCTATTGATGGTTTTTTTAACAATAACTGAAGCTTCTAAAACCATTTGAGCAGCAGATCTATAAGCATTTATGAGTCCGCCAACACCTAATTTTACGCCTCCAAAATAACGCACAACTACAATTAAAACATTGGTAACTTCAAAAGATTGTATTTGTCCGTAAATAGGCTTGCCTGCGCTATTGCTTGGTTCGCCATCATCATTGGCTCTGTATGTAATAGTTTCTGTTCCTAATTGATAAGCATAACACCAATGTCTTGCTGCGTGATGTTCTTTTTTTAATGTTTCAATATGGTGTTTAACATCGTCTTCATTTAAAATAGGAAAAAGATACCCATAAAACTTGCTATTCTTGTCTTTAAACAAAACAGGTTCTGTGGTTTTTTCAATGGTTTTATATGTGTCGTTTTCAGTCAAAAAAATTAAAATAAATCGTTTTTAATGTGAAGCATATTTGAAACATCTTCTGTTTCAGGATTAATATGCCAAGTTTTTATTTTTAAAGTATTGGCGGTATTTATATTGTCTTGGTTGTCATCAATAAATAAGCATTCATTGGCTTTTAAGTTGTTTTCTGTTAAAACAAATTCAAAAATATCTTTATTTGGTTTTCTTAAATGGATTTCTTGAGATAAGTAAAAGGCATCAAAACAATTTTTAAAATCATTATAAAACGATACATTTTTTTTAATCCAATTTATATGAAGTTCGTTGGTGTTACTTAATAAAATGAGTTTGTATGTGTTGGATGCTTTTAAGCTTTTTAAAAAATCTAAGCGATGTTTAGGGAAATCTTTTAAAATGCAATTCCATAAATCTATTAATTCTTCTTTTGAAAGCTTCGGAAAATTTTCAGAATAAAAATCGATAAATTCATTTGTAGAAATTAAACCTTGCTCGTAAAAGCTGTTAAAAGCAATCATTTCTTCTGAAAAGGTTTCAATATTAAGGGTGTCTAACATTTTTTTTATGGCACCTTCAATATCTAGATTGATAAATACGTTTCCAAAATCGAAAATAATGGTTTTAATCATTTGTGTAGGTTTTAAGAGTATCATTCATTATTTTTTCTTCAGAAATTAATTTCCCAGAAAACTTTGGGGTTTTAATACCTTTTTCAAATTTATTAGCACCAATAAAAATACGAGCTTCATCCCAAAGATTTTCATTTATAAAAGTTTGGAGTGTTTTAGCGCCACCTTCAATAATAACCGAGTTTATATCTTTTTTTAATAAAACTTCACAAATTTGTTGTGCTATAGGTTTTGTGAAATCTATATTGCTTTTAGAAATAATTATAGTTTCAGATTCTTTATTAAATATTGAGAAATTTTCAGAAAGTTTTTCTTCTTTATCTATAACAATACGTATTGGGTTTTCTCCTTTCCAGTCTCTAGCTGTTAAACTAGGATTGTCTTGTAGAACGGTATTGGTGCCAACTAAAATGGCTTGTTCTTCGGTGCGCCATTTGTGAACAAGCTGCCTAGAGTAAGTATTTGTAATCCAAACAGGTTTTTGTTCGTTTTTAGATTCTGGAGCTATAAATCCATCTGCTGTTTCGGCCCATTTTAATATTATATATGGTCGTTTTTTATTATGAAACGTAAAAAAACGTTTGTGGTGTTTTTTACATTCGTTTTCCAAAATACCAACTATAACCTTGCATCCTGCTTTTTTTAGCTTTTCAATGCCTTTTCCTGCTACTTGTGTATTGTCATCTATGCAGCCAATAACTACATTTGGTATTTGGTGTTTAATTATTAAATCGCTACAAGGAGGTGTTTTTCCAAAATGAGAACAGGGTTCTAAGGTTACATAAATTGTAGCTTCTTTTAATAGTGATTTGTTTTTTACGTTGTTTATAGCATTTACTTCTGCATGATTCCCACCGTAAGTACTTGTGTAACCTTCGCCTATAATAGTATTGTTGTAAACAATAACACTACCAACCATAGGGTTTGGTCTTGTTGTGCCTAAGCCGTTTTTAGCTATTTCAAGACAACGTTTTATGTAAGTTTCGTGGTGTGTCAATGGTTTTTACTTTATTTTTATAGTTTCAGTTTGGTCTACCTCATATCTGTATGAAAATCCAAAAAAATTATAAACGATATCTCCTTTATACTGTACTTTAACTTTTTTGCTAAATAAACTTCCTATTAAACCACTTAAGTTTTTATTACTAAAAATACTATCGGTTGGAATATTTGTTTTTAACGGAATTGTAAATTCTTTTTTTGCAGGTACATCAAAACTTTTTGTAGAAACGGAAGCCATTTCGTTATTATTAACAAAAATTTTTATTTCATCCGTTTTTAATTTGCCTCCAATATCGTTGGGGTTTAAAAAATGGGCATCTGCTGTAAGTGTTATGTTTTTTGATGTAGATTCTAAAACTTTAATGTTGTCAACGTTTATAAATTCTGGCTTTTCTTTAACAGAACAGTTAAAAAAAAGAATTAACATTGTTGATAAGATTATAAGTTGTTTCATTCGGTATTTTTTTAGATTTAAGTATCTTCACTTGCGCAAAATTATCCGCTTTTTGAGTGTGTAAAGATACTATAGTTATTCTAAAAAATAAGTTTACAAAAAATGTAAAATACTGGTTGTTTTCACAACATGCCTTATGAGACTTAAAGAAATACAATATACATTTCATAAAGAATTAGATAATCTCTACGGAAAAGAGGAGGTTGATAGTTTTTTTTATATTTTAATAGAAGCGTATTATAGTGTTTCAAAATTACAATTAGCATTAGATTTTGATTATGCTGTAGAAGATGCATATCGAATTTTAAGAGCATTAGATTTATTAAAAGAAGAAAAACCTATACAATATATATTAGGAGAAACTGAATTTTATGGATTACCATTTAAAGTTAATGAATTTACGCTAATACCAAGACCCGAAACTGAGGAGCTTGTTGAATGGGTTATTAAAGAATATAAGGATCAGACATCTGAAATTAAGATTTTAGATATAGGTACAGGAAGTGGTTGTATAGCTATTTCTTTAGCTAAGCAATTATCAAATGCTAAAGTATATGCTATAGATATAAGTAAAGATGCCTTAGAAATAGCAAAAAAGAATGCAGAGTTAAATACTGTGGATGTTGAATTTATAGAAGCCGATATTTTAAATATTGATTACGCTTTATTTGATGCAATATCTAAGTTTGATATTATTGTATCTAATCCTCCTTATATAAGAGATAAGGAAAAAGAATTAATGAAAGCTAATGTTTTAGAAAACGAACCGCATTTAGCTTTGTTTGTTAAAGATGAAAACCCATTATTGTTTTATAAGGTTATAACAGAATTTGCGATTAATAAATTAAAAGAAAAAGGACAATTGTTTTTTGAGATTAATGAGTTTCTAGGTAAAGATATGATTCAGTTATTGTTAAATAATAATTTTAAAAACATACAATTAAAACAAGATATCTTTAGAAAAGATAGAATGATTAAAGGTGAAAAAGAATAATGAGTAATATTGAACAACAAATACAAGCGTTACGTGAAGAATTGCGAGAACATAACTACAACTATTATGTTTTAGATAATGCAACTATATCTGATTATGAATTTGATATAAAATTAAAAACACTTCAGGAGCTCGAGGCTAAGCATTCTGAGTTTTTTGATGCCAATTCGCCAACACAACGAGTAGGAGGTGAGATAACCAAGAATTTTGAAACCATTCAGCACGAATATCGCATGTATTCTTTAGATAATTCATATTCAAAAGAAGATTTGCTAGATTGGGAAACACGCATTAAAAAAATAGTTGATGGTGATATTCAATTTACCTGCGAGTTAAAGTATGATGGAGCTTCTATTAGTATAACTTATGAAAATGGTCAACTTGTTAAAGCTGTAACACGAGGAGATGGATTTCAAGGAGATAATGTTACAGCTAACATAAAAACCATAAAGTCTGTACCGCTACAGTTAAAAGCTAATTATCCACCTAAATTTGATATAAGAGGAGAAATTGTGTTGCCTTTTGATGGTTTTAATAAAATGAACGAGGAACGTATTGAGATAGGAGAGGAACCTTATAGAAATCCGAGAAATACAGCATCTGGGAGTTTAAAGTTACAAGATAGCGCCGAAGTTGCTAAACGTCCTTTAGAATGTTTGTTATATAATTTAACAGGAACGAATTTAGGGGTAAATACTCAGTTTGAAAGTTTAGAAGCAGCAAAACAATGGGGATTTAAAGTTCCAAATGCAGCAAAACTGGTTAATTCTATTGATGAGGTTTTAGAGTTTATAGATTATTGGGATTTGAATAGACATGATTTGCCTTATGAAACAGATGGAATTGTTATAAAAGTAAATAGTTTACAACAGCAAGAAGAACTTGGATATACAGCTAAAGCTCCGCGTTGGGCTATGGCGTATAAGTTTAAAGCAGAACAAGTTTCTACTCGTTTAAATAGTATTACTTACCAAGTTGGGCGAACAGGTGCTATTACACCTGTTGCAAATTTAGAACCTGTTGAGTTGGCAGGAACTACCGTAAAAAGAGCTTCGTTACATAATGCCGATCAAATTGAAAAGCTAGATATAAGAGTTGGTGATGAAGTTTATGTAGAGAAAGGCGGAGAAATAATTCCTAAAATTTTGGGAGTAGATTTAACTAAGCGACCAGCTGATTCTTCTCCAACTAATTATATTACCAATTGTCCTGAGTGTGGTACTCAATTGATTAGGCAAGAAGGTGAAGCACAACATTACTGTCCTAATTATAATGGTTGCAATCCTCAAATAATAGGACGAATTCAGCATTTTATATCTAGAAAAGCTATGGATATTGATGGTTTAGGAGGTGAAACAGTTGCGCTTTTAGTTAATGAAGGGTTAATTAATGATTATTCAGATTTATATGAATTAACTAAAGAGCAAGTACTACCTTTGGAGCGCATGGCAGAAAAAAGTGCCGATAATTTAATAAATGGTATTTTTGAATCTAAAAAGATTACTTTTGAGCGTGTTTTGTATGCTTTAGGAATTCGTTATGTAGGAGAAACTGTCGCTAAAAAATTAGCGAAACATTATAAAAGTGTTGATGCTATTTCTAAAGCTTCTCGAGAAGAATTAGTAAATGTTGATGAGATAGGTATTAAAATTGCAGAAAGTGTGGTTGCTTTCTTTTCTTCAGAAAAAAACATGTTTATTATTAATAGACTCAAAGCGTTTGGAGTTCAATTAGAAATGTCGGCAGAACAACTTATAGGGCAAACCAATATTTTAGAGGGTCAGTCAATTGTTATAACTGGTGTTTTTGAAAGTATTTCAAGAAATGAACTTAAAAAGCTTATAGAAGATAATGGAGGTAAAGTTAGTAGTTCTATTTCATCTAAAACAAGTTATATAGTTGCAGGTGATAATATGGGACCTAGTAAAAGAGAAAAGGCAGAGAAATTGAATATTTTGTTAATAAACGAACATGAATTCTTACAAAAAATAAAATAATTTTAAAATTTATCGATAAAAATACACTTTTTATCGATTAATAGTTATTTTTTTTTATATTTGCTTACTAAATTATTAATATGTAGTCATGAATAAATCGAAAGTTTTAACCGGTATGATTATGTTCGTTTATGCGGCATTTGTTTTCTTTCAATTTAGTGATTATCATTATTTGGCTGCTATTTTTGATGCTCTCATTCTACCACTTATCACTGTTAAGTACTTTTTAGGTGGTGGCAAAAAGCAATTGCTTTTTGTTATTTTTTTAGTGTTCTATTCTATTTCAGATCTAATGGTTTTAATTGAAGGTAATATTCCGCCTAGGGTGTATTATTATGTAGGGAATGGGTTTTATATGATTGCTTATTTGGCACTTATAATTAAAATTTTGAAGTCGTTTTCATTTTTAGAGGGTTTAAAGAACTTCAAGTTGTATTTTGTGGTCTTAATAGTTTTAGACATATATATAGCTTATGTATTACAGATTATTATAGAACCATATGCATCTATGGATGAATATGTTGCTGATACTATATATAATATTTTGATGCTAACATTGATACCTGTATCGTTATTGAACTATTTTTATAAAGAGAACAAAAAATCCCTATTCATGTTTCTTGGGTCACTATTCATCGTATTTTCTGAGGTTATTACGGTTGCCTATTTGTATGTGAGGGAGGAAAACTTATTCAATTTTTTAACAACAACACTGACATTATTGGCACTTTATTTTTTTTGCAGACAATCAAAATTGGTTAGTAAAGAAATTAATCAATTAGATAGATGGCTGGCTGATTAAAAGATAAAAAAGGTTTTTATATATGGAATGCTTTTTCTGTATATATAAAGTATAATTGTAGATAGAAGAAATGTTATCACTGCAGTTATAAATAAAATGCCCTTGTCATTATTTACTTCTATTCCTATTTTTGTTAGGTGCATTACTATAGCACCACTAATAATTACTAAGGTTAATAGTGCGCCGACCCAAATAGTTTTTGGTATAAGTAACATAACACCAGCAATTAATTCTAAAACACCAATTCCAATTCTGCCATAAGGCTCTAACCCAACTTTATTGAAAATATAAACACTATCCGGGTGTGCTGTAAATTTAAACCGTAAAGTTTGAATAAGAATTACTGCTACAATAACTCTAAGTATTAAGGGTATATACTTTTTCATTTTAAAAATATTTGTGATTTACAAATATTATGTCGTATAATATGATGATAGCTATCAGTTTATTTAAGAAAATTAAACAATAATAGCTTCGCCATTAGCAGATTTATTTTTGTCGGTATCAAAATAAAAATCTATTCTTCCTAAGTTTACTCCGTAACAACCTACTTGATTTACTAATACATTCTTTTCATCTAAATTTTTTACAACTGTAGGTTTCGGTAAAAAGGTATGCGTATGTCCGCCAATTATTAAATCAATATTATTAGTTGATTTTGCTAAAGTTATGTCATTTATTTTGTTTGGCTTCTTTTCTTCATAATATCCTAAATGTGAAAGACAAATTATTAAATCGCATTTTTCTTCGGTTTTTAAAATACGTGTCATGTCTTGCGTTATTTCAATAGGATCTAAATATTTTGTTTCTTTACTTAATTCTGGAAGCACTAATCCATTTAATTCGATACCTAAGCCAAAAACACCTATTTTAATTCCATCTTTAATAAAAACTTTGTAAGGTTTAGTATGGGTGTCAAGAATAGTATTTGAGAAATCATAATTTGCTGTTACAAATTCAAATTTTTTATGAGGGAATTGAGCAAATAAGCCATCAATACCATTATCAAAATCATGGTTACCAATAGTTGCGGCATCGTATTTTAACATGCTCATTAATTTAAATTCTAACTCGCCACCGTAATAATTGAAGTAAGGAGTTCCTTGAAAAATATCGCCAGCATCAAATAGAAGTGTGTTAGGGTTTTCTTTTCTAATAGATTCAATTAAAGTGGCACGTCTTGCAACACCGCCTTTGTTAGCATATTTTCCGTCTACAAAGGTATCAATATGGCTATGTACATCATTAGTATGTAAAATAGTGATTCTTTTAGTTTTTGTCGATTCAGTAAACGATTGTAAACTAAAACTACCAAGAGTTATCAATGCAGTTCCAGCAGTTGCATGTTGTATAAAGTCTCTACGTTTCATTTTAATTTATTATTTGAATAAATCTATCATCTCTAACCGTTTTTAAGGTGTCTATCTTTATAAAATTATCAATCAAAGCATTTCTAATTTTATAGTTTAAAATATATAAACTATCGTTTGGTTTAAAAAAAGTCATGCTATCACCACCGTTATATAAATAATCGTTAGTTGCAACATAATATATTTTATCTTCTTCAACTATATGTTCGTTTATCTTATAATCGATTAAATTAAAATCTTTATCAATAGATAATTTAAGTTTAGATATTGGGTGTGCTTCCTTAGATTTAACTAAGTAAGAAACAAGATTTTTAATTTGATAGCCCTTCATAGCAACTATTACAATGCTATTTTCAAAAGGCATTACTCGATAAGCGGTTTTAATTGTTATGTTTCCTTTAGGAATAGATGCGCGTATACTACCATAGTTTAACATAACCATGTCAATGTTATGCCCCGTTCTTATTTTAAATACAGGATTGGCTTCTTCAAAAACCGCATCGGCTATAAAATTACCAATTGCTGTATTGAATTTGTTGTCAGTTTTTGAATATTCTTCTTTTGAATATGCTAAAACACTGTCTATTCTTTTTTGAAGATGATTTCTGTAAGGTTTAATAAAATCTTCAATTTCAGAATTCATAATTAAAGAGTCTGATATAGATATTTGTTCTGCTTCTATTTTTTTTAAGTGATAAGTGTCTTCTTTGCAGTTAGAAAAAAATAAAATATTTAACAAAAAAAATAAATGTGTAAACCTCATGCTTTAAACTGATAATTTGAAAGTACTTTTGTTACCTTTACGCAAAGTATAAAGATAAATGATTTTTAAAGGTTTTAAGGAAAAATCTAATAAAAAGTATTTAAACAAATTGTTATCTAAAAGACAAGTAAATGTTACAGATAATAAGATTGATAGTTTAGGTATTATCTTAAATATTGATGAATCTGATGATTTTGAAAGGCTTAGAGATTTAGCTAATTATTTAAAAATTAGACCAAATAATCTTAAAATTATAGCTTACACGTCAAATGAAACAAATGATTTAAATACATGGGATGCATGTTTTACCTCTAAGGATTTTGGATGGAAAGGCGTTGTTAAAAATGTTGAGTTACAATCTTTTTTAGATGTAAAATTTGATGCTTTAATTAGTTTTTATGAAGAAGATGTTTTAGAATTGAAGTTGCTTACTGCCATGTCGAATGCAAAATTTAAAATTGGTGTTTTGCAAACAGACGAGCGTTTAAACGATTTAATTATTAAAACAAGATTAAAAGAATTTAAGGTATTTAAAAGTGAACTTTTTAAATACTTAACTATATTAAATAAAATTAAAAATGAATAGTAAGTTTTTAGGAACTGGAGTTGCATTGGTTACACCTTTTAAATCAGATTTGAGTGTAGATCATGAGGCATTGGCAAATATTGTTAATTATAATATTGATAATGGTACCGATTATCTTGTAATTTGCGGTACAACAGGAGAAAGTGTTACTATAACAAAACAAGAAAAAAAGGAGGTTATTGCAACCATTTCTAAAACTAATAATGGTAGATTACCAATGGTTCTTGGAATTGGAGGAAATAATACCATGGCTGTTATAGAAGAAATAAAAACTACAGATTTAAGTAATATAGATGCTATTTTATCGGTTTCACCATATTATAGTAAACCTACTCAAGAAGGAATTTATCAGCATTTTAAAGCTATTTCAGAAGCATCACCAATAGATGTTATTTTATATAATGTTCCAGGACGTACTTCAAAAGGTATGGACACAGAAACAACTTTAAGATTGGCAAATGATTTTGAAAACATTGTTGCTGTAAAAGAGGCTGGTAACAATGTTTATAATTATTTACAATTAATAAAAAATAAACCAGAAGATTTTCTTGTAATTTCAGGAGATGATGATTTAGCTTTAGGAATTGTTTTAGCTGGAGGTGCTGGAGTTATATCGGTTATTGGACAAGCGTTTCCAAAAGAGTTTTCAAGTATGATTCGTTTAGGATTGAATGGAGATGCAAAAGAAGCTTATAAAATTCATTACAGACTAGTTGATGTTATTGATTATATTTTTGAAGAAAATAATCCTGCAGGAATTAAAGCTGTATTTGAGGCTTTAGATTTATGTCAAGACACAGTTAGATTGCCTTTAGTACCAGCATCAAATCAATTAAAGAAAAAGATACAAGATTTTGTAAAAGCGTTTTAATTTGGCAAAAAAAATAAAAGATCCAGGTTTAGGAAATGCATCATCGCTAAACGCAAAGCGTATGATGAATTCGGATGGAGCTTTTAATATACATTATGTTAATAAACCACTTAGGTTTTCTGAAGCTTATCATTATTTAGTAAATATATCTTGGCTTCATTTTTTTGTGTTAACATTTGCTTTAGGATTTTTAATTAATTCGGTTTTTGCAATTATATATCTAGTTATTGGTATAGAAGAAATTATTTCTTCAACAGGTAGTGTTGCACACGATTTTTTAAATGCTTTTTTCTTTTCAATGCAAACGTTTACTACCCTAGGATACGGAGCAATGTTTCCTAGTGGAATTGCAAGTGGTATTGTGTCTTCAATTGAGGCTTTTTTAGGTTTAATGTTATTTGCATTTGCAACAGGGTTAATTTATGGTCGTTTTTCAAAACCTAAAGCTGCTGTTAGATTTAGTAAACATATTGTTTTGAGAGACTTTAATGAGTCTAGAGCACTTATGTTTAGGCTTGTTAATAACAGAAAAACAACCATGATTCGCCCTAAAATAACGGTAACCTTATCTCTTACTACAAAAAATAGCTTGGGTAATTATGAAAACGATTTTTATATACTCAAGCTAGAAAGAAGCACTATAAGTTACTTGCCAACAACATGGACAATTGTTCATGAATTAGATGATAAAAGTCCGTTATTTAATTTTTCTAATGAAGAAATAATTAAAATGCATGGTGAATTTATAATAATGATAAGTTATTATGATGAGTCCTTTAATCAAGAAGTGCATCAAATGCATTCCTATGTTTTGAGTGATACATTATTAGATTTTAAATTTAAAAAGGCTTATTACTACAATAGTGAAGGTAAAATGGTTTTAGATTATAAGCTTTTTGAAGCTGTAGAATCTTTTAAAAGTTAAATATTACTTAATCCTTAGAATTAGTATAATACAACAAGTATTTTAGCATTAAAATATATTTTTAAAATCCATATTAATAACTTAATTTTGCACACTGTTTTACATTTATGAAAAATTTATTTTACATATTAATAATATTTACTGTTTTAAGTTCATGTAGCGAATATCAAAAGGCATTAAAGTCTGAAGATGTAGCAACAAAGTTTAAAATGGGGGAAGAATTATATAACGAAGGTGAATTTGCAAAGGCAAATAAGCTTTTTGCTTTAATTGTGCCTAATTATAGAGGGAAACCACAAGCCGAAAAATTAATGTACTTGTATTCTAATTCATTTTATCAAATGAAAGATTACTATGTTGCAGGTTATCAATTTGAACGCTTTGCTTCTAGTTATCCGAAAAGCGAAAAATTAGAAGAGGCTTCTTTTTTTAGCGCAAAAAGCTATTACATGCTATCTCCTGTTTATAGTAAGGATCAAACAGAAACTAAAGAAGCTATAGAAAAGCTTCAAACGTTTATCAATTTATTTCCAGAGTCTCAATACATTGCAGAAGCAAATAAATTAGTAAAAGAACTTGACTTTAAGTTAGAAAAAAAGGCTTTTGAAATAGCGAAGCAATACAATAGAATATCAGATTATCCTGCTTCAGTAAAATCATTTAATAATTTTGCTTTTGATTTTCCTGGTTCTTCATTACGAGAAGAGGCTTCATTTCTTAAACTTGATTCAGCATTTAAACTTGCTATTAATAGTAGAGAAAATAAATTGACGCCAAATGGAATTATTCCTTTAAAGCTTAATCGTTTAAATGAAGCCAAGGAGTATTATGAAGCATTTAAAAAAACTTACGCAAACTCTACACACATTGAAGAAGTAGAGGAAATGGCAGTAATATTACAAGAGGAATTAAAAAAATACAGTGCTAAAAGTTAAATAACAATAATAATGGATTTAAAGAAAACCAATGCTCCAGTTAATACTGTAACATACGATAGAAATCAAATTGATGAGCCAACTCAGAATATTTATGAGTCAATTTCAATTATATCTAGACGTGCAGAACAAATTAACACAGAGATTAAAAAAGAACTTATTGATAAGTTAGAAGAGTTTGCTACTTACAATGATAGTCTTGAAGAAATCTTTGAAAACAAAGAGCAAATTGAGGTATCTAAATTTTACGAAAAGTTACCAAAGCCTCATGCTTTAGCTGTTCAAGAATGGTTAACAGATAAAATTTATTTTAGAAATACTGAGGAAGAAACTCAAGATTAATTTTTAAAAATGTCAATACTAAGCGGCAAAAATATATTACTAGGTATCACTGCTGGTATTGCCGCTTATAAAACTGCTTCATTAGTAAGGTTATTTGTTAAATCGGGTGCTAACGTAAAAGTCGTTATGACACCTTCTTCTAAAGAATTTGTAACACCTTTAACCTTATCAACACTATCAAAAAATCCTGTATACTCTTCTTTTGTAAATGAAGATGATGACGAAGCCGTATGGAATAGTCATGTAGATTTAGGGCTTTGGGCAGATTTATTTGTTGTTGCACCAGCTACGGCTAATACCATGTCTAAAATGGCAAATGGCGTTTGCGATAATTTGTTGTTAGCAACATATTTATCAGCAAAATGTCCAGTATATTTTGCACCTACTATGGATTTAGATATGTATAAACATCCATCTACTTTAGCGTCTTTTGAAAAGTTAAAATCGTTCGGAAATATTATGATTCCTGCAACAAGTGGTGAATTAGCAAGTGGATTAGTAGGAGAGGGCAGAATGGCAGAGCCAGAAGATATTGTAACTTTTATTGAGAACGATATTTTAAATAAACTTCCATTACGAGGAAAAAAGATACTTATTACTGCAGGACCTACATACGAAGCTATAGACCCTGTTCGCTTTATAGGAAATCATTCTAGTGGTAAAATGGGGTTTGAAATTGCTAAGGCTTCAGCAAATTTAGGAGCTGAGGTTATTTTAATAACAGGGCCAACAAGCCAAAAAGTAACACATAGTTTTATTAATATAATACCAGTTATAAATGCCGAAAGCATGTATAATGCCGTTCATGAATATTTTAGTGATGTTGATGTTGCGATACTTTCTGCAGCTGTGGCTGATTATAAACCTAGAGAAGTTGCTTCTCAGAAAATAAAGAAGAACGATTCCACGTTAATAATACAGTTAGAAAAAACAAAAGATATTCTAGCTTCTTTAGGCGAAATAAAAAAGCAACAATATTTAGTTGGGTTTGCATTAGAAACTAATAACGAGCTTGAAAATGCAAAAGACAAATTAAAAAGAAAGAATTTAAATTTAATTGTTTTAAATTCGTTAAACGATAAAGGTGCTGGATTTAAAGGAGATACTAATAAGGTAACTTTTATTGATGATAAAGACATAGTAACTCAGTTTGAGTTGAAGTCGAAAACAGAAGTTGCAACCGATTTATTAAATAAAATTATAAAAGAAATTGATGCGTAATATTTTAGTTATTTTATTGTTTTGTTTTGGTGTTTCAGGTATTTCGCAAGAATTAAATTGTACAGTTGTTGTAAATGCACAACAAACAGGAAATGAAAACTTCCCTATTTTCAAAACTTTAGAAAAGCAACTAAACGAATTTGTTAAAAACACTAAATGGACTAACAAAACCTTTACTGCACAAGAGCGTATAGATTGTAGTATGGTTATAAATGTGGCAAGTTATAGTGGCGAATCGTTTCAAGCATCTTTGCAAGTACAGTCCTCACGACCAGTATATGGCTCGTCTTTTACAACACCTGTTTATAATTTTAATGATAAAGATTTTAATTTTAAATATTTAGAATTTCAAAATTTAATTTTCAATCCAAATCAGTTCGAATCTAACCTAATATCTGTTTTATCGTTTCATATTTATATGATTTTAGGATTAGACGCCGATTCTTTTTCTCCTAAAGGTGGTAATGAGTATTATAAACAAGCTCAAATAATTACAAACTATTCGCAACAAGGAAACTTTTCTGGATGGAAAGTAGAAGATGGTTTACAAAGCAGATTTGCTTTAATAGATAATATTTTATCGCCAACATTTAAAGAGTATAGAGATGTTATTTACTCATACCATAGAGAAGGTCTAGATGTTATGAGTGATAATATTAAACAAGGAAAAGAGCAAATAGCAGCATCTATTAAAAAGTTTCAAGCAATGAATAGTAGAAGGCCTAATTCATTTTTGTTACGTACCTTTTTTGATGCTAAAGCAGATGAAATTGAACAAATTTTTAGCGATGGACCAAAAGTTAATATTGCAAGTTTAAAAGAAACTCTTCAAAAAGTAGCGCCAATGCATAATAGTAAATGGCAAAACATTGCGTTTTAAATTCAACATATTTAAAACACTTTCACTATATTTATTTTCATAATTTAAATAACATAAAAGGTTTTGCTAACATCACTTTCTATAAAGAATTACGCGCTAATCGATCATCTTCAAGTTAATTTTAACGAAGGATTTTCAATTATTACAGGAGAAACTGGAGCAGGAAAATCTATTCTTCTGGGAGGATTATCTTTAATTTTAGGAAAACGAGCCGACTTAAGTAGCTTAAAAGATACCACACAAAAATGTGTTATTGAAGCTGTGTTTAAAATATCTAATTATAATTTAAAATCACTTTTTGAGGCAGAAGATTTAGATTATGAAGCCCAAACTATTATTCGTAGAGAAATTTTACCTTCAGGTAAGTCTAGAGCATTTATAAACGATACACCTGTTAATTTAAATAGTTTGCAATTGTTAGGCGAGCGACTTATAGATATTCATTCGCAACATCAAACCTTACAACTTACAAGTAACGACTTTCAATTTCAAATTATTGATGCTTTAGCAGATAATGATTCAGTTTTAGAAAATTATAGTGCAGAATTAAGAATTTATAAAAAGCTTCAAAAAGAATTAAAAACACTTTTAGAATTTCAGGCGGAAGCAATAAAAGAGCACGATTATAATTCGTTTTTATTAAATGAATTAGTTGAAGCCAATTTGGTTGATGGTGAATTAGAAACACTTGAAGAAGAATACGAAACCTTAAACAATATTGAGAGTATAAAGGAAAAATTAGCTGAAGCATACCAATTGCTTAGTGAAGAGCAAATAGGTGTTTTATCAAGTTTAACATCATTAAAAAATGTTTTTCAAAAGCTTTCAGGATTTTCTAATAAGTATGACGATTTGTTTAATAGAGTAAATAGCAGTCTTATTGAAATAGATGATGTATTTACAGAAGTTGATGCATTGCAAGACACTTTAGATGCCGATCCTATTAGGCTAGAAGTTGTAGACGGAAAACTGAAAGTACTTCATAATTTAATGCAAAAGCATGTAGCAGAAAATGTTTCAGAATTAATTTCTATTAGAGAAGCTTTAAATGAAAAAGTATCTGTTACAGAGAATTTAGATGTTATAATTATTAAGAAAGAGGAAGAAATAAAAAGTAAAGAAAAGGTTTTAAATACTATTGCTAAAACCATTCATAAAAACCGATTAGATGTCATTCCTCAGTTAAAAGAACAATTAGAAACTGTTTTAGCTAGTTTAGGAATGCCAAATGCACAGTTTAAAATAGATGTTGCTTTAGGCAATCATTTTTTAGTTAATGGAAAAGATGATTTATCCTTTTTGTTTTCAGCTAATAAGGGCGGACAATTTAACGAGCTTAAAAAAGCAGCTTCAGGAGGCGAGTTATCAAGAATTATGTTAGCTATCAAATCGATGCTTTCTAATTATATACAATTGCCAACCATTATGTTTGATGAGATTGATACAGGTGTTTCTGGTGAGATTTCAAATAAAATGGGCGATATTATGTTGCAAATGAGTAAAACCATGCAAGTATTTTCTATTACGCATTTACCACAAATTGCAGCCAAAGGACATTCGCATTTTAAAGTTTATAAGGAAGATGTTAATGAGGTAACACAAACGAATTTAGTAAAATTAAATCATGATGAGCGTATTGTAGAAATTGCTCAAATGTTAGGAGGTTTAGATGCCTCCTCATCAGCTATTGCACATGCTAAAGAACTACTAAATTGAAAAAAAACAAAAGTTAAAAATTATAAGTTAAAAGTTTAGTACTTTTGCCCGTAATATTAGAGGTAAGTTTTTAATTAATCAACCAAGAAAGATATAAAATAACCAATATGTCATATAATTTATTAAAAGGAAAAAAAGGAATTATTTTTGGAGCATTAGATGAAAATTCTATTGCATGGAAAGTTGCTGAACGTGCTCACGAAGAAGGAGCAGAATTTGTTTTAACCAACGCGCCAATTGCAATGCGTATGGGAGGAATCAAAGATTTAGCAGCAAAAACCGGTTCAGAAATTATTCCTGCTGACGCTACTTCTATGGACGATTTAAACAATTTAGTTGAAAAGTCTATGGAAATTTTAGGAGGTAAAATTGATTTCGTTTTACATTCAATCGGAATGTCAGTAAACGTACGTAAAGGAAAACACTATACAGATTCTAATTACGATTTTACTACAAAAGGATGGGATGTTTCTGCGGTATCTTTCCATAAAGTAATGAATGTTTTATACAATAAACAAGCTATGAACGAGTGGGGAAGTATTGTTGCGTTAACTTATATGGCAGCACAACGTGTATTCCCAGATTATAACGATATGGCTGATAACAAAGCATATTTAGAAAGTATTGCTCGTAGCTTTGGGTACTTTTTCGGAAGAGATCATAAAGTACGTGTGA